>JACMQL010000021.1 GCA_014377015.1 Actinomycetota bacterium
AAATGCGAGTAAACGTTGGGCGGGGGTACCGTATGACATCATCCGCAGCGCAATTCCACCTCGCGTGGCATCGGTCGATAAGGAAAATTTCGAAGTGCGCCTGCGTAGGAATTCTCTGCAAGAAGTAAGTACCGAGAAGGTTCGCTTATTTTGGACACTCCCTGCTTCACAGCCGTTGGGGGAGTCCCTCGCTATGTTTGCTGCTCAACGCTTGCAAAACGGACAGTTACTTATCATCTGCGCGACAGAGCGCGAACTATTGGAAGTTGAAAAAGCTTTCACAACTCACTTTCCATTTGAGTCGGTGGTGCGATTAGATGCGATTTCTTCGCGAGCGGATCGTTATCGAAATTTTCTTCGGATGAGCACTGACTCGGTGCGAATCGGAATCGGTTTGCGAGGTGCCGTTTTCACTCCGCTTGCCCAAGGTTCAACGATCATGGTCATTTCCGAAAGTTCGGAGCATCTGCACGAACCGCGAACGCCCGGATGGAATGCACGGGATGTAGCGCTCCTGAGATCTGCGCTGTTTGAAACCAATGTCGTACTGGCTGGTTTTTCCCCTTCACTTGAGGCGGCGCGACTTATCGAAACCAAATGGTTGGGTAGCATTTCATCGCGAACTAGACGTGACGTGGTAGCACAGGAGCAATCACTGGGTGCGCTGTTGCCTGCCAAATCGTTCGCGGTGATACGGAAGGCATTGGCACTCGGTCCAGTGCTTTGTTTAGTTCCTCGCAAGGGGTATGGCAACGCAGTTTTATGCGCGAAGTGTCGCAATATCGCGCAATGCAAATGTGGTGGTCGGTTAAAAGTTGACGCCAAGAACGCGATACCGGAATGTGCACTCTGTGCGGCGAGATACGAATCGTGGCGATGCGGGTACTGCCAAGGCTCTGATATCTATCTTGCCGCGCGTGGCATTGAAAGATACATAGAAGAGATTGGCCGAGCATTTCCCAATTTCCAGATTGTTAATTCTTCAGGGGAAAACATTGTCGAATCCGTCGACATTCAAAAGGGTTTGGTGGTGGCGACTCCCGGAGCAGAGCCGCGTTCTCCGCAAGGATATTCAGCGGTTGTTTTGTTGGAGGGGCAACGATTTTTCGGTACCAGCGATATCCGGGCTACAGAAAGAGCGCGCGAGCAATTTTTCAATGCGTCGCATTTGAGTGCAACCAAAGGTAAGACTTTTGTTGCGATTGATCCGGTTCATCCAATTGTCGCGGCGTTGACGCGTTGGGATGCGGATTTCATGGTGAAACGTGAATTATCTGAGCAGGAGAGTGCTCATTTGCCACCATATTTCCGTTTCATTTCCCTGGAGATTGATACGAAGGGTGCGACAACTCTGCATGCCGGAATTGTGCAGGCTCGTGCAGAAGGCAGAATTCCTTCAACTACAGAAATTCGCGGGCCGCACCAGAACGGTGAATTGTCTTCGCGTATAACTCTGACGGTACCTGTGATCGAAGCGCCACTATTGGTGGCGTTTGTTCATGAATTGCAGCGTAGGAGATCACTTTCTCGTAAGCCCTTACTTCGCATTCGGGTCGATCCTTATTCCCTCGCTTGATTGGTAGACTCACTCCATGAGCATCATGCCGATACGCCTTTTTGGGGATCCAGTCCTCTTGACGCCTGCCTCCGAGGCGAAGGATTTTGACAAAGAGTTGCGCAATCTCGTAAGAGACCTCACCGAAACAATGCTAGATGCTCCAGGAGCAGGTCTTGCGGCGCCACAAATCGGAGTCGCGTTAAGGGTTTTTGTGTGGGATGTAGATGAGGAACTTGGTCATTTGATTAACCCGAGTTTGGATTTAAGTGATGAGATTCAGGACGGGGAGGAGGGCTGTCTTTCATTTCCGGAACTTCGATATGAAACACGTCGGGCACTGCGCGTGGTAGCCAAAGGTTGGAATATGTACGGCGATCCAGTCTCCATTGAAGGAAGTGAGCTTTTGGCTCGCGCTATTCAGCACGAGACTGATCATCTCGACGGCATACTTTTTATAGATCGACTCGCTCCTGAGAATCGAAAGCTCGCGATGAAGGAGATCCGCGAATCAGATTGGTTCGGTATGGCGCAGGGAAGTGGATCAGATCCGCAAGTTCGCGTTTCCCCGCATAGTCTCTACGGCAAGAGTCTTTAGTGCGTCTTGCCGTCGCCGCCACGCCATCCCTAGCCTGTGCAACTCTCGAATGGATCCAGGCTTCCGAGCATGAACTGACATTGGTGATCACCAGACCCGACAAACCGGCGGGGCGCGGAAAAGTCTTACAACAGTCGGAAGTTGCCGAATGGGCTGCTCAAAATAGCGTGCCTGTCGTTAAGCCGGTTCGATCTTTAGAACTTATTCCGTGGTTGGGCGATGTCGATCTGGTTGTAACTCTTGCTTATGGCGTAATACTTCCGGAGAACGTTTTGCAGGTTCCTCGTTACGGTTTTGTCAATATGCACTTTTCACTTTTGCCCGCCTGGCGCGGAGCAGCTCCGGTGCAACGAGGAATCGAAAACGGCGACAAGGTTTCCGGTGTAACGGTATTCCAACTCGATGTAGGAATGGATACGGGACCCATATTTGTTCAGGACTCGGTAGAAATTGATCCGAACGAGAATTCTGGAGAGTTATTGACCCGACTAGCTATTGGTGCACCAGCAAGTCTGGCCAAAGCGCTGACCATGATTGAAAGAGGGAATTCGCCGATTGCACAAAAGTTAGAAGGGCAGAGCACGGCAAAGAAGATTTCGAAAGCTGAGGCCCGCATCAATTGGCATCAGGAAGCGAAATCGGTTTCTCGTAAAATTAGGGCATTCACACCAGAGCCGGGCGCATGGGCGCAGTGGAAAGGCGCGCGGATTCAAATCCTGCGCGCCGAGCCAATTTCTCTTGCGGAACCCTTGGCACCGGGGCACATTTCCAGTGCAAACGGTGAATTATTGGTGGGTTGCGGCGAAATGACAGCGTTGCGAATTGATGAAATTGCACCGGCAGGTAAACGCACGATGAAAGCCAATCAATGGCTTAACGGCGCCAGATGTCAGCTCGGAGATTTCTTTGACTAGCGGTGCCAAGAGTTTTAGAAAGCCGCGCCCGGATCTCTCGCGCCTGATTGCTTTTCAAGTTTTAAGTGAAGTCAATGAGCAGGATGCCTACGCTAACCTTTTGCTTCCTAAAGTATTGTCCGAGACTTCCCTCGAAAAACGTGACAAAGGATTTATTACCGAACTTGTCTATGGAACTTTGCGCATGCAAGGCCGTCATGATTGGGTTTTATCTCAGGTAAGTGATCGTCCATGGAATGAAGTAGATGCTGGGATAGTAAACGTTGCTCGCTTAGGACTTCACCAACTCTTTGAAATGCGGGTCCCAAACCACGCGGCTGTTTCCGCGACAGTTGAGGTTGCACGAAAAGTATTGGGGGATTCAAAGGCTACCTACGTTAATGCTTTGTTGCGGAAAGTCTCGGCTCAAACGTTGGCAGATTGGTTGGCAAAACTCGAACTGGAATACAGCCATGATTCTGACAAAGTCAGGTATTACTCTGTTAAGTACTCGCATCCTGAATGGATTGTGTCGGCTTACTTCGATCTTCTCCGAAGTGAGGAAGAAGTCTCAATCGCTCTGGCGAGTAACAACATCGCCGCATCTCCTACCTTGGTTGCTTGGCCGGGTCGATCGAGCCAGGCTGATCTAGTGGCACTCGGTGGGAGAGCGACTCAGTACTCTGAGTTCGGCGCAACATCAGTGGATATTCCCAGTGAGATTGAACTGGTCAGGCACCGAAAGGCGGGGATTCAAGATGAAGGTTCACAACTTGTAGCCGCTATTTTTGCAAAAGCTGCCGTCGGAAAGTCTTCCTGGTTGGATCTTTGTGCTGGTCCAGGAGGCAAGGCGGCCCTCCTGTCGAGTTTGGCGATTCAGTCGGGTGCGGCATTCACCGCAAACGAAATTTCACCATCGCGCGCAAAATTGGTCGAGCAAGTTATTGCTGGCGGACGGGTCTTAGTCGGAGATGGGCGCCAGCTTTCAGACACTGGCGAGCGCTTCGACGCGGTGTTGGCCGACGTGCCGTGTACTGGCATCGGCGCACTTCGCAGGCGACCGGAAGTGAGATGGCGCAGAAAAGCGTCGGATCTTTCAGGTCTGACGGTTCTCCAACGTGAACTTTTCGAAAGCGCTCTAGAATTGACGAAAGTCGGCGGGATAATCGGTTATGCAACTTGTTCGCCGCACTTGGCGGAAACTAAAGTTCAGGTGAGCAGCGCTCTTAGAAGACACCAAAATATCCGTCAGATCGAAGTCGATTCATTTCTTCCGGTGAGCTTGAAGGACGCGGTAGTCCAAGGATCATTGCAGTTGTGGACGCATCGACATGGCACCGACGCTATGTTTCTTTCGTTATTTGAACGTACTTCATGAGCGTTAGATAAGGTACGCAAATGTCCCGTGAAGTTCGTATGACGCCCAGCATATTGAATTCAGATTTGGCAAACTTGCAGAGCGAGATATTGCGAATCGCTGATGTATCTGATTTCATTCATTTAGATATCATGGATGACATCTTCGTGCCTAATTTTACTTTTGACTTCGATACGGCGGCACAGATTATTGCTGATTGCCCAATCCCAGTGGATGCGCATTTGATGGTTGCCAACGCAGACGAAATTGGTCCGCGATATGCTGATGTTGGATGTGAGAGTGTGACGGTGCACGCTGAAGCAACGCGCGATATTGCGGGGACATTGCGTCAGATACGGGCGGCTGGCTCACGCGCGGGTCTGGCTGTCAAGCCCGATACTGAGATTGATGAATATTTGGATTTCGCAAATTGGGTGGATATGTTCCTAATAATGACAGTTGAGCCAGGATTCGGCGGGCAAAAGTTCATGATCGACATGATTCCAAAGATTAAGCGGGCTAAGAAAATTATCGGCTCTCGTCCGATCTGGTTGCAAGTTGATGGAGGCATATCTCCTGAAACTATCGAGATGGCCGCAGCCGCCGGTGCCGATACTTTTGTGGCGGGAAGCGTCGTCTTTAAGGCGGCAGATCCGGCAGCCATGGTCCGTGGATTGCGAAGTTTGGCGAAATCCGTGCCACAATAGCCTTTCGTTGTTCCGGGGGTCGGTGTAATTCCGAACCGGCGGTAGAGTCCGCGACCCGACCACTATATGTGGGCGGTTGACTTGGTGAAATTCCAAGACCGACAGTTAGAGTCTGGATAAAGGAATAAACGGCTTCGACGTACGCGCTCTGGAATTCTGGGGGTCGTGCGCCTTGGCTTACCCTCGGACTTTTACTGGGAGGGTTGAACCGTAAATGTCCGTTATCAATTGGTTGCTTGATTCTCAATTGCACTTTGGCTCGAAAGCTATTTATTGGCGAGAAATAGTAGGAGGCACTTTCGGGCTTACAAGCGCATTCCTTGGCATGCGTCGCTTGGTCTCTGCATGGCCGGTTGGAATTATTGGTGATGCACTTCTCTTCACCGTTTTTCTTGGCGCCGTATTCAATTCGCAAGGTTCTGACGCGAACTTCTACGGTCAGGCAGGCAGAAATTTGCTGCTGATAGTTGTCAGTATTTACGGATGGATCCGTTGGAGCAGATCGCGCGCAGCTGGAAAAATGAAGCCAGCGGTCGAGCCGCGGTGGACGACTACGGCAGAGAAAATGCGCATTATTCCGGCCGTGATTATCTTTTACGGGATTTCGTATCTGATATTTAAAGCGTTAGGGGAAACAGGCGCGTGGCTACGTGTAGATACCTGGATTTTCACCGGTACCGCACTGGCGACTTATGGCATGAGCCGCGGATATATTGAATTTTGGTTGGTGTGGGTGGCCGTTGACGCGGTTGGAGTTCCGTTCGCTTTCCAAAATGGTTATTACCCGACAGGTATCCTCTATTCAATCTATTTGCCATTTGTTATCTGGGGCTTCTTTTCTTGGAGACGGATATCAAAACAAGAAAGTAAAGAAAGAGCTGAAAAGTTGGTGGCACCTGAACTCTGATGAATTGAGTAAAGTAGCACCATGAAGTCCTTCGATGCCCTCTGGGAGCAGTTATCTGAAATTTCAATTTCGCGCCCAGAGGGGTCAGGAACGGTTGCTGCCCTTGATGCGGGAGTGCATAGCATCTGCAAGAAGATCCTTGAAGAAGCTGGTGAAGTATGGCTGGCTGCCGAACACGAAAGTGACGTGGCTCTGGCCACGGAAATTAGCCAACTTCTTTATCATCTGCAAACCTTGATGCTTGCCCGGGGAATTTCAATCGATGATGTTTATCGTTATCTTTAAGGAGACGCACAGTGTTAAGAATTGCCGTTCCAAACAAGGGCTCTCTTGCCGAATCCGCCTCTGAAGTTCTGCGCGAAGCTGGATACCGCCAGCGCACGGACTTGCGTGATCTAGTTCTCTCGGATCCTGACAATAGTGTTGAATTTTATTATCTCAGACCGCGCGACATTGCAGTTTACGTTGGTTCAGGAGAGTTGGAAGCTGGTATTACTGGTCGCGATCTGTTGATTGATTCGGAAGCGAGTGCCACTGAAGTTCTTCAACTCGATTTCGGCAAATCTACTTTTCGATTTGCAGGTCCGGTTAGTGGAGAGTGGACGTTGGAGAGTTTGTCGGGGCGTAGAGTTGCAACGTCTTACCCCGGGCTAGTTAAAAATTGCCTTATTACGGCAGGCATTTCCGCCTCCGTAGTACGTCTTGACGGAGCGGTTGAAAGCAGTGTTCGACTTGGCGTTGCAGACTTTATCGCCGATGTCGTCAGTACCGGCAACACGTTGCGCCAAGCGGGCTTGAAGATTTTCGGTGATCCAATTTTGGTAAGTGAAGCTGTGCTGATTCAACGCGCGGGAGTTGAGATTGCACCTGAGGTCGAGATTCTTATCCGTCGTCTGCAGGGGGTCATCATTGCGCGTCAATATGTGCTTCTTGATTACGACGTGCCGCGTGAATTAGTAGAGCGGGCCTGTGCTATTACCCCTGGTTTAGAATCGCCGACAATTTCTCCTTTGCAAAAAGCGGGGTGGGTTGCAATAAGAGCCATGGTGTTGCGTAAGGAAACTAATCACGTTATGGATTCCCTTTGGGCGATTGGCGCGCGAGGAATTCTTGTTACGGACATTCACGCTTGCAGGCTTTGATCCGCCTCTTCAATATCTTCGCGCGCTATCCCCATCAAATAGAGCACGCTGTCAAGATAGGGCTGAGTTAAGGAACTGTCTGCTGCGGCTCGCACTGCGGGTTTGGCATTAAATGCGACCCCTAATCCTGCGGCCGAAATCATGTCCAGATCGTTAGCGCCATCGCCAATCGCAATCGTCTGTTCCATTTTGACACCGATAGCTTGCGCGAACTCGCGCAAAGCTGTTGCTTTTGCGGCTCGGTCGATGATGTCACCTTTAAGGCGACCGGTAAGTTTCCCCGCTACGATTTCCAGATTATTGGCTCTGTAGTACTCGATGTTGAGTTCTTTGATAAGTGGTTCGATAACTTCCAGAAATCCACCGCTCACAACCGCAACTGTGTGTCCGAGTTTTTGCAACGTACGAATGAGAGTGCGTGCCCCTGGAGTGAGTGAAATTTCTTGGCGCACCTCTGCAATGACACTTTCCGGCAACCCTTCTAGTAGGGCCACTCGAGCAGTCAAGGATTGCGCGAAATCTAGTTCGCCCCGCATCGCTGCGTCCGTAATATCCTTGACTTCCTCTTGGACTCCAGCCTTTGCCGCGAGAAGTTCGATTACCTCCTGCTGAATCAGGGTTGAATCAACATCCATTACAACGAGTTTGCGGGCCCATCTCATCAACCCACCAACTTGGACTGCAATGTCAACGCCTTGTTCAGTCGAGACAGCCGCCAAGGAAGTTCGAATATTCTTTTCCGTTGATCCCGACACCAAAAATTCAAACGCCGTGATGGGGTAGGACGCGGTCCGAAAGATTCGCTCTATGTTTGCGTTTTGCTGGGCAAGCCTCCCCGCGATGTCAGCAATAACCGCCGGTTTCAAGCCACTGCCGAGCACGGTCACATGAATCAGACCGGTTTTGGCGGCGATGGAGTCGAGAGATTCTTCTGAGAAGGAGATAGCAATATCAACACCAAGGCGCGCAGCGCATTCGTCTAGATCGGCTTCAATCGCCGCGGCATGTGCCTTATTCAGGGCTATAAGAGCGGTCAAGATAAGTCGGTCCCGAATGACGATTTGCTCAATATCCAGCACTGAAATGGAGAATTCTGCGAGGGTTGAAAAAAGAGCTTCAGTGATGCCGGGTGAATCGATACCCGATAGCAAGATGAGGCCGGTGTGGGGAGTGTTGGGAGTGTGGTGGCTCGTCATGAAGGCAGATTATCCTGCGCGTGCCATTGTTAACGCCAATTTGCGAGATGCAGTATCTTTTGATTCAAATGGAGCGACGTACTGTAATTTCTCTGACCGATGCGTCCGTGCGACGCGGTGACCGAGTAATACTCGGACCGGTTAATTTCTCGGTATCTGAAGGCGAACGCTGGGTGATTTTGGGTCCCAATGGCGCGGGAAAATCGACGATGCTCACATTGTTGGCCGCAATGAGTTTTCCGACCCACGGGTCGGTAGAAATTCTTGGGCAACTTATGGGAAAGGTCGATGTTTTTGAACTTCGCCCGCGTGTCGGATTCTGTAGTTCAGTCCTGATGGAAGATATTCCGGGTGACGAACTGGTCCGCGATGTCGTGTTGACGGCGGCCTACGCGGTTTTCGGTCGCTGGAATGAGAATTACGATCTCTGGGACGAGTCACGCGCGATTTCGCTGTTAACGACCTTTGGCGTTAGGCAACTTGGCGATAGGAAGTTCGGCACTCTGAGCGAAGGGGAGAAGAAGCGAGTTCAGATTTGCCGAGCTTTGATGGCAGATCCGGAAATCTTGTTGCTCGACGAACCGGCAGCCGGCCTTGATCTAGGTGGACGCGAGGACCTTCTCTCCAGGTTCGCACATTTCTCGCGCGACGATCGAGCACCCGTCACCATTCTTGTCACTCATCACATTGAAGAGATTCCCGCGGGTACCACGCATGCACTCCTCATGAAGGATGGGCTCGTGGCTGTCTCTGGTCCAGTAGCGCAAGTAATTACAACGGAGTACGTAAGTGAAGTCTTCGGATTGGCTATCTCTGTTACGCAAGAAGGAGATCGCTTCTTCGCACGAGCGCTATGACCTGGCTCGACGTTGTACATCCTTCATGGAATCAGGTTTTCACTCCGCACCTCGAATTAATACAGCGGGTCGAAAGTCAGATTTCGAAATCGGATATATGTCCTTCTGGTGATCTCGTGTTTCGGGCTTTTAGCGCACCATTAAGCGAAATGAAAGTTGTCGTCTTCGGCCAAGATCCATACCCGAATGTAAACCAAGCATGCGGACTCGCGTTCGCCGTCCCCACTAACGTTCATCCATTGCCAAAATCATTATTGAATATTTTTTCAGAATTGCAACATGACCTAGGCGGCACGTTGAGAACCAACGGCGATCTTTCGGATTGGGCGAATCAGGGGGTGGGATTGATTAATCGTGTCCTGACGGTTCCAATTGGAAACATCGGTGCGCACAGCAACTCAGGATGGCAAGAACTAACCGACGGAGTGGCCCGCATACTTGGCGAAAGAGGGGTTGTCGCGATCTTGTGGGGCAATCATGCCCGTCAACTTGAAAAATACTTTCCGCCCAATCAGCGAATTTCTAGTTCACACCCGAGTCCGCTTTCGGCCTATCGCGGTTTTTTCGGCTCTCGACCGTTTAGTAGAGCCAATCAATTGCTAGCCGTACGCGACGAGCTAGCAATTGATTGGCTTTCTACTGATACTGGAGAATCTAACTAACCCAGGTGTTGATAGGTGATGTTAAGAAGTACACCATGAATAGTCCCGAAACGAGGAGCAGTAGGGGATGAACCTCTTTACGACGTCCTTGTATGAATCTGATCGCGACATGTGAAACAAAGCCAGCACCGATTCCGACTGAGATGCTGTAAGTGAAGGGCATCAAAATGATCGTCAAGAAAGCCGGAATCGCGATTCCGTAATCTTCCCAATCAACTTGCTTAATCTGAGTCATCATCAAGAAGCCGACGATTACCAAAGCAGGTGTGGCAGCTTCATAAGGGATGACGGCAACAAGGGGTGCCAAGAATGTTGTCAGCAAGAAGCAGATTCCCGTGACCACAGAGGCCAGTCCAGTGCGAGCTCCTTCGCCAACTCCAGACGCAGATTCAATGTATGAGGTATTGGAAGA
>JACMQL010000002.1 GCA_014377015.1 Actinomycetota bacterium
GCAGTTGTCGCATTCGAAACAGTTGCCACATGACATGCAGCGACGCGCTTCGTAGAGCGCAGTGGATTCATCCAAACCCTGTACGACTTCATCGAATGTGGAGGCGCGACGTGCGCCTTCCAACTTCGGACGTACTGCATGTGGTGCATCTGTGTAGTACCAAGGGTTGAGGTCTTTGTACTCGGCAACTCCGGAAGTCGCAGGTTTCACGTACTTGGATTCGCGGAGCCAGGCATCGATATTTCGTGCCGCCTTCTTTCCGTGTCCCACACTCGTGGTGACAGTTCGTTCGGCAGGGACCATGTCGCCTCCGGCGAATATTCCGCGATAGCCCGTCATCATCATGGAGTTGACCTTGACCACTCCATCAACAACTTCCAGATCTGGAACATCCTTCAACAGCGAGAGATCGGATTCTTGTCCAAGCGCAAGGACGAGTGAGTCAGCTTCTAACTCCTCGAATTCTCCTGTGGGCTGGGGGAATCCCTTATCATCAAGTTCCATGCGTTCAACTTGCAGACGACCTTCGTCGGCATGCTTGATTGTCGAAAGCCATTTGATGAGTACACCTTCTTCAAGCGCCTCGGTAATTTCAGTGTCGTTGGCTGGTGCCTTATCGCGTGTACGACGGTAAACGATGATCGATTCCTCAGCGCCAAGTCGTTTCGCCGTGCGAGCAACATCGATAGCCGTGTTTCCGCCACCGTAAACAACTACTTTGCGGCCAAGCAAAGGTGGCTGACCATCTTCAACATTATGCAAAACACTTATTGCATCCAGGATGCGTGCAGTTTCCCCAGCTGGAATGTATGCCCGTTTTCCTATGTGGGCACCCACCGCAAGAAATACGGCATCGAATCCTTCGTTCATAGCAGCTCGCACATCGTCGATGCGGGTGTCCATCTCGAACTTCACTCCCATATCGGCAACACGTTTGATCTCTGCATCGAGAATCTCGCGTGGAAGGCGATACTTCGGAATTCCATAGCGCATCATTCCGCCCGGTGTATGCGTTGCATCTCGCACTGTTACGTCATGACCGAATCTGCGCAAGTGATAAGCCGCGGAAAGTCCGGCTGGTCCAGCACCGACAATGAGGACTTTCTTACCTGAATCCGGCGCGGTAACAGGAATCGTCCAGTTGTTCTTGATTGCGAGATCGCCCAAGAATCTTTCGACTGAGTTGATGCCAACAGCTTCATCCAATTGCGCGCGATTGCAAGCAGTTTCGCAAGGGTGGTAACAAACGCGACCCATGATTGCAGGAAATGGATTTTCCTGGACGAGTGCACGCCAAGCCGCTTCGTAAGATCCGTCTTCGGCAACGTAGAGCCAATTCTGGATATTTTCTCCTGCTGGGCAGGCGTTATTGCACGGGGGCATCAGGTTGACGTATTGCGGTCTTTCAACGCGCCACGATCCAGTGTGGTTAGCAAGGCTCGAATCAACCGCGAGTGTTATTGCAAATGGTTTTTCCATCAGAGGGCACCTTCATCTTCGAAAGCTTCGTATCTGCGCACTTCATCTAAGAGCGCATATCGTTTTATATTTCGGTCCGCGGCCGCCTGGAGTTTGTCAATTACATCATCACGACGTTTTGGGGAGAAGAGATGCGAGTAACGAGCCTGCAGTTTCAGGTACTCCTCAACCGGCACTCGATGGCGAATAGGAGTGGAAGCGACAACCTCACCATGTTCGGCTTCAAAGACTGGAAAGAGTCCACTCTGCGTTGCAAGTCGCGCAATCTTTACGGTGTCACAAGATGCAGATCCCCAGCCAAGCGGACATGGCACCAAAACATGTAGATAACGTGCGCCTCGAAATTCCATGGCGCGTGTGACTTTGGCCTCCAGGTCGCGCAAATCCGCAACCGTTGCTGTTGCGACATAGGGAATCTCATGTGCCATTGCAATGCGAGGCAGATTTTTTCCTTGTCCAAAAACATTCCCCGGTTGGGGTCCCACTGCTTGAGTTGTGGCCGTGCGCGCCGCAGGTGGCGTTGCACCTGATCGCTGCACGCCAGTGTTCATGTAGGCCTCGTTGTCGTAACAGATATACAGGACATCGTCATTTCGCTCGAACATTCCCGACAGGGCGCCAAATCCGATGTCAACGGTGGCTCCGTCTCCACCTTGTCCGATGACACGAACTTCAGTGTGACCCTTGGCTTTCAGTGCGGCAGCTACGCCGGTCGCTACTGCTGGTGCGTTGCCGAATAACGAGTGCAGCCAAGCGATTCTCCATGAGCTTTCCGGATACGGAGTTGAAAAAACTTCGAGGCAACCAGTTGCGTTGACCGCGATTACTTGGCCGTCGGCTGCGCGCATTGCTGCATCGAGTGCGTACCTAGCACCAAGTGCCTCCCCGCAGCCTTGGCAGGCACGGTGGCCCGACGTGAGAGCGTTTGTGCGCTCCATGTCTGACTGAACTGATCGTTGATCTTGCGGAAGTAAACGATTGCCGACCGCGAAACTTCCCACTTGATAGAACTTCACCGGCGTGGTTGTCATAACGCCGCTCCTTCGCGCAATATTTCACGATCAACTAATCCTTGATCGAGGTCTAGGAATGTGAGCGGCGCCAAGATTCCTGCCGTCGCGTTATTAAAAAGTGTGTGGAGAGAGGTTTTAGTTATTGGTCGTCCGCCCAAACCGGCGATGACCGTGTTGGATTTGATATCCAGTCCGGCAATCGATGAGCTGATGTTTTCGGTAACGATGCCGCCGATTCCAACTTGAAAAGCCTTTTCGATGATCACAACCTGCTTTGCGTTCTTAAGTGCCGCGCGTACTGCCTCGAATGGGAACGGTCGGAAAGTGATGATTCCAAGCACGCCTATCGAAACCCCCTGCGCTCTTTGCTCATCGACAACATCTTTTATTGTGCCAAGAACGGATCCAAGCGCGATGATCACCGTTTCAGCATCTTCAGAAAAGTAAGGACGAATAAGGCCCCCGGAATCGCGATTAAATATCGCCTGGAATTCTGCAGCAGCTTTCGGAATTACCTCGAGTGCGCGCAGAGTTTTAGCGTGCACCATGTAGCGAACTTCCATAAATGCCTCGGGTCCGACCATCGCACCGATTGACACTGGATCTGCTGGATTGAGAACTTGCCGTGGTACGTACGGGGGGAGATATTTATCCACGTCAGATTGCTCAGGAATATCGACGCGCTCGGATGCGTGGGTAAGAATGAAGCCGTCCATGCAAACCATGACTGGCAGCGAGAGTTCTTCGGCGATACGGAAGGCCTGTACGTGCAAGTCTGTCGCCTCCTGATTTGTCTCAGCGTAAATCTGAATCCACCCAGAGTCGCGTTGGGACATTGAATCGCTGTGGTCGTTCCAGATGTTGATGGGGCCGCCGATAGCGCGGTTGGCCACCGTCATTACGATAGGCAAGCCAAGTCCGGAAGCGTTATAAACCGCTTCCACCATATATAAAAGACCCTGACTGGCAGTTGCGGTGTAAGTGCGAGCTCCCGTTGCACTTGCGCCGATAGCAACCGACATTGCTGCGAACTCTGATTCCACGTTTACGAATTCGCAATTTGCAAGTTCGCCTTTCTTCACGATTTTGCTGAGACCTTCGACGATGTGCGTCTGCGGCGAGATCGGGTATGCGCAAATGACTTCTGGCCGACAGTATGCGACCGCTTCTGCAACCGCGACAGAACCTTCAACTTGTTTGAGCATGACTTTTCTCCGTTACTCCTGCGAGCCGTTCTTTCACATAATCGAATGCTGCGCTGGCCGCTGCAGAATTACCCGCGGCTAACTTTGCATTGAATCTTTCCGCTATCGCGTCGTTGACTGATTTCAAACTGACGACTTCAGTCAGTGCTGCAAATGCGCCGAGCAAAACTGCATTCGGTACTGGTCGCCCGAGGTGCTCCATTGCAAGTTGCGTCGCAGGCACCGTGATGAAGTGAGTCCGCGAGTGCGCGTACTCGCCGATGCCGAGTTCTTCGAAACTCTTCGTTGAATTGATAATCACGTATCCGTCCGCCGATAGTCCGCTAAAAACATCTATGGCAAGCAACAACGTTTCATCTTGGACGATAAGCGCGTCCGGGATCATGATCGGTTCGCGCACGCGGATCGGTTTATCGGAAATTCGCGCGAAGGCGACGACGGGAGCACCGGTTCTTTCTGAACCAAAACTTGGAAATGCCTGAGCAAATTCACCCTCAGCAAACGCGGCTTGTGCCAGAAGTTCGGCGGCGGTTACGACTCCCTGCCCGCCACGACCATGAATACGTACCTGAAACATTGGTGGCCTCTCCTATCACCGAAATACTCCTTCATGCTTCTCCTTATTCTTGGCTTCTGCAAGCAAATAAAGGCAATTGAGGCGCACCTCACTTGTAACGGTCGCCACATCCCAAAAACGGCGCAAACATTGAGGATAATGAAACCGTGCATACATCATTGATTCCCCAAGGTCTTCCCAATTCGTCAAGTGGGCCATCAACTGCGAAAAAAATTCGGCGAGTTTCCGCAGTGGCTCTCGTGCTCGCGCTAGTTTTTGGCGGCGCGAGCCAAGTTGCGCAAGCCACCACGACAATTCTCGGAAATTTTGCGCCGATAGTTATTCCACTTGATGCAGGTCGCACTGTGCTAACTCCACCGACTTCCAATTCGCCAGGTAAATTTACTTTCACATCGTCAGATCCGACGATCGTCACTATAAGCGGATTGAGTGCTACCCCTCTGCGCGCCGGCACTGTCACCCTTACTGCCTCTCAGGAAGCAAGTGGTGTTTACACAGCGCGCGCGCGATCCACGCAACTTCGCATTGATCCAGGCACTCCGAAATACTCACCTTGGCCGGCGCAGTCTTTCCCGATTGCGCAACGCACGTACAAGATCTTCCCGCCGCAATCCACATCTAACGGCATCTGGAGTTACGCATCCTCGAATCCCAATATTGCGACAATAGCTGGCGACATCGTGACATTTATTGACGGTGGAATAATCACAATTACGGGAACTCAAGGCAGGACGTTTAACTGGCTCGCGGGCACCTCGACGATGAAGCTGACAGTCGTTGCAGTGCAACCCACCGTAGGAACGTTCGGAAATATCTCAATCATGAAAGATAGCGTCGCAAGTTTGACGCTAGTGCGCCCAACTTCAAATTCGCCTGGAGCATGGACCTTCTCATCTTCTAATCCAGCGGTTGCGACAGTAGTTGGCACAACCTTGACGCCGATTGCTTTTGGCAAAGCCACCATTACTGCATCGCAAGCGCATGCAGGTGATTACGCATCGGCCTCTGTATCGATGACGTTGACAGTTGAAGGTCCGATTCCAACCGTCGGAACACTTTCAGATCTGACTGCTCCTTTTACAAGCCCAACTTTAATGACCATCTTCATTCCGACTCCAACCTCTAATTCAACTGGGCTATGGTCATATTCAGCCTCCGATCCAACTGTTGTTTCATTTGTTGGAAATAAAGCGACGATTCTTAAACCGGGACAAGTTACCGTCTCAGCAGTTCAGGGACCATCTAATCTGTTTGCTTCGTCCAATCCAGTAACAATGAAACTCACTTCGATCGGTGCCCCAACTATTGGTGCCTGGTCGAACATCGTCAAAGTAGTGAACGACCCTGATTTTATTCTGGCTTCCCCTACTTCTACATCGCCGGGTGCGTGGACCTTTATTTCAGATAACGCAGGAGTTGCTGAAGTAGTGGGAAATCTTGTAAAAGTAAAAGCCGCCGGCTCGGCACGAATCACTGCGTCTCAAGCAGCAACACCTATTTATTCTGCAGCATCCGCGCAGATCACAATCATTGTTAACGGTGCGATTCCAGCGCTCGGTGCATTTGCGCCAATCACCGCAACTATTGGTGATACGTCATTAAAGATTGTCGCGCCTACCTCAAATTCGACGGGTGCGTGGACCTTTACGTCATCTAACAACAATATTGTTTCTGTAAATGGCTCTAATTTGATTGTGGTTGGAGTTGGAAGTGCAATTCTGTATGCAACGCAAGCAGCGTTAGGCATTTATTCGCAGTCAAATACAGTCTCTTCAACAGTGACCGTTAAAGTGAAGGCGACTCCAACACCAACTCCAACACCACAGCCAACAGTGACGCCAACACCCACCCCAAAGCCAA
>JACMQL010000022.1 GCA_014377015.1 Actinomycetota bacterium
ATGTGAAAGGTCGTTAGTATAAATAGTTGCAGAATCCTGACCCGTGTTCAGATTCACAACGATGGAAATTTTAGGACCTGAAAGATCCACATTAGATCGATCATCTCCGGGCGCACTGGATCGTGCAACCATGACGCCATTTAGTTCGACGTCGATATTGTGGGGATCAAATTCTGCGTCCGCTGTGCCTACGGCAGCGAGAATGCGACCCCAGTTTGGATCCCCCCCAAAAAGCGCGCACTTGAGTAGATTATTTCGGGCGCACGCGCGACCAACATTTACCGCTTCGGCTTCGCTGCGCGCTCCAACAACTTCGATCGAGACAATTTTCGTATGACCTTCTGCATCTGCGATTAATTGAGATGAGAGCGAGGAGCAAACTTCCATCAAAAGTTCCTCTAGCTCAGCCATTGAAATTTGCATTCCAGATGAACCTGAAGCCAGAAGCAATACCGTGTCATTAGTGGAAGTGCAGCCGTCGGAATCAATTCGGTTGTAAGTACGGTTCACAACAGCGCCAAAGAGGTCCTGCAATCCTTCTTCCGTGACAATTGCATCAGTCATGACGACCGAAAGCATGGTCGCGAGTGAGGGCGCTAACATTCCTGCCCCTTTTGCAATCCCGGTTACGGTTACCCCAAATTTCTCCACTGAGGCAATTTTGGGATGAGTGTCCGTCGTCATGATGGCAGTGGCCGCGCCAATGAGGTCCTCTGATGACATCTTCGTCGCGGTGACTGCAATTCCGTGTAACAACTTTGACATTGGCAAGTACTCGCCGATCAATCCAGTGGAACACACTGCAACTTCGGATGAAGAAATATTCAGAACTTCTGCTAAATGTTCAGCACTCCGATGTGTATCGGCAAAGCCCTGCGCCCCTGTACACGCGTTTGCTCCGCCTGAGTTGAGAACAACCGCGCGGATCTGTCCGCCGGCCACGATCTGTTGGGTCCAAAGAACCGGAGCCGCCTTCATCTTGTTGGTGGTGAAAACACCAGCGCAAAGAGCTGATGGGCCGACGTTGGCTATCAAAGCGAGATCAAGGGTGCCGGAGTTTTTTAGACCAGCTGCGTAACTTCCTGCGACAAAACCCAAAGGCAGTTTCATATCCCTAACCCGATCGAAGTCAATCCAATTGTCTCCTCTAGTCCTGCCATGAGGTTCGCGTTTTGAATCGCTTGACCCGCTGCCCCCTTGCCCAGATTGTCAATGGCCGTAGAAACGATCAATCTGTTTGTGTGCGTATCAATGGCAATTTGAATTTGAACATGATTACTCCCTGTCAAGCTTGCAGTGCGAGGCAGTCGCCCTTCATCTAAAACAGTAACGAAATATTCGTTTTCGTAATACTCAGAATAGATACGTCGAAGTTGAACAACAGATACTTCGGACGTAAGTTGCGCAGTCACGGTGGCCAATATTCCGCGCGACATAGGTGCAAGAATTGGTGTGAAAGAAATCTTCGTGGGATTTCCAGAAAGCGATGTCAGCGCCTCTTCAATTTCTGGTGTGTGTTGATGCACCCCTCCAAATTTGTATGAACTAAGGGAGCCGGATACTTCGCTTGCTAGAAGACTTGCCTTGAGACTTCTACCCGCCCCAGTCGTACCTGATGCGGCCACCACGACAATATCGCTGGTATTGATGTGCGCAAGCGCTGGAGCGCACGAAAGGGAAATCGCGGTTGCATAACATCCGGGGTTCGCAACTTTACGAGAATCAGAAATCAGTTCTCGATTGCCCGACAATTCGGGTAACCCGTACGTCCAAGTTCCCGCATGGTCGCCTCCGTAATACTTTGACCATGCAGATGCATCTTTAAGTCGAAAATCTGCCCCCAGGTCCACGACAATCTGATCTGGCAAAAGATAAGACGCGATCTTGCCTGATTCGCCGTGCGGAAGGGCCAAAAAGACTACGTCACACTCAGAAAGAGATTCCAAGTTCGCCGGAACGAATGTCCGCTCACCATAGGCGCTCAAATGCGGATGCAAGGAAGAGATCTTTTGCCCTACCTGCGTGTGAGCAGCTATCACAGTGGGAGTGAAAAATGGATGGCTAGAGAGCAGACGCAGAAGTTCTCCGCCGGTATATCCGCTGGCTCCCACGATTGCTGTCTTCATCGAACAAGCATATGGTGTCATTAATAACTATGCAACCTTATGAAATTTTATGCATTACCCGATTGAGAAAGAGGTGAAATTCTCAGGCTCGCACTTCTGCTCCAGTCTGTTTAAACGCTTTCTCAGCCGCATTTTCTCGCATAACCGAAACTTCAGCGTTCGTGAGAGTTCTATCCGGTGCGCGAAACGTAAGGCTAAAGGCGAGGGAAACTTTTCCATCACCCAACTGGTCGTATCGGTCAAAAAGTTGAATTGACTCAAGGAGTTCTCCCGCACCTTCGCGTAACGCCGCCTCGACAGCCTGCGCTGGAATATTCTTATCAACAATCAGCGCAATGTCTTGCACAGCCACCGGCATCGTGCCAAGCAATGTGCCTTTCACAACTGAGGATTCGGGTAGCGAACTCATATTGACGACAAATGCACAGGTTCTCGCCGGGATTCCCATGGCCTCACATACGCGCGGGTGCAGTTCTCCAGCATGGGCCACCACTTTGCCTGAAACCAAGAATTCAGCGCAGCGTCCAGGATGCCACGGTGCAAAATTAGCCGGCTTAATATCCCACTTCAGATGAGACATTTCTAGAATTTCTTCTACAAATGCGACGGAATCGCTCCAATCATAAGCGCGGCCCTTGGAGTGCCAATCTTCAATCTCCACTTGGCCGATAAGTAAACCACCGACATGAATCGGCTGATTGGGAACACTTGCATATATTGCAGAAATTTCAGCTTCGGCGGGGCGGGATGCGGTCGCAGGCGACTGCGCGGAGACCAATTTTTCAACATCCTTGAAGATGGATCCGATCTCGAAAATTCCAAAATTGCGAGACCCGCGGCTCAAATTCTTCAGCGCCGCGCCAATCAAACCTGGAATTAAATGTGGTCTGAGCAAAGGCGCGTCCTCAGACATTGGATTGGCAATTCGGAAAGTAGCCGCTCGCTCACCCGCATAGCCCATTGCCTTCAATACAGCCGCGGACACAAACGGATAGGTCTGTACTTCCGCCAAGCCTTTATCGGCGAGTAAAAGCGCAACTTTGCGACGTCGTTGTTGTTGGGATGTTAAACCCGGACTCACAGGATGCGGCGGAAGAAGCGACGGAATTGCTTGATACCCGACCATTCGTGCCACTTCTTCAACGAAGTCAGCGGCTTGCAACAGATCATGCCGCCATGAGGGCGGATCAATATTCCAATTGCGTGGGTCGATTTTCTCGACGTCACAACCAACAATTAGTAACTTTTCTTCGACCATCGCCAGCGAAATGTCTGCACCCGTCAAAGTCGCAACGTAGTGCGGATCAATAGAAACAACTGGTGCATAGCGAGGTTGCCCAGCGCTACGGGTCCCGATGTGCTTCGCTCCTCCTAAATCCACCAAGAGTTGAACGGCACGCGCCGAAGCGATCTCCGCCAGTGAGGAATCCACTCCTCTTTCGAATCTTTTTGAGGCTTCTGAGAAAAGTTTGTGCCGGCGCGCGTTGCGCGATACTGAAGTTGGATCAAAGCGAGCTGCCTCTATTGCGATTGAATGGGTGCCTTCCGAAATCTCCGACGACTTGCCGCCCATTGTTCCGGCCAAAGCGAGCGGACCTTCATCATCAGCAACCACGAGGTCATCGGAGTTGAGTGTGCGAGCCTGACCATCGAATGTGGTGAGAGAAGTATTGGCACCCGCTCTTTGAATATGGATGCTGCCCTTGATTGCGCTGCTATCAAAGGCGTGCAGGGGTTGCCCTAATTCGAGCATGACGTAATTGGTAACGTCCACCGCGAGAGAGATCGAACGCATTCCGCATTTCTCGATACGGCGCTTCATCCACAACGGTGTGGGACGAGTAGCCTGGAATTCAGCGAGGGATCGCAAGAAAATTACTGAAGCGGCGGTTGGATCATCAATGAAAACATCGACCGCATCCTCTCCTTCAGAGTAATTCTTTGCCTCCACCTGGTTGATCGGATCCGTGAATTTGACGCCGAGAGAGGCAGCGGCCTCTCTCCCGATGCCCCGAATTGAGAGCGCATAGCCTCGATCGGGATTTACTGCTACCTCGAAGACAACGTCATTGATTTCCAGTAAGGAAATAGCATCAGTGCCGGGTTCGGCTGCATCTTGTGGCAGGACCAAAATACCGTCGTGATCTTGTCCTGTTCCAAGTTCGCGAGATGAGCAAATCATTCCGTTGCTTACTTTCCCGTAAGTCTCTCTTTGAGAAATTACAAAATTGTCTGGCAGAACTGCGCCAGGAAGGGCGGCGACAATGAAATCTCCTACTTTGAAATTAGTTGCACCGCAGATAACAAATCGAGTTTCTAAATCGCCGCAGTTAAGTTCGACCCAACGAATGGGTTTCTTATGACCGGTGAGCTCTTCAATTGTGAGCACCTGACCCACCACCACTGGGCCACTTAGGTTTTGACCTTGTCTTTCGATTGCTTCGACTTCGAAACCAACTCGAACTAGTGCATCAGAAATCTCTTCTGGGCTAATGGATTCTGGGATCGCAGCGAATTCTCGCACCCACGAAAGAGGTACGCGCATTACAAACTCACCCCGAAATGTTGGGTGAAGCGAATGTCACCTTCCACTATGTCACGCATGTCGGAAAGATCATGGCGGACCATTAAGGTTCGCTCAAGTCCCATTCCAAATGCGAATCCTGAGAATATTTCCGTGTCCACGCCGCAAGCAGCGAGCACGCGAGGATTCACCATGCCACACCCGCCCCATTCAATCCAACGATCATTGAAGAACACATCAACTTCTGCACTTGGTTCAGTGAACGGGAAGAACGAAGGACGCAAACGCGTAATTGCCTCATCACCAAACATGCGACGGGCGAACTGATCAAGAGTTCCTTTTAGATGGGCCATTGTGATCCCACGATCAACAACTAGTCCTTCGACCTGGCTGAACACCGGTGTGTGAGTCGCATCCAATTCATCCGCCCGGAAAGTTCGGCCAGGACAGATTACGTATATCGGAGGTTCGTTTTCCAGCATTGTCCGAATCTGAACCGGAGAGGTATGGGTACGCAAGACAAGTTTCGATTCAAGAGGTTCGATGAAGAATGTGTCCTGCATGCTGCGAGCTGGATGATCAGGTGGCATATTTAGGGCATCGAAGTTGAGCCACTCGGCTTCAAGTTCTGGACCTTCCGCAACCCCATAACCCTGCGCAATGAAGTAGTCGCAGATTTCATTTCGCAATAATGTCAAAGGGTGCAATCCGCCTCTTGGAGTGCGCCGCGTCGGCAGCGATATATCTACAACTTCCTCCAGCAGAACTCTGGCATCCCGCTCGGCTTCAAGAATCGAGGTGCGTTCTGCGATCACCGCCGCGATCTTTGTCTTCGCTTCGCCAATGAGTTTTCCTGCCGCGGCCCTTTCTTCCGAAGTAAGCGCACCCAGGCCTCGGCTCGCCAGAGCTACTGGTGATTTGTCGCCGACATGGGTGATGCGCGCCGATTTCAACGCTTCCATATCCCCCGCAGATTCAATAGCGGAAAGGGCTTCAGATACCCACCGATTGAGTTCCAGAGCTGAAGTCATGGCGCAAAGTCTACTGTGCACTCAACTTATGATGCGGTGCTAACACGAAACATCACAATGGCTGCGGCGGAGGCGAGATTAAGGCTTTCTGCATTTCCCGCCATCGGAATATTTACAGCTCTAATTTTAGGATTCAGAACAAGGTTATTTAAGCCTTGGGCTTCATTTCCAAAAATCCATAATGACGGGGCGCTCACCTCTATATCTAGAAGTGAAGTGGCGCCATCGGCATCAAGCGCAAAGATATTCTCATTGGGCCACGTTGCGATCAGGTCCGCTAGCGGAACTTTCTCGTAAAGAGGAATATGCCAAAGTGAGCCGGCACTGGCGCGCACTACTTTTGGAGAATAAAAATCAACGCTATTCGATGAAGTTAAACATGCGCTAAAACCCGTGGCATCGGCGGTTCTAAGAATTGTTCCCGCGTTGCCTGGATCTTGGATTTCATGAAGATAGAGAACGTGATTTGCATCTGAAATTTGAAATGCGTCAATTCCACTCGACGGAATGCGACAAAGTCCCAAAATTCCCTGCGGGGTTACTGTCTCGCCCATGGCACTCATGACTTCGTCGCTCACATCAAAGACATCCAGGTTGGATATATCCAATCCATCTGTCTCTGTTTTTTCACGCCCTCCACGAGTCAAATAAAGAGTCTCCAACACAGGTGTCGCGTTTTTTTGAGTTGCTTCACGGAGAAACTGCAAACCTTCCGCGACAAAAACGCCAGAGTCGCGGCGCTCCTTTTTACCCCGCGTACCCAAAAGAGCCTTCACTCGCCCAATATGCGGCGAATGAAGGCTCTCAATCATGGTTGGGGAGAGATGCTAGTTAAGCAAGATTTTTTCGGGCTACTTCAACCAACGACTTAAAGGTCTCTGGCTCGTTTGTGGCAAGTTCGGAAAGTACTCGACGATCAACCTCAACGCCACCAGCCTTTAAGCCTTGGATGAAGCGATTGTATGTGAGTCCGTTTGCACGACTTGCAGCATTGATTCTCTGAATCCAAAGCTGGCGGAAGTCACCCTTCTTGTCCTTGCGATCGTTGAACGCATAGACCATAGAGTGAGTTACTTGCTCCTTCGCCTTTGCGTACAGGCGTGAGCGCTGACCGCGATATCCGGCAGCTCGCTCAAGTGTTGTGCGACGCTTCTTAGCGGCATGGACGCCACGTTTTACTCTTGCCATTTGCGGGCGCTCCTTACTTCAGACCAAGCATGCGCTTGGCTGTAAAAGTTGTGGACGGCTTAGCTGCAACATCACCGCTGAGGCGGCGAGTCAGTCGGGAGGATTTGCGCTCAAGAAGGTGGCGCTTGCCAGCTCGCTCGTGCATGATCTTTCCAGATCCGGTGACACGAAATCGCTTCTTCGCGCCACTGTGCGTTTTCATCTTTGGCATGTGTGCCCTCTTCCCTTATTTATCATGGTTACTTCGATCGTTTAGTACGTTCTAAAATTTGTGAGCTAGAAATTATTCTTCTTCTTCAGTCACTGATGCAGCTTCGCGAGCTTTTCGGGCCGCTTTCTGCTCTGCAACTGCCTCAGTTTTCTTCTTCGTTGGACCCAACACCATTGTCATGTTGCGTCCTTCTTGCTTTGGTGCAAATTCAATGAAACCAAACTCTGATATGTCTTGTGCAAGACGCTGTAGAAGTTTGTATCCCAACTCCGGCCTCGTTTGCTCTCGCCCACGAAACTGCATTGTGATCTTTACTTTGTCGCCGCCGCGAAGAAATTTCTCAATATGATTCCGCTTGGTCTCATAATCGTGACTTTCAATCTTCGGCCTCATACGAACCTCTTTGACCACAATGTGGGTTTGGTTCTGCCGTGCCTCCCGCGCCTTCTGTGCGATCTCGTACTTGTATTTTCCGAAATCCATGATCTTGCAGACGGGTGGATTGGCGTCAGGGGCGATCTCGACTAGGTCAAGACCGATCTCATCTGCCATCCGCAATGCAGTATCGATGTCGACGACCCCAATTTGCTCAGCGGTGGGACCGATGAGTCGAACTTCGGGGACGCGAATGCGATCGTTGATGCGCGCTTCAGTGCTGATACATACTCCTTTTCGGGCGGGGACTAAGAAAATTTAGATTCAGTTGATTATCACTGCGATTGAAAACACCGCGAAGGGCAACTCAAGGGCCGTGAAGGCCCTGATAGCCACGACATACCTGACCACACCTCTCTATTTACTAGAGAGGGCGAGAAAGGTGGGAACGGTATCTCCACTTGCAGTAGCTAAGCCACTGGTCTGCCAGAAGGGTACTAGAGGTCGGGCTGAGTGCGAAATCCTGCGATGGTGCCTTAGCCCCCAATTGCGTGGACGCCACCATCTACGTGAATGATCTCCCCCGTGGTTTTGGGGAACCAATCCGAGAGCAGGGCCACGCTGGCTTTGGCAGCCGGGACGGGGTCATTAAAATCCCATTCCAGGGCCGATCGCTGATTCCATAAATGTTCGAATTCTTCAAATCCAGGGATTGATTTGGCAGCGATCGTACGTATTGGACCTGCTGCAACAAGATTCACCCGGACATTCTCAGGACCGAGATCTCGTGCCAAGTAACGAGTCGTAGATTCCAAAGCGGCCTTCGCCACGCCCATCCAGTCATACTTCGGCCAGGCCACGGCGGCATCGAAATCTAGACCAACAACCGAGGCTCCCCCTTTGAATAAGGGACGTGCCGCCATCGTCAATGACTTCAACGAGTAGGCCGATACGTGCAGTGCGGTGGCAACGTCTGGCCAAGTTGTATTGAGAAAATTACCTCCAAGCGCTGCTTCAGGTGCAAACCCAATGGAGTGAACTACGCCGTCGAGGCTAGGTACAAATTCTGAAACTCTCTCAGCCAAAGCCGCCAGATCCTCGTCATTTGTCACATCTAGTTCCACCACCGGGGCAAGTGAGGGCAATCGACCCGAAATGCGCTCTGTGAGACGACGAACGCGACCATATGAGCTAAGTACAACCGTTGCGCCTTCCTCTTGCGCCAATCGAGCAATGTGGAAAGCGATTGATGCATCAGTAAGAACGCCAGTTACAAGAACGTTTTTCCCTTGAAGTATTCCCATATCAGTGTCCCATCCCTAATCCGCCATCCACTGGTATTAAAGCTCCCGTGATATACGAAGCCTTTTCTGAAGCGATAAATGCCACGACTTCAGCTATTTCTTTTACACTGCAGAAGCGACCAAGCGGCACAGATGCCACAATTTCTACACGTCGCTTTTCTTCGAGTTCGGCAGTCATATCTGTCTCGACAAAACCCGGAGCAATCACGTTGGAAGTGATTCCGCGACTGCCAAGTTCGCGCGCAAACGAGCGAGCCATTCCCACTAATCCGGACTTGCTTGCTGAGTAATTCACCTGACCTGGTGAGCCAACACTTCCAACCACGGATCCGATAAAAATCAACCTGCCACGTCGGAGTTTGAGTAAGCCGCGCGTCGCCCTGCGAGCAACGCGAAACGCCCCCGTGAGGTTGGCATCGATAACGTCGGAAAAATCAGCATCACTCATTCGCATTACGAGAGAATCCTTTGTGATTCCGGCATTGGCCACGATGATTTCTGGCGTGCCAAATTTGTCTTCAATCTCCGCGAACGCTGCTTCTACGCTCTCACTTGAAGTCACATCCATCTGGACGGCGTTCATTCCCGAAGGCGCCTGTCCCGTTCGGTAGGTAACAACCGTGAGAAATCCTTGCGCAGCTAGTTCTTCGGCGATCGCTTTCCCGATTCCCCGATTTGCGCCAGTCACGAGAGCAATCGGCTTAGTCATGGCTAAAACCTAGTCGTTTCTTGACGCGATTCCAGATTTCCACGCCGAGTTAACAAAAGACCCTTTTGAGTTTTCTCACCCTTTTCCAAGATGCGCCGATCTCGCGAGTTGCCTAGGCTTGCCCTATGGGAAATTCGATTGACGACGGAATCTATAACATCACTAGCGCGCAGGTTGGGCTGAGTGAGGATTTGCCGCGTCGTCAGAAGCGCTACTTCATTTCCATGATGATCCGCACTGCCTGCTTCATTCTGGCTGTCGTGCTTCCAAGTCCCTTCCGATGGATTGCCCTAGCCGGTTCCCTTTTGCTTCCCTACGTTGCAGTAATCATGGCCAACGCTGGACGAGAAAGCATTCCGCGCGGAGCAGCAGTAATAGATGAAAAGCGTAAGAGCCTCAACTAAGGAAAGTGAACGGGAATCTCATCCGTATCTCTCTTCCGTTATCGCTTTAATTCTCATTGTTCTGTGCCTTTGGGCAAGTCAATGGCAATACCAACGGGGAGTTGACAGACATCACCGAAATGCATTTATTGCCGAAAATGCGAGCGGCCCCGCGGTTAATTTCGAACTCTCAAAAAAGAATATAAACAAACTGGAATGGCGCACCGTTATTTTCGAAGGAAAATTCGATCCAGAAAATCAGATTTTACTTCGAAATAAATACAACGAAGGCAAATATGGATTCGATCTACTGACGATATTTAATGAACGCAACGGGCGCGCATTCTGGGTCAATCGAGGATGGATAGCACCTGGTGCCACAGCCAAGACTGCGCCTAAAATACCTACGACACCTACAACGAATGTGAAAATCACTGGCAGGCTTCGCCTCGATAATTCATTGCCCCAAGGTTCTTTTTTTGCGATGCCATCCGATGGCGGGTCTCTCGTCGAGAAATGGAATGCGCAACTTGCCACAACAAATAACTTGGAAGTTTTCTACGTGGACCTCATTAAATCTTCTAATCCGCAACTTACTCCCGTTGTTCCCGCTGCGTTACCCGAGCTTTCTGACGGACCACATATGGCATATGCGCTGCAATGGATTTTCTTCGGCGGCTTAGTTGTCTATGGGCGCATACTTTTAAGGAGAAGCGCTCAAGTCCTGACGAGCGTATAAATCTGCGTACAGCCCACCGTCACCGAGAAGTTCGTCATGGGTCCCTCTTTCAACTATAGAACCCTTTTCCATCACAAGAATCTGATCTGCCTCTCTCACAGTGCTTAGTCGATGAGCAATGACGATACTGGTGCGACCCTGCAATGCATTTCGAAGAGCTTCGTGAACGAGGGCTTCATTCTCTGAATCTAAATGCGCAGTCGCTTCGTCAAGAATTACTACCGATGGAGACTTAAGAAGCAAGCGAGCAATAGCAATGCGTTGTTTTTCTCCGCCAGAAAGCCGGTGCCCTCTCTCGCCCACCATCGTGTCAAAACCATTAGGCAAACTTTCAATCAAATCCCAAATTCTTGCCGACTCGCAAGCAAGCCTCATTTCGGCAACTGTCGCATCGCTCTTTGCGTACCGCAAATTTTCGGCGATGGTGTCGTGAAAGAGATGCGCATCTTGCATAACGACGCCAATCGATTGCCGCAAACTTTCCAGAGTGAGATCCCTTACATCGACTCCCCCGACCAAGATTGCCCCGGCAGTGACATCGTAAAGTCGAGGGATGAGCGCGCTGATAGTTGTTTTACCTGCGCCAGATGGGCCGACTATCGCGGTCATCGTGCCACTTCGTGCATGAAAATTAATACCGTGCAGAACTTCGCCACTCTGAACCGTCTCGGGCTTAGCAGCGGATTCCAATGACGCCAAGGAAATTTCTGAAGCCATTGGGTACGAAAAGGAAACTTCGCGAAATTCAACGTCCGGCGTTCTCGACTGCAAAATCTGAGCTTGGGGACCATTCTTGACCATCGGTTCTAGATCAAGGACCTCGAAGACTCGTTCAAAGGAAACCAGGGCCGTCATAACGTCGATTCTCACATTAGATAGCGCCGTCAAGGGACCGTAAAGTCGCGCCAACAAAGCCGTTATCGCCAATAGAGTTCCGACCGTTACGCCACCAGAAATAGCTAAATGTCCGCCTATTCCATATGCGAAGGCCGTCGCAACCGCGGCAACACTTGTAAGTGCAATGAAAAATAATCTATTGAGCAATGCGATTGAAATACCGATGTCTGCGACTTTTCTTGCCCGTGTTGCAAAATAACGATGTTCGCGCTCGGGCTGCCCATAGAGTGCAACCAACATCGCTCCTGAGACGTTGAATCTCTCAGTCATGGTGCTCGACATCTCAGCGTTTAACTGGAAAGACTGACGAGTGAGACCTTGCAAGCGTCGTCCCACCCACTTGGTCGGAATCAAGAAAAGTGGCAACAGGACTAGCGACACGATCGTGATCTGCCACGACAACACAAGCATTGTGATGAGAACGAGCACCAAACTAACTACATTACTGACGACGCCAGCCAAGGTAGTGGTAAAGGCTTGCTGGGCACCGATTACGTCGGAATTTATTCGCGAAATGAGGGCGCCGGTCTGAGCGCGGGTGAAGAACGCAATTGATTGTTTTTGAACGTGTGCATAAACCAAGGAACGTAAATCAAAAATTAATCCCTCGCCAATGCGCGAAGAGAACCAGCGTCCGATGATACTCATCACGGAATCCGCAACAGCGAGCAATCCGACGAAGATCGCCAAACGCGTTACGAGTGCGCCGTTTCGCGGTATGACTCCTTCGTCGATCAATCGTCTCAAAAGTAAGGGCGCGGCAATTACTAATACAGCATCAATCACCACCGTAATAAGAAAGAACACGATCTGAGACTTGTACGGTTTGGCAAATGTTGCGATTCTCCGAATTGTGCCTGCCTTAAGTTTCTGATTCTTGACCGATGGATCCGCTGTTAACGAGCGGAATGTCATCCATCCTGCTTGCATCGACATGCTTTATACAGTGAATCCGAGAGCTCGAAGTTGATCTCTTCCATCGTCGCTGATCTTGTCTGGACCCCATGGCGGCATCCACACCCAATTAATCTTCACATCGCTCGTCAAACTTGAGAGCGCTTGCCGAGTTTGATCTTCGATCACATCTTGCAAAGGGCAAGCGGCTGAGGTCAAAGTCATATTTAGTATGGCGATGTTGTTCTCATCGACCATTACATCGTAAATCAAACCCAAATCAACAACGTTGATTCCTAATTCTGGGTCGACTACATCCCTCATCGCCTCTGTAACATCATCAATTTGTGCAACCATTCAACATACCTCCATGTGTCTTACCCGTAAGCGTATCTACTAAATCCGCTGATATTTACTTCCTGATTTGAATTGACGCATCCTTGTAAGCCATCCAGGCAAGTAGAGCGCATTTGATACGAGCGGGAAATTGAGAGACGCCTGCGAAGGCAACGGCGTCTTCCAGCACTTCCTCATCACCGCTTTGCGCCCCCTTGCTTTGCATAAGCGCCACAAAAGCATCCAAAATTGGTTGGGATTCATTTATTCCCTTACCCGTGAGCAAACTAGCCATGATCGAAGCGCTGGCCATGGAAATCGCGCAACCAACTCCATCCCAACCAAGAATGAGATGACCGTCTTTCAACGAAAGATTGAGAGTAAGTTCATCCCCGCAACTGGGATTAACGTGATGCACTTGAACATCGAATTCTTGCAAAAGGCCCTTGTGCTCTGGATGCTTGTAGTGATCCAAAATGACTTCCTGATAAAGATTATCTAATTGCATCAGATCGTTCCGAAATACTTCTCAGCCGCATTGATTCCAATGACTAACTCATCTACATCGGCATCAGTGTTGTACAGGTAAAAGGAGGCGCGGGTCGTTGCAACAACGCCAAGTTTCCGGTTGAGGGGCCAAGCACAATGATGCCCCGTTCGTACCGCTATGCCGTGGCTATCCAGAAACTGTCCCAAATCATGCGGGTGAATTCCTTCAACTGCAAAAGAAACTACTCCCCCGCGCATTTCTAAATTCTTAGGACCGAAAATCGTCACAGACTTCTTTTCATTCAACGCATCAAGTAATCGCTCAGTAAGTTTCATTTCATGAGCATGAATGTTGCGCATTCCGACATTGGAGAGATATTTAAGAGCAGTGCTCAACCCTACGGCTTGCGCCATGTTGGGTACTCCTGCTTCAAATCTCGTCGGCGGAGCCGCCCAGGTAGCCCCCGTCATGGTTACCGTTTCAATCATGGATCCGCCGAACAAAAATGGCGGTAGGTCCTCGAGTAATTCAGATCGGCCCCACAGCACACCAACTCCGGTCGGTCCTAAAGTCTTGTGCCCCGAAAACGCCAGGAAATCAACACCAAGGCTGGCGACATCAACTTCCATATGCGGAACGGACTGACACGCATCAAGAACCACGATCGCACCAACTTGATGTGCCCGCGCAATTATTGCCCCAAGTGGATTTATTGTGCCCAACACGTTTGACTGATGCGTTAATGCCACAATCTTTGTTGATTCAGTAATGATTGAATCTATATCTGATAGGTCCAATCTACCCTCGTCATCAACACAGAACCAACCCAGATGAGCTCCAGACCGCTTGGCAAGTTGTTGCCAAGGAATCAAGTTGGCGTGATGCTCCATCTCGGTCACCACGATGCGATCTTGCGGCGTCAGATGAAACCGATTTCCTGACTCTGCATTTGTGAATGCATAAGCCAAAAGGTTGATAGCTTCCGTAGCGTTCTTCGTGAATATGACTTCACTTGGTTTCGCTCCTAAAAATTCCGACACTGAATCGCGTGCTTCCTCGTATGCCTCAGTTGCTTCTTCAGCCAGGTGGTGCGCGCCACGATGCACTGCCGCATTAGTATTTCGGTAAAAATTCGCTTCAGCCTCGATCACAACTTCCGGCTTTTGGCTCGTCGCGCCGTTATCCAAGTAAATGAGTCGCTTATTATCGCGGACTGTCCGATTGAAAATCGGAAAGTCACTTCGGATCAGGTACGGGTCGAGAGCCAATTCGATAGACATTTCAATATCCAATGAGACGATTAGCTTCCGACGTACTCGGCGTAGCCGTGCTCTTCAAGTTTGTCCGCTAGTTCAGGCCCGCCTTCTTCGACTACGCGTCCGTTTGCGAAAACATGCACGAAGTCCGGTCGAATGTAGCGAAGAATTCGCGTGTAGTGCGTTATTAGAACAATTCCTAGGTTATTGACCTCTTTAGCTCGATTTACACCCTCTGAAACGATGCGAAGGGCATCAACATCAAGTCCAGAATCGGTTTCATCGAGGATTGCGATCTTTGGCTTGAGAAGTTCTAATTGCATAATCTCGTGTCGCTTCTTTTCGCCACCAGAGAAACCCTCGTTCACGTTTCTCTCTGAGAAAGCGGGGTCCATGTTCAAAGCGTTCATGGCCGCTTTCACTTCGCCAACCCAGGTACGCAATTTAGGCGCCTCTCCACGTAATGCCGTCGCGGCAGTACGGAGGAAATTTGAAACTGAGACCCCAGGTACTTCAACTGGATACTGCATGGCGAGGAAAAGTCCTGCCTTCGCCCGCTCGTCAACTTTCATGTCGAGCACATTGGCTCCATCAAGGGTCACAGTCCCGCCGGTGATTGTGTACTTGGGGTGACCGGCAATCGAATACGCCAACGTCGACTTACCAGAGCCATTCGGCCCCATTATTGCGTGAGTTTCGCCTGAGCGAACGGTGAGATCCACCCCTCTAAGAATCTCAATCGGACCTTTTTCCGTCACAACCGCTACCTCTAGTCCGCGGATTTCCAGTGTGCTCATCTTCTCCTCTTTCGTAGTAATAGAACTTAAATTTCGACGGTAACGGCATCGTCAGCAACGCTGACCGAATAGGTTTTTAGGCTCGTCACGGCCGGTAGGGTGAGTGCTTCGCCAGTACGTAAATCAAATTCTGCGCCGTGCAACCAGCATTCGATTTTGGTGCCGCTCACATCGCCTTCTGATAAAGATGCATCCGAGTGCGAACAAGTATCGTCAATAGCAAAGACTTCGCTTCCGACTCTAGTGACACAAATCGCCCTGCCGCCTTTTTCTAAACGCACAGGCTGTCCATCCAACAATTGAGCCAGTGAAAGATCTGACATCTATCAGTGACCTGCCTTTGCAAGTTCGCCGTCGATGCGCGCCATCAGACGATCTTCAATTTGTTCATCGCCAATTTGTGTAATTATCTCGGCGAAGAAACCGCGAACCACAAGTCGTCTGGCTCCATCCATCGGAATGCCTCGTGACATCAGATAGAAGAGTTGTTCGTCATCGAAGCGTCCCGTAGTGCTGGCATGTCCCGCACCAATTATTTCGCCAGTTTCGATTTCCAAATTTGGGACCGAGTCAGCCCGTGCGCCATCGCTGAGCAGAAGATTTCTGTTGAGTTCGTATGTGTCCGTTCCCTCAGCTGCGGCTCGAATGTGCACATCGCCAATCCAAACCGTGTGTGCCTCGTTTCCTGCAAGCGCTCCCTTGTAATTGACCCGTGACTTCGCGTTCGGCACGCCGTGCTCTACGTGAATACGATGCTCGAGATGCTGACCAGCTGTTGCGAAATACACTCCCAGCAATTCAGCAGAAGTACCGGGGCCGGCAAACTCCACTGTTGGAAGTAATCGCACAAGTGAGCCACCGACTGAGACTGTTATTGATTGAAAAGTCGAGTCACGATTAAGAATTGCGTGATGCCGAGCAGCATGAACTGATCCTTCATCCCACTCCTGGAGCGTGATGAATTTTAACGTCGATCCCGCTCCTAACGTGATTTCAACGTCCTCGCCTAAAATTGATTTCCCGACATTTTCCATAATGATGACCGCGTGTGCGTTTGTTCCAAGTTCAATTCGGACGCTCGAAAGTTCAGATCCTTGCGATTTTTCCTGAAGTCTTGCCAGGTATACCGGTTCGGAAAGCGAAACATTTGCCGAAATTGAAACAGAGAAGACGTCCTCCGCTTCCGCATGGACGCGTTGCACAACAACATCTTCCGATGGTGCGGCGCTCGGAACCAGCGCACGATCAACTCTGGTCGCCGTGACGCCCGCCTGTTGTGCGCTCTTTAGAAAGAGCGACTTGCGCGTGCCCCTTTGCGAAGAACCGTCATGCAGACCGGCTAGCCGCGCCAAAGGAGTAAAACGCCAGGCCTCTTCCCGTCCAGACGGAACGAGATAATTTGTCATCAAAGTCGAAGCCATCAGCCGACTGCACCTTCCATCTGAAGTTCGATCAAACGGTTGAGTTCGAGCGCGTACTCCATAGGCAACTCACGTGCGATCGGCTCAATGAATCCGCGCACAATCATCGCCATCGCCTCATCCTCGGCGAGACCACGCGACATCAAATAAAACAATTGATCGTCACTTATTTTGGAAACAGTGGCTTCGTGACCCATGGAGACATCGTCTTCTCGAATATCTACATACGGATAAGTATCGGATCGCGAAATTGTATCGACTAGAAGTGCATCGCATTTCACTGTGCTCTTAGAGTGATGCGCACCTTCTTGCACCTGCACTAATCCTCGATAGGAAGTACGCCCACCCCCACGCGCAACCGACTTAGAGATGATTGTTGAAGATGTATAAGGCGCGGCGTGAACCATCTTGGCGCCGGCATCTTGATGTTGTCCTGCACCTGCGAAAGCTATTGAAAGTGTTTCGCCTTTCGCGTGCGGACCGAGCAAAAACACGGCAGGATATTTCATGGTCACCTTGGATCCGATGTTTCCATCAATCCATTCCATCGTCGCACCCTCTGCGCAGGTTGCACGCTTAGTAACGAGGTTGTAGACGTTATTGGACCAGTTTTGAATCGTGGTGTAGCGAACTCGCGCACCCTTTTTCACAATGATCTCTACCACCGCTGAATGCAAAGAATCGGATGAGTAAATCGGAGCCGTACATCCTTCAACGTAGTGAATGTAAGAATCTTCATCCGCGATAATTAGAGTTCTTTCAAATTGCCCCATATTTTCAGTGTTAATTCGGAAATATGCCTGTAGTGGGATATCAACGTGGACACCTTTTGGAATGTAGATAAATGAACCACCAGACCACACTGCGGTATTAAGTGCGGCAAACTTGTTGTCACCAACTGGAATGACAGTTCCGAAATACTCCTTAAACAATTCCGGATGCGTTTTCAGGGCCGTATCCGTATCAAGAAATAAAACACCTTGCTTCTCAAGATCCTCACGAATTGAGTGATAGACCACTTCGGATTCATACTGTGCAGCCACGCCAGAGACGAGTCTTTGCTTTTCTGCTTCCGGAATACCCAATCGGTCGTAAGTGTTCTTAATTTCCTCTGGTAGATCGTCCCAAGTTGTCGCTTGCTTTTCCGTGGAACGCACAAAGTACTTAATGGTGTCGAAGAAAATTCCAGAAAGGTCCGAACCCCACGTGGGCATCGGCTTCTTTTCGAACAACTTCAATCCCTTTAGACGCAATTCAAGCATCCAATCCGGCTCTGATTTCTTTGCCGAAATATCACGAACCACATCTTCATTCAAGCCACGACGAGAGTTAACTCCGGCCGTATCACTGTCGGACCAACCGTACTCGTACTTTCCAAGCCCTTCGAGTTCTGGGTGTGCAATGGTCATCTGATACCTCCAGTGTGTGAAGTGATGGGCTGAGTAAGACTTGGAATGTATGTAGTGCAAACACCGTCACCGTGTCCGATGGTCGCCAAGCGTTGAACGTGAGTTCCGAGTACTCGCGAGAATGCCTCAGTCTCTGCCTCGCACAATTGCGGAAATTGCGCCGCAACATGTGCAATCGGGCAATGATGCTGACAAATTTCTTCGCCATGTGCGCGGGGCTCCACGCTGGCCGCGTAGCCCTCTGCCGTTAAGTAATCGGCCAAGGCGCGGTTGCGTTCGCCAGGCGTATGAGCTTTCGAAATAATCGGACGAAGCGTTTTTTCAATTTCGTCGGCGCGCGAAGCCGCAAAAGCAGTCAACGATGAGTCGCCCAATTTTTCGGCCATAAACCGAAGCGCTGAAACAGCTAAATCATCGTAGGAGTGTTCAAAAGTTTCTCGCCCCTTATCGGTCATGAAGAAAACTTTCGAAGGTCTTCCCCTACCCCGACTGGCTGAGGAGCGTGGATCGCGGGCTTCGAGCAAGCCGTCCCCTACCAAGGCGTCGAGGTGGCGCCTAATCCCGGCGGGCGTGAACCCAAGCTGGGTGGCAAGAAAAGTGGCGCTTGTGGGGCCGTTTTGAAGAATCCAGCGCGCTACTACATCCCTCGTGCGCAGGTCATCCATGTCGCTCGGATCAGCGAAGATGGGCTTGACGCTTGTTTTCACAACACTAGTGTGTCGTAATTCGGTGAGAATCCCTAATTTGGGCAGGTCCTACCCCAGAAAGTGGCGCGCTACACAGGATCTGACCCAGAGATTGTGGAAGCCTCGTGGGCTGATACCTCCTAGGCTTGCCACTATGAAACTGCGCTTAGAGCGTGTTCTCTCTCCCATGCTTGGGCTGCTCCTTTTTTTACAAGCTGGAATCTTGGTCACCGGCGGGATCGTCCGATTGACCAGCTCGGGTCTTGGATGTCCAACGTGGCCGCGCTGCACTGAGAACTCGATTAATCCCGAGCCGGATCAGATTGAAGGTCAATTTCATGCCTGGATTGAGTTTGGCAACCGACTCATCACTATCGTTTTAGTTTTCATCGCACTCGCTTGCTTACTTGCGGTAGTAATTCTCAAGCGTCGCGATATTCGGGCTCTAGCGATCGGTCAAGTGGCTGGCATATTTGCGCAGATTCCTTTGGGTGGAATTACAGTACTAACCCATCTGAACCCTTTCTCTGTGGCAGCGCATTTTCTCCTATCCGTAATCCTCATCGCCGCTGCAACCACGCTCTTCGATCGACGGGCAGGTGGCGGAATTCGTTTGCCCGAACTCGATTTATCCTTACGGGCAGCGATTAAATGGACTGTGGCACTCACCGCCCTTGTCATCATTTTTGGAACGGGCGTAACCGGTACAGGGCCGCATGCTGGCGATTCCTCCGCACCGCGTTTTCAAATTCAAATCCAGACAATCACTTGGATTCACGCTTCCCTTGTCATCGCACTACTCGCCGCCGTCGCATACATACTTTTCACTGCGCGAGAAAATCAGTTAGTACGCCAACGAGTCCTTGTCTTTAGCGGACTTGTTCTTGTGCAGGGTCTCATCGGTGTAATTCAATTTAACCAAGGATTTCCGGAATTGCTCGTCGGCAGCCACCTTCTTGGAGTCACTTTGGTATGGATTTCGGCTTGGCGAATAAACCTTCTGACGTTTAGGAAACCTTCGATAAGAAAGGGCAAGTGAAGATGAGCGCAATGACGACAACATGGAGCGAACTGGACGATAAGGCTGTGGCATACGCCCGCGCAATTGCTATGGATGCCGTTCAGAAAGTCGGCAACGGGCATCCAGGCACTGCTATGTCACTAGCCCCAGTTGCTTACACGCTATTCCAGCGCCATTTGGTACATGACCCTTCAGATCCGCATTGGCTGGGACGCGATCGTTTCATTCTCTCGTGTGGCCATTCATCATTAACTTTATACACGCAGCTTTTCTTCAGCGGCTATGGACTTGAGATGGAAGACTTAAAAAGATTTCGAACTTGGGGCTCTTTGACTCCGGGGCATCCCGAGTACGGACACACCGCTGGCGTAGAAACGACAACAGGGCCTCTCGGACAAGGCGTTGCCAACGGTGTTGGCATGGCGATGGCTGCGCGATACGAACGCGGCCTGCTCGATCCTGATGCCCCAATCGGCAAAAGTTTATTTGACCATCGGATATGGGTTATATGTTCTGATGGAGATCTAGAAGAAGGAGTCAGCTCGGAAGCTTCCTCCATTGCTGGCACCCAACAATTGGGCAGTCTTAACGTTATTTACGACGACAATCGAATTTCTATTGAAGGAGACACGCACAAAGCGTTCACCGAAAACGTTACGGCTCGCTACCTCGCATACGGCTGGCATGTCATCGAGGTAGCCACACTTAGCGATGGCAATGTCGACAGAATTGCCCTTGAAGCAGCGATCGAGGCAGCTAAAGCTGAAACTTCCAAGCCCTCTCTAATTCGTTTGCACACCGTAATCGCATGGCCCGCTCCCAACGCACGCGGTACCGCCAAATCACACGGCTCTGCTTTAGGAGAAAGTGAAATAGCTGCTACCAAAATTGCACTCGGACTAAATCCTGAAGAATTTTTTGCATTGCCGGATGAGATCCAGAACCACGTACGTGAGGTGAGAGAACGTGGGAAGTCCGCGCACGCAGAGTGGGACAAGTTATTTTTAACGTGGAACAAAACGAATTCAGATCGATCTGAATTGCTCGCACGATTGCGAAAGAGAGAATTGCCGAAAGACTGGCATGTCTCACTTCCTGTTTTTCCTGCCGGAAAGGATGTTGCAACGCGCAAAGCATCTGGAGACACTATTCAGGCAATCGCAAAGACACTCCCCGAATTTTGGGGAGGATCTGCAGATCTCGCCGAAAGCAATAACACCACGATCGAGTCTGGTGGATCTTTCCTGCCCGCAACAAGTGACATAGAAGGAAGTAATCCTTACGGTCGGGTTGTTCACTTTGGAATTCGCGAACATGCCATGGGATCGATTCTCAACGGGATCAGACTTCACGGACTCACGCGACCTTTTGGTGGCACATTCCTTGTGTTTAGTGATTACATGCGACCCGCTGCGCGCCTTGCCTCGCTGATGAAATTGGGAGTAACTTTTGTATGGTCACACGATTCGATTGGTCTAGGCGAAGACGGGCCTACTCATCAGCCAGTTGAACATATAGCAGCCTTGCGCGCCATTCCTGGCCTGGCGGTAGTACGCCCAGCCGATGCGAACGAAGTGGTGCGGGCCTGGCAACGCATTCTTGAAGACGACCTACCTGTCGCCTTACTGCTGTCCCGTCAGAATTTGCCGGTCGTCGATCGCACCACTCATGCGTCCGCCGAACTAACCGTCAAGGGAGCTTATGTACTTAAGGATTCGCAGCAACCCGCCCGCGTAATACTCATCGCGTCCGGATCGGAAGTTTCCTTAGCGTTGAGTGCAGCGGACGCACTTGAATCTGATGGCATCGCAACTCGCGTAGTAAGTGCACCCTGTCTTGAATGGTTCGACGAACAGGACTCCGATTATCGCGATTCAGTATTACCCCCAAGCGTGAAGGTCCGCATCAGCATAGAAGCCGGAATTGCCCAAGGTTGGCATAAGTACATTGGAGACGCGGGTACTTCTATCTCCCTCGAACATTTCGGTGCCTCAGCTTCCGCGACGGAACTTTTCGCGCAATTCGGATTCACTGTCGACAATGTCCGCACGGCCGTAAAGGAGCGACTCACATGATAGTTAAAGAAATCTCCGCAGCAGGTACCTCGATTTGGCTGGATGATCTTTCACGCGCCAAGTTAACCGATACGGGCCCGCATGGCCTCCCCTACCGGATTACACACGACGGCGTTGTGGGTGTGACCACTAATCCCAGCATTTTTAATGCGGCAATTTCCCAAGGCGCAGAATATGCAGGAACTATAGTTGAAATGCGAGATAAAAGTGCCGCGGAAATCGTCACAGTTTTGACGACGGACGACGTTCGAAGTGCATGTGATTTATTCACGAATGTCTTTACCATTAGCAACGGAATCGATGGACGGGTCAGTATTGAAGTTGATCCGCGCAGTGCCCGTAATTCCGAATCCACCATTTCTGAAGGAAAAGCGCTCTGGAAATTGGTTGACCGACCCAACTTAATGATCAAGGTGCCCGCCACTCTCGAATGCCTACCTGCGATAACTGAATTAATTTCACGTGGAATCAGCGTCAACGTCACTCTAATATTTTCCGTCGAACGCTATGTGCAAGTATTTGATGCATTCATGCAAGGGCTTGAGAATCGCCTGGCACTCGGCGAGGAGATTTCGGATGTGACATCCGTTGCCTCCTTCTTTGTGAGTCGCATTGACACAGCTATTGATGCATTACTGAAGAAGTCAGAATCAACGTACGCAAAGGAACTGCTCGGTAAAGCTGCTATCGCTAACGCTATTCTTGCCTATGAAGCGTTCGAAGAAATCGCTCAGACTGAAAGATGGAGAAACTTACAACGCAAAGGTGCACGTATTCAGCGACCACTTTGGGCATCTACCGGGGTCAAAGATCCTGCTTATGAGGACACTCGATACGTTCTTGATCTCATTGCTGCAAATACGGTCAACACAATGCCGCAAGCGACATTAGACGCGGTGATCGACCATGGCAGTTTCAAAGGCGACACAATCACATCTCACTTTGCAACTGCGCATAGCATCTTCGCCCGACTTGGAGAGATCGGAGTCTCCGTAAAGGAAGTAACTGACTTCTTGGAAATTGATGGAGTTGCGAAATTCTCAGCTGCGTGGATGGATCTTCTTCAGAATGTGGAGAAGGCGAGAACTGCATGATCTCTATTCACGGTCCTGCAGTTTCAAAGGTGGATCGACTTGATCCGAGATATATCAATCTGCTTTCGGCCAATCGTCGTTTAGCGAAAAAGGATGCGACCCTCTGGGGTGCAGCGGCGGCAAAAGAAGCCGAAAATCGCCTGAACTGGATCGATTTAGCAAGCACGTCACGCGATCTACTGCCTGAACTTGATTCTCTGCACGCTCGGTTTCGCGACTTCACTCGCGTAGTGCTCTGCGGAATGGGCGGTTCCTCTCTTGCGCCGGAAGTTATAGCTTCGACTTTTGGTAAAGAACTTTTTGTCCTAGATAGCACCGATCCCGACTATGTCGGTAGATCTTTCGCTGGAGATCTTGCAAGCACTGTTGTCGTCGTCAGTTCAAAGTCTGGCTCAACTATAGAAACATCCTCACAACTGGCCTTATTTGAAGATCAATTTACTAAGGCCAACCTAATGCCAAAAAACCATATCGTGATAGTCACCGATCCAGGTTCGCCATTGGATGCAGCATCACGCGCCAAGGGCTACACCGTGGTCAATGCCGATCCGCAAGTCGGAGGACGCTTCAGCGCTCTGACCGCTTTCGGGTTGGTACCGAGCGCACTGCTCGGGATCGATATCTCGGTATTACTTGATAGCGCCGCTGATGCGCGGGAAATTCTTGAAAATGAAAATTCTCTTGCAGTTGACTTGGCATATTTGATTTCTTTTTGTGCGGGTCAATACTGCGCGTTCACTGATGCTGAATCAGGAATGATTGGTCTTGCAGACTGGATCGAGCAACTCATTGCCGAATCCACCGGCAAGGACGGTGCTGGTCGCCTCCCTGTGGTCACGGAATCCACGACAGCTCCCGTTGCGGGTGATGCTTTGAATATTTCATTCTCGGGAAAAGGTGAACTCGTAGTTCAAGGCGAACTCGGTGAACATTTTCTTTTATGGGAATGGATCACCGCCCTAGTTGGCTATGCTCTTCAAATCGATCCTTTTAACCAACCGAATGTGACAGAAGCCAAATTGAAAACTGCCGCGCTGCTGGCAAATTGGGTATCAAATCCACCCGTACCGGTTCCTAATTTTGTAGAAGGATCTGTCCAGATATTCGCGGCGGCGGCAAGTGTGCAGGCGGCGCTTCTGACCGTTATTGATCACGTGCCCGATGATGGATACATATCAATCATGGCTTACCTGGATAGAAAAGACGACGAAGAGCTTGCGCAATTACGCTCAATTCTTGCGACCAAGAGTGGACGCCCCGTGACATTCGGTTGGGGTCCACGCTTCCTTCATTCAACAGGGCAATTCCATAAGGGTGGGCAGCAAAATGGCGTCTTTCTACAAATCACAGGAGCGAATCGAAACGATATAGATATCCCAGGAAAAAGTTTCTCTTTCGGAACTCTTATTCAAGCCCAAGCTTTAGGTGATGGCCAAACGCTGACAGAAAGAAATCGACTGGTGGTGCGATTGCATTTAACTAATCGCGAAAACGGAATTTCTGAAATACTTTCTGCCGCTCGCGAAATAATCTAAAAGCCTATTCGTCGTCTCCGCGTAACTTCTTCAAGGCATCTTCAAGAATCTTTAAACCTTCCGCATCACTGCGACGTTCTTTGACGTACGCGAGGTGAGTCTTATACGGCTCATTCTTGATTGGACTTGGAGGATTGGCGCTATCTCGACCTGCCGGAAATCCGCAGCGCGGGCAATCCCATTCGTCCGGAATGACCACCGTTGCATCTTCGGCAAAAGAAGGCTTTGTCTCGTGGCCATTTGAGCACCAATACGAAACCTGGAATCTACCAATAGATTCACCGCGCTCAGCCTCGCCCATTGGACCAGCACCAACACGACTTCCACGAATTGCGCTACCGCCGGCCATATTCACTCCTTTTAATGTTGTTCAAACCAGGAAACTAGGCAAATCCCAAAACGAGCGACTACTTCAACGCCAAACTGAGCGCTACTACCCCGGCGAACCAGAGTCCGCCAACAACGATAGTGATGCGGTCGAGGTTCTTCTCCACAACAGAGGAACCGCCGTAGTTAGAGGAGACTCCGCCGCCGAATAGATCGGAAAGCCCGCTGCCCTTGCCTTTGTGAAGGAGTACTAAGAGAACCATCAACACGCTCGTGATCACGAGCAGGATGGAAAGTCCTAATGTCATTGGTGCCCCTTTTGTTTCTGAAGTCGGGTGGAAAAAGGTAAGGATAGTCTACGTCACGTCTACTTGTTGAATTTCACAATCCTTGCAAATTCCTCTGGATCCAGGCTCGCCCCGCCGATGAGAGCTCCGTCGACATCGGGTTTTGCCATAATTTCAGCCACATTCGCGGGTTTAACTGAGCCGCCGTAGAGGATTCGTATTCCCTGTGCCACCTCTTCAGTAGCAATTTCCGCAATTTCATGTCGGATAGCTTGCGCTACTTCCTGAGCATCCTCGGGGGTTGCGGTCTTTCCAGTACCAATTGCCCACACGGGTTCATAGGCGATCACGACCTTCTTGACATCGGTCGCACTGAGTTGCGCTAATCCGGCTCTAAGTTGGCGGATGACGAAGGAGACATGTGTAGCTGCTTCGCGCACGGCCAAATCTTCGCCAACGCAGAAAATCGGGGTTATCGAATTGGCAAGTGCTGCTTTTATTTTTCTATTGATGAGAGCGTCATCTTCTTTATGAAACGCGCGGCGCTCACTGTGACCCACCGCGACATAGGTGCAACCCAACTTAGACAACATCGACCCTGAGATGTCGCCAGTGAAGGCCCCCGCGACTTCTGGCGAGAGATCTTGCGCGCCATACGTCAGGCGTAGCCGATCACCATCAACTAAAGTTTGCACCGAACGGATATCCGTGAAGGGAGGAAGCACTGCTACATCAACTGCGTCATAATCTTTATCCGAAAGACTATAAACAAGTTTTTGCGTGACAGCGATCGCCTCAAGATGGTTCAAATTCATTTTCCAGTTGCCGGCCATGAGTGGCTTGCGCATTGCTTCTCCCCTGATTAAAAGTGATATGAGTTTAAAACTTATTTAATTCGATTAAAGACATTACAGACCAAGTGCAACCAGACCTGGAAGTTCCTTTCCTTCTAAATACTCAAGTGACGCTCCACCACCGGTGGATATGTAGCCGAAATCGTTATCGGCGAAACCGAGTGAACGCACCGCGGCTGCTGAATCTCCACCACCGACCACTGATATTCCCGCGACATGTGTGAGCGATTCGGCGACAACCTTGGTTCCGGATGCGAAGGCAGGAAATTCAAAAACGCCCATGGGGCCGTTCCAGAAAACCGTCTTGCATTTTTTGATCGCTTGCGCGAAATCCTGCGCCGAATCTGGACCAATGTCCAGACCCATCTGATCCGCCGGAATCGCACTCGCACTCACAATTGTCGGTACTGCATCGGCAGCAAATCGTGGTGCGACAACAATGTCGGTAGGCAGGTGCAAATCCATGCCATTATTTTTAGCACGAGACATCAATTCCTGCACAGTCGGAATCAAGTCACGTTCGACCATAGACGATCCGATTTCATCTCCCTGCGCGGCAAGGAAGGTAAAAACCATGCCACCGCCGATTGCCAGAAAATCAACCTTTTCGAGAAGGTTTGAGATGACCCCAATCTTGTCGGAAACTTTCGCACCACCGAGGACAACCCCATAGGGCCGTTCCGGATTCTGCGTGAGCCTTTTCAAGACTTCCACCTCTGCTGTTATCAAATATCCAGGTGCATGCGGAAGAAGTTGCGGCAAATCAAATACAGAAGCATGCTTTCGGTGAACCGCGCCGAAACCGTCACCAACATATGCATCAACAAGAAGCGCCAAAGAGCGCGCAAATCCTTGGCGCTCTTCTTCGACCTTACTTGTCTCCAGCGCATTGAAGCGAAGATTCTCCAAAAGGGCGACGTTACCTGGCGGCATTGCCTTGACATACGAAGAAAACCGATCTCCGCCGAGTGATCCATCGAAATAAACTTCTTGACCTAGTAACTCGCTGAGGCGCAGCGCAACCGGTGAGAGTGAAAGTTCCGGCTTAGCTTCTCCTTTCGGACGACCAAGATGCGCCCCGATGACAATCGAGGCGCCTTGGGCAATCAGATATTTAATGGTCGGAAGGGAAGCACGAATTCGACCATCATCAACAATCACGCCCTCCTTCAGAGGAACGTTGAAATCACAGCGAAGGAATACGCGCTTACCCGCCACATCAAGTGAAGCGAGGGCGGACATTAGAGGCCGCGACCCACAAGCTTGATGAGGTCAACGAGGCGGTTGGAATATCCCCACTCATTGTCGTACCAGCCGACAACCTTTGCAGTGGTACCAACAACCTTGGTCAGGCCGGAGTCAAAGATGCAAGAGGAAGGATCGGTAACGATGTCAGAGGAAACGATTGGATCTTCTGTGTAGGACAGATAACCCTTGAGCGCGCCATTGGAAGCGGCTTTCATGGCAGCGTTGATTTCTGCAACGGTGGCTTCTTTGGCCAATTCAACGGTCAGGTCAGTAACAGAACCGGTTGGAACAGGAACGCGTAGGGCATAACCGTCCAACTTGCCTTTAAGTTCCGGTAGAACAAGTGAGATCGCCTTGGCGGCACCTGTCGAGGTAGGAATGATGTTGGTTGCCGCCGCGCGAGCGCGACGCAGATCCTTATGTGGGAAATCCAGAATTACTTGATCATTTGTGTAAGCGTGGATAGTTGTCATCAGGCCACGTACGATTCCGAATTCATCATTGAGAACCTTAGCCATCGGAGCCAAGCAGTTCGTTGTGCACGACGCATTTGAAATCACATGGTGGATCGAGCCGTCGTACTTCTCATCGTTAACGCCCATCACGATGGTGATGTCCTCATCGCTGGCGGGAGCGGAAATAATGACTTTCTTTGCACCTGCCGTGATGTGCTTCTTCGCATCGGCCGCTTTGGTGAAATGTCCGGTTGACTCAAGGACGATCTCAGCTCCAACTGATGCCCATGGCAAGTTGGCAGGGTCACGTTCGGTGAACACCTTGATGGTCTTTCCGCCCACGGTGAGGGTGTCTTCTGTGTGGGAAACTTCTAAGCCCAAGCGACCCAAAATCGAGTCATATTTGAGCAAATGCGCCAAAGTGGCATTGTCTGTAAGGTCATTAATTCCAACAATCTCAATATCTGGAGATGTCAGGGCGGCGCGAAAGAAGTTTCTTCCGATTCGGCCAAATCCATTGATTCCAACTGTAGTCACAGTAAACCTCGCTTAGATAACGTCCCCGAAATTGGTGGGCTAAAGATGAGCCACAGCGCTGGGGATTGCCGCAACCCTATCATCGAGCCTGCACCTGAAGAGTTCGCCAGGTTAGTGCGGGATGAATTGAGACTAATTCAACAAATCTGGCGGCAACCCCGCCTCCGTATCAGCAACACCCAATTCAGCGGCTCGCTTATCGGCCATCGCTAGCAAACGACGAATTCGACCCGCGATCGCGTCCTTTGTCATAGGAGGAGTCGCCAATGAACCCAATTCTTCCAGACTGGCCTGGCCATGATTGATGCGCAATTCCCCTGCTTCCTTGAGGTGGTCGGGAATAGCGGCACCGAGAATCTCCATCGCTCGTTGGACGCGCGCGGAGGCTGCCACAGCTGCCCGGGCAGAGCGGCGCAAGTTGGCATCATCAAAATTCGCAAGTCGATTAGCTGTTGCTCGTACTTCTCGACGCATGCGCCGTTCCTCCCACGCCAGGACGCTTTCGTGAGCCCCGAGTCGAGTGAGCAGAACGCCGATGGCGTCTCCATCGCGAATTACTACCCTATCCACGCCGCGCACTTCCCGCGCTTTGGCCGATATTCCCAGACGACGTGCCGCGCCGACCAGGGCGAGAGCTGCTTCCGGACCTGGACAAGTAATTTCCAACGACGAAGACCGACCTGGTTCGGTCAATGACCCGTGGGCAATAAAAGCGCCGCGCCAGGCAGCTTCCGCATCGCAGATCGAGGCTGAGACAACTTGGGGTGGCAATCCTCGGACGGGCCGTCCGTTTGCATCTACCAATCCTGTCTGACGCGCCAGTGCATCTCCGTCTTTGACAACGCGCACCACATATCTGTTTCCTTTGCGCAGTCCGCTAGACGACAGCACTGCAAGATCGCTCTCGTGACCGTACACATCCGCAATATCTTTCTTCAATCGTCGCGCACTCTGGGCCGCGTCGAGTTCGACTTCCACCAAGATCTTCCCTGCTACAAGATGTAAGCCGCCCGCGAAACGGAGCAAGGCAGAAACCTCTGCTTTACGGCAACACGGTTTTGTAACCGATAGTCGGCTGAGTTCGTCCTTCACTGCTGCAGTCATTGCCATGTGCTTATCCAATCAGGCTATCTATCATGATGTTGCCCAAACTATGAGTTAATTTCGTAATGTGGTGATGAACGCTGGTTGGCTCTCGGCGCAGATCGGCTATGACAAGCTTGCCCCCCATAGCAACAACCTTCGATCCCAAATTTTGGAATCCCGTGGAATCGGCTTGGACGCTGACATCGGCCAACACATAATCAACCAGCAAATTAGGCGCAAATTTCTGCATGAGACTTACGTGCTCTTCTGAGGTGTAACCCGCGTATTCGTCGCCGGAATTTTGCGAACCTGCGTCCAGGTTAAGTATCAAAATCTTTTTTGCCTTGCTGGTAATGATGGCCCTTTGTTGCTCGGGAACGAGCAAGTGCGGAAGAACGGATGAAAACCACGAACCAGGACCCATTGTGACCCACTCGGCTTCCTCTATTGCGGCAATAGCCTCCGGCCGAGATGGAGGATTTTCCGGCAGTAGTCGCAGTGATTCCAATCTCCCCCGACTGGTTGCTACTTCTACTTGACCGCGCACGATTTTGGAAGTCACTCCCTCAATAAATGTAGCTTCAATATCTAACGGCCCCGATGACATCGGAAGCACTCGACCCACCACCTTAAGCAGTGCAGCTACTTGATCAAGCCCAACAACCGGATCGGATTCACGATCCCAGAGTGCCGCCAAAAGCAAATTTCCTACGGTATGACCGCCCAGCTCGCCTCCACTTGTAAATCTGTGCTGCAAAATGCTTGCCCAGCCCCTGCCCCATTCGTCATCGGCGCACAAAGAGGCAAGTGCCATTCGCAGGTCACCCGGCGGAAGAATTGGAAATTCCTGTCGCAACCTTCCACTAGAACCGCCGTTGTCGGCGACAGTGACAATCGCAGTTATATGTGGCGTTAGTGCTCGCAATGCACTGAGAGTGGCGGCTAGTCCGTGTCCCCCGCCGAGGGCCACGACTTGAGGTTGCACTATTCGCGGCCTAGATCTCGATGCAGCGCATGAGCTTCAATCTCAGTTTCAGTTGTGCTTGCGCCCAGACGCGAAGCGATCTCTTCTGCGATGGCGACACTTCGATGTTTGCCACCGGTGCAACCAACTGCGAGTGTGACAAATTTCTTTCCTTCTCGCAAATACCCCTCCGCCATTTTCTGCACAAGCGCTACATAATCATCGACGAACTCTGTTACACCCGCTGACTTAAGAACTTGCGCACGCACATCTGAATCCAATCCGGTCTTCGGTCGGAGCTCCGGAATCCAATGCGGATTGGGAATAAATCGGCAGTCCAGAAGGAGATCCGCATCCACTGGAATTCCATATTTGTATCCAAAAGACAAAACATTCACGCGCACACCCTTTGCCTGGCCCGCCGCGAAAACTTCATTGACGCGTTTTTCAAGTTGGTGAACATTCAGACTGCTCGTCTCGATCACTATGTCAGCGCGAGATCGAAGTTCCTCAAGTTGGGCTCGTTCGCGGGAGATTCCGTCGACAATTCTCTCTGAACCCTGCAGTGGGTGTGGGCGACGCGTCGACTCGAATCTCTGAACAAGGGCTTGGTCGTTCGCATCGAGAAAAAGCAATCGGTAAGGGACCTTCTCCGACTCCAATTTTTGAAGGGAACTATTGAGGTCATCGAAGAAGCGACCACTACGGACATCCACCACAACGGCCATCGAGGAAATCTTGGCATTAGCCGTGTGTTCGACTAAGTCCGGCAGTAACGCTGGCGGCACGTTGTCAACGACATACCAACCCAAATCTTCCAGGGCGTGTGCCACCGTAGAACGCCCAGCTCCGGACATGCCAGTAAGAATCAGAATTTCTCTTGAGTGCATCATGAGATAGGAATCATCTCGCACGTGTCAAGAGCCATCAGTGATCTCTCCTGTCTGCGCATCGAAAGACGGTGCGGAAGAGCGTGCTAGGTACTCCACAATGTCCTCCGCAATGGTTGGCCCGATGCCTGGGATCTTGGCAATCTCCTCTGCCGAGGATTTCCTTATTGAGGCAACCGAACCGAACTTATTCAGCAGGGCGGCACGACGAACCTCACCGAGTTGCGGAATTTCATCTAGTAAGGATTCGAGCATCACGCGCGATCGTCGTGATCTATGGAATGCAATCGCAAAGCGATGTGCCTCGTCTCGAATTCGTTGCAAAAGATAGAGACCTTCGCTGCTTCTCGGCAGAATTAGCGGGTCACTCGTATTTGGCAACCACACTTCCTCCAGTCGTTTTGCCAATCCACATAACGGAATATCTGTGGCGCCGGCATCAGTCAAGGCTTGATAGGCCGCGCTTACTTGCGGTGCGCCTCCATCAACGACAATTAACTGCGGCGGATACGAGAATTTATTTCGCGCCCCGCCACTTTCATGTAGCGCGTGACCATCGATTTCACGCTCATTCATAAGGCGCTTAATTCGACGGGAGATTACTTGATTTATGGCGCGGGTGTCGTCCCACGCGGTCGAAGTGTCAATGATGAAGCGTCGATACTCGCTCTTCTTGGGCATCCCGTCCTCGAAAACCACCATGGAGGCCACAACGGAAGTACCTGAAATATTCGAGATATCAAAACATTCAATTCGCAATGGTGGAGCAAGAAGCCCGAGTGCGCTCTGAATCTCCGTGAGCGCTTTGCCACTTATTGCGGTATCTGCAGATCGCTTGTTTACATATTGAATAAGGGCGTATTGGGCATTTCGTTTTACGGTTTCTAAGATTGCAAGCTTTTCACCGCGCTGCGGAACCCTTATTTCAACCTTGGCGCCGCGCTTGCCCGCGAGCCAAGCCGCTAAGACTTGCCCATCATGCGGTTGCTCATTGGTGATAATTTCATTTGGGACATCTGAGTCTGAACTCGTGCCATAGAGAGAAAGGATCAATGCGGTAATCTCATCTTGATTCTCGATTGCCTTTGTGTGATCGATCATCCAAGAACGCGAACCGCGTATCGAACCTTTGCGAATGATGAAAAGTGATGCTGCTGCTCGGACTCCGTCGCGGTGTATTGCGATTACATCTGCAGACAGACTCTCCGAAAGAGATGCGTCAGTGGACTCTCTCGCTCTTTCAAGCGAAGAGATTTGATCTCGAATCTTCGCAGCGCGTTCAAACTCCTCACCTGCAGCCGCGGCCGCCATCTCAGATTCGAGGGCCGATGTGATTTCTGCCTGCCCGGCCTCCATGAAGGAAATAAGGCGACTAGCCAAAGCGCGATGGTCTTCGGTAGATATCCAACCAACGCACGGGGCTGCGCACTTTCCAATATCCCCCAGGAGGCATTGACGATTGGTGCGGCGCGCTTTCTCGAAATTCGCATCCGAGCAGGATCGGACTGGGTAAACCTTGAGCAGAACATCAAATGTGCTGCGTAGCGCCCAAGCATGAGTGAAAGGACCGAAGTATCTAATGCCTGGTCGCTTCTGCTTGCGCGTGATGAAGATTCGCGGGTATTCGTCCTGCATTGACAGGGCTAGGTAGGGATACGACTTATCGTCTCGAAATTGGACATTGAATGGTGGATTGAACTGCTTTATCCAGGAGAACTCCAGTTGCAGTGCCTCAACTTCCGTATCAACTATCGTCCAGTCAACCCGCACAGCCTCATGCACCATGCGATTGGTGCGCTCTGGAAGATTGCTTTGAAAATAGCTCGTGAGCCGAGATTTCAGGTTTAAGGCCTTTCCAACATACAAGACTTTCTGCTGGCCATCGAAGAAACGATAAACACCTGGCAAGGACGGAATATCTGCCGGTCGATAGCTATTGGGTTCAGTCATAAAACCGCCAACTAAGCATTCGCTCGATTATGTCGCAGAATTTCGGCGAGAAAGTGACCAGTGTAACTGGATGGATCTGCCGCAACGGACTCTGGTGTTCCCTCTGCTACGACCGTGCCGCCCCTGAAACCGCCTTCCGGACCCATATCAATAACCCAGTCAGCGCATTTGATCACGTCTAGATTATGTTCGATGACGACCACGGTGTTTCCGGTATCGACCAGACGGTTCAAAACCCCGAGAAGTTTATGTACATCCTCAAAGTGCAATCCGGTAGTGGGCTCATCAAGTACATAAATCGTGCGTCCAGTAGATCGACGTTGCAACTCCGTAGCCAACTTTACACGTTGGGCTTCGCCGCCAGAAAGAGTCGGTGCAGATTGTCCGAGCCTGACATAACCCAGACCGACGTCACATAAAGTCTTCAAGAATCGCGCGATTGTAGGAACAGCTTCGAAAAAGTCGCGCGCAACTTCAATCGGCATATCAAGAACTTCGGCAATCGTCTTGCCTTTGAAATGCACCTCTAGAGTTTCCCGGTTGTAACGAGCTCCATGACAAACCTCGCAAGGCACATACACATCGGGCAAGAAATTCATCTCAATTGTTATTGTGCCGTCACCCGCGCAATTTTCACACCGGCCGCCTTTTACATTGAATGAAAACCTACCCTGTAGATATCCGCGAACTTTTGCCTCTGTCGTCTCGGCGAAAAGTGCGCGAATTTTGTCAAACACACCAGTGTATGTAGCAGGATTGGATCGAGGCGTCCGTCCGATCGGTGATTGATCAACATGTACGACTTTGTCCAAGAGGTCCACACCGGTAACAGTTCTGTGGCGACCCGGCACCAGGCGGGCTCCGTTGAGTTTATTTGCAAGAGTCGAATACAAAATGTCATTTATCAAAGTTGACTTGCCAGAGCCACTCACTCCCGTGACCGCAACGAATACCCCGAGTGGCACGCCAACTTCGATGTCCTTCAGATTGTTCTCTTTCGCACCTTTGATACGGAGGGCTCTCTTTGGGTCAATCGGACGACGCACCTCTGGAATCGCGATCGATTTACGACCAGAGAGATAGGCCCCGGTAATAGATATCGGTGAGTCAATCAGTGACTGATAATCACCAGATACAACAACTTCTCCACCATGCTCCCCCGCCCCTGGACCAATATCTACGATCCAATCAGCAGCTCGGATTGTTTCCTCGTCATGTTCGACCACAATCAAGGTATTTCCCAGGTCGCGTAACCTTGTTAACGTTTCAATCAGTCTTCGATTGTCCCGTTGGTGAAGACCAATGCTGGGTTCATCCAACACGTACAAAACTCCAACCAACCCCGAACCAATTTGAGTTGCCAAGCGGATTCTTTGCGCCTCCCCGCCCGACAAGGTCGCTGCTGGGCGTGCCAAGGAAAGGTAGTCAAGTCCGACGTTAAGCAAGAATCCAAGTCGAGCGTTTACCTCTTTCATCACGCGTTCTGCAATTTTACTCTCTCGTGCATTAAGTTCGATTGCAAGCAGAAACTCGGCACATTCTGAGATCGATAACTCGCAGATTTCGGCGATGTTTTTATCGCCAACTGTCACTGCTAATACTTCAGGCTTGAGGCGCGCACCGTTACAAGTCGGGCACGGAATCTCGCGCATGTAGGCCTCGTACTTATCGCGGCTGTAATCACTGTCGGTCTCACCGTGTCGTCGATGGATAAATGGGATGACGCCCTCGAAGCCTGTCGAATAGTTTCGAGTTCTGCCGTATCGATTTTTGTATTTAACGTGAACTTCATATTCGAAGCCGCTAAGGATGGCTTCTCTTGCCTTGCTAGAAAGTTTTTTCCAAGGATTGTCTAGGGAGAACTTCACTTCCTCAGATAGGGCCTCGAGTAAGCGCAGGAAATACTCTGAGGTTTGCCCTGTTGACCAAGGAGCGATTGCACCTTCGTTGATAGAAATCGAGTCGTCAGGAATTATCAAATCCAAATCCACTTCAAGTTTGGTTCCAATTCCGCTGCAAGCCGGACATGCCCCAAAAGGAGAGTTAAAGGAGAAGGATCGTGGCTCCAACTCCTCAAAGGAAAGTTCGCAATCGTGGCAAGCTAAGTGCTCACTGTAGGTACGTTCTTTCTCATCTCCTTTGGCATCCACAAAATCCAATACCACAATGCCCTGCGCAAGTTTAAGCGCAGTTTCAATGGAGTCTGTTAGTCGACTCTTTGAATCAGTTTTAGCCGTAAGTCGATCCACAATGACTTCAATAGTGTGTTTCTCTTGCTTCTTAAGTTTTGGTGGTTCGGAAAGTTGAATCATCTCTCCGTCGACGCGAGCGCGTGAGTAACCCTGACTTACCAGATCTTGAAATAGATCTACGAACTCTCCTTTGCGTGCTCGCATCACGGGAGCGAGAATCTGAAATTTTGTTGAAGCAGGCATAAGCAGAATCTGATCAACAATCTGCTGCGGCGTCTGACGCGATACCGCCTTACCGCAGTTCGGGCAGTGGGGCCGCCCTGCCCGCGCAAATAATAGGCGCAGATAGTCATAAACCTCTGTAATGGTTCCAACTGTGGAACGGGGATTTCGATTCGTGGACTTTTGGTCAATCGAGACAGCAGGAGAGAGCCCTTCAATAAAGTCCACGTCCGGCTTATCCATCTGGCCCAAAAATTGGCGCGCGTAAGCGGAGAGAGATTCAACGTATCTGCGTTGGCCTTCCGCGAAAATTGTGTCGAAGGCAAGACTGGATTTGCCAGACCCAGAAAGTCCAGTGAAAACGACCAAAGAATTTCGCGGTAGTTCGATCGACACGTCCTTCAGGTTGTGTTCGCGGGCACCGCGAACCACTAGATGATCAGCCATCAATTACACCCCTGCCGTTTCCATGCCGCGCAATTCACGTTTGAGGTCTTTGATTTCATCTCTTAGCCGAGCAGCAAGTTCGAATTGTAGGTCCTGGGCGGAACCTCTCATCTGGTCTGTCAAGGATTCGATGAGAGCCAGAAGTTCCTGCCTCGGCATTGAGGCTAATGTTTTCGTGTGCACGCCAATAGCGGGAGTACGAGAGCGTTGACTTGAACGTCCCGAAGTCGCAAGCAATTTATCCGTGTCTTCACTTTCTCGGTTAATGAGATCGGTGATGTCGGCGATTTTCTTTCGCAGCGGTTGCGGGTCCACGCCTCTCTCAAGATTATATGCAACCTGCTTTGCGCGACGGCGATTAGTTTCATCAATGGCCTTTGTCATGGACTTGGTCATATTATCGGCATACATGTGCACTTCCCCAGAAACATTTCGGGCGGCGCGACCAATCGTTTGGATCAAAGACGTTGCAGAACGCAGGAAACCCTCTTTATCTGCATCAAGTATGGATACTAATGAAACCTCAGGTAGATCCAATCCTTCTCGCAATAAATTGATTCCAATCAGGACGTCGTACTCCCCTGAACGCAATTCGCGGAGCAATTCCACGCGGCGCAAAGTATCTACTTCAGAATGCAAGTACCTGACTCTGACTCCTCGTTCTTGCAAATAATCAGTAAGGTCTTCAGACATCTTTTTGGTGAGGGTAGTGACAAGGACGCGTTCGTTCCGTTCAGCACGAATATTGATTTCGTTCAGAAGGTCATCAATCTGCCCCTTGATGGGCTTCACCACAATCTTGGGATCTATCAAACCTGTCGGACGGATTACTTGCTCGACGACATCTCCATGAACTTTCTCCAATTCGTACGAACCCGGTGTTGCGGAGAGGTAAATCTTCTGCCCAACGCGTTCCAGAAACTCATCGAATCTCAAGGGACGGTTATCCATGGCACTTGGCAGTCGAAAACCATGCTCCACCAAAGTCCGCTTACGCGAAGCGTCGCCTTCGAACATAGCGCCGATTTGCGGCACCGTTACGTGGGATTCATCTATAACAAGGAGAAAATCTTCGGGAAAATAGTCGATCAAGCAATTGGGACCCGAACCTGCGGCGCGACCGTCAATATGGCGAGAATAATTCTCAATGCCAGAGCAGAAACCGAGTTGCTGCATCATCTCTAAGTCAAAAGTCGTACGCATTCGCAACCGTTGGGCTTCCAGCAATTTGCCTTGTCGTTCAAAAGTTTCAAGTTGCATTGCGAGTTCAGTCTCAATCTCAGATATCGCCCTTTTCATTGTCTCCGGACCAGCCGCGTAATGAGTGGCGGGAAAGATGTACATCTCAGTCTCATCACGAATTATTTCTCCAGTCAAGGGATGAAGAGTCGTAATTCGCTCAATTTCATCGCCAAACATTTCTATGCGCAGTGCCAATTCCTCATACATCGGAATAATCTCGATGGTGTCTCCGCGGACTCGGAAAGTTCCGCGTTCGAAAGCCATGTCATTTCGCTTGTACTGGATATCTACAAATTTGCGAAGCAACGCATTGCGCTCAATTTCATCTCCGACTCGCAATTTAACCATTCGGTCGATGTATTCCTGGGGAGTTCCCAGACCGTAGATGCAAGAGACGGTGGCCACCACGATCACATCGCGGCGAGTGAGCAATGAATTGGTTGCGGAGTGGCGCAGTCTTTCAACTTCGTCGTTGACACTTGAATCCTTTTCGATAAATGTGTCTGTCTGCGGAACGTAAGCCTCTGGTTGGTAGTAGTCGTAGTATGAGACGAAATACTCAACTGCATTGTTCGGCATCAATTCGCGGAACTCATTGGCCAACTGAGCGGCTAAAGTCTTGTTCGGTGCGATCACCAACGTGGGTCTTTGCAGTTGTTCAATAATCCAGGCCGTCGACGCGGACTTACCTGTGCCTGTTGCGCCGAGCAATACTACGTCTTGCTCTCCAGCCTGAATGCGACGAACAATTTGCGCAATTGCTTCAGGCTGATCGCCCGCTGGCACATAGTCACTTATGACCTGGAATGGGTCGACACTTCGCTGCATGTCAGTAACTGGGCGCACCTGCTTACTCTAGCCGCCGCTATCTTTTCCGGTGGCCAATTCCAGGAAGTACATCAGTCCATAAATGCTCGACTTCGCGAAGCAGGTCTTCTCGAGATCCATCGTTTTCAATGACGTAATCTGCAATGGTGCGTCGTTGCAAAGGGGTCGCTTGCGCAGATATTCGCGCTTCACTCTCAGCGCGCGTTAACCCACGATTCTTAAGCCGTTCAAGGCGCGTCACGATCTCAGATTCGACTGTAATAATGTAATCGAAACGATTCTGCACTTGTGCTTCAAAAATAAGTGGAACCTCGTACACAACAATGTCATCCTCGCCCAGGCGCACCGTTGCGGCATCGAAGGCGGATTTCACCAACGGATGAATTATTGATTCGAGTTGCTTCTTCTTATTCGCATTTCCAAAAATCTTCTCACCTAACACGCGTCGATCTATGTCGCCATTTTTCAAAATCTCATCGCCAAATCGCGCTATAACTTCCTCAAACCCAAAGGTCCCGCGTTCAATAGCTTTGCGCGCCAAATCATCAGCATCCAGAACCTGCGCGCCAAGTTGGGCAAAGAATTCGCCCACCAGAGACTTTCCAGACCCGATGCCGCCGGTTAACCCAACAACTCGCATACGCCGACTTTATCCATATTAGACAGAAAAATCCCGCCTGCGATAATTCGTAGGCGGGATTTTTAGTTCTGGTGATGCAATTATTCAGTTGATTCGACCGTCTCCACTGGAGCTGGCGTCTCGGAGGTGAAAGCAGTAACTGCATCCGATGAGGCATCATCCGTAGCGGCGGCTGCATCAGCGGCTTGCGCAACTTCCTTCTGCTTCTTGTGCGCAATAAAGCGCGCTTGAGCTTCAGCGTATTGACGCTCCCACTCTTCGCGTTGCGTTTCGTGGCCAGGCTTCCACTCCTGTGACTCAGCATCGAAGCCTTCAGGATAAATGAAGTTTCCTTCTGCATCGTAACGAGCGGCCATGCCGTACTGAGTTGGATCAAAGGCTTCGATCTCGACTTCGTGCCCCTCATTTGCTTGCTTGAGAGAAAGGGAGATACGACGTCGCTCGAGATCAATATCTATAATCTTGACGAACAACTCATCATCAACCTGAACAACTTGCTCTGGAATCTCGACATGGCGTTCGGCCAACTCTGAGATGTGCACAAGTCCTTCAATGCCCTCGTGAACGCGAATGAATGCTCCAAATGGAACCAACTTCGTGACCACGCCTGGGACAACCTGGTTAATTGTGTGAGTGCGCGCAAATGCCTGCCAAGGATCCTCTTGTGTGGCCTTAAGGGAAAGAGACACTCTCTCGCGCTCAAAGTCGACTTCCAAGACCTCAACAGTTACTTCGTCGCCAACTTCAACAACTTCACCTGGATGGTCGATGTGCTTCCAAGAAAGCTCGGACACGTGGACCAAACCATCCACCCCACCAAGATCGACGAATGCGCCGAAGTTGACGATAGAGGAAACGACGCCTGTTCGTACCTGTCCCTTTTGGAGTTGATTAAGGAAGGTAGTGCGCGATTCAGATTGAGTCTGCTCCAGGTAGGCACGACGAGAGAGCACTACGTTGTTGCGATTCTTATCGAGTTCAATGATGCGCGCTTCAACCTGCTTTCCGATGTATGGAGTCAGGTCGCGTACGCGACGCATTTCGACTAGGGATGCTGGCAAGAATCCGCGAAGCCCGATATCGACAATCAAGCCACCTTTAACAACTTCGATGACCGTGCCGGTGACAACTTCGTCGCGCTCTTTCTTGCCTTCGATTTCGCCCCAAGCGCGTTCGTACTGCGCGCGCTTCTTCGAGAGAATGAGGCGACCTTCTTTATCTTCTTTTTGCAGGACAAGAGCTTCGATTTTTTCGCCGACTTTTACAATTTCACTTGGATCCACGTCGTGGCGGATCGACAATTCACGGGAGGGAATGACACCTTCTGTTTTGTAACCAATATCAAGCAGAACTTCGTCTCGATCTACCTGGACGACAATTCCTTCGACGAGATCTCCGTCATTAAAATTGCGGATTGTTCCTTCAATGGCTGCTAGAAAATCTTCAGCGGTTCCGACATCATTTATTGCGATTACTGGTGAGGTGCTCAAGTTGCTCCGTAGGGATAGAAAGTAGTAGGGACAGGAACGCTAAGGGTACGGTTCGCGCAGCGGACGGGTCAATTCGTAGCAGAGCTAACATCCAATGAACCCGGAAATGCTCATTGCTCTCCAAATTGAGTGACTTACCCCACTAGACTCATACTTCTTATGAGGCGCTATCGCGAATTGATGGCGTTGACTCATGTCAAAGTGCTGGTTTTTGCCGCGCTCCCCGCCCGAATCGCCTACGGAATGATCCAATTGGCTATTTTCTTTAAAGTTGAGCGAGAAACTGGTTCAATCCCGCTGGCTGGATTGGCAATTGGACTCAATGCTCTGGCCAGCTCGCTCTCAGCCGGCATTCGAGGAACAGTCATGGATCGTTACGGGCAAAAATGGCCGCTTCGAATCTTGGTACCTGCCTACGCCGCCATGCTGATCGTGCTCAACATCTCGCATAGTTCATTCGCAATCCTTATTTTCTCCTTCCTGCTCGGATTGACCGCCCCTCCGATAAACCTCTCAGTTCGCCCACTCTGGAAAACCATCGTCCCACCCACCCTCCTGCGTACCGCATATGCATTGGACACCTCACTTATCAGCGCAATGAGCGTTATCGGTCCGATAGTGGCGACGACGTTAGCTCTTTCCACGCACCCCGGCGCCCCACTGGTGACATGCGCCGTGTTACTAGTCATGGGCGGCTTTTCTTTAGCACTCACTCAAGTCTCCCGTGAATACGTGCCGGAGAAGAAGGAGGCGAACAGCGCCCCCCTCTGGCGACACCCGGCTCTGCGCCTGCTGATGCTCGAGGGAAGTTTTATCGGCTTTGGTTGGGGGGCTTTCAATGTCGCGGTGCCGGCATTTGCTCTCATTGAGAAAGTGCCGCATCGAACTGCCTGGGTGCTCGGCATTCTCGGATTCAGCAACATAATTGGCGGCTTGCTCGGGGGCTTAGTTTCAAAGAATTCATCATCATTAGCCACTCTGCGGCGTGCCTACCTGGTGTGGTTCGTCCTTTCCCTGCCCCTCGCCTTCACTTATCCCGGGTGGAGTATGGCTCTGGTCGGTGCCTTCCTTGGAATCGCGGGCGGTGCAATCCAAGTTTTCTATTGGGAAGTCATGGAAGCTGTGCGCCCAAAGGGAAGTGCAACTGGCGCGCTCGGTTGGCTATGGACGATTGAGGGTTCCATGATGGCTTTAGGTTCAGCAGTTGGAGGTTTAATTGCCAAGGAAATCTCACCACGCGTATGTCTGGCGATCACCTCCATCTGTATTGGTCTGGGAGTGGTCATCATTAATTTAGGCAAAGCGCGCTTGAGCGAGGCTAATCGTATTCCGACAGATGACGAAGATCTGGATGCGATGCGCGATAATTCCGCACAGAATTAAACAGTCAGCCGCTGCAACGCCTAGTGTGCAGCTTCGCTCCAACTAAAACCAATCCCAACGTTAACCGCAAGCGGTGCTTTCAATGGGTATGCAGATCCCATGGAGTCCCGCACGATTGTCGTGACTAGATCTTCTTCGCCTCCCGCAAGTTCTACGATTAACTCGTCGTGCACTTGCAGAAGCAGTCGCGACTTCACTTTATGATTCTCAAATTCCTGCTCTACTGCCAGCATGGCAACTTTAATGATGTCCGCAGCAGATCCCTGTATCGGAGCATTCAGCGCCATTCTCTCCGCGACTTCTCGCCTTTGGCGATTGTCGTGCATAAGATCGGGCAAATAACGACGGCGTCCAAGAATAGTTTCCGTAAAGCCGACTTTCTTGGCCTGCTCGACGACTGTTTTAAGATAATCACGAATCCCACCGAAACGTTCGAAATAAGTATCCATCAAATTCTGCGCCTCAGGAGGTGTAATTCCGAGTTGCGCAGAAAGCCCGTAAGAAGACAATCCATAAGCAAGGCCATACGACATAGCCTTGATCTGTCGACGCATTTCAGGCGTGACATCGGCCGTGGCAACTCCAAATACTTCACTTGCAACCGTTGAATGTAAATCTTCACCCGATGCGAAAGCGGCAAGCAAGTGCTCGTCATGCGAAAGATGAGCCATGATGCGCATTTCGATTTGGCTGTAGTCAGCAGTAAGTAGTGATACAAACCCTGCGCCCGCGATGAAACAGTCACGGATCTTTCGACCCTCCTCAGTTCGGACTGGGATGTTTTGCAAATTGGGACCAGTGGAAGACAAACGTCCAGTTGCCGCGACAGTCTGAGCGAAGTGAGTATGTATCCGTCCGTCCACTCCCACCTCAGCTAATAAGCCTTCGACGGTGGTCTTCAACTTGGCTGTCTCACGAATCCTTAAGAGTTGTCTCAGAACCGGATGATTAGTTTTCTCGGCCAGCCACTCAAGAGATTCCGCGTCGGTTGTGTAGCCCGTCTTAATCTTTTTTGTCTTTGGTAACTTCAACTCGTCGAAAAGCACTACCTGAAGTTGCTTCGGTGATGCGACGTTGAATTCATGTCCGACGGCGGCATGAGCCGCAGTCGTCTCACGAGCGACTTCGCTTGCGAAGAAATCTCGTAGTGCTAAGAGCTTCTTGCTGTCCACCGCTATTCCACGCCGTTCCATCATCGTGAGAAGCCGGGCAATCGGCATTTCGAGGTCTTGGAAAAGACCAAGCAAGGTCCGTTCTTCCAACTCCTTCATAAGAGAATTCCGAATGTCGAAAAGGGAACCAACTTGATGCACAATCTTCGGCTTCGAACTAGAGGAACCCTGCAAAGTCCGCGTTCCCCATCGACTAATTAGGTCATCGATCTCTTGTGTACGTACGCCTGGGTTAACAACATACGCAGCCAGAGCAGTATCAAAAGCCACTCCATCAATTTTTACTATTCTTCCCAAAGACTTTGCATCGTGCATGATCTTCTTCACACCCGGATCCGCAATCCACGGTCCCATTTCATGCGAGTGGACGCAGTAGGACTCCGATTTCGACAATGCGACTGCATAACGATGCACTTGAGAATCTTGAATTTCAAAAATAATAGCCAAGTCGCCGGTGTGGCCGGCTATCTTTCCAGAAAGTTCAAGTGACGAAATATCTTGCACTTCGTCGTTGAAATCCAACATCATGAGGGGCTCTTGAATTGAATTCGACTCGGAAGACTGCTCGATCAGTAATGGTCGGATGCGATCTTTCAAAGTGCGAAATTCCAATTCATCGAAGAGTTGAACGGTGTCTTCGCCCTTAATGCCACTCCAAGCCAAATCTGCGATTTCTACTGCCAAAGGAACTTCATGAAGTAGTTGAGTAAGCTCGCGATTTCGCAAGACGCCCACGATATTTGCGCGCAAGGAATCTCCGACTTTTCCTGGAATCTTGTCGATGTTTGCAACAAGATTCTTAAGTGAGCCGTACTCCGTTACCCACTTAGCCGCAGTCTTTTCTCCCACGCCTGGTACCGACGGTAAGTTGTCGCTGGGATCTCCTCGGAGTGCGGCAAAATCTGGATACATCTGCGGCGACATTCCGTACTTCTCAACGATCGCCTCGGGGGTCATGCGTGCCATTTCGCTTACCCCCCGCTTGGGATACAAAACCGTAACGTGCTGATTGACCAACTGAAAACTGTCTCGATCCCCGGAACAGATCACAATTTCGAAGCCGTCATTTTCAGCCTGCTTAGCGAGTGTGGCCAGTATGTCGTCGGCTTCGTACCCTGCCAGCTCGAATTGCGATATACCAAATACCTTAACTAACTGATGCAAAAATGACATTTGGGATCGAAACTCATCGGGCGTTGCCGCGCGAGTAGCCTTGTACTCCGGGAAAATGTCGGTACGAAACGTTTTACGCGAGACATCGAATGCCACTGCAATATGTGTCGGCTTTTCCTCCTTTATAAGAGAAATAAGCATGGTCGCAAATCCATAAATTGCATTCGTATGCTGACCGGTAGCGGTGGTGAAATTTTCAGCCGGGAGAGCGTAAAAGGCGCGATATGCCATTGAATGTCCGTCGACCAGAAGCAATTTTGGCACCATGCATTACATCCTATTGCAGGTACACTTTTAGACTATGAGCGATCACGATATGACAGATTTCATGGCTCAAATTATGGAACGTGGCATCTCTCCACTGGATACAAAGTTAGGGATAATAATTCTTGAAGCTTCGCCGCAGCGGTTGGTTGCAACCATGCCCGTTGCGGGCAACCAACAAGCCGTGGGCTTCCTCCACGGTGGCGCCAACGTAGTGCTCGCCGAGAGTCTTGGCTCTATAGGAACTCAACTTCATGCTGGATTGGGGCGGCGCATTGTCGGAGTGGATATCAATGCCACCCACCACAAGACCGCACTTTCGGGCATAGTGACCGCGGTGGCTACGCCTATTTCTCTGGGCAAGACACTTTGCACTTACGAAATAGTTATTACAAATGAAGACGGGGCTCGTACCTGCACCGCCCGAATTACTTGCCTGATTCTGGCGTCGCGATAATTAACCTCCTAGATAGGCCTTCGTCACCGCTTCGTCCTTAGCCAAATCCGACGCAATCCCGCTCATCTTGATAGTTCCAGACTCCAAAACATAAGCGCGATCGGCAACATCTAGCGCAGCGGCGGCATTCTGTTCGATTAGCAAAATCGTGATGCCCTGTTCGCGAATTTTCACAATCGTCTCGAAAATCATGTCAACAAGCACCGGTGCAAGACCCATTGATGGCTCATCAAGTAAAAGCAATTTAGGAGCGCCCATCATGGCGCGTGCCACGGCGAGCATTTGCTGCTCGCCACCTGACATGGTTCCCCCCTTTTGCTCATACCTTTCTCGAAGGCGAGGGAATAGTTCAAGAACTCGCTCAAGATCCTCTTTTACCTTTGCAGAATCTTTTCGAAGAAAGGCCCCGAGTTCGAGATTTTCACGCACGGACATACGAGGGAAAATTCGTCGACCTTCTGGAGATTGACACAGGCCCATCGCCACAATTTCGTGGCCCTCAACGCCATCGATGCGTTTGCCATTAAAAGTTATGGTTCCGCTCTTGGGCTTAAGCAGGCCAGAAATGGTGCGTAAAGTTGTGGACTTACCGGCACCATTGGATCCGATGAGCGTAACGATCTCTCCTTGGTTTACAGTCAGAGAGACGTTTTTAACTGCCAGAATTGAACCGTAAGCAACCGCTAAATCCTTTACCTCAAGAAGGGCACTCATGCTTTTTCTCCCTTTGCTTTACCCAAGTATGCCTCGATCACTCGATGGTTGGATTTGATCTCGGCTGGAGATCCCTCAGCAATCTTTTCACCTTGATCAAGAACTGTGACGCGTTCGGATACTGACATCACAACACTCATGTCATGCTCGATTAACAAAATCGAAACGTCTTGTTCGTCGCGAACTCTATATACAAAATCGATAAAGGTGAGCGACTCTTGAGGGTTCATGCCGGCCGTCGGCTCGTCGAGTAGAAGAACACGGGGTTTCAGCGCAAGAGCGCGTGCAACCTCAAGTCGACGCTGATCACCGTACGAAAGATTGCGTGCATACTCCCCCGCCCACTTGCCGATACCTACGAATTTCAACAGTTCCTTAGCTCTCTCGTGCGCTTCTCTTTCTTCGCGACGTTGCCCCGGGGTCCGCAAAATAGTAGAGACGATTCCCGCTTTAAGATGAGAGTGCATCGCGACCATAACATTTTCTTCGGCTGTCATTAAGCCAAAAAGTCGTATGTTCTGAAAAGTACGCGCTATTCCCCCGGCCGCAATCTTGTGCGGCGGACGAGCCGTAATGTCCTCTTCGCCAAAATATACGTTGCCACCCGTGGGTTTGTAGAGACCTGTGAGGACGTTGAAAAATGTTGTTTTGCCAGCCCCATTTGGGCCGATAAGACTGACGATACCGCCCTTGGGTATATCGAAGGTAACGTCGTTAACTGCAACCAGGCCACCAAAACGGACTGAAATGTGTTCGGCTCTTAATGCGCTCGACATTAGTGAGAGCCTCCAATATTGGAAGTTGCGTCATCTGCTTCATGCAATATCGCCTTGAGGCGCGACTCTGGGATCAATCCTTCTCGTTTGTAAAGCATCATCAAAATGAGAACGCCGCCAAAGAGCAAAAAATTGTAAGAAGGAAAATTTATGGAAGTATTAAACGTGCTGTTGACAAGATCACCAAAGGCGGGCAACCCCGTTGAATTGATCCAGGCGATCAACAACGCTCCGACCATTACGCCCCAGACATTTCCCATACCGCCGAGAACGACCATTGCCAGCAAGATAATCGAAATCGAGAAATTGAAACGATCCGCAAAAACGCCGTTAACGTGCGTTGCAAATGCGACACCTCCAATACCTCCAGAAAATGCGCCAACCGCGTAGGCAGCAAGTTTGGATCGCATCAATGGAACGCCCATCATGCTAGCTGCAAGCTCGTCTTCGCGAATCGCGAGCCATGCGCGTCCTAACCGTCCAGTGCGCAATCTCAGTGACACAAATACCATAAGTGCAGTAAGCAGAACGAAGATCGCGAATTTCCAACTAAAGTCAAATGGACCGAGTGCCTTCCCAGGGACGCCGATATTGTCCACCGGGGAAATTCCCTTGGTTCCGTTGGACATATTAAAACCAGCGATATTCTCACCATTTGTGAATACCTGCGGGATTATTTCGCCAAATCCCAACGTTACCAAGGCAAGATAGTCACTCTTGAGTCGCAAAGTAGGAGCGCCGATTATAATTCCAAAGAAAGCACAAATAAGTCCACCAATGAAGATCACGGCCCAAAAACTAAGATGGATTCCTGGGAGCGCAGGATTGGCCGTGGTCAAAATGTGTATGTTTGCTTGATGAAAAAATGCTGACATAAACCAACCAGCCGAGTAACCACCAATCGCCCAAAAAGCCACGAATCCGAGATCAAGCAGACCCGCGTAACCCACGACGATATTCAATCCGAGTGCGCAGATAACCCACACCAAAGCTTCGTTAAGACCCGTTGGAGGAAACCAACTCTGCACCACAGATTGGAATCCCTCAGGCGTACGAATCAGAACATAAGTGTAAAAGACCCAAATGAAGGCTGCTGCGCTGAGAAAACCAATGGTCCATTTTCGATGGCTGGTCGCCTTTATTTTCTTTGACTTGTTCTCTTTCTTCAATGTAATTGCCATATCAAACTTTCTCCGTAACTCTCTTGCCCAATAGCCCCGTGGGTTTAAAGGCCATGAGCAGGATTAGAATTGAGAAAACTACCGTCTGCGACCACTGTTGTCCCAGACCAATCGGAAGTCCATCGTTGAGTCCTTGAATCAAACCGATGAGCAGTGCGCCGAGAACTGCACCCTGCAAATTGCCAATGCCTCCCATCACCGCAGAGGTGAATGCAATTAACCCAAGTTGATAGCCAAGGTTGTAAGAAGTCAATCCTCTAGTTTGCTGGAACAAAAGACCAGCAGCTCCGGCAAGGGCTCCACCCAAGGCGAAGGTAAAGGAAATAGTGCGGTTAACGTTTATGCCCATCAAGCGGGCGGCGTCTTGGTCTTGGGCGGTTGCGCGCATTGCCTTTCCTTGACTTGTTCGCGTGACTATCCACGACATCAAGAGAAGAATTGGCACAGTAATCGCGAAGGAAAAAATTGTCGTGTAAGGAATTCTAACTTCACCGACAAAGAAAGCGCCCTTCGGCAAAATGCTGTTCCATGTCTTCTGGCCCGAACCGTTCCACCGCAATCCAACGAATTGCAAGACGAACGAAACACCTACGGCGGTAATTAAGGGCGCTAACTTAGGCGCACGCCTTAGCCTTCTATAAGCAAACCTCTCAATTCCCACATTCAGGGTTCCGCAGAAAACCATCACAGCGATGAGACAAACAAAAAAGACTCCCCATTGAGCTCCGCCCAAATATTCTTGACCGAGCCACATCGCGACAAAGTTGGCGGAGAATACAGTTCCAAGCATAAATAAGTCACCATGCGCAAAATTGATGAGCTCAATAATTCCGTATACCAAGGTATATCCGAGTGCAATCAGCGCATAGAGGACGCCGTTACTCAATCCGATTAAAGATGCCTGAAAGAATTGGGATGGAGATTTAACAAAGTTAATACCGAGCCAATACAAAACGAGTGTCGCTGCAATCAATCCAAGTGTTCGCTCGAGATACTTCCGTCGATCTTGTCGAGATTGATACCCGTTCGTAAACAGTGACACTGATTCTCCTTCACGTCGTTTCGCGAATGCCTTCGCCTAGTTGAGACTATTCGCAAATCTAATTTTTGAAAGTGATACAAGAAATTAACGGGGTGAGCAGTCGCGCCCACCCCGTTAATTACTAGGTTTTGTTGTTACTACTTGACGGTCTGAGCCTTCAAGGTTGTTTCTTCGCCACCCTTGATAACTTCAATCGTGACATCCTTCGCCAAAGTATCACCAGTCAAGGTGCTAATGGTCAGCGCCTTGCCTAGTACAGACTTCTTGGCAGGAATGGTGATACCAGAACCAGAGAAGATTGCATTGGTTACGCCCTTGCGGGTTCCGTTCGACTTTGCAATAGCAGCCAAGATAACTTGAACCGCCGCAACGCCGTAGACAGGGTATGAACCAACTGGCTCCTTGCCGTATGCCTTCTTGTAAGAAGTTACAAACTTGGCTCCAGCACCCTTTGGATCAATCTTCATAAGCAAGTCACTTGAGAGACCTGCGAACGAAAGATACATTCCATCAGCTTCTGGCATTTTGTTGAGATCTGGGTAGCCGGTGAATCCATCTGGACCCATCAACTTGACCTTTGTGTTGTCTCCCAGAACTGCGACCTTATCCTTAACTAACTGTCCGCCGTTATTGTCGAAGATTCCGCCAACGTAGACCATGTCAGGATTGAGTGCCTTAATCTTTGTGAAGAGCGCGGTGTAGTCGGTCTGCTTAGCATCCCAACCTTCTCCGTAGGCACCACTAGAAAGAACAGTCATGCCTTGCTTCTTTGCTTCAGTTGTGAATGCCTGCGCGACTCCTTGACCATAGGTCTGTGTGTCGTTGAGGACATAAACGCTCTTGATACCAACTGACTTCGCGAATTGCGCAGCTGCTGAACCTTGGACATCGTCTGTCGTGCAAACTCGTCCGTAGTTACGAACACCAGTTGGGTAGTAGATGTCTGGCTCGCCTGGGTTCCATGACTTGGTCAAGCCAGGGTTGGTGTTGGCGTTTGAGATCATTGTCATTGCTCCGCCAGGTGCTTGGTTGAGGATCGGAACTATGATCTTCGCGCAACCTGAGTTGTATGTACCCATGACAGCAACTTCAGACTTATTTGCTACGTGAGCTTGGGCATTAGCGGCGCACTTTGCGTCATCCCATGAACCCTTTGCAGCTGTCGCGTTGTCGTAGAGCTTCAACTTAACGGTGTACTTGCCGGCCTTGTATTTAACCTGCTTCAAGTAAAGCGCAATTGCCTTATTGGTGGAATCGTTAGAATCGAAAGACGATCCCTGCAATGGTAGGTCTGTCGAAATCGTCAGTACTTTCGTTGCAGCCTGTGCTGCGGAAGTTCCTGCTACTAGCCCAGTGGCAGCCAATGCAACGGCTGCGACCACGCCGATAGCGCGATAACTCTTCTTCATATATTGCCTTCCTTTTGCACTAATCCCGGGACAGGGAGAAGGGAAGGTTAGCGTTGGCGCAAAACCGATACAAGCCCTAAACGCCATTACATACACGTATAACAAAGTTGTAATCAGAACTTAACGCTCGGGGACCGCCGCGGGCGAAATTACGGCAAGCGCTACATCTTTCATGCTCATTCGGCGATCCATTGCCGCCCGCTGAATCCAGGAAAAAGCCTCTGGCTCTGACAGGTTGAGCGCCTGCATCAGGATTCCCTTTGCGCGATCAATGAGTTTGCGAGTTTCGAGGCGATCCTGCAAATCTGCGACTTCATTGGCTAAGGAGGTCATCTGGCGATGGCGACTCATGGCTATCTCCATGGCTGGGATGAGATCGGATATCGAGAATGGTTTTACAACGTAAGCCATTACGCCGGCGTCGCGCGCGCGGTCCACTAATTCTTTCTGGCTAAAAGCGGTGAGCATAAGCACCGGGGCAATATGAATGATTTCTTCAGCCGCAGAAATGCCGTCCAGGATGGGCATCTTCACGTCAAGGATTGCTAAATCTGGCCGCAAACTTTTGGCCAAGTCGACTGCTTCTTGGCCGTTGCTGGCTTGACCCACGACTACATATCCGGCTTCCTGCAGCATCTCAACTAAGTCGAGGCGAATAATGGCTTCGTCTTCTGCGACGAGAATTCGTGCTCTTTCTAAAGCCGGCAATGCTGAAAAATCTAAAGAAGGTGTCATGTGCCCCGAGTCGGATTCGAACCGACACTATGCAGTGTTTGAGACTGCCCTCTCTACCGTTGGAGTACCGAGGCGCGCACCGAGTCTACCGAAATCAGCCAGTGAAACGAATTCCTATAATCAACGATATGCCGGGGCGACACCTGCGATTGCGTCTCCAACTTTATGGACTCGCATTGCATTAGTTGAACCAGGGATGCCAGGAGGTGCGCCTGCCACGATCACTACGCTCTCCCCTATTGCAGCTCGCTTGGATTCAACGAGAAGCGAATCGACCTGCTTCACCATTTCATCAGTGTGATTGACTGTCGGAGCCAACATGGACTCCACCCCCCAGGTCAGGGCCATGCGGTTGTAAGTGCCAACCTCAGGAGTGAAGGCCAAAATCGGAATCGGTGACCGCAATCTGGCCATTCGTCGTGCGGAATCCCCACTTTGAGTGAAGGCCACGAGGAATTTAGCATTTAGAATTGCGCCCACTTCTGCCGCAGCCTTAGTAATCGCGCCACCCTTAGTTCGCGGATTGTGTAGCAAGGGACGAATTCTTTGCAATCCCCCGCTTTCAGTTCTCTCGATAATACGCGCCATGGTCGCAACAGCTTCAATCGGAAACTCTCCCACACTCGTTTCTCCCGAAAGCATCAAGGCATCCGCTCCATCTAGCACCGCATTTGCGCAATCTGTAGCTTCCGCCCTAGTGGGTCGGGAATTCGAGATCATCGATTCGAGCATCTGCGTAGCCACAATCACGGGCTTAGCTGCTTCACGTGCAAGTTCAACGCAACGCTTCTGCACTAATGGAACATCTTCAATCGGAAGTTCTACACCCAAGTCACCGCGCGCCACCATGATGCCATCGAAGGCCGCGACTATCGCATCAATATTCTCGACAGCCTGAGGCTTTTCAATTTTGGCGATTACCGGAATACGAATGCCTTCTTCATCCATTATGCGATGGACGTCTTTGATGTCATCAGCACTTCGCACAAATGACAAGGCTATAAAATCTGCACCTGCGTTCAAACCCCATCGCAGATCTGCTTTGTCCTTTTCGGAAAGAGCCGGGACGGATACAGCGACTCCGGGAAGATTGATGCCTTTGTTGTTGCTCACCGAGCCTGGCTCGATCACCGTTGTGATGACATCATTTCCAATTACTTCAGTGACCTTTACCGTAACTTTTCCATCATCGATCAAGATGAGATCCCCCGGCTTGCAATCCCCTGGTAGACCTTTATACGTAGTTCCAACTCTCTCTTTAGTACCGAGAATCTCGTCAGTTGTGATCGTAAAGATGTCCCCTCGAGATAATTCGTGTGGGCCGTCAGCAAATCGCGCTAGCCGGATTTTTGGGCCTTGCAAATCAACCAGGATCGCAACCGGCCGGTCGTGTTCTTTAGCACTTCTTCTCACTAAATCCAGGCGCGCCTGATGCTCGTCATGGCTGCCGTGCGAGAGGTTGAGACGAGCCATGTTCATGCCAGCCTCGATCAGCGCTTTTACTTTCTCGGCTGATTCAACGGCAGGACCCATTGTGCAAACAATTTTCGCTCTGCGCATTTGCCTACCCTAAACCATCAGTGGTCGCGCAAAAGGAGAAATGGGAGAAGGCAATTGTGTGCGTCCGCTCAAGTGTCTATCGACAGCCGAAGCAGCACTTCTTCCTTCTGCAATAGCCCAAACAATCAGAGATTGCCCTCGACCCGCATCTCCACAAACAAAGACTCCATCAGAGGAAGTTTGGTAGGACTCATCGCGCTTAATGTTGCCCCGCTCATCCAGATCCACTGCTAACTGGGTCAGCAATTGGCTTTTCTCTGGTCCAGTAAATCCCATAGCAAGAAAAACTGCGTCAGCCGGAATTTCTTTTTCAGTGCCCGGAACTGGTTCGAATGTACCGTTAACGAAGCAAGTCTCTATCAATTGCAAAGCGCGAACATTTCCATTTTCGTCTCCGATAAATTTTTGCGTCGATACCGAGAAAATTCGGTTATCAAGTTCTTCGTGGGCGCTGGAAATCCGAAAAATCATGGGATACATGGGCCATGGATGAGCGCTCGGGCGCTCATCCGATGGTCGAGGCATGATTTCAAGTTGCGTCGCACTTGCTGCGCCTTGTCGAATAGCGGTGCCTAGACAATCTGCACCAGTATCTCCGCCGCCAAGAATGACCACATGCTTTCCTTTTACATCGATCTCTGGATTGACTACTTCACCTAGGGCTTGCTTGTTTCCCCACGGCAAATACTCCATCGCTTGGTAGATGCCTTTGAGTTCTCGGCCTTCGATCGGAAGTTCCCTCCACTGTGTCGCGCCGATGGCTAACACAACAGCGTCATAACGTGAACGGAGTTGATGACCGGTAATTTCAGTTCCGATGTCTATTCCGGGGCGAAAGCGAGTTCCTTCTGCTTCCATCTGCGAGATGCGCCGATCGAGAATTGATTTCTCCATCTTGAATTCTGGAATCCCGTATCTCATGAGGCCCCCGATTTTGTCTGCACGTTCGTACACCGCAACAGTGTGGCCGGCACGAGTGAGTTGCTGTGCGGCAGCCAAGCCGGCGGGGCCAGAGCCAACTACAGCGATTGTCTTTCCACTCAGCCGATCAGGAGCTAGCGGAGTGATGAGACCATCCTTGAAAGCCTCTTCCACGATCCGCAACTCAACCTGCTTTATTGTCACAGGATCTGTATTGATAGCCACGACACAGGCAGTTTCGCAAGGAGCGGGACAGAGCCGTCCAGTGAACTCAGGAAAATTATTTGTTGCGTGCAAGCGTGCAATGGCTTCCCGCTTGTCTCCACGCCACGTCAAATCATTCCATTCAGGAATTAGGTTGCCCAGCGGGCAACCCTGATGGCAGAAAGGAATCCCGCAGTCCATGCAACGGCCGGCTTGCTTTTGCAAATTTTCGAAGGTTTGCTCTTTATAGACTTCTTTCCAGTCGAGAATGCGAACATCAACGGACCGGCGAGTTGGAACTTCACGCTTGGTCGTAAGGAAACCCTTCGGATCAGCCATTTGCAACCTCCATTACATACTCATCTGCGGGCAATCCTTCACTCAAGGCACGTTCCATAGCGGCGAGTACTCTCGCATAATCTCGCGGCATGATCATCGAGAAGCGATGAATCGATTCCTCCCAATTATGCAAAAGTTCGGCCGCCACCACAGATCCAGTTTCAGATTCGAATTTGTTCAAGAGGTCTTTCAGGAATTCCTTTTGATCGTTCGGGACCGAGAGGATGTCAACTAGTTCTGGATTTACCAGCGCAGTCTCAAGGTCAAGAACGAACGCACGTCCACCTGACATTCCTGCTGCAAAATTGCGTCCCGTGCGACCCAATACTGCAACGACGCCGCCCGTCATATATTCGCAACCGTGATCGCCTATTCCTTCGACGACCGCAGTGGCACCAGAATTTCGCACACAAAATCGCTCCCCGACAGTGCCGCGAATGAATATCTCACCTGATGTCGCGCCGTAGCCAATGACGTTCCCGGCAATTACATTTTGATGAGACAAAAAGGTGGATTCATCAGAAGGGCGCAGTATCACCCTTCCTCCGGATATTCCCTTGGCAACATAATCATTGGAATCCCCGACGAGGCGCAGTGTCAATCCTTGCGGGATGAAAGCTCCCAAAGATTGACCAGCAGACCCGCGCAAAGTGATATCTATCGTGTCGTGCGGCAAGCCTGCGCTGCCGTACTTGCGGGTGATATCGGCACCTAACATTGTTCCAACCGTGCGGTTCACGTTTCGAACCGGAAGATCAATCCGAACAAGTTCTCCGCTTTCCAGAGCGGGTTTCGCCAAAGAAATAAGAGTGTTGTCAAGGGCCGCAGCTAGACCGTGGTCTTGGGCAATTGTCTGATGCAACGGTCCGTCGATATTGGGACGCACGAGCAATGGAGACAGATCCAGACCGCTGGCCTTCCAGTGGTCCACGGCCGCCTTTGTCTCAAGGAACTCAACGTGTCCAACCGCTTCTTCGATAGACCTGAAACCTAGCGCCGCCAGTAGTTCACGCACTTCCTGCGCAATGTAATGAAAGAAAGTTTCTACGAATTCAGGTTTGCCAGTAAAACGTTTGCGCAATTCAGGATTCTGAGTTGCAACGCCAACCGGACAGGTGTCCAGATGACAAACTCGCATCATCACGCAACCCGATACGACGAGAGGTGCTGTAGCGAAGCCGAATTCTTCGGCGCCAAGCAGCGCTGCTATCACAACATCGCGGCCAGTTTTTAACTGTCCATCAGTCTGAACCACGATTCGATCCCGTAATCCATTGAGAAGCAATGTTTGTTGAGTTTCTGCCAACCCGAGTTCCCATGGAGCTCCGGCATGTTTGAGCGAGGTGAGTGGCGAAGCGCCAGTGCCCCCATCATGACCCGAAATCAACACGACATCAGCATGTGCTTTGCTCACACCTGCAGCGACAGTACCGACACCGACTTCTGCTACGAGCTTGACGTGAATGCGCGCATTCTTATTTGCATTCTTCAAGTCATGAATCAACTGCGCTAGATCCTCAATTGAATAAATATCGTGGTGCGGTGGCGGAGAAATAAGTCCCACGCCGGGCGTTGAATGGCGAACTTGGGCCACGTAGGCATTGACCTTGTTGCCGGGCAATTGACCGCCTTCGCCGGGCTTGGCGCCTTGTGCAATCTTGATTTGAATGTCATCTGAATTCACTAAGTACTCGCTAGTTACTCCGAATCGACCACTGGCGACTTGTTTGATTGCAGAGCGTTTGGAATCTCCATTTTCTAGTGGAATAAATCGCGCGGGGTCTTCCCCGCCCTCACCTGTGTTGGATTTTCCGCCGAGTCGGTTCATGGCAATCGCCATGGTCTCGTGAGCTTCTTGCGAGATGGATCCAAAGGACATGGCGCCCGTCGAAAATCTCTTAAAGATCGAATCTATCGGTTCGACTTCATCGATCGGAATCGAAGGACGAATACCCGTGTTGAAAGAAAATAATCCTCTCAATGTCATCAAAGACTTACTTTGCTCATCGACACGTGAGGTGTATCGCTTGAATACGTCAAACTTCTTATTGCGCGTTGAGTGCTGCAAAGTGAAAACAGTCTCCGGGTCAAAGAGATGCGGCTCGCCGTCACGACGCCACTGATACTCACCACCGATCGGCAAACGCATTGTGCCGGGAATCTCTCCACCTGGTGGGTACGCAACATGGTGGCGCGCAATTGCTTCTTCTGCAATGACGTCTAGGCCAATGCCGCCCAGTCTTGAAGTTGTTCCAACAAAAAATTCATCGATAACTTCTTGTGAAAGGCCAACAGCTTCGAAGACTTGCGCACCCGTATACGAGGCAATGGTGGAGATTCCCATCTTGGACATAACTTTGAGAACGCCCTTGCCCAACGACTTGATCAAATTGCGAACGGCCTTTTCTGGCGTAATACCTGTTATCACACCCTGCAGAACAAGGTCTTCGGCGCTCTCCATCGCAAGGTACGGGTTAATTGCGGCAGCACCATATCCAACTAGCACAGCCGCGTGATGGACTTCGCGGACGTCGCCAGCTTCGACAATCAATCCAACTTTGGTACGTGTCTTCTCCCGAATTAGATGGTGATGAACGGCTGCCGTAAGAAGGAGGGAAGGAATTGCTGCATTATCGGCATCTCCATCGCGATCTGAAAGAACAATCAAGCGCGCTCCATCAGATATTGCCGCAGACACTTCAGCTTTGATTTCATCGAGTCGCTCACGAAGTGACTCGCCATCTCCGGCGACTGGAAAAAGTCCTCGTACGACATACGTCTGGAAACCCGGATGATCTCCATCTGCATTTACATGAATAATTTTCGCCAACTCATCGTTATCAATGACAGGAAAATCCAATTGAATCTGACGGCATGACGCTGGTCCCGGCTCAAGCAAGTTGTGCTCCGGTCCGATAGCTCCACTAAGGGATGTAACAAGTTCTTCACGAATCGCATCCAGTGGCGGATTAGTCACCTGCGCAAAAAGTTGAGAGAAGTAATCGAAAAGCAGACGAGGTCTGCTAGAAAGCGCGGCGATTGGTGAGTCCGTGCCCATCGATCCCAGCGGCTCTGCCCCGTTCCGCGCCATGGGAGTGATTAAAATGCGGAGTTCTTCCTCGGTATATCCGAACGCACGCTGACGACGGATTACGGAAGCGTGCGGATAGACGATATGTTCGCGCGCCGGAAGGTCGACCAACTTAACCATGCCAGCGTGAAGCCATTCGCTATACGGTGCTGCGGCGGCCAGAGAATCTTTTATCTCATCATCTTCAATTATTCGACCCGCTTCGATATCAACTAGAAACATTTTACCAGGCTGCAGTCGGCCCTTACGGACGATCTTTTCGGCCGGAATATCGAGCACGCCAACTTCACTTGCCAGGATTACGAGACCGTCATCTGTCACCCAGAAACGCGAAGGACGTAAGCCGTTTCGATCAAGAACTGCACCCACTAGATGTCCGTCGGTGAACGTCACACACGCTGGTCCATCCCATGGCTCCATCAGCGATGCGTGAAAAGCATAGAAATCTCGCCTTAACTGCGACATTGAAGCGTGGTTCTCCCAAGCTTCAGGAATCATCATCAAGATCGCATGGGGTAGTGATCTGCCACCGAGGTAGAGAAGTTCCAAGACTTCATCAAATGATGCAGAGTCACTTCCTTGCACATCTACGATTGGAAACAAACGGTTCAGATCTCCAGGGATCAAATCACTAGCAAGAAGTGCCTCCCGTGCGCGCATCCAATTTCTATTCCCTTTAACGGTATTAATCTCACCGTTGTGGGCAATGAAGCGGTATGGGTGCGCAAGCGGCCATGAAGGAAACGTGTTCGTGGAAAATCGTGAGTGGACCAAAGCAAGCGGCGACACAACTCGCTCATCCGAGAGTTCTGGAAAAAATTCTTCGAGTTGACCAGTCGTTAACATTCCCTTGTAGACAATTGTCTGCGAAGAAAGTGACGGGAAATAAAGCGAAAGCGAGCGCTCAACCCGCTTACGAAGACAAAAAGTCTTGCGGTCGAGTTCTAATCCGCTCTCGCCATCAATGCCTGCAATAAAAAGCTGTTGAAAATCTGGCATTACAGACAGAGCGGTTTTTCCTAAACTGGAAGAATTGATGGGAAGGACGCGCCACCCCAAAATCCGCAAACCCTCTTCCCGTGCGATGTCCTCTACCTGATTTCGATATTCAACTCCTTGCGGGATGAAAGCAATACCAGCGGCGTACGCCCCTGCCACAGGAAGATCAAAATCTACAACTTCTCGAAAATACTGATCTGGAATTCGAATGAGGATGCCGGCACCGTCACCACTATCTGGCTCTGCTCCGGTGGCACCGCGGTGCTCGAGGTTACGCAGAGCAGTGAGGGCCTTTTCGATAATCTCGTGGGTCGGAGTTGTGTTCAAGGTCGCCACCATGGCAACGCCGCATGAATCGTGCTCGAAAGCGGGATCGTAAAGACCCTGACGTTGCGGAAAATCAGATTCGCGAGCCATTAAGTAGTACCTCTGTTATCCCGGTAAAAGATTGAAGCAGGGACAGCAGTGGCCCACGATAAAAGATCTAAAAACGTTAACCGCGCCTAAACTTCTGGCTAACGCAATGTCACATAGTAGCAAGACAGTAGCAACACGGCAGCACAGGCCGAACTTTAAATTCCGCTCAGACGAACCAGCGATCCGATGCCTGCAGTGATGACCATGCCCAAACTCCCACCGACTAGGACTCGAACCGTGGGTCGCCAGGCGGCCGCGCCTGAAGTTTTTGCGCTCACGACTCCGGTGATGAGCAAGCCGATTAAGGCGAAAGCAACGATGCTCCATGCTTGCGCTCCGAGAGACGGCGCAAAGGCGCCTAAGAACGGGATCGTTCCCCCGACCGCGAAACTTATAGCCGAGGCAATGGCGGCCTGGACGGGACGAGCTTTGGTGTGGGGGTACTGACCAAGTTCGTCCCTTAAGTGGGCTGCTAAAGGATCCTTCTCATGCATAGCCACCGCCACTTGCGCTGCAAGTTCGGGGGTTAAGCCCCGATCTATATAAATATGCGTGAGCTCTTGAAGTTCTGCTTGCGGATCTTCGGCAAGATGCGAAATTTCGAGCAATCGGTCGGACTCCTCGATATCGTTTTGCGAACGAACGGAAACGTACTCCCCGACTGCCATCGACATGGCGCCAGCCACGATGCCGGCTATACCAACTGTGACCAACAAGTTCTCGGCAGTTGCCGCAGCAGCAAACCCAATCATCAAACTTGCGATAGATACCAATCCATCGTTGGCTCCCAAAACCGCAGCGCGTAACCAGCCTGCTCGGTGACTTCGGTGCGCAAGATTTCGTTTGTATACGTCTTCTAAAGGCATGGCCCCAGACTACTCCACACGCCCAGTCTGTTTTGCGGGAAAGCGCCCTGAAACCTTCATTGCCCTGGTCACTTTCCACGACAACCCAGCTGCAATACTTGCCACAGCCGCGCTCACGAAAACATTGAGTCGCAAGCCGAAGAAACGGTGGGCTTCATCGATGCGAAGTAATTCGATAAACATTCTGCCAATGGAGTAAGCAGATACGTAAAAGAGAAAAGATTGCCCTGGACGAAACCTTTTTCCAAATTTCACGATAAGGAGCGCGAGAAACAGACACCACAGTGATTCATAGAGGAAGGTGGGATGAAAGGTCTCAAATCCCTCGTAGCCACGTGGCCGAAGCCGCAGCGGGATATCTAGCGCCCAAGGAAGATCAGTCGGCTTTCCAAATAATTCGCCGTTAAACCAGTTTCCGATTCGTCCGATCGCCTGCGCCACCAGAACCCCTGGCGCTAATGCATCAGCAAAGACTGCAAAACTTACTCTCGGCTCAGAATCTGCCCGGCTGACTCGCTTAAATTTCCAATACGCAGCAACGGTGCCCAAGGATATTGCTCCCCAAATACCCAGGCCACCTTCCCAAATTTTGAAAGCGTCAAGCGGAGCTCCCCCTGCGCCGAAGTATGCGTCTGGTGAGGTCGCGAGGTGATACAGCCTTCCACCGATAATGCCCGCAGGTACCGCGACAAAAGCAACATCGCTAACGACTCCAGGTGCGCCACCAAAACGTATAAAACGTCGATCGCCGATCCATACTGCAAGAACCACTCCAACGATGATGCAGAGGGCGTAGAAATGAACGGTAAAGGGCCCCAACTGAAACGCGGATGTACTAGGAGTCGGAATCGACCGGTACATCACCTTTTCAATTACCCCTCGACTGCGGCGCTAAATCCAGCCAAGTCGAAGTACTGGGTTTTTCGATCAAGTTCTTTACCGTTCACAAAAACGGTCGGAGTGGAATTGATTCCCTTCGCAGCGCCTTCGTCGCCGACATCGCTAACCCAGTTTGTGTACTTACCGGAATTAACGCACGAGGAAAATGTTGAAGTGGAGAGCCCAGCCTCTTTCGCTGCAGAAATGAGTCCTTCATTTGACCAGATTCCGGAATTTTCTGCTCCTTGAGTCGCATAAAGGTATTTGTGAAGGGCGAGAAATTTATCTTCGTCCGCAGAGCACGCAAGTGCGTTGGCGGCAAGGATCGACTCTGGACCAATGAATGACAGCAAGTGAAAATTAACGACGGCTCTTTTTTCCGTAATCAACTTCTGGATGTGCTCGCCGTTGGTCTGTTCGAATCGGGCGCAAACCGGACACTGTAAATCCTCCCAGATATCAACCACGGGCTTGTTTTTAAGACCTGCATTAAAAACAATGGCCTTCCCATTGGCTGCCGATACGCTGGATGGAATAGCTTTGCTACTATTGGGGCGATTGCTCAAAATTGAGAAGACAACACCAACCGCGATTACGAATGCGACCATTCCTATAACTAAATAACGAGTGACTTTATCTCCACCTGATTTAGTTGCCACGTAGCATCCTTCTCTCCTGGTTAATTTCCTGCTTACTCATCAGCCCAATCTGACCAAATTGTAGGGCACTAATTCGGCGAGCTTATTCACTTTAGAGTCGAAACCCCGGTCCGGTCAGCCTCCCTCACGCCAGCTACCAGATCACGGGCGAGCCCAGTGAGATTATCTCGTCCTTCTTCCGCGGTTGAGGCATCTAAAAGAACCTTTATAAATGCTGAGCCGACGATGACGCCATCGGCGAATTTCGCAACCTCGCGAGCTTGTGCGCGAGTGGATACACCCAGGCCGACAGCAACAGGAAGATCGGACAACTTTCGAATCCTCGCTACTAAATCCTGCGCGCCTGAAGAAACGCTCGCGCGTGCTCCCGTCACACCCATAAGGCTAGCCGCGTATACAAAACCGGAGCACTTTTGGGTGACTTTTTGAAGTCTTTCATTGGTTGTGCTTGGCGCCACCACGAATATTGAATTCACATCTGAATTACGCGTCGCGTTGATCCATCCGTCAGACTCTTCAATTGTGAGATCTGGAGTAATAACTCCCGAACCACCATTCTTAGCTAGCTCTTGCGCAAATGCATCAACTCCATAGCGTTCAATTGGATTCCAATACGTCATCACCACAGTTGGCAAGTTAGCCTCATGTGCATACTTCACAGAAGTGAAAACTTCTTTCGCCCCCGTACCTCCCTTGAGCGCCATTTCGGCAGCTCGCTGAATCGTCGGCCCGTCCATCACCGGATCGCTGTAGGGAAAGCCAATCTCAATGGCATCGATGCCGGCATCTGCCAATATGGAAATTGCAGATTCACAAAGCGACTGCGATGGAAAGCCCGCCGGCAAATAAGCGATCAAAGCGGCTCGATTTTCCGCACGTGTTCGGACAAAAAGTTCCTCGAGTTTTGTTTTCATCACAATTCAATCTTGAAATAGTCGGCGGCAGTCGCAACATCTTTGTCACCACGCCCGGAAAGATTCAGGAGAAGAATCGCATCCGAACCGAGTTCACGGCCCAAGTCAATTGCACCGGCAAGTGCGTGTGCAGTTTCGATTGCGGGAATAATTCCTTCTGTCTTACAGAGCAAAGCAAACGCCTCCATGGCTTGCGCATCGGTAATCGCGCGATACTCAGCTCTTCCAATCGAATGCAGGTACGCGTGCTCAGGACCGACGCCGGGGTAATCCAAACCTGCTGAAATGGAATGAGACTCTACGGTCTGACCGTTCTCATCTTGCAACACATACGAACGTGTTCCATGAAGAACGCCGATCGTTCCTCCGGTAATGGTGGCTGCGTGCCGGCCGGTTTCTATGCCGTCACCTGCAGCTTCAAAGCCAATCAGGCGGACATCCGAATCGCCAATGAAGGCATGGAAGATTCCGATTGCATTTGACCCTCCACCAATACATGCCAAAACGGCATGCGGCAATCTGCCCGTCAACGCTTGAACTTGCGAACGCGCTTCCTCGCCAATCACTTTATGGAAATCTCGCACCATCGTAGGGAAGGGGTGCGGTCCGGCCACTGTACCCAGCATGTAATGAGTCGTATCGACATTTGTGACCCAATCACGCATGGCCTCGTTGATGGCGTCCTTAAGTGTGCGTGAACCAGTTTTGACCGGCACCACCTGCGCCCCTAGAAGCTTCATGCGCGCCACGTTGAGGGCCTGGCGTCTGGTGTCCTCTTCCCCCATGTAGACCACACATTCAAGACCGAAAAGTGCCGCGGCGGTAGCCGCTGCCACGCCGTGCTGACCGGCACCCGTTTCCGCGATGATTCGCTTCTTTCCCATTCGCTTGGTGAGTAGTGCTTGACCTAAGACGTTATTGATCTTGTGACTGCCTGTGTGATTCAGATCTTCGCGCTTGAGAATGATGCGTGCTCCCCCTGCATGCTCTGCAAAGCGAGGAACTTCGGTAATGATGCTTGGTCGTCCGGTATAAGTCTCATGAAGTCTTTGCAACTCAGCTTGAAAGTCAGGATCGATGATCGCGGCTGAATGTGCCGCCGCTAGTTCTTCCAAAGCGCCAATCAGCGCCTCAGGAACAAAACGTCCTCCGAATGGACCGAAATGGCCTGTCTCGTTCATGTCACCGTCGTTTCGTATCGCGTTTACCGTGGATAAATAATTCTACTAGTCGTTCAACAGAGTTCGAATCGTAATTGCAGGATCTGAACCGCGTACCAGCGCTTCGCCGATCAACACCGCATCCGCTCCGGCTTGGTGAGCGAAAACTACATCTCCGCGGGTTGCAATTCCTGACTCTGCCACTCGAACAATATTCGCGGGGATCATCGGTATCAGTTGGGAGAAAACCTTGGCATCAACAGATAAATCCTTTAGGTTTCGAGAATTTACCCCGATGATGTCCGGGGAAATCTCCAACGCTCGATCTAGTTCATCTTGAGAGTGAACTTCAACGATTGCACGCATGTGGAGGGCACGGGTGAGTTCAGCAAAATCCTTAAGTTGATTCTGAGAAAGTGCCGCAACAATCAAGAGTACGAGATCTGCACCATGGGCGCGCGCTTCGTAGAATTGATACTCATCGACCATAAAATCTTTGCGAAGCACTGGAATAGAAACGGACTCTCGCACTGCAACCAGATCTGCCAATGAGCCGCCGAAACGACGACCCTCAGTGAGAACGCTGACAACAGCAGCACCAGCCCCTTCATATATTTGTGCTAAGGACGCAGGGTCGGCGATGGTCGCAAGAGAGCCTTTACTTGGTGATGAGCGCTTCACCTCAGATATGAGAGAAATCCCAGTGCGTCGCAATGCTGGCAGAGCATCTCGCACCTCGTCCACCTGATCCATTTTCTCCTGCAAGGATGCCAACGATGAACGTCTTGCTGCCATATCTTCGCGAACTCCTGCGATGATGTCGTCAAGAACGCTCATGTGGAACTCTTTTCGGAATCCGAAGGATCAATGCCGCTGTCGAGGGCGCTCCAAGGGTTAAGCGCACGCGGATGACGTTCGTACCTATGCGGAAGGCGCACGATCCATCGAGTCAGCAAAACAAAGAAAGCAGCGACGATCACAAGTAGCGCGACGAGCAAAGTTCTACTTACCATCAGAGATTATGCAAACCGTTAGCAGATTGTATGGCCCCTAAAACTGCAGCGGCTTTGTTCATCGTTTCTTGATTTTCTTCGTTCGGATCCGAGTCCGCCACGATTCCGCCACCAGCTTGAACGTACGCCTTGCCTTGATAAATAACAGCAGTGCGAATCGCTATACAAGTGTCGATGTTACCCGTGAAATCAATGTAGCCGATTGCGCCACCGTAGATTCCACGACGAGTTGGTTCAAGCGTTTCGATTATTTCCATCGCGCGCGGCTTAGGTGCCCCCGAAAGGGTGCCGGCGGGAAAAACTGAGAAGAGTGCGTCAATCGGACTCTTTGCATCGTCCAACCTTCCGGTCACAGTTGAAACAATATGCATCACATGCGAAAAACGTTCGATGTGCATGAATTCAATAACTTCGACTGTGCCAGGCGCACAAACTCTGCCGAGATCGTTTCTGCCGAGATCTACCAACATTAAATGTTCTGCTCGTTCTTTCGGATCAGAAAGCAACTCTTCCGCGAGTCGAAAATCCTCTTCAGGTGAATCAGATCTTTTACGAGTTCCAGCAATCGGATGAATCATTACTTCCCCATCAGAAACTTTCACGAGGGCTTCTGGACTCGAACCCACAATGTCGATTCCGTCCCGTAATCGAATGAGGTACATATAGGGACTCGGGTTATGCAGCCGCAACATGCGGTAAATATCAAGTGATTCCGCTTTAGCTTCCATCGTGAATCTTTGGGATACAACTATTTGAAATGCTTCACCTTTAACTATCTCCCGCTGGGCCATGCGAACATTTTCCATATGTTTTTCTGCACTTGTGTCTCGGTCGTAAACCGCAGGTTGGCGCTCTTCCATCATGGAAACGCTGCTAGCCAGGGGTACTAGTAGATCGCGTTGCATCCGACCCAAGCGTTCTTGCGCGTCAGCAAAAGCTTCATCGACCCGCTCACCACTTCCGTCCCAATTGATTGCATTGGCGATGAGAGTGATGGTGCCTTCATTGTGATCGAGTACGGCAAGGTCACTGGTAAGCATGAATGAAATTTCCGGAATTGGCAGATCTTTAACGGCAAGTTCCGGCAATTTTTCCAAGGCCCGAACGCAGTCATAACCCAGGTAGCCGACGAGTCCGCCAGTGAGCGGAGGAAGACCCAAGATTTTCGGTGATCTCAAATGATCACTTGCAATACGCAACGCTTCCAACGCAGGCATGCCTGCCGGCGCACCCGCCGGGACGGTGCCGTGCCACACGGCACATCCATCTTCTTCGGAAAGAGTGGCTTCACTTCGCACGCCAATAAAAGAGTAACGAGACCAGACCCCCCCATGCTCAGCGGACTCTAGAAGAAAAGTTCCGGGCAAACTCTTGGCTAATTTTCGATACACGCCAAGCGGAGTCTCGCTATCGGCCAGTAACGTGCGCGAAACTGGGATGACATTGAAGTCTTTCGCATAGTTGCGAAATTCAGTGATATTCATGGATTCACCGCGTTATGAAAACATGAAGGCTGGCCCGCATGGCAGGCAACGCCAACTTGCTCGACTTGAATCAAAAGCGCGTCCCCGTCGCAGTCAAGGGAGATCGATTTCAAAAATTGGGTGTGACCTGAAGTTGCACCTTTAACCCACAATTGTTTTCTACTTCTGCTCCAGTAAGTGACCTTGCCGGTTGCAAGCGTCTGAGCCACTGCCGCACGATTCATCCATGCCAACATCAACACTTCCCCACTTTTGGCATCTTGGGCAATCGCTGGGATCAATGCCTGCGGATCTTGCAACAATCCGTCGAATTGCGCGGGTAACTCAGGTGTGGCACGTGTGTCCATGACGACATTCTGCCCTATCGCTTCGACGGCATGCGCACGCTATATCCGGACCTACTCAAATATTCTTTCACATCTGAAATTCTATGAATTCCAAAATGAAAAACACTCGCCGCCAGAAGTGCGTCAGCGCCAGCATCCAATGCCGCAGCGAAGTCCTCCATAGTTCCGGCTCCTCCGCTGGCAATAAGTGGGACATTTGCTTTGGGGCGAACCGCGCGAATCATTCCTAGGTCGTAGCCAGCGCGTGTTCCGTCCGCATCCATTGAATTAAGAAGGATTTCCCCTACGCCAAGTTCGCACGCTTTTTCTACCCACTCCAAAGCGTCGATATCTGTACCTTTTCGACCGCCGTGCGTGGTGACCTCGAAACCCGAGTTAGTACGGGCCCGGCGAGCATCAACAGAAAGTACAAGCACCTGCGAACCGAAAGTGTCGGCTATCTCTGCAATTAAGGCAGGTCGCGCAAGTGCTGCGGTATTTATCGAAACCTTGTCGGCACCTGCACGAAGCAAAGCGTTTACATCTTTTACGGATCGAATCCCGCCCCCCACTGTCAATGGGATAAATACTTGATCCGCGGTGCGACGCACGACATCGATTGTCGTGTCGCGCCCACTGCTGCTCGCTGAAATATCCAAAAATGTAAGTTCGTCAGCGCCTTCACGATCATAGAGGGATGCCATCTCAACTGGATCACCTGCATCAACCAAATTAGTAAAATTGACACCCTTCACGACCCGCCCGCTATCTACGTCAAGGCAGGGAATTATTCGAATAGAAAGCGTCATCGTCTAGATACTTCCAAAGCCTCTTGGAGAGTGAAGGCTCCCGCGTATAACGCTTTGCCCACGATGGCCCCTTCGATTCCAAGTGTGGTCATGGCAGCCAATGCGCCGATGTCCGCGAGAGAGGATACGCCTCCACTAGCAACAATTGGTCGCGACGTTGCTTGGCAAACAGAAGTGAGTAGCTCTAAGTTCGGTCCGGTCAGAGTTCCGTCACGACCGACGTCCGTAACCACATAACGTGAGCATCCGTCATTATCCAAACGTGCCAGCGTCTCAAACAGATCACCACCGTCCTTTGTCCATCCACGAGCTGACAGAATTCGGCCACGAACATCAAGACCAACCGCGATCCGATCTCCAAATTCAGCAACAACACGTGCCGTCCATTCTGGATTTTCGAGTGCAGCCGTTCCAAGATTGACACGCTTACATCCTGTCGCCAAGGCGCGCCGTAGAGACGCATCATCACGAATGCCTCCTGACAACTCGACATCGATATCAAGTCTGCCCACGACTTCAGCAAGTTGATTTGAATTCTCGCCGCGTCCAAATGCAGCATCCAGGTCGACCAAATGCAACCACTGGGCGCCTGCTGATTGAAAATCCAAGGCAACTTCTAAGGGATTTCCGTATACGCTCTCGTTGGCTAGTTCGCCTTGAACTAAACGGACTGCTCGGCCGTCTTTAACATCAACAGCCGGAAGAAGTTCTAGTTTCTTTTCTGTCATAGTGAATCAGTCCAATTCTTGATTAGAGCCAAACCCGCCGCGCCAGATTTCTCCGGGTGAAACTGAGTTGCAAAAAAAGCTTCATCTTCGATGGCCGCAATGAAACGATCCCCATATTCAGCCCACGCAATTTTTTTGTGGCTCTCCGTCTTCGCGGCGTACGAGTGCACAAAATAAAATGACTCCTCCTCCAGACCCTTAAATAGCAACGAATTCTGCGGCGCGCTGACGGTGTTCCACCCCATATGGGGCAGCACTGGCGCGTTGAGTTTGTCAACCGAACCTTTCCAAATACCTAAACCTGGCGTAGCGCCTGGAAATTCTTGGGCAGTTTCGGTTCCACTTTCAAAAAATATTTGCATTCCAATACAAATTCCAAAAGTCGATTGCTGTTTGTTCAATCGTTCGCGAACAATCTCATCGCCACCGACTGCCAACAAGCCTTTCATGCAAGAACGAAATGCTCCCACGCCAGGAACGACCAACCCGGCAGATTTGCGGCAAATTTCTCGGTCAGCCGTGACAACCACCTCGTGCCCCGTGGTCGCAAAAGCACGCTGGGCGGAACGTAAATTACCCGAGCCGTAATCGAGTATTGCGATCAAAGAGTGCCCTTGGTAGACGGAACTCCAGTTACACGACCGTCGATTGACACGGCGTCACGCAAGGCACGCGCAACGGCTTTGAACTGTGCTTCCAGGACGTGGTGGGCATTTCGCCCTTCAAGAACACGAATGTGTAGCGCGATATGTGCCTCCGCCACGATTGATTCCCATATATGCCGCCCGAGTGTTGTATCAAAGGTTCCTATGAGTTCCACAATTTCAGGTTGACGATGCACCAAATAGGAGCGACCAGATAGATCCACTGCGGCTTGTACCAAAACTTCATCCAGCGGAACCATCGCATCGCCAAACCTGCGAATGCCAGATTTATCTCCAAGCGCCTCGCGCAACGCCTGGCCGAAAGCAAGCGAAGTGTCTTCAACAGTGTGATGGGAATCGACATCAACGTCACCACGCGTTTTTACGCGCAGGTTGAAACCCGAGTGCTTCCCTAATTGCCCCAACATGTGGTCGAAGAAAGGAACGCCAGTGGATACATCGATTAATCCATGTCCATCAAGATTAAGTTCGACTAGAACTTCGGACTCCTTTGTTTTTCTTTCTACGTGCGCAGTTCTCACGGATTTCCCCCTTTGGGCGGTAACGAAATTGATAGGGCTTGGATAAATCGTTTGTTTTCTTCTTCTGTGCCGACGGTGACCCGCAGATAACCCGGCAATCCTACGTCTCGAATAAGAATTCCTTTATCAAGGAGTGAGGTCCACACATCGCCGGAATTGCCTACCGCGAACAAGATGAAATTGGCTTCACTCGGAATCACCTTGCATCCCAAATTCAAAAGATCTTGAGACATCTGGTTCCGCGCCGCGACGAGTTTGTTTACATTTTGAAGGAGTTCGTCCTTGTGCTCGAGAGCTACCAGTCCAAGCGCCTGTGTTACTTGGCTCAGGTGATATGGAAGTCTCACGAGTTGGACGGCTTGCACAATTTGCTGATTGGCCGCCAGATACCCGATCCGAGCGCCCGCAAACGCAAATGCTTTACTCATCGTACGAATGACCACGATGTTTGGGTATTTGGCTAGCAAGGTGATTGCAGACGGTTGTGCAGAAAATTCTGCGTAAGCCTCATCAACGAGAAGCAAACCGCCCACCTCCGCAGTAGCGTTCGCCAGAATCTCGATCGTTTCCAGCGATACGGTAGATCCAGTCGGGTTATTCGGAGTAGTAATAAAAGTCAGACTTGGCCGCTCTCGGGCAATGTCAGAGAGAGACACCTGCTGATTCAACGAGAAGTCAGAGTCCCTCCTCCCGTCCACCCATCTGGTTGAAGTTACCTTGGCGATAAGTGCATGCATTGAGTACGAAGGGACAAAACCTAGCGCGCCACGTTCTCCGAAGGCTAAGAAAAGAGTTTGAATTATTTCATTGCTTCCATTTGCCGCCCAAATTTGTTCGCTCGTAAGTCTTGCCGATGACGATTGGTTCAGATAATCAGCCAGTCCGGCGCGCAATTTCGTTGCATCTCTATCGGGGTATCGATTTAATTCCTGCGCGATCGACAAGACTTTCGCGGAGATTTCACGTGCCAGTGATGTGGAAGGCGGATAAGGATTTTCGTTGGTATTCATTCGCGTGACAGATGAGATCTGCGGAGCCCCATAAGGAGTTAAGCCTCGCAGGCTGTCACGAAGCGGTAACCATGCGGGCCATGTAGGCGCGCTCAAGATTTCTCCGACCTGACGGCTATGGCCTCTCCGTGTGCCGGTAAATCTTCGGCATTGGCTAAGGTAATAACTACAGAAGAAATATCGGTAAAAGCAGTTTCGTTGTATTCGACAAAGTGAAGTCCGCGCAGAAATGTTTGCACCGATAATCCACTTGAATGACAAGCGCACCCTCCTGTGGGCAGTACGTGATTCGAGCCTGCGGAGTAATCTCCTAGGGACACCGGCGAAAATCGGCCGATAAATACGGCGCCCGCATTACGAATTTCAGCGGCGTGAGTTCGCGCATCATTGGTTTGGATCTCTAAGTGCTCCGCACCATACGCGTTTACAACATCTAGGCCCTGTTCGATTGTATCTACCAATGCAATTGCCGACTGGATACCCGAAAGCGCTTCGGCAATTCGTTCGGAATGCTTGGTCAACGGGACACGAAGTTCTAGTTCCTTAATAACTTTATCTGCCAACTCAGGCGAGGTAGTCACCAGCACTGCGGCTGCAATGGTGTCGTGTTCTGCTTGACTCATCAAATCGGCTGCCACATCTTTTGCATTGGCGCTTTCATCCGCAAGAATCGCGATTTCAGTTGGTCCCGCCTCCGAATCGATGGCAATTACTCCACGCAAAGCTCGCTTGGCGGCTGCCACATAGATGTTACCTGGTCCAGTAACCAGGTCGACTTTTTCGCATACGCCCGCCATTCCATATGCGAAAAGTGCAATAGCTTGCGCCCCTCCGACTGCGTACACCTCGAAGACACCTAGTAGAGCGCACGTGGCAAGAATTGTGGGATGCGGATAACCACCAAAGTGCGCTTGCGGTGGGGATGCAACGGCAATGCTCGGCACTTTCGCAATCTGGGCGGGAATCACATTCATCATCACGCTACTGGGATAGACAGCTTTGCCGCCGGGGACGTAAAGGCCAACGCGGTCAACTGGCACCCATTTCTCGATAACGGTTCCGCCATCAACGACCTGCGTCGTGTGTTCGAGACGCTTTTGATTTTCATGAACTTTTCGAATGCGCTCAATCGAGATTTCAAGAGCCACGCGAATTTCGGGAGCCAATTGATCAAGGGATTGATCAATAACCTCGCGTGGGACCTTAATGGCAACCGGGCGAACTCCGTCGAACTCCTCAGCCAGATCGATCAAATCCGATTCGTGACCATCTTTTACTCGTTCCAAGATGGGAGCTATGAGTTCCATCGCCGCGGCTACATCCAGAACCGCACGGGGTAACTCGCGAAAATATCCAGATTTGCTAAGTGATCGGCCACGAAAATCAACAATGCGCAACATGCTGCAAGACCCCTTCACATAATGGTGAACCTCAATTGTAGAGGCAGTCAGAGCGTCGCTGGGTGGGCAATAAATGCAGGCTCTCAGAGATAACTACACGAGGCAGGAAGGACCCAGAATTTCTTTCAAATCGGCACTCAAACTTGGCGAGGATGTCACTCGCGCATCGAGCTTCATGATTGTTCTTTTTCCGTGGTCGTCCAATTGTAAGTGGACCTCGCGCTGACCAGGGTGCGTCAAAAGAATTTCTCGCAATCGATCGACGATCGGAGGCGTGCACTGCGCAATCGGCATTGTGATGAGGAGCGGACCGATCGGACCCTTTGAAATGTCTGGCGAAGTGAGTTCGAGGGCAGTGAAGCGCAAGGTGTCCTCGCGGCGATCAGCCCTACCTCGTATCACCACAACTTGGTCTTCGGACAAGGTCAGTGCATATTGCGTGTAGGTGTTGGAGAAGAAGAGCACCTCAAGTGCACCGGCTAGATCCTCGACGGTGACGATCGCCCATGAAGCACCCTGTCGCGTCACTTTACGTTGGATACCGGTTACCAATCCGCCGATAGTCACCATCTGATCTTGCAATGTCTCGTCATCGAGCAGCTGGCTGATTGTTACATCGGTGGCAGCGCGAATCAAATGTTCAATGCCGAGTAGAGGATGGTCTGACACGTAAAGACCAAGCATCTCTCGTTCATAACTCAACAGAATGGATTTCTCCCACTCGCCGGCTGGAATGTCGATTTCGATTCCTGAAACCTGGCTAACTGATTCTCCTCCGAAAAGATCGAATTGGCCGATCGCCTCTGCTCGCTTAGTCTCCATGATTGAATCGATCGCCTCGAGGTGCACTGACATCAATCCCTTGCGCGAAAGTTCAAAGGAATCAAAGGCGCCCGCTTTGATAAGAGATTCGATCGTTTTCTTGTTGCACACCTGCACTTCTACTTTTGCCAGAAAATCTCCAAAAGAAGTGAAGTTTCCCTTTGTTTCACGAGACTTCTTAATTGAAGCAACGACACCTTCGCCGACGTTGCGAATTGCCGCGAGCCCAAACCGAATGTCGGTGCCCCGTGCCGTGTATTCAGAATTAGATTCATTAACATCTGGTGGCAGAACTTTGATTCCCATACGACGACATTCGCTGAGATACAAAGCAGATTTATCTTTGTCATCACGCACGCTGGTTAGCAATGACGCCATGTATTCCGTCGGATAATTGGCTTTCAGGAAGGCCGTCCAGTACGAAATTACGCCATAACCCGCGCTGTGGGCTCGATTGAATGCGTAGTCGCTAAAAGGTAAAAGGGTTGTCCAGAGCTTTTCAATAGCTCCTGCAGTGAATCCATTTTCCTTCATGCCCTCCTGGAAATGAACGTACTCCTTATCCAGAATTGCGCGATCTTTCTTGCCCATTGCTTTGCGTAATAGGTCAGCTCGTCCGAGTGAGAATCCGGCGACTTTTTGCGCGATCGCCATTACTTGTTCTTGATAGACGATCAAGCCGTAAGTGTCGCCCAGAATTTCATCGAGTGGCTTTGAGAATTCGGGATGAATTGACTCGATAGGTTTTCGCCCGTTCTTACGATCTGCGTAGTCGTTGTGCGCATTTACACCCATAGGGCCAGGGCGATAGAGCGCGATAACGGCTGAGATATCTGCAAACGAGTCGGGCACCATGGATCGCAAAAGTGCACGCATAGGTCCACCGTCTAACTGAAAAACACCCAATGTGTCGCCGCGACCAAGCAACTCAAAAGTCTTGGGATCATCTAGCGTTAGAGTCTCAAGAACTACCTCAATCCCTTGATTTTCCTTAATATTGAGCAGGCAGTCATCCAGTACAGACAAGTTCCGAAGTCCAAGAAAGTCCATCTTTAATAAACCTGTGGCTTCGCAGGCACCCATATCGAATTGCGTGATGATGGCGCCGTCCGCATCACGTCGGTGAATGGGAATTACATCAAGCAAAGGTTCTTTAGAAAGAATCACTCCTGCGGCATGCACCCCCCATTGCCGCTTGAGACCTTCGAGTCCACGAGCGGTGTCCACCACGCGTTTTGAGTCTGGATCAGATTCATAGAGCGCGCGAAATTCCCCAGCCTCTACATATCGATCATGCTTCGGATCGAAAACGCCCGCGAGTGAAATATCTTTTCCCATAATTGCGGGTGGAAGAGCCTTCGTTAATTTTTCGCCGACCGCATAGGGATAACCAAGAACGCGAGTCGAATCCTTAATCGATTGCTTTGATTTAATTGTGCCGTAAGTGATGATTTGGGCAACTCGATCCTCGCCATATTTTTGAGTCGCATATCGAATCATTTCTCCACGCCTGCGCTCATCGAAATCCAGGTCAATATCCGGCATGGAGATGCGCTCTGGATTTAGGAATCGCTCGAAGAGCAAACCATGCTCAAGTGGATCGAGGGCGGTGATGCCAAGTGCGTACGAAACGAGTGACCCGCAGGCAGATCCGCGTCCAGGTCCCACTCGGATGCGCTCTCGTTTGGCGTAGCCAACCAGATCTGCAACCACGAGGAAGTACCCCGGGAAACCCATCTTGCCCATAACTTCCAACTCATACTTGAGACGGTCTTCATGCGCTGGAGTGATGGCGCTCCCCAACTTCTCGCGCAATCCTCGCTCTGCCTCTTTACGCAACCAAGAGTCCTCAGTCTCTCCTTCTGGAACTTCAAAATTAGGAAGTAAGTTCTCGCCCTCGCGAAGCGTCACATTGCATCTTTCGGCTACGAGCAAAGTGTTATCGCAACTTTCGGGAAGTTCCTTGAAAATTTCGCGCATCTGCTCCGCGGTTTTCAAATAGAACTCGGTGTTTTCGAATTTGAATCTCTTAGGATCGGCCAACGTGGAACCAGATTGCACGCAAAGCAATACTTCATGGGCCGATGAATCTTTTTGAGCGGTGTAGTGCAAATCATTCGTTGCTAGTAGCGGCAGGTCGAGTTCTTTACCCAACTTGAGAAGATCCTTTTTGACTCTAGCTTCGACGTCTATTCCATGTTCCATTAACTCTAGGAAAAAATTCTCGGGACCGAAAATATCCCGCAGTTCAGCTGCCGCCCTTACGGCTTCACGGTAGGCGCCCATTCTCAAACGAGTTTGAACTTCGCCTCCTGGACAGCCAGTCGTGGCAATGATTCCTTTACTGTATTTGGCTAATAATTCACGATCCATGCGGGGCTTGTAGTAATAACCTTCAAGAGATGCCAATGATGACAGGCGAAAGAGGTTGGCTAATCCTTCATTATTTTCGGCGAGCAAGGTCATGTGTGTGTACGCGCCACCACCGGAAACATCGTCTTCCCCGCCCTCCGCCCACTGGACTCGTTTTTTTTCAAATCGAGACCCAGGGGCTACATAAGCTTCAATTCCGATAATCGGCTTTACGCCGGCTTTCTTGGCTTGTTTATAAAAATCAAACGCACCAAAAACATTTCCATGATCTGTCATCGCAATAGCGGGCATGTCTTGGGATGCCACGGCACTCATTAAGTCACCGACACGTGCAGCACCATCGAGCATCGAGTACTCGGTATGAACGTGAAGATGTACGAAGGAGGCCACGGATGGTGAACTTACCCTTACGGAAGCACTGAAGAGTCGAGCAACGCCAGTGATCTTGCCAAATCCGCTGGGTAGGAAGCGTGAAACTCCATCTCCGCACCAGAAAGTGGATGCTTGAACTTGAGTTCGATTGCGTGAAGCCAAGGACGAGTCATGTCTAAACGGGCGGCGAGCGCCGGATCAGCGCCGTATGTGAAATCTCCCACAAGCGGATGGCGCAGCGCCGAAAAGTGCACACGAATCTGATGCGTGCGCCCTGTCTCGAGTTCTACCTTTACTAATGACACCGCCCGATAAAACTCAATTACTTCGTAGTGTGTAATGCTCTCCTTGCCGCCCATCACTACGGCAAATCGGTAATCCTCCTTTGGGTGTCGATCAATTGGCGCGTCAATGGTGCCCTTCGTTGGATCCATATGTCCTTGTACGAGTGCGTGGTAAGTCTTATCCACTTCACGATTTTTGAATGCTGCCTTCAATGCTGAATATGCCTGATCAGTTTTAGCAACAATCATCAAACCGCTTGTTCCGACATCCAAACGATGAACGATCCCTGCTCTCTCAGCAGCCCCACTCGTAGAAACCGAATACCCAGCGGCTGTGAGCGCACCAACCACAGTTGGTCCGGTCCACCCCGGACTTGGATGTGCAGCACAACCAACTGGCTTGTTGATGATGATGATTGACTCGTCATCATAAACAACGTTCAATCCCTCCAAAGGCGTAAGTGGAATGGGCTCTTTCGCCGAGTTGTCGGGCAGCAGAATCTCGATAATTTGGCCGAAAGTGACGCGCTCAGATTTCAACATCGAGTTATTGCCGCAAGTTATTTCGCCGTCCTCTAATAGTTTTGCAATCGAGGATCTAGAAAGACCGAGAACTCTTGTGAGAGCACTATCTACTCGTTCGCCAGCCACGCCTTCTGGAATCACCAGAGTCCGCAATTCACGCGCCATGTGATTCCTCGTCTTTTCGGTCTTGCTTGTCCTTGAGCGGGGCACTCGGAGAAACATTTCGATAGGCAAGAAATGTAGCTAAGAGCGCAGCCATGACAATAGCCGAATCCGCAATATTAAATATGGGCCAATGCGGCAGTGCAATCCAATCGATGACATGACCGCGGAAGGCTCCCTCTCCACGGAAAGCGCGATCGGTTAGATTCCCCAAACTTCCGCCCAGCGCCAGGCCTAAGACGTATCCCCAGGGCCGAGATGTGACTTTAGGTGTCCAACGCCCAATCAAGAAGATCACAAGAACCGTAAATAAACTTAAAAATAATGTTCCGTTGCCTCCAATACTGAAAGCTGCCCCAGAATTCTTCGCAAAAGTAAGGGTGAGGAAATTTCCCAATATCCTTACTTTCGGCTCACCCTCAAGATGTGACAAGGCCCACGACTTTGTCGCGACATCCAACACCCAGATAATCCACCCGCAAGAAAGAACGACTTTCCAGATTGAGTTTTTTAGGCGCAAGATCAGCGCCGTTCTTCCTTTTGCTTGCACGACATGCACAACGTGGCGCGCGGAAATACTTGCAATCTGGCTTTGCCAATCGGATTGCCACATTCTTCGCACCGACCATAAGTCTTGCCGTCGATTCGCTCGAGAGCTCTCTCAGTTTGCAAAACCATATCTCGGGCGTTTATCACCAATGACATCTCGTGTTCACGTTCAAAAGTTTTGGTTCCTGCATCTGCTTGGTCATCTCCAGCGCCTTCACCAGATTCGCGAATCAGTTCGTCCATCTCAATTTCAACTGCTGCTAACTCAGATTTTAGTCGAGCTAATTCCTTTGAAAGTTCGACGCGAACGCTCTTAAATTCTGCAGTCGTCCAACCACCTTCGCTCTCTGCCACGACAACTGGAGTTGGCGCAATCTTGATGGGTTTTAGAGGAGCCACTTTCTTTCCGCTCTTAACAGGGCGTGGAGGCGGCGGCATCACTAGGCGACGCTCCTCAACTGGGGTCGGGGCGGACGAAGTAAGATTCGGCACACTCGGGGTCGGCGTAGCGACGCTCTTTGCCAACGAAGGTCGTGCCGGCACCTTCTTCGCAGGTGCCGCCTTCTTGACCGGAGCAACCTTTTTAGCCGGTACGGCCTTCTTGACGGGGGCCGGCTTTTTAGTAGGTATAGCCTTCTTAGTAGGCGCCTTTTTGACTGCGCTCTTTTTGGCAGGGGCTTTTTTGGCCGGCGCCTTGCTTGCCGTTGCGCTCTTCTTCTTGAGTACCACGGCGCGCACCTTATGCTGATATTCGCTCAAGCGCCACTTGCCTCGCTATGCATTACAATCAAACCTTCACGAAAAACGGTCATGACGGGGATATCACCCTCGAGCCGGCAGGAAGAGCCGCAGAGTTCACGCTCAGCGAGGTAGAACCAGCGCGTGATGGCAGTTAAAGTGGCACGGGTGACCGTGCAAGGCGGGTGGTACCGCGATCTCGGGGAACATCGAGGTCGTCCCTCCAAGATCACCAGTTCGGGTGAAATGGAGAGGGAGAGATGAGCGAGTATCGAGCCATTCCAGCGCACGTGGATCTGTCGGCGAATGAGCACACCATTCTGCAATTCTGGGAAGAAAATTCGATATTTGCCGCGAGCCTAGCCGCCCGACAGGGCGCCGCGCACTGGACTTTCTATGAAGGACCTCCCACTGCCAATGGTGCACCGGGAACTCACCACATAGAAGCGCGCGTTTTCAAAGATGCATTTCCGCGATACCAGACTATGAAGGGCAAGTTCGTCACCCGAAATGCGGGTTGGGATTGTCACGGCCTTCCAGTCGAGATCGCCGTTGAAAAAGCTTTGGGATTTTCCGGAAAGGGCGATATCGAGAAGTACGGCATCGCGAGGTTCAATGACAAGTGTCGCGCTTCTGTACAAGAACATGTCGGTGCCTTTACCAACATGACGCGACGGATGGGTTTTTGGGTTGATTTCGATGAGGCCTACTGGACGATGTCTCCCGAATATATCGAGAGCGTCTGGTGGAGTCTGAAGAAGATCTGGGAAAAAGGACTGCTCGTTCAAGATCACCGAGTGGCTCCCTATTGCCCTCGTTGCGGAACTGGATTATCCGACCACGAATTGGCGCAAGGCTACGAGACTGTCGTTGACCCATCCGTCTTTGTCAGGTTTCCCATAACGTCAGGTCCTCTTGCAGAACTCCATGCTGCATTTCTTGTCTGGACTACGACGCCGTGGACCTTGGTGTCAAATACTGCCATTGCCGTGAATCCTTCCGTCAATTACGTCGTTGCTGAAGAAATCACGGAAGACGGGAAAGAAGTTCTAGTCCTCGCTGAGAAATTAGTAGGTGCACTCAAGGGCGAAGTGAAAATCTTGCAGACCATACTTGGGAAAGATCTTGAATTTACAAAATACCAACGGCCATTTAATTTCGTAGACATACCTGAAGCACATTTCATCGTACTCGCCGACTACGTCACGACCGAAGACGGAACGGGGCTTGTTCACCAATCCCCCGCATTCGGTGCCGACGACTTGCAGGTGAGCAGAAATTACGGTTTGCCGGTGGTCAATCCCATAGCTCCTGATGGCAAATTTTTCGCTACCGTGGAACTTGTCGGTGGACACTTCTTCAAGGATGCCGATAAGTTGCTAGTCAGAAATCTCAAGGAAACTGGTGCCCTCTACCGGCATCTGGCATTTGAGCACCAGTATCCACACTGCTGGCGCTGTCACACTGCGTTGATGTATTACGCGCAACCATCGTGGTACATCCGAACCACTTCGATAAAAACTGAATTGCTGCGTGAGAACGAAAACACGGACTGGCATCCGGAAACAATCAAACATGGACGTTACGGCGATTGGCTCAACAACAATATTGACTGGGCGCTTTCGCGCAATCGCTACTGGGGCACACCGCTGCCAATCTGGCGCTGCGAAAATGGTCACGATATTTGCGTCGGTTCTCTCAAAGAACTCGGTGACCTTGCGGGTGTCGAACTTGATTCCCTTGATCCGCATCGACCGTTCGTGGATGACATCTCCTGGAATTGCAAAGAATGCAACGCTGGCATGACTCGCGTAACCGAAGTCATTGACTGTTGGTACGACTCTGGTGCCATGCCATTTGCCCAATGGGGTTATCCGCATAAAGCCGGTTCAGTTGAAAAATTCGAAGCCGCTTACCCGGCGGATTTCATCTGCGAGGCAATCGATCAAACTCGCGGCTGGTTCTACACGCTGATGACGATCGGAACTTTGGTTTTCGATAAAAGTCCCTACAAAACTGTCTTGTGCCTCGGACATATCCTCGACAAAGACGGCCGCAAAATGAGCAAACACCTTGGTAATGCTTTAGAACCAATGGCTTTGCTCGAGCAGCATGGAGCTGACGCGGTGCGTTGGTTCATGCTTGCAGCAGGTTCTCCGTGGACTGGACGCAGAGTCGGGCATGACGCGATAAATGACGTCGTCAGAAAAACTTTGCTTACATATTGGAACACAATCTCCTTCTTCTCTCTTTACGCAAAAGCATCAAATTTCAACCTTGAAAGTTCCCCCGCAGCCCACGACCGACCTTTGATGGATCGATGGATCCTCTCCGAACTCAACGTCCTGATTGTCGAAGTTGACCAGGCAATGGAAGGATTTGATTCTCAGAGAGCCGGCAAAGTCCTTGCTACATTCATCGATGACCTATCGAATTGGTATGTCCGACGTTCGCGACGTCGCTTTTGGGATGGAGATTCTGCCGCCCTAGCAACTTTGCATGAATGCTGCCAGACCCTCACTCTCCTTATGGCCCCCCTCGTCCCGTTCATCACTGAGTCAGTCTGGCAAGAACTTATTCGCCCTTCTGTGCCGAGTGCAGCACTTTCAGTACATCTTGCGGATTTTCCTGTGGCACAGGTCGGCGCTATTGACGAAATCCTCTCCGCTCACGTTGGGCAGACGCGACGCATTGTCGAACTCGGTCGAGCCGCCCGAGCCGAATCTGCCGTGAAGATTCGACAACCATTGTCGCAAGCCCTCATTGCCGCTCCCGGGTGGATGCAACTTCCGCAGGAGATGAAAGACCAAATAGCCGAAGAGCTAAATGTGCTTACTTTGCAAGATATTTCGGCTGCCGGTGAAGACTTGGTCCACGTAAAAGTGAAGGCAAATTTTCGTTCACTCGGAGCCAAGTACGGAAAGTTGGTACAAGAGATTGCAAAGGCTATTGCAGATCTTGATCCAACCGACCTCGTAACAACAGTCCGCACTGCAGGCGAATACAACCTTAAATCTGAAACTAACAATTGGATTATCGACCTGGACGATCTCGTCATCACAGAAGAGCCGAAAGCGGGCTGGACCGTGGCAAGCCACGACACCGAGAGTGTGGCAATAGATCTCACTCTCACGAAAGAGCTCATCTACGCGGGTCATGTGCGTGAAGTAATTCGCGCAATTCAAGAAGAACGCAAGAATAAAGGTTTCGACATCAGCGATCGCATCACGGTGGAATGGAATGCATCGGTAGAAATTGCCACCGCGATCGATTCTGATCTGGAGCGAATCAAGGCGGAGGTCTTGGCTGTAAAGATGGTGCGTAACACCGAGGGATTCGCGGGCCAGGAAGGCGAGTGGTTTTCTTCGGGACTAGAAATTGCAGAGTAAAAAGTTAGAGACGACCCACAATCGGGATCAAGATCTGTACTGCAAAAAAGAGCACCAGGAAAGACAGATCTAAACTCACCCCACCTAGTCGTAATGGTGGAACGAAGCGACGAACGAGGGCGGTCGGCTTATCCGTAATGGCATAAATCGCTTCCACTATATAAAGAATTAATCCGCGCGGTCGCCACGACGGCGAGAACATGCGTATGTAGTCAAGAATGAGTCGACCCAGCAGCGCCATAAGAAATAGGCGCAACACAAGCACAAGGTAATACCCAATACTTAGCATGGTTAGCTCTGGTTGAAGAAGCTTGCTTCTGCCGCAGCAGTTTTATCTTCGCTGCTTACGCGAATATTCGCGGGCGAGAGAAGGAATACTTTGGAAGTAACTCGTTCGATAGTTCCATGATGGCCAAAAACTAGCCCACTGGCAAAATCAACCAAACGCTTCCGCTCTGAATCTTCCATATCGCTCAGATTAATAATTACAGGATTGCCTTCTCGAAAATGCTCACCAATCATGCGGGCTTCGTTATAGAAACGTGGATGCAATGTCACAATCCGCTCCAGAATCGGCAAGTCGAGTTGCATCGGCGCTTGTGATGATGCCGGCGCAATTGTTGTCACTGAAGAGGCGAGGACCAATGAAGCTGGGCGGACATCGCGGTTCTTGTTTCTAATCTCTGCGGAACGATTGGGCGCTACCACTCGCTCCGATTCCGTTACCGCAATTTCAGAATCCTCAGTGAGCCCGAGGTAGTTCGCCATCTTTCGCAATGCATTAGCCATGTCCCAAAGGTTACCTTTGCACCGCGCGGGAACCGAGGATTGAACCGCCGATTCGCACATGTGTCGCACCGTGCCTAATCGCAACTTCGAAGTCGCCACTCATCCCGGCAGAAAGAGACGGAGCGCTCGGAAATTCCGCTTTAAAATCCGTATGAATTTGGGCTAGACGGGAAAAAGCCCCCTCTGGTGCTTCACCCACTGGCGCCACTGCCATTAATCCCATGAGCCGAAGCCCGCTGGTCGAAAGCGCGACTTCAGCCAATTTCCTCAATTCCGACGGTTGCGCACCTCCCCTTCCAGGTTGCGAATCAAGACTTACTTGTATAAAGACTCCTACGGTCTTGCCTTCGGGAATGGCACGCGCGATCAAGGGAACATGTCGTACCTCGTCCAAAGAATGGATCGCGTCCACCCAGTTCAGCAACGACTTGATCTTGTTGCTTTGAATTTTACCTTGGTAGTGCCATCGGCAGTTCGCCGAAACCTCCACCTTCAACTGCTCCGACTTATTTGCACCTTCACGCTCACGATTTTCCGCAAAATCCGAAATTCCCAAACTGGAAAGTATTCCAATGTCGCTAATTGGGTAAGTCTTCGTTACGACTATGAGATTGACATCATTGCTCGAACGTCCGGATGCGACTGCAGCACGAGAAATACGACCTTGTATATCGCTGAGTGCGAGGGCTAATTCATCTCGCCTGATGGATTCAACGGAATTCACAACCAAATCACCCCTGCAGTTCGACCTGTGACTCCATCACGACGGTAAGAAAAATGGGAGCCACTTTCAAATGTACAAACAGAACTTTTATAAACTTCAACGCCCTCGCGCACTAACTCGAATTCAAGTGCTGCTGGTAAATCCAAGGTGAAATCAAATTTAGAACGTGATCCGCGAGCCTGGGGGTATGTGGTGACCACTTCCTCGAATACATCCTCACCCACTTCGTAACATTTGCCACAGATCGAAGGTCCAAATTGCGCAAAAATCCGAGATGCCCCAAGTTCGTGCATTACTGCAATCGTCTTCCCAGAAATACCGTTTATTAAACCTTTTCGACCTACGTGTGCTACTGCTACACACGAAGCCTCATCGTCCCACAGTAAAACTGGTATGCAATCAGCTACTAACACACATAAAGCCAATCCAGGTTCTTGGGTGACCATCGCATCCGCGGTAAGCACATGTTTTACAGATTCCTCTACGACAACGACGGTGGCCCCGTGCACTTGATTCATGAACATTAAAGGCGCTGTCATGCCTTCAAGTATGGATCGGTTATGTGTCACGTCTTCCAGATCGTCGCCCACATGAGTGGCCAAATTAAAACTCTCGTACCGACCCTTGCTCACACCACCGATGCGATCCGTGAAGAGGCGAGTTGTCAATATTTTCTATTTCATGAAATCAGGAACATCAATTTCATCTTCAGAAATCATCTGCTCAAACGTCACTCGCGGACGAGTTGGAATTTCCTTCTCTTCCATTTCTAGCGCAACCTGCAGCGGATCATTCCCAGCGATCGGATCAGCTTTGCCATTTAGGGTAGACGCGTCAAAACTTGCGACCGGTACCGTCTTGGGAGCTCCACCGTCAAATCCTGCGGCAATAACCGTAATACGCACTTCATCGCCCAACGCATCATCAATGGTTGTTCCAAAAATGATCTTCGCTTCTGGGTGAGCAGCAGATTGCACCAATTCGCATGCCTCGTGAATTTCAAAGAGTCCTAGATCTGATCCTCCAGCAACAGAGAGCAATACGCCCATGGCGCCATCTATAGACGCCTCAAGAAGTGGACTCGAAATCGCCATCTCTGCAGCTCTTACAGCACGATTCTCGCCGCGTGCAGATCCAATTCCCATCAGAGCCGAACCCGCGTCAGTCATGATGCTTTTGACATCAGCAAAATCAAGATTAATCAGGCCAGGCTGAGTGATGATCTCAGTGATGCCTTGAACGCCGGAAAGGAGAACTTGGTCTGCACTCTTGAATGCCTCTACTGCTGTGATCGAACGATCAGATATTGCCAACAATCGATCATTTGGAATGACTATCAAGGTGTCAACTTCTGCACGAAGTGCATCAATTCCCTCATCGGCTTGTCGTGATCGGATTTTCCCTTCGAAAGAAAATGGACGAGTCACCACGCCAATTGTGAGTGCACCAAGTTCGCGTGCAATTTTTGCAACGACCGGAGCGCCACCTGTTCCAGTTCCCCCGCCTTCACCAGCCGTGACAAAAACCATGTCCGCACCACGTAGCGCTTCTTCGATATCGTCGACATGATCGAGGACCGCTTCGCGACCACGTTCTGGAGAAGCACCAGCGCCAAGTCCGCGCGTTGACTTTCGTCCGATGTCGAGTTTCACATCCGCGTCACTCATAAGTAAATGTTGCGCGTCTGTATTGATTGCAATGAATTCGACGCCTTTTAAACCGACATCAATCATGCGATTAATCGCGTTCACGCCACCTCCACCGATACCAACTACCTTGATAACGGCCAAATAATTTTGTGGTGACGCCACGTTTTATCCCCCTTATGAACCGTAAACCTCAACTTGAGAATTAGCGTTCAAGATTTGTATAACACGACGGTAGAGCGCGTTGCGCATTCGCGCAAATACCGACACGAAAACTATTAGCGGACGATTGGCGCGTGTGGTGCGGATAGATCCATAAACACGATTGTTGAATTTTCTGGCAAGGCCAATAATGATTGAAATACGCGTACTTTTAGCGACGTATTTGAAGAGTCACCCCACCGAACCAAAATTTCCTGCTTGCGCTTCTGGGCTGTTTTTTCAATGAGCAATGTTGCTGACTGCATTCCTTCAACGGATACAACTCCAACGTCCTTTCGAAATGAGGCAGGCAGACTTTCGATAAGGTCTGCCGCAAATCGTCTGGCTTGCGTTGAAGCTGCCAAAATATTCGGGACTGCAAATCGTTCGGGATGTGGAAGTGAGAACAAAACTCCTTCCGAGTCCACAAAACTTTTACCAAATTTTGCAAGCGGCAGACGCACTTTTACTTTAATGGTGATTGAACTTTTGATCCAATTTCGCTCAACTTGTGCGTCGTTCAACCACGAGAATTTCTTCAACGAAGCCGAAACGGTTCGCTTGTCTACGCGCGCCATTCTCTCGCCAATGAATACTTCTTGGGAGATAAGTTCGCGATCAACTTTCGTGGGAGCGCCGACAACAATAACGTGCTTCACTGTGAGAATCGATGACCAGCCTAGGATGTACGCAGTTGATGCAAACAAGATTAAGAATAGAAATAGAAGTGAACGACGACTCAAAAAGAGCCTACGCAGTCGACCGGACATCACTACTTTGCATACTTTTTGGAAAGTGAATCCAAGATAAGTGGCGCGAGTGAACTCACATCTCCGGCTCCAAGTGTCAAAATCACATCGCCAGGTTGCGCCGTCTCCGCGACCTCAGTTACGACCGAAAGAAAATTGGGCTCAAATTTGCCGTGGGTCATGAATTTGGTGATCGAAGATCCACTCACGCCAGGAATCGTCGCTTCGCCTGCGCCATAAATTTCTAGAACCCACGACTGATCTGCTTTATCAAGTGCCGTAGCAAAAGCCGAGGTAAACGCTCTGGTTCGCGAATATCGGTGCGGTTGGAAGACAACCAAGACGCGACCATCCGTGGCATATCTTTTGGCTGTATCGAGGGTGACTCGAATTTCTGTCGGATGGTGACCGTAATCATCTATAACTCTGATTCCTTCAACTTGGCCCTTAAATTCGAATCTGCGACTTGTTCCTCTGAAAGTGGAAAGCCCTGCCAAAAGTTCACTCGTATCAACTCCTAACGCCAGACCTGCGGTTAGGGCGCCGGCAGCGTTGAGAACGTTATGAAAACCCGGAACTTGTAAGTTCAACTTCCCTGCGGAAAGCCCTTGCCATAACACTCGACTCTGGGACCCAGAAGGTAAGAGTTCTACTTGATCAATTCGCAGGTCTGCTTGACTATCCGTGCCATAACTTAATTTTCTACTAAGCGGCACTTCCGCGGCCAATGTCGTGGCTCCGGTGTCATCTCTGCAGTAGACCAAGAAGCCATCACTCGAGATTGTGGAAGCAAATTCAGCAAAAGCTTGCGCCACTTCCGTTGGAGTTTCAAAGAAATCGACGTGATCATGTTCAATGTTTGTGATAATCGCCCCGTATGGGTGATACTCGATAAAGGATCCGTCGGACTCATCAGCCTCTGCAATGAAGATGGATCCCGATCCCTTATGCGCATTTGACCCCGATGCTTTCAGTACTCCACCGATTGCGAATGAAGGATCTTCGCCTGCCGACTGCAGTGCAACTGTCAGCATCGATGTTGTCGTCGTCTTGCCGTGTGTGCCCGCTACGGCAACGCTGGTGGACTCAGACATCAAGATCGCTAAAGCCTGCGCCCGCGAAAGTCGAGGAATCGCTAATCTTTCAGCTTCAATGATCTCTGGGTTAGAACGAGAGATCGCAGTTGAATAAACTAGAAAGTCAGCTCCCAAAATATTTTCCGATGAATGTCCCACAATGGTCTTTACGCCCAAAGCGCGCAGCCCCGAGAGCACCGAAGAATCTTTGGAATCCGATCCAGAGACATTGACTCCTTCAGAGGCCATGATTCGCGCAATCCCGCTCATCCCAGATCCGCCAATTCCAACCAGGTGAACATGCTTGCCTCGAATATCTTTTACATGCAACTTCCTAATCGTCATTCTTGTTGGCGTTCCAAGACGTTCTCCATGAGTTCAACAATCTTTTCGACCGCTGATAGGTCATCGGATAATCCAGGCTTCTCAAGTTCGCCGGCTCGCTCCATCGCCGATCCGATATTCCTAATTAGCCAATCAGATGAGAATTCATTTTGCGCAACAACCACAGCCCTTCCCGCCTCAACTAAGAAATCTGCATTTCGTGCTTGTTCGCCGTTTCCGCTCGGCAAAGGGATGAATATTGCCGAGCGGCCCAGGGCGGCAAATTCAGCGCACGTAACCGCGCCACTTCTTGCAATAACGACATCAGCGGCCAAGTACGCACTCGCCATATCATCGATGTAGCTAAGGGCGCGGTAATTGTGCGAGCTCGGAGGCAAGGAATTCTTCGCCCCTACTGAGTGCATAATTTGAAACCCCTGCCCAACCAGCGTTGGCAGGGCGCGTTCTATCTGACTATTGATAAAAGTCGACCCTTGCGAGCCACCAAGTATCAAAATCACAGGACGATCAACATCCCACTCCAAGTTCAACTTTGCTGCGATTCTGGCCGCGCCCCAGTCTGACTGGGCTCGCTCTGCTGCTCGTTGCACATCTGGTCGCAACGGTAAACCTGTAGAAATTGAACGCGAAAATTTTCCCCGCACTATTGGATGTGTAGTTGCGCTGTTGGGTGACAAGTAGGCACCAAGTTGATTCGCCCAACCTGGCTTTGCATTTGCTTCATGAACAATGAAAGGGACTTTCTCCAACTTCGCGGCTAAATATGCCGAGGCGCTCACGTATCCGCCGAAACCAATCAGCAAATCAGCATTCGATACAATTGCGCGAGATGTCTTCATCGATCGGGATAATCTCCATGGGAGTGTGACCATCCCGATTCCAAGGGCTCGCGGCAGAGTTACTTTCTCGATGGTACGTAATTCAAATCCCGCCGATGGAACCAAGGTCCTTTCAAGGCCAGAGTCCGTTCCAATAAAAACGCATACGTCATTTGGATATTTTTCTTTCCATCCGCGCGCCACCGCTAAAGCGGGTTCGACGTGTCCGGCCGTACCTCCGCCTGCCAAGACGATTCTGCGGACGGGCTGCTTTGTGCCTGTGCCATGCGCAGAATTACTGGGCATTATTTTTCTCCGTTTCAACTCGCTTGAGTGCCGGGTCCCTGAGTGCCGTTCCCACCACAAAACCTAGTGCTAAGAGGATCGCAATCAGAGATGAACCTCCGTAGGAAAGCAGCGGCAAGGTCACACCGACGACGGGAAGCACGCTTAGGGCAGACCCAATGTTCAAAATCGCTTGAATCGCCACCCAAGAACCAATTCCCGCGCAGACATACCTACTCATCGGGTCTGACGCTCGAATAGCAATCCTAAATATCGCCAAAATTAACGTTGCGAAAAGCAACAAAACGCAGAGCGTTCCGACTAAGCCCAACTCTTCACCGACGACGGAGAAAATGAAATCAGTATGCGCTTCGGGAAGATTGCCCCATTTTTGTCGTGATGCTCCGAGACCAACTCCGAAAAGTCCACCACTGGCAAGCCCCATCACGCTGTGCGCTGGTTGCCATCCCGACAAATTGTAATACTCGGGCGAAAATGGTTTGAATACGGCTAGCAGCCGCCGCATTCGATTTGGTGCGGTGACGATTAGCACCGCTATCAGTGTGAGCGAAAAAACGCCTGCCACTCCAAGTGCACGAAGGTGGATTCCCGAGACAAATAAAAGCGAGACTAAAATCGCCGCAAAAATCGCCGCGTTCCCTAAGTCATTCCCGACCATTACGAGCAACATAACTGCGCCAAATGTGGGCACCAAAACCTTCATCACATTCGATCGATTGGTGCCCTTTCGTTCTTCGTTAGCCAACATATAACCTGCCCACAAAATCATGAAAAATTTAACGAATTCGCTGGGTTGGAAGATCGCTGGTCCGATTGAAATCCAGTTTTTGTTGCCGTTCACGCTCACTCCCATCCCTGGAATCTGCAAGATGATGAGAAGCACAATTGAACCGACTAAAGCAACACGCGCAAGACTGGTCCACACGCGCAACGGTAACCGGGCGGCAAGATAGGCAAGCGGTAACGCCACAAGTAAAAATAGAAATTGACGAATAACAATTGCAAATGATGAACCGTTGACTTCGAGAGAATGAATCGATGAGGCAGACAGCACCATCGTGAGGCCGAGTCCCGTTAAGGCGGTGGCGCTTCCGACGAGCAAGTAATAGGAACTACTTGGTTGGGCTAAAAAACCTTGGCGCTTCATTTTGAATCAACTAACTCTAGGACAGCGTCACGAAAGAAATCGCCGCGCGAAGCGTAATTTTCGAATTGATCCATCGAAGCACACGCAGGCGCCAGCAGAACAACGTCGCCGATATCGGCAGATTCGTTTGCTTGCGCAACAATCCTGCGCATTAACGCAAGTCCGTCACTTTTATCTCCGTCGACTCGAATGATTGGAATGTTGGGAAATTGCTTTGTCAACGCTGCGCCAATTAACTCTCGATCCGCCCCAATAAGGATCGCCACTTTAATCTTTGCGGCAATCTTCTCGACAAGACTCGACATGTCTGCGCCCTTTGCTAACCCTCCCGCTATCCAGATAACCGATGAAAAGGATTTTATGGATGCAGCAGCCGCGTGAGGATTGGTAGCTTTAGAGTCATCTATCCAAGTGATGCCATCTTTAAAGAGAATAGTTTCTATTCGATGTCTTCCCGGTCGAAAATTTTGTACCGCGTTTTGAATTGACGAATAAGCAACTCCTGCCGATCGTCCCAGTGCGCTAGCCGCCAGGGTATTGGAGACAGAATGCGCAGCCTGTGGATGGACATCGTGTAATTCTGCAAGAACTTCCGCTTCGAGAGGATCATTCACAAAAGCCCGATCGATGAGCAGATCTTCGACCACTCCAAGTTCTCCGGGCTTCGGAGCACTCAGGGTATAGAAGACTTTGCGTCCATCCCAATTGCTTGACCGCTCAACAACAACCGAGTCGTCACCGTTGAGAATTGCAAGATTTGTGCCATCCAAAATTCTCATTTTGGCTTGCGCGTAACTATCAAATCCTCCATGCCAATCGGTGTGATCGTCGGCAATGTTAAGAATGGCACTGGCTGAAAAAGATGGGAGTCTGCTCCATTCAAGTTGAAAAGAGGATAACTCGACTACTAGATAATCAAATTTTTGATCGCTTGTCACAGCTTCGATTACCGTATCACCGACGTTGCCGCAGGCTGTTGTGCGGATTCCGCCTTCTTTCAAAATTGCAGTGGTGAGTTCCACCGCGGTCGTTTTTCCGTTGGTACCAGTAATACCAATCCATTTCTGGGAGGGAAGGAGTTTTTCTTTGATCTGCCAGGCTAGATCAATCTCGCTGATGAGGTTTGCCTTGCGGGACATTAATTCTTGAAGGAATGGGTGCGTGATTTTCCAGCCCGGAGAGACGACAACGAAATCAAAGTGCCTTGTCGCTGCGTCTGCGAGCGGTAGGAGCTGGAGACGATCGCCACGCGAGTGCGTCTCGTCGACCAAAGATACTTTTGCCCCCATGCGAGTCAACACCCGCTCTACAGATGTGCCGGTTACACCAGCACCGACGATCAGAACCTGTGCATCACGAATCGGAAGCATCACGGTTAGTGCGCGACCCATTGCGCGTAAAAGAGCCCCAAACCAAGGGCTACCGAGAGTCCGGCGATAATCCAGAATCGCAAAACAATTGTGACTTCTCCCCACCCACTCATTTCAAAATGATGTTGCAACGGCGCCATTTTGAAGACTCTCTTTCCGCCGGAAAATTTAAAATAAAGCCTTTGGATGATCACTGACATTGTGATGATCACAAAAAGTCCACCTAGGGGTACAAGTAATAGTTGCACTCTGAGTGTGGCAGCTAATCCTGCCAGGGCTCCGCCGAGTGCAAGTGCACCGGTATCTCCCATAAATATCTTCGCTGGAGATGCATTCCACCAAAGAAAACCTGTGCATGCTCCTGCCAATGATGCCGACAACACGGCTAAGTCCAGCGGATCGCGGACCGAATAACAATTGATCCCATCGATGATTCCGCAGCCTTGCCCAAACTCCCACACCCCGATGAGTATGAATGCCAAAAATGTCATCACGGATGCGCCAGTGGCCAGTCCGTCCAGTCCATCAGTGAGGTTTACTCCGTTGCTGGTCGCCGTGACCATGATTATTATCCATATCACAACGACAACTGCGCCAAGTTTGAGGGAAGTATCTCGGACTCCTGAAAGATATAAAGAAACGGGTGTCAGTCCATCTTTATCAGGAAATTGAATTGCCAAGGCACCAAAGATCGCAGCGAACAGGGTTTGGCCGAAAATCTTTTGTTTGCCTGTCAATCCAAGTGATTGTTGCCGAGATACTTTCAACCAATCATCCAGAAAACCCACGAACCCCAGAGAAATTACTAGACCAATGACTAATAGCGAGGAAGCACTTATAGGTACTTGAGTCACCGCGTGACTTAGCAGATAACCACAAAGTGAAGCGAAGACAATTATGAGACCGCCACTGGTTGGCGTACCACGTTTGGTGTGATGCGAACTTGGACCATCATCTCTGATGATCTGTCCGAATCCTTTTCGATCTAGTATGCGAATCAGTATCGGCGTGCCAAACAGGCTGATGAAAAGCGAAATTGCTCCTGAAATCAGAATTTCTCTCATTCTTGTTCGCTTGCCCTTTCAGTCCATCTCTTCATCAACTCTTCTGCCAATTCTTCCATCTTCTCAGTACGTGAGCCCTTAATTAGCGCGACATCTCCTTGAGAAAAGTATTCAACGAGATCTGCTGCGGCAATCTTGCTGGAAAATTGATGAATCTGAGTATCCGGAAAGTCTGTCAATCTGAGCGAGTACTCCGCCGTCCCAACGCATACGAGATGGTCAACACCTAAAAATCCGGCAAATTCCCCGACGTGAGCATGCTGGTCCGACGAGATCGCTCCGAGCTCGTGCATCTTTCCCAAAAAAGCCCACGACTGCCCGCCGCGTGCCTGTGCAAATGAAGTCAAACTTCGGAGGGCCGCCTTAGTGGATTCTGGATTCGCGTTATAAGCATCATTTATAAAAAGCATGTCCGACACTTCTAGGATTTCCATCCGCCACCGGCTGGCAATCTCGGCCGTCGAGAGAGCACCCGCGATAACTTCTATCGGAATCTCTAATCCAGTACAGATTGCGGCAACGGCTAAGGCGTTAGCAATTTGATGTTCACCGATCAATCGCAAAGCAACTGGCTCTCTTCCGGCTGGTGTAACAAGATCGAAATGGGCACGGCCTTCGCGCAGGTCAACATCTGTGGCCCGAACTGTTGCTTGGTGAGTTTGCCCGAATAACAACGTTCGCAATGGAAGTCCCTCGGACATCTTCGGGGTGAAAGCGTCATACTGCCCAAGTACCGCTATGCCCCCAGGAACTATATTGCGAATGAGTTCGGATTTTGTTTCCGCGATAACTTCGACAGAGCCAAACTCTCCGATATGAGCGGATCCGACGATGAGAACCACTCCAATATTTGGGCGGCTAATTTTGCACAGCCGCTCAATGTCTCCACGGTGCCGGGCGCCCATTTCTAAAATACAGAAACGAGTTTCCCGAGTGCAATTCAACAAAGTTAATGGAACTCCGAGGTCGTTGTTAAGGGAGCCTTGTGGCGAAACCGTCTTGCCGACCATCGCGAGTACTTGAGTTAAGAGATCCTTAGTGGTGGTCTTTCCCTGGGATCCAGTAATACCAATAACTATCAAGTCTGCAAGTTCATTTCTAACATAACTTGCCAGTCGTCCGAGTGCCCGCGCGACGTCAGGTACGACCACGCAAGGAGATTCCACTTTCTTACTGGACAATGTAAGTGAAGCGCCGGCAGCATGCGCCTGAGCGCTAAAATCATGGCCGTCGACGTGGTCGCCCTCGAATGCAAGAAAGAGGGCACCGGGTTGCACATTTCGCGAATCCAATGTGGGAGATCCAGTAACGAGAATGCGCGGTTCGCCATGGAGCACGCCCTCGACGATCTCAGCGATCTGTCCTGCAGTAAGCGGGATCATGCGAAATTCTCGATTGATTGGGCCAACACTGAGCGATCGTCGAAGGGGAAAACTTCACCGTTGCTCTCTTGTCCTTGCTCATGTCCCTTGCCCAAGACGATAACAACATCATCTGCAACTGCTTGGTCGACTGCATACTGAATGGCCGCCGCGCGATCTGGGATGATCGCGCTAGGTGCGACAACCGTGATCTCCCCGACCATTTGTTGAAGTATGCGATTGGGATCTTCCGATCGTGGGTTGTCGCTAGTAAAAATCGCAGTATCACTTCCCGCAAAAAGGGCTCGACCCATGAGTGGACGTTTGAGTGAATCTCGATCACCGCCGCACCCCAATACCGCGATTACCTTTCCTTTAGTCATTCTCTTACAGGTTTCCAGAACGCGCGTGACTGCGTCAGGTGAATGCGCGTAGTCAACAAAAGCGCGGAATTCTTGGCCGACCGCAACAGGTTCGAGTCGCCCGGTCGCACCGCTCAGACTCGGCAAAATCGTCGACATAAACAACGGATCAACACCACTCTCCACAGCCATAGCGATCGCCATGAGGGCATTATCAAGATTGTAATCACCTTGGAGAGGAAGATGCCCCTCGATCAAAACTCCTCCAACTCCCCTAATGGCGATTTCGTAGCCTGCAGAAACGGGGTGGGCACCCACATAATGCCACTCAGCCGACTTTTGAGTTCTGGACAATTTAGTTATGGGAATCTGACTCTGGGATATTAGTTTCTGTCCGTAAGGATCATCAATATTTACGTAAGCTTTCTCGGCATACTCAAATTGGAAAAGAGCCGCTTTCGTATTGAAGTACTCCTCCATATTTCGATGAAAATCCAAGTGATCTTGCGTGAGATTCGTAAATGCCACTGCCGAAAAATGCGCTCCCCGCATTCGCTCTAGGGCGATAGCATGACTCGAAACTTCCATCACAAGATTGCGCACGTGACGTTCGCGCATAGTGGATACCAGACTCTGAAGTTCGGAACTCTCAGGAGTTGTCCGCTTGCTCGCAAAAACTTCTTTTCCTATACGAGTTTCAATTGTGCCTATCAATCCGACTTCGCGTTCTGCAAGTGTCCAAATCTGGGCTAGAAGTGTGCTGGTGGTTGTCTTGCCATTTGTTCCGGTAATTCCGACAGCGTACATATCCCGCATTGGCTCAGAAAAGAACCACGAGCTGATTACTCCCGCTGACTTACGTGGGTCGACCACGACAATCAAGGGGATTCCGGCATTGTGAGCTAACGCCTTACCAGCCGTATCCGTCAAAATTGCCCGCGCTCCATGACGCTCTGCATCCCCCGCAAAATTAGCTCCATGCACTTTCAATCCTGGCAGGGCGATAAACAAATCTCCCGCTTCGACTTCGCTACTTTGATTGGTTAATCCCGTGATCGCGACGTCCTGAGTGGGAAAAGCTTCACCGACAAGTGCGGCGATCGCGCTCAACTTGCTTTCGAATTCTGCAACAGGTCGAATCATCAATTCTTTCCCTGAGTCGCTGCAGCATTCGCGGCCCTCGCCTTTTTAGCCAGATTTACAACCTGCTGCTGATTCAAAGGATAGGGCACTACCTTCGTTCCAGTTGGCGCAACGTGGCGCGACTGAAGCACAAAAGACATCACTTTCTTGAACACGGGAGCTCCCAACGTGCCTCCCCAGTGAATTCCTTGTGGCGCCTGAATCGTCACGCTAATCACGTAACGCGGGTTGTCCGCTGGTGCGAATCCAATGAAAGAGGCCGTGTAACCACGGTAGCAACCACATTTTTCATTGAAGCGTTGGGCGGTTCCAGTCTTACCAGCCACGCGGTAACCAGGAATTGCCGCACCGGGAGCCGTGCCACGCGCAGAAACAACACTTTCCATCATAAGTCGCATTTTCTTTGCGGTAGAAGAACTAATAACTCGAACGTGATCGCGCGCCACTGATGCCGTGAAATGGCCACTGGAGTCACTTTCGCCCGCAATAACGGTGGGCGATACTCGTAATCCGTCATTGGCAATAGTTGCAAAAATACTTGTCGCCTGCAACGCCGTCAATGAGTAACCCTGGCCGAAGGCAACTGTTGGAGCAGTTGTTCCGCTCCAGTCTGAAACTTGACTCAATACGCCTGGAGATTCGCCAGGCAATCTTGAACCAGTATCCGTACCCATTCCGAATTTCCGCAAGTAAGAGTACAAAACTTCGTTCGTCATTTTCTGAGCAATTTTGATGGTGCCAGTATTACTAGACACAGCAAGAATGCCCGTGGTTGTTAATTTTTCTGTCGGATGCTTTTCGTGATCCTTAAATTTAGTCTTAGCCACTTTTAATGAATACGGAACAGTAAATATCGTGGTTGGAGTAACTGCCTTTTCTTCGATTGCAGCCGCAAGTGTCATGACCTTTCCTGTTGAACCAGGTTCGTAGACATCTTGCACAGAAGGATTTCTCATAAGACTCAACGATACGGAACCTGTGTTGTTCGGATCAAAAGTAGGAGCCGTCGCGAGAGCTAGAATTTGACCCGTTTTCGGATCCATGACGATTACAGTTCCGCTGCTTGCTTTGGACTTCTTGACAGCCTCCGAGATGGCCTGTTGGGCGATCCATTGAACATCTCGGTCAATGGTTAAACGAATCGAAGTGCCAGGTTTGGCTGCCACAATCTCTTGTTGTGATCCCGGGATTTGAGCGCCATACCCGTTTGCGTAACTGTATTTGCCATCCTTACCAGTGATGACTGAGTTCATGCTGTACTCAAGCCCCGTCGCACCAACGCCAGCTTGATTAACGAAGCCAACCAATGGGGCGATTATCGAGCCAGATGGATAGTCTCGTATAAATCCTCGCTCTGAATAGAATCCAAAAATTCGCTTAGCCGTATCTCGCTTATCTAAACCTGCGTTATAGCGGACAAATGCAGATTTTAATTGTGTCCATTGCGCAGGGGTTACGTTTCGAGCAACCATGTTCCATCGCAGTTTGCCAGTTACCTTTTTCTTAATTTCGCCGGCAGGCATTTTGAGAATTGGAGCGGCAATCTGCGCGAATTTCCGTGGATTAGTTACCAGAGTTTGATCTACAACCACACTCACTGCCGCCACGCTTCGTGCAAATTCCACACCGTTAATATCTGTAATTGCTCCGCGTGGCGCTAGCGACGTTGAAACAGTTGTCATCTCCTGCGCGGCCTGCGCGGCATACGTACTCGCGTGAACAGCCTGCACATCCACGAGTCGCAATCCAAAAAGAAGAAGAATTCCGATAATAGTAAATCCCAAAATGCCAATTCTGGAACGTGAGAGCGAAAAATTGCCCATCTTTAGCGAGAATCTTTCACGAATTGCGCTGGAGTTGACCGATCCCTCGGTGGTCCAACAACAAGAAAACGCGGACTTTGCGACGAGACCATCCCTGCTACTTTGGCGCGATACGCAAGTACCTCTGGTGATGATGCCTTAGCAATCTTCTTCATTACTGCTTCTCGCTCATCATTGAGAGCGGTTGCTTGCGAATTAAGTTTGGTTAATTCGAAAGCACCCTGCGAAAGCGCAGTGTTGATCGCTAATAGGGCAAGCAGACCCGCAACGGCCATTGAAATCAAAAAGAGTGCAAATGCCTTTTTATCTGCACCTCGTTCGGTAGCAGTTTGGGTGACTAGCCTTAAATCTGCCCGTTTGGCGCTCGGTGCACTTTGCGTAGTGGCGCCACGGCGAATTGCCGAGGGTGAGACTGATGCAATCGCCATCACGCTGCGACTTTCACGATTGCGCGCAGGCGCACAGATTGAGATCGGGAATTAACTGCGACTTCTTCCTCTGATGCAGTTTCGCTCTGCCTTACTAGCAAAGCAAACTTTGGGGCAAATTGTGGTAATTCGACGGGCAGCTCTCGCGGAGAAAGAGATTCGCATGCTTTGGAAAAATATCCCTTTACTATCTTGTCTTCGAGGGATTGAAAGGACATGACGACAAGACGCCCGCCAACGACAAGTAAATCCATTGCCTCGGGAATCGCCCTCGTCAATGCACCCAATTCATCATTAACAGCAATGCGCAGAGCCTGGAATGTGCGCTTTGCCGGATTTCCCCCTGTGCGTCGAGTAGCCGCAGGAATAGCTGTCTTAACCAACTCTGCAAGTTGCGATGTGGAATTCATTGGTGCGATTTCTCTTTGACGAATTATCGAATCAACAATACGTGGAGCAAATTTTTCTTCACCATAAGTCCGCAGAATGAAAATGAGTTCGCTGCGGGAGCCAAAGTTCACTAAGTCTGCCGCTGACTTACCTTGGCTTCTGTCCATGCGCATATCAAGTGGCGCATCAATGGAGTATGAGAATCCACGTTCAGATTGATCAACTTGCATGGAGGAAATTCCAAGATCAAAGAGAATTCCGTCCACCCTTGTCAATCCGAATTCCTCGATGCAACTACGAATATGATCATAGACAGCGTGTGATGATTTGAACTTGTCTCCATATTTCGCAAGACGTGAATTTGCCTTTGAAAGCGCTTCCAAATCGCGATCAATGCCGATGACGGTCAGATTTTCAAACTTGTCCAGCAACGCTTCACTATGGCCGCCTAAACCAAGAGTTGCATCTACGACAACAGGATTGGCAACCTTCTCAATTGCCGGGGCAAGGAGTGAAACACAACGATCAAGCATCACAGATACATGCTCTGTCTGCTTCATGCTCTCCCCCTTCGTTCCTAGATACATCCGTTTTCTGCTAATCAGACGAGTCGTGCCATTTCGTTTTTCTTGCGTGAACATTTCTTATTTATGAATCTCTCCTCTGGTCACCGCCGGCCGACGGAACTTTGAGTATCGGCACCGGGGAAGGGGTGCCGATACAAGGGTCGGCGGTGGCCACAAGAGAGGCTCTGTTTTCTAGGGTCGCTAAAACAGACCCGGGAACACCTCCTCTGAAACTTCTGCAAATCCCTTTTCGCGATCTGCCAGGTACTCGTTCCATGCTGTGGAATCCCAAATTTCAACGCGTGTATTCGCTCCGATTACTACGCATTCTTTTTCCAAACCGGCGTAGGTACGAAGCCCCTGTGGAATTGATATCCGTCCTTGTCGATCAGGAATTTCATCGTGGGCGCCCGCAAACATCACGCGCATGTAATCGCGCGCCGACTTAGCAGTTACCGGCGCTTGGCGCAGGGTTTCCGTAATGGTGGCGAACTCTGCCGCCGGAAAAACGTACAAGCAACGTTCTTGGCCCTTAGTGATGACCAGTCCGCCGGCTAACTCTTCGCGAAATCTGGCCGGCAGGATGAGGCGGCCCTTGTCATCTAAACGAGGTTCATGAGTGCCAAGAAACATAATTCTGGCCCCCTTCCCCAGGTTCCAGCGTCTTAGTCCCCCACTTTACTCCATTTCTCCCCATTTTCAACCACCTAGCGCCATTTTCTTCCCAATCTCACCAGAAGCGCTGCCAGAAACTGCAACAAAAAAGGGACCCGCGGGTCCCTGATTTCATCTGATTTCTTTGACGTGCGCCCAACTCAAAGTTCTTACTGGTCCAAGTTTCGCCTCTCCCAGCGGTCTTCTAAACGAGAATTGAACTTGCCTTTGCTCTTCTTGGCATTTGGGTGAGGACGCAAACTCGAAACTCCCGAGAGACCGGAGATCGTCAGCGTTACTCCTACTAGTGCGATAAGAAATCCAAAGACCCCCACCAAGGTAACTTTGACAATCAGACCGACAAATATTGTTGCAATGCCGAGGGCAACCAGGCCAATCCCGAGCAAGGCCCGCCTGCGCCCTGGATAGAGTCGATTGCCAGTAAGAGTTGAAACTAAGTGCGGATCATCAGCCGATAGCGCCTCTTCCATCTCAGCAAGGAGTTTTTGCTCATGCTCTGACAGTGGCATGTTGAACTCCATTCCTGACTTAGAGGCCCGCTATGGCCCATCACTTACCGCCCCACAATAGAACATTTCCGCGTGAATTGCATACCTGCGAGTACCGCTTAGGCAGTCAGGGCAAATTTTTTAGCTATTTTAAGCGCGCTCTTCACGCTTTCTCAGCAAACGCGCAGGCTTAACGCTACCTGCGCCGAATCTCGCATGCGCACGATCGACTGCACCTTCGGCCTCGCGCCAGCTTTTCTCTCGAGCGCCGAGGGTCATCTGCTCAGGAGCCGTACTTTGTAAATTTTCCAGACTGACTCCAACCAAACGCAATCGCGCACGATCGAGGTGGAGAGCGAGATAGAGGCTTTTGACCACTTCATAGCAATCATGCGAACCATCAATCGGTAGCGAAAGAGTCTTCGATCTACTTATTGTCGTGAAATCTGCGTACCTAACTTTTATTGAAATGGTTTTCGCAAAAAGAGATCTCTCGCGCATTCGCGAAGTTGCTCTTTCTGTTAAGCGCAAAAATTCTGCCAAAATCAATTCTTCATCATCAATGTCACGAGCGAATGTTTCGGCTGCGCTAATGCTCTTTTCAGGTTCTTCAGAAATGACTTCTCGGTAGTCCCTCCCCCAGGCCAATTCATATACAGAACTCCCATTAGCTTCACCCAGCGCGCGAATTAGCGTTGCTCGAGGAGTATGTGCGATATCTGAAACCGTTCGAAGGCCAAGCTTCTCAAGAGATTCGGTCGTCTTCGGCCCCACTCCCCAAATGGCAGAAATCGGTAGCGGATGCAGGAAATGAAGAATTCGATCTGCGGGAATCTCCAGCAATCCATTGGGCTTGCATCTATCTGATGCGAGTTTGGCAATAAATTTCGATGGCGCAATTCCCACAGAGCACGTGATCCCTTCTTGCGCTTCAACTTTCTTGCGGATTGCAATCGCAATCTCTCGACCTGTACCCAACAATTTTCGCGAGCCGGTCACGTCGAGAAATGCTTCGTCAAGGGAAATGGGTTCAACATAGGGTGTAAATGAATGGAATATTTCCATTATGTGTTCAGAGACTTCGCCATAGCGTCCATAATTAGGAGGAACAAAAATCGCCTGTGGCGCCATGCGTTGTGCTCGGCCAACAGGCATGGCCGCTCGGATTCCGAATTTTCGGGCTTGGTAATTGGCCGACAGAACTACTCCACGTACTCCTGCCCCTACAACTACTGCCTTGCCTCGTAAGGTCGGGTCGTCGCGTTCGGCCACCGATGCGTAGAAAGCGTCCATATCAACATGGAGAATCGTCGCGGTGCTCATGTAACGAGAGTACTTCTACTCAGTGTGAATTTTTCGTAAGCAGCACGGAGTTCCCATACTCCCGTCGCCCGTAGAGAGACCCCTCTCGGACCAGTTCGTCGCACTTCTCCCCGCACTAAAAAAAGATGAGATGTAAAAAGCACGTCAGCGAAATTCTCTTGAACATCAGAAAAGAAAGTTGCGTCATTGCAACCGTATCCGTCGTCGAGAGTCAGAAAAATAACTCTTCTGCCCGAACGTATCGGTGGACTCTGCATTGCTACTTTTACGCCCGCTACAAGTACAGATGCGCCAGAACGTTGTGCAAGCAGATCAGAGGACCGAACTGCACCTATATCGTTGAGGAAGTCGGCATAAAATTCCAGAAGATGATGTGAGACATCCATTCCGAGATAAGCCATCTCATGTTGGACTTTTTCTCCAGAATTCAAATCTGGCAGTCCACTGGAAATAAGGGCGGGTGGAGTGAATCCGAAATTAAGTTGCGCACCTCCTAAGGACCGCACCGGAGATCGATGTAGATCGTTGAGATGCAATAACAAATCTCGACGGTTTATCGCTCCAGATTTCTTTATTGCATTGATACCGTGAATTTCGTCAAAGGCTCCTATCAAAATCAAACCTTCAGTAATCGGATGAGACGCACCCGATCGTGCATGAAAATCAGATAAATCAAGATAGGGCTGACCATCAATAATTGATTCGACTTCAGCTGCACTTATCCCCGATAGATCGCTCAATGACATTCGTATCGCGTATCCGCGCGCATCAGGTAATATCAAAGTTTGACCAGTGCTGGGTCCGTCAAATACAACAGCAGGGTCACGCGCATTCTCGCTGTCGATATATTCGACACGATATGAATCCTTAGAACGATTGACATCAATGGCGGCAATAGCGATTCCCATTTGGCGTGCGTCATCAAGAATCAATCTCTTGGGATACATGCCCGGGTCATGTGTTAGGACGCCTGCCATAAAAGCAGCCGGATAGTGGGCCTTAAGCCAAGCTGACTGATAAGTAGGCAGAGCGAAAGCTGCGGCATGCGCTTTACAAAATCCAAAAGATGCAAAGGCTCGTAGAACTTCCCATACGGCATTTACGGTGGCTAGGTCATACCCGCGATCAAGGGCAGCAGGGTAGAACCAATCGCAGACCATTTGCTGGCCTTGCTTGTCACCAAGAGTTCTGCGCTTCTCATCGGCTTGCGCTAATGAGACCCCTGCAAGGATTGAAATTATCCATATAACTTGCTCATGAAAAACAACAACACCTTCGGTATCACGCAAGACTTCATATAAGTCAGGGTGAATTATTTGTGCAGGGCTCCACCCATGTCGGGCGCTAAGAAAGGGTCTAATCATGTCGCTCTTGACTGGACCAGGACGAAACAATGAAATATCAATGATCAGGTCAATGAATGTCGTAGGCGCCAACTTGCCAACAAGTTCACGCTGACCTGGGCTCTCTACTTGAAAAATGCCTAGCGTGCGAGTCGAGCGAATTAAGTCAAAAGTCGCTTTGTCGTCGAGGGTGATCGCATCTATATCGAGAACGACTTGGTCTTGACCTCCCAACCGTTCTATTTCCTTTATCGCGTAAGCAATAGTTGATTGCATGCGAACGCCCAAAATATCCAATTTAAGCAATCCGACAGCCTCAACATCATCCTTGTCGAATTCGACCATCGGGTAGCCGCTTGCATTGACCTGCAGAGGTGCACGGTCTAGAAATCCGCCGTCTGATAACACAACCGCGCAAGGATGCATTGCTAGATGCCGCGGCAACCCGTCCAGGCGTTCCGCTAAAGAGATAGTCATTGCAGTCAACGGGTTGTTCAAGTTAAGCCCGCGCAATTCGGGCAAACTTGCAAGAGCGTGGGAAATATTACGAGCTCGCACATGTGGCAAAGACTTTGCGATCAAATCGATCTCTGCATAGGGCAATCCAAGAGCAGCACCGGTATCTCGAATTGCATGCCGTGCGCGATAAGTATCTACCATCGCAACTGTTGCACAACGCGAAGTGTTGCCTGGTTGGCTCCAATTGGCATCGCCGTATCGCTGAAAAACTAGATCATAAATTTCCAAACGTCGGGCAGATTCGACATCAATATCGATATCAGGAAGTGCTCGTCTAAGCGGCGAACAGAATCTCTCCATCAGTAGACCATGCTGAAGTGGATCAACTCCAGATATACCCAAGAGATGACAGATGAGCGAACCCGCACCACTGCCACGTGCCGCTACACGAATACCGCGATTGCGTGCCATGTCGGTGATATCGGCAACGGTGAGAAAATAAGACTCGTAGCCCAGGATTTCCACCGTGGCGAGTTCGTCATCAAGACGCTCGCGCGCCTTGGTGATTGTGGCACTGTCGCTGTAGCGCCAGTGCAATCCCGCCTCCGAGCGAGCGCGGAGTATCGAGCGCATCTGCGTCGATGATTGCGCTCCGACAATGTGCGGCTCTGGAAGATGGATTCCTCCTAAGCCTATGTCGCGTGAGGGAGAAAGAATCGCTCTTTCGCCCCATTCGCGGGTAGTGGCAAGCAATTCGCGCGAAGTGCGCTCACCTGCTGCAGCGGTGATCTCTTCTGCCAGCAGAAACATCTCCTGGCTTGATTTGAGAAAAGCCTCTGCATTTTTTCTTTCGACATGACGCGCATGCAACGGCACCAACTGACGCGCAGAATCCAATATATCTGCGACAGGCCCGTCACTTCTTTCTCGCATCCGCACTGCGTTAGTAATGAGAGCGGGAATTTTATTTTCATTCGCGAATATCAACGATCTAGCGGCATGCGCAGTAGATCTTGGACCATCCCCCGCAACAAGATGGGAGACGCATTCGATTGCTTGGTCGGCAAAGAGTTCGCGAGTCGTAGTGAAATGCTCGAAAGCAAGATCGTGCCGACGCATTGTGATCGCCGCACCGACTGGAGATTCTGGTCCGTGCAACACAAGAAGATTTCTGCTGTACTCGCTGAATTTCTCTAGGAAATCGCGAGTCAGCACGGGGGCAGTGCTTCTATCAAGGTCGCGTCCCACTGGCGTGTAGGTATGCAGTGACGTCAGCAATCTACAAAGGGATCGCCAACCGCCATCACTATGGGCCAATACAGTCACTCGAGGAAGATGCTTCCTGCTTGGATCTCGAGTGAGGTAGTTAGATTTCATATCGATCGCAAGATCGATTCCGATGATTGGCGCAACTCCATACTCAACGCAGCTTTGTGCGAATCGAATGGCCCCGGCCAGCCCATCACGATCAGTAAGTGCCAAAGCAGACATCTGATACTCAGCTGCTTGGGCAACAAGATCGCGCGGTTGAGTAGTTCCGTACTTCAGTGAATATGCACTACAGGTTCGCAGGTGAATAAATGGAGTGAGTGAAGTAGAGGACATGGCGATCTAGAAGCAATCTTCAGAGGACCGTGATGCGCCACATGCCGGTGACCTCATCACGTTCAATTTCAAAAGTTGTTACGGCACCGACCGGTGCAGCCTCTACGCGCCATAGCGCCCGAGCTCCATCATCTGGTCGATACACCCCGTCGCTAATGCGATTCCACCAGCCACCTGCCTCGCACCAGCGCGAGAGAACTGTATGAATACGAAAGCGTCGACCGCGAAAAGTGAACTCCACCGGAGTAGAGCCGTCGGCTAAAACCTCGTGCGCCTCGATCTGACTTACTTGGGCACGCCTTATGGCAGCGTTAACAGGAGGATGTGACACCTGTGGTGAATCCTGGGCGGGGCTGTGGTTTTCGAACATATGTTCGAAAAATAGCCCCTTGGGCTGACAACAGCAAGCGCGCTAGATCCCCCGCTAGAGAACTTTCGGGTGGCCTCTTAGCAACCTAAATCGCGAGATCAGGGACGATTTCTGAGATCAAGGTGCGCACGAGGGACTCGATTTGATCCCGAATGGGCCTGATCGCCTCCACGCCCTGGCCGGCTGGGTCAGCCAACGGCCAGTCCAAATAACGCTTGCCAGGGGAAAAGGGGCAGGTATCTCCACAGCCCATGGTGATCACAACATCGCTGTCCTGGACCGCCTCGGTCGTGAGAACCTTCGGAACCTGTCCGACAAGGTCGATGCCTTTCTCTTTCATAGCTTCGATAACCGCTGGGTTCACTTGATCTGCAGGTTGCGTACCTGCCGAACGAACTTCGACTTCACCGCGCGATAAATGCGAAAGAAATGCCGCAGCCATTTGAGATCGACCGGCGTTATGAATGCAGACAAAGAGAACAGAAGGTTTTTTCACTCGGAAAGTATTTCATTCCATATCGGGAGATTTGCTTGCAAATAGGTAAACATAGAATGAACACTCTTCAATGGCGCCACGCGGGTTTCTGGCATGATCAAGCCGTGGAAATACTTGCTGGGTTGCTGGCCGGCGCATTCATCGGCTCAGTTCTCGGCCTTGTTGGTGCAGGTGGAGCGATGCTCTCCGTGCCGATTCTTTTATTCATTTCCGGCTTCACTCCCCTGCATGCATCAACGGCTGCGCTGGCCGTCGTATTCGCCGCCGCCGCATTCGGTTCAATTCCAAAGTTTCGAAAGCATGATGTGCTTATTCGCGAAGCCCTCACAATCTGGGGCCTGGGGCTAATAACCAATGTTGGTGGTTCATGGCTGTCGCACCGAGTCTCTGGAACATTCATCACAACAGGATTCGCTGTGGTGTTATTTTTCGCTGCGACCTCGATGTTGGTGCGACCTCCAGGAGGTACCGAAAAGCGCATTCCTTTCCTGATACTTGTTGGGGTCTCCCTGCTTATCGGATCCATCACGGGACTATTCGGAATCGGCGGCGGCTTCTTAGCTATCCCCATCTTGGTTCTTTTCTTTCACACTCCACAGAACAAAGCTGCGGGAACTTCGCTAGTCATCATCTCAATGAACTCTCTGACAGCGTTGCTCGCACATCAGCCAATTTGGCATGAAATCAATTGGAGCGTCCCTGGATCTATGACGGTAAGTGCGATCATCGTTGCAACTCTGGCTTCGCACACGAGTGCAAAATTCTCGGCGGTAGGCCTACGGCGGGCTTTCGCCTTCTTGCTTTACGCGGTAGCAATCTTCACTTTGTTGGAGACGTATTTTTTCTAATTGCGCGTGATTGGAAACCAGAGAAGAGAAACATCGCAACTGGCAACGCCATGGCGATAGGCAACGAAGTCACCTCTGCTAGCCCGCCGGTGATTGATGGCCCAATGAAAAATGCCGCCATGGAAATAACTCCAACTCGCGCAATGGCAACCGAAGGCGCGACACCCGGCACCGCACTTGCGGCCAAAATGTATGCGGGGAAAATCGGTCCCATTCCAAGGCCCGCTATGAAAAATCCAAGATCGATAACAACCAACGCGGCGCTCTGCCAATGTGATGACAGAGGTACAGCAATTGCAATTGATATTCCCAGCGCACTGCCACCGATGAAACCGCCCAGTCGAACCGTGCGTGCCGGGCCAAAATGGCCGAGCACTCTATCTCCCAAAAATCTGCTGATGATCATTGCTAACGCAAAACAGGCAAATGCCGAGGCATTGACTCCCTTGCCTATGCCCATGTGATCACGGAGCAGAAGTCCGCTCCAATCGCCGATCGATCCCTCGGCGACGAGACAGCCCAGCAAGCCCAATCCCAACCCCCAAAGTGTGAGCGCAGACTTACCAGTGAGTCCTACTTTCGGCGCGGTCTCATTTCCTCCACCGTCATGATCGTCTAGATCTGAACCTAATAGTGAAGCAATTGCGGGGATGTAGAGAAAAAGCGAAACTACGCCCACCAGCACCAGGTTGAACCGAGGAGTAGTGATTTGAGCAAGGATTCCGCCGAATAATGTGGTGACAAATGCCCCAAGACTCCACATGCCGTGGAAACCAGACAACATTCTTCGTGTCAATAGTTTTTCAACTGCAACCGCTTGAGTATTGATTGCAATATCTAAACTTGAGTAGCCCCAACCCATGAATACGAGCGCGGCAAGCAGTTGAGGCGCACTAGTAGACAGGCCCATCGCGATCAACCCCAAGGGCATACCTGTGGCGGCGATTACTGCCACGCGCCTGGATCCGAAAGTGTGAATCATGCGACCGGCCAACTGCGCGCCAAACAAAGAGCCAAATGTGCTACCCATCAGAAGTAAGCCGAACTCTCCGTTAGACAATTCGAGGGAGTCGGTGATCTCAGGAATGCGTGGAATCCAAGCCATAGCAACTATGCCCATCACTCCAAATGCGAGCCATAAACCATTCCTTGCGCGGGTCGCACTTTGCGTTTGTGTTCGAGGAGACATAAGAAAGCAAAGGTAGTGCAGCAATTCGGTTTCACCCTTATTACTGCACTCCTCTTCTTAATTGAGTTGCTTAAGGAACGATTACCGCACGGCCCTTTACTTTGCCAGCCTGCAAATCCAGATATGCCTGTGGTGCGTTATCCAAGGTGTATTTCGTGTACTCAGCATGGACCAGTCCTCGACCTGCCATATCCAGCAGTTCGATCAGTTCGGGTTTGCTTCCCCAGTAGATAGTTTGCAAACTAACTTCGTATCCTTGACTGAAAAACGAGAACGGTACCGATCCGCCAGCTATGCCGATTAGGGTCACGTCACCCAAGGTTCGTGCCGCAGCAAGTGCCATCTTCATAGTCGGCTCAGCTCCTACGAAATCGAGCACGACATCTGCACCGCGACCTCCAGTGAGTTCGCGAATTGTTGCGGCTGCTTTGTCATCTGAAACTATTGCGTGGTCAGCTCCAACTTTCTTCGCTAGTTCAAGAGCTTCATTCTTCATGTCCACTGCAATGATTGTTGCAGCCGTTGTGGCCTTGATGAATTGCACTGCCATATGACCCAACCCCCCAACACCGATAACTACAACTGTGGCATCCGGAGTCATCTTGCTCCATGAACGTCGAACAGCGTGATACGGAGTCAATCCTGCATCAGTTAATGGAGCAGCCATTATCGGATCAAGATTGGCAGGAAGCGGCACAAGGAATCGTTCAAACGGAACCAGCATGTATTCAGCCATGCCTCCGTCTAGTCCCAATCCGCCGCCGCCGCCGGGAATCGGCGCAGCCATCGGATTTTCACAGAGCGTCTCAATTCCTAGCCGGCATCGCGAGCAAGTTCCACAGCCCCAAGGACCATAGACCGCTACGGCGTCGCCATCCTTCACCGTAGTGACACCTGCCCCAATCGAATCCACCCATCCAGCATTTTCATGTCCCAAAGTAAATGGAGGATTCCAGGGAACAACCCCTGCCTCAAAATCATGCATAAGGTGGAGGTCAGAGTGGCAAGCACCCGCGCCAGCAATTTTGATTACTACTTGCCCAGGACCAGGAGTTGGTTTTGGCACTTCAACTAATTCTGGCTCGCTCTTCCAATTCATCAAACGTAATGCTTTCATTTTTCGCATCCTTACTTCAGTATTCAGGTTTTTTGTTCCGTCTCCATCATTCACCTATTTGCCCACCCGAGCACCAAAAAAGCTCACTTTATCCAGTCTTATCTCTCACAAGTTTTGGAATCGTTACCGTATGGTCTGCGTGTGAGCCAAATACTCCTTAATTCATCTGTAAAGCGAGTGGTAGGAGCTCTTAGAAATCTCGGAATTGAATCTGAAATCACGATTCTCTCTGAAAGCGCACGAAGTGCAAAAGAGGCGGCAGATTCGTTGGGAATTGAAGTCGGGCAAGTTGCCTCATCCATTGTTTTCAAACTCCCCGATGGTTCGCCATTGCTAGTGATCACAAGTGGGCGACACAAAGTGGACATAGCTCTTTTAGCCGAAAAACTTTCCGTCGAAAAATTACATAGATGTGACGCCGATTATGTTAAATCCGTTTCTGGATTTTCAATCGGGGGCGTTGCACCCATTGGCTGGATCTCTCCGGCAACTATTGTGATTGATCAAGCACTCAATGACTATGACATCGTGTGGGCTGCCGCTGGCCACCCTCATTCAGTTTTTCCTACGACATTCGAACAACTTCAGAATGCAACTGGCGCAACCCCAATGATTGTCGCTGAGGACTAACCTTCCGCTTCTAAAATGCGTCGAATCGTGGATGTTCCCATTTGACTCATTTCAGGATTTGTTTCTTCGTAGTACCAAACTAATCCCATGGCCTGCTGAAGAGCCCATGCCGCTCCACGTCTCCACTCAATCCCAGTGATATTCAATTCTCGACGAATAATTTCACGGTCATCGAATTCAAAAAGGTGCCATGCAATGACTAAATCCAAAGCCGGATCGGCTGGGCCGAAATTTCCACAATCCAGAACGCCGATAAGGCGGTTACTCTTAATCAAGAGATTGAATGGCGTGAGATCTTTATGCGACATTACGTCAGAACTTTGTTTCGGGAGTCCGCAAAACTTCTGCCAAAGCGACCAAACACGATCTGAATGAACGATGTGACCACTTTTTTCGCAACACTCTGAGACCCACTTATCGTGCTCTCCTAAGTCACCTCCCCTACCTTGGCCGTCAAATACTTGACCTTTAACATCGGCAGAGCGCAACACTGAAATTAATGAAACGATATCTCTCGCGAGTGGGCCCGCATCAGGATGTCCCTCAGGTTTGGCGACCTCACCAGGTATCCACTCATAAATCGACCAAGCGGAATCGTATTGATCGCTTGGCTTTCCAATGGCTATCGGAGAGGGCACGGGGAACGGCGCGACCCGCGAAAATTCGATGCACCGCTCGGCCTCCATTTCTAATTCCTCAGCTTTTGTGGAATGCAAGGGGAATCGTGCAACATATCCGCTTCCAATTCGAAAAATTGAATTCACGGTGGCAGCGCTACTTACCTTTTCAATCTCGAATCGAGACCAGGCTGGGAACTGTGCTGCCACCAGACTGCCCGCTAATTCCTCATCTACATTCAATTGGTTGCGATGCACATTCCCATAGTAACTTGCTCAATGAAATCTATTTCTTAGGGGTGCTTGGCAATCTTTCGCCTAGATGCCTCTAGAAAATGGAGTATTGAAACCAGCAAAAGGACTTGACGCGTTGGATTAAACTCTCTTGATGAAAATCCTACTACCCGAGAATAATCAGTCCCACAGCAAATATTCCATAAAAAAACCCTACGGCCGATAAATTCTTTGGTGTGAATCGCTTGGTCTTTAACAATAATAGCAAATACAAAATGGCAATGATCGTGACGATTCCGGAGAGAATAAGTGCTCCATCAAATTTCCACGGCGTGAAAATAATTCCTAACCCTGAAGGCACGGTTGCCTGGATCATCATCGCTCCGCTGATATTGGCCAGTGCCAACGATATTTTTCCCTGACGAATCCAGATTATTGCGTTCATGATTTCTGGCAGTTCCGTTGCTATCGGCGATAACAAAAGCGCCGTAACAGTGGCAGACAAGCCTAATTCTGGACCAACCCACTCAAGTTGGGCTACAAAGAATTGTGAAGAGATGAAAATGACTACCAGGCTGGCCAGAGTTTGTAGCGCAATTGCCCATGCAGTTGGTATCGGCCGTTTTGGTTGAAGCCGCAATGGCTCTAAGTCAAGATCGCTGTGCTTTTCTGCATCCGCACGAATCTCCTTGATGAAGTAGGCAACGTATGCCGCAAAGAAAAGGTAACCGAGCCAAGGTTTAAATGAAAAGGCAGCGAGTCCCAACGCGACCTTGAAAAGAAATATCCCCAGAAACCATTGTTGATCTTTGGGAAGTTGCGAAAGATCTACATTCTTAAGTGGATTTGGTCCGCGCTTTTTTCGCAATAGCATGTATCCAGAGACTCCATAAGCAATAGTGGCCAGAGCCAGCGGACCACCCATGGCAGCCCCGACTCCGATGTCTTTCGAATTAACCGTATCCCCCATCGTCACGGCTACTAAGGTCACGACGCTTTCGGGAAGAGCGGTTCCGATTGCTGCTAGGACTGTTCCGATGGCAAGAGTCCCCATTTTGAGGCGCACACCTAGCCACTCGACGGCATTCACAAAGAATTCGCAACTCAGGTAAATGACGATAGCGCATGCTAATAAGGCAATGAGGTGAACCAGCATGCGTGAAACCTTTCAAAAGAGGTTGGAGTGAAGCGTATCTCATGGGCATAAAGTCATTTCGAATACAGAATTTTACTCGTGATCAAAAGATCTCGATTAATGATTGCTAAATTGTGTTCGGCAACTTTCATTACCTGCCAGCAGGATCAAGCAGCGTAATTCGTTCTACTCGCTCGTTTATCTAGATTTGGATGAATGGGTTTTATCTGCAATCCAGTCCATAACCGCAAAGAGAACTCCAGAAAGCACAAAAGTGATGTGAATCGCTATGCGCCACTTGAGCCCAGGCTCTACAACTGAAGTTGCGCTCATGAAATCCTTTAGGAGTTCAATAACGGAAATAGCTACTAGCGAGCCGATAAGTTTGAGCTTTAGACCGGAGAAATCAACGCTTCCCATCCAATCTGGTCGGTCGACATCTCCTTCCGCAATTTCAATTTTAGAGACAAAGTTCTCGTAACCAGCAAAGATGACAATCAAAATAAGATTGCCTAACAGGGTCAGATCGAGCAAACCCAAGATTCCAAGCAGAACTTCATGGGTATCTGTATGAAGAATATCGCGCGCAAACTCCCAAAATGCCTGCGCAAATTTCACGAGAAGCAAGACAAGCGCTGCGCTCAGCCCGATATAAAAGGGGGCAAGCAACCATCGGCTACCGAACATGAGTCTTTCGACGCCGTGTTCAACGAAACTCCGACGATGATGTTCAGCGCTCACTATCTCCCCGCTCACGTTAGCCGACCAGCGTTCCCGCGAAAATCTGCCAAGCCAGAACCGACTTAGCTGCCAAACTTAAAACAATGTATGAGCGTTCGCCCACTAAGTAATCGTTCCACTTGCCCACGCGTTTGTACTGCAACCATTGGACAAGGGCAAAAGAATTGAAGAACAGGAACAACGAAATGACTATTCCATAAACAAATCCTGGCGGTGAGGCTTCAGATGGATTGCCCGGTGCAATGACATAGATCGCGATGGCAATCCACGGAACCGCCCCTGCTACGCAGCCGAATATGTAGGGAAGCCAGCCTCCAGATCCAGGTTGCTCATATTTCTCTTGCAGCCAACCGAAAAGAATCATTGACGCGTTCACGCCGACAAGTGCGAGAAGAGACACAATATCTGCGATACCGCAAATTTGGGCTATCACAAAAATCATTACCGATGAACTAATGGAATATTCAACCCAACGGAAGAAATTTCGATTCAACCTTAAGGATGCGATATACCTGTCATTGAAAAGTGGGCTCACGATCAAAAAGTGGAAACCTGCCGAGATAGCCAAAAAGATTGCCACGGCTACGCCAGTGCGAATATTAAAAAGGATTGTTGTCTCTCCAAAGGTGGAGCCTGGAGGTCCGGACATGTATCTAGCAGTGACTGGCAATGCAAAAGAATTCGCCAATGCAATAACTGCAATGAGTTGACCGAGGTGGAAAAACCCGGCGATTGTATTGAGCCTGTTCAGAGATTTTGTTGACACCCTGGCCAGCTTTTCCATGGCAAGAATCTAGCATCAGAATGAAAATATTTCGCAAAGGCAATATCCTTGCCAGGTGCCACAGGTATTTTTTTGAATTTCAGCCGACTCGGGAGCCCTTGACCTTTGATACTTCATTCTCAGATACGCGGATCAAGTCAGGATAAGGATACGGTTCTGCTTATCCATGGAATGGGCTCGGCTTCTGTTGCATGGAAACTTATTGAAACGCAGTTATCGCAAAGTCTCAATGTCGTCACGATCGATCTCCCTGGACATGGAAAGACACCATTTAATACAACGCAGGCGATGGATCCCGTTTCGTTGGCTGATTCGGTACTCGAGACAATGGCCTCGCTTGGAATCCAGAAATTTCATATTGTAGGAAATTCCTTAGGAGGGTGGATTGCTTTAGAAATTGCAGCGGCAAAGCCAGAGGCTGTGCAATCGGTGACCGCCCTCGCCCCTGCTGGCTTGTGGCTCAAACCTTTCGACACGCGCTACCCAGGTACGGCGATCGCCAGAATGCTGGCCAACAGTTTGCGGGTAGTTTCGCCGCTACTTCTGCGCTACGAATGGGCACGCAAGATAGGTTTTGAAAATGTGAGTCCGCTCTGGCGTAGTTTTTCTTACGAGTTGTGTCTGGACGCCTCGAATGCCTTGGCTTCCGCAACGGGATATCTTCCGGCGTGGGATGCACTTCTGAAAAAAAGATTCGATAAGACGATTGATGGTTCGATCAAAGTGACTGTGATTTTCGGAGATTCCGATCGAACATTGCCAGAATCAACATGTCAGGAGAAGTCACTTTTACCAAATCATGCCAAATGGCTTGTCATTCCTGAATGCGGACATGCACCGATGTGGGACCACCCTAAAGAAGTTGTCGAACAAATTTTGGAAACTGCTGGAATCCAAACATGATTGCAGTTATCTATTTTTGGAAGATTCGACGACGCGATGTTCCATTTGCAATCGTGCGAATGGCTCTTGATCGTTTTGCCTTAAATCGAAATAGGCACATTGATTTTTACAAACTAATCGGGTGCGGACGTGGCGAAAACTTCTTACCCGGCGATGCGGATCCACTTCGCTGGGGGTTGATCGTCTGCATCGAAAACGAGGGACTTGAACAACTAGATCAATCTCGGACGATTGCGCGATGGCGAAAAAGGTCGCTCCGTGAATTCCGTGCGATATTGAACCCGGTGAGCTCTCACGGAGAATGGTCGGGGGCACGCCCGTTTGATTTTCGAAATGCCGCTCAGACTCAAGTTTCAAACAGTCTTGGTATGGCTGCCATCACTCGCGCCAAGATCGCCTGGCGTCACTACCCGCGTTTCTTGCGTGCGATTCCTCCGGTTAATCTGGAAGTGCAATCTGCACCGGGGCGCATCGCCTCTTTCGGAATTGGTGAAGCCCCAATAGGTCTGCAAGGAACTTTCTCGCTATGGAGGTCAGCCGCAGATCTACGAAATTTTGCATACAAAGGCCCAGCGCACGCTGAAGCAATTGCAGCAACTGAGAAATTCAAGTGGTACTCCGAAGAGCTTTTTGCCCGTTTTGAAGTACAAGAAATTCGCGGGGGGCTGTAGCAAAGTCCCCTACCTTGCCGGCAAAGTTAAGGCAGAATGTCCTTATGTCAATACGCCAGTTCACGCCGAGGGGAAATCGACGCACCGGGATCTCATCTCGTGCCCGTAAATTTCTCCAAATCGTTCTGGCTATTCCCATCGCAATGCAAATCGCATATCCACTTGTCAATGGGGATCTCCTCCGCTACATCACTCTCGCCACGGTCTACTCCGGTGCATTTGCGATGCTAATCCATGCCTACTACTCATTCGGCTTTCGTTATCTTCTAACTTATTTCGCTATCACATTCTTCTTTGCCCTTATTGTTGAACAAATCGGAGTTCAAACCGGGTGGCCCTTCGGCAGTTATTCATACGACTCAAGTCTGGGAATACAGATTTTGAGCGTTCCCCTTGTGGTTCCATTTGCTTGGATCATGATGGCGCACCCAGTTTTGGTTGCAGCGCGCCGTGTTACTCAAGACTGGACTTTTCTCTATGGAGGCGCCCTGTTGATGGCATGGGATCTTTTTCTGGATCCACAGATGGTCAGCGCGGGACGATGGACCTGGGAGTTCACTGGTTCACACGTCCCTTTTCAATCTGAAATTCCCCTCTCAAATGCGGTCGGTTGGCTCTTCGCAGGCATGGGTCTCATAGCCATTTTGAATCTAGGTCTGCCACGAGAGCGACGTAAGGAAAGCGCTGACTCAAGCGCGGTCGATATATTTTTGACTTGGACACTCTTTGCTGGCTTCATCGGCAATTTATTCTTTTTCGATCGCCCTGGTGTTGCACTTTTCGCAGGCGCCATCTACTTCGCAATTTTTTCAATGTACATTTTCTCTCGCTGGTTTGGCCGCCCCTAAGGCAAAAGAAATGATTCTTGAAACAGCAACGCTAATTGCCTGTGCAGGAGTGTCTTTAAATTCGTGCCTCAACTATTTCCTGCTTCGTCGCGTGGAGGATTTGTCCACCGTTTGCAATCATGAAATTGCAGTTCTTCTTCCGATGCGAAACGAAGCAGACAATATCGTCGCCTTGATCGCATCCCTGAAGGCTCAACTGGGACTCGCCAAAGTAACTTTTCACTGTTTGGACGATGGCTCAACCGATGGAACCTTTGAACTTCTGAGCGTGGCTACAAAATCAGATGCTCGCTTTGTGATTCACCAGGGACTACCTCTAGCTGACGGTTGGAAGGGCAAGCCCTTTGCTCTCCAACAATTATTCAATCAATCTCAATCGCAGATAATTGTGATAGTAGATGCAGATGTTCGACTTACGCCAAATGCTATTTCTAGCGCGATAGCAACCATGAAGTCTCTGAATCTAGATTTCTTTTCTGCCTACCCAAGACAAATTGCAGTGACCTGGTCCGAGCGATTTATCCAACCCCTACTTCAATGGTCATGGATTTCAACTGTTCCGCTCCGAATTGCCGAAAAGTCATGTAATCCGGCATTCGCGATCGCCAATGGACAATTCTTTCTCGCGAGTCGGCAGGCACTCTCTGGCGTAGATGGCTTCAAACATATCAAGAATGAGGTCCTAGACGACATCTCTCTAGCCCGCCTGCTATTGCGATCCCAGTATCGCGGCAGTGTCGGTGATGCAAGTCAAGTCGCTTCTTGTCGCATGTATTCATCCTGGAATCAGATACGCCAAGGCTATGGGAAGTCCTTGCGAGTCGCCTTCAGGAGTCCAATCGGATTTGTTATTACGCTTACTTTCTTAATGCTTACCGGAGTCTTGCCGCTCGTCTTAACTTTGACTGGGTCCTTGGTCGGATTCGTGTCATTGGGATTGATCTTCGGCTCCCGTGCAATGAGCGCAGCATCCTCTGGTGGAAATATCCGCGATGCGTTGACTCACCCGATTTCGACCGTGCTGCTTTTGTACCTGATCGGTTATTCCTTACTTATGCGGCGAAATATCACCTGGAAGGGACGCCCAGTATGAGTCAAATTGCTGTCATAGGGGCAGGCATGGGCGGCATGTGCGCTGCTGCTCGCCTCGCAAAAGCCGGCCACAAAGTTGATGTCTACGAATATTCCGAAACTTACGGTGGGAAGTGTCGGACCGAACGAATCGGTAATACCGCATTCGATATCGGACCCTCTCTCCTTACACTTCCAGCTGTCTACCGCGATTTCTTTCTCAAAACCGGAGATCCACTGGATAGCGTTGTGCAACTCGAACCAGTCAACCCCTCATTTGATTACAGATTCTCAGACGGTAGTAGTGTGCAGTTCTCGAACTTGTCTAGATACGACACACTCAATGCAATCCGCACTTCTTTCGGCGTACAGGCTGCAAGTGATTGGTCTCGCCTAATGGCGCGGGCAGGCTCCATGTGGGACGTGTCGCGTAAACCTTTTGTCGAATCGGAATTGAAGTCAATCGCTTCGTTAGCGCTGACACCATCAATACTAAAAGACATCACCACGATCGCACCGTGGAAATCGCTTCAATCGATCGTAACGCAGATGACGCGAGACACCAGACTGCAATATATAGCGCAAAGATATGCAACTTACAGCGGGTCGGACCCACGTCACGCGCCAGCCGTCTTGCTCTCAATTGCCTATATAGAAGAGGCTTTTGGCGCCTGGCACGTTGCTGGTGGAACCGGCAAACTAGCCCAAGCGGTGTACGAGCGTGCAGTTGAGACCGGCGTGAATTTTAACTTCAATTCACGAGTCGTACGAATAAATCACGACGGCAAGAAAGTAGTTGGAATCACTCTCTTAGATAACTCGAGCGTGCTGGCGGATATCGTGGTAGCCAATGCTGATGCGAGTCAGGTGTACAACCAACTTATTCCGGAAAAATTGCGCTCTCTTAGGCGACCACGCGTGGCCCTGAAAAAAGCGACTCCTTCGGTTGCAGGTTTCTCAATAATGATTGGCACTACTCGGCAACCAGGACTTCCATCTCTCGCCCACCACACCATTCTCTTCCCGTCAGACTACGATGAAGAATTTAACTCTATTTTTTCAACTAAGTCTCCCGTCAAAGATCCCGCAATATATATTTGCGCTCCTGGAGATCCACTCATGAATCAAGATCCTGATATTGAAGGCTGGACGATCCTCGTAAACGCCCCGCGTCATTCTCAGGACTCTGATGGATGGGATTGGACGGATGAACAATTCGCGAATGAATACGCAAATTCCATATTCGACAAAGTCGAGGCGCGCGGAATCCCCATTAGGGATCGAATTGCATTTTATGAGATTCGGACGCCAGCTGATCTGCAATCATCGGTTTTAGCACCTGGTGGATCGATTTACGGAACTTCGAGTAACGGGGCTCGTGCCGCGTTCAGTAGAGCGCGCAATCGCTCACCACTTGCGGGTCTTTTTTGCGTAGGAGGCTCAGCTCATCCAGGTGGTGGATTGCCTTTGGTTGCGATCAGTGCCGAGATTGTTTCTAATATCGTGGGGCGAGCTTAAGATTTATTTTAGGACTCGGTACGCAAACCGGATCACCATCAGCAAGCTTATGAATTGCATCGCGACCAATATTTCGGCAATCGCAGTCGGCCAGCCATGAGTAAATTCAATATGCCAGGCAATTAATCCTACGAACAGAAAACTGGCACGGACGGGTCGCTCCGCGGGAGTAACCACTCCAAGCTCTTTTATTCCGGCCGAACCAACACGGGCTCGCGCATATTCTTGTATTCCGGCCAGCAACCAAAGAGCCATCACGACGTTAAGAGGAACACCTAGTTTGTAGAATGCAATAGCCCACAACGCCTCCGTCAGCCGATCTGCAATGGAATCGAGAACTGCGCCAAGTTTGGAAACTTTGCCAGTCACAAGTGCAAGGCTTCCGTCAATACCATCGCATGCTAGAGACAGAGCCAGAAACATCCCCATCAAAAGACTTGGCGAAGTCAGCACAGTCGCGACACCGAATAAAACGCCGAGCGCTGTCAGGGAGTTTGGGCTGATCTTCACTTTCGAAAGCACCAAAGCACATCGATACGAAATTTGTAACCAAGCTCCCACGATTCCTCGAGTGGGAGAATCGCCATGTAGCAGACTCCACTGCTTCATGAAATCCGCGGAACTAAGTGAAGAAGGCATGGCTAATGACCCCCGAGTCCTAAGTTTGTATAAATCTCCTGCGTTGCTGACGAAGTATTCATTGTGTAGAAATGCAATCCTGGTGCACCCGCATCAAGCAGGTCTTGGCATAGTTCGGTAGCGACCTCCACCCCTAACGCCTTCACAGCTATGGGATCAGAATCCACCTTCATAAAGCGACTACGAATATCTGCGGGCAAAGGCGTTCCACTTAATTCAGACATACGCACAAGTTGTTTGACACTGGTCACGGGAAGTATTCCTGGAATTACGGGAAGGCTTGATCCTCGTGCTTTCAGCCTCTCAACAAGTGAGATCCATTTTTGTACCTCAAAAAAGAATTGCGTGGTGGCAAAACTCGCCCCCAGCTCCTCCTTGCGAAGAAGTACTTCAATATCTTTTTCAAAATTTCCTTGCGAAGCTGGGTGACCATCTGGAAATGCTGCCACTCCGATTGTGAACCCGCCGATTGATGACGCCAGGCTTACAAGTTGATCTGCGTGATCAAATCCGCCCTCAGAAGTCCACCAAGGCGCATTCGGTCCTCCCACTGGATCTCCACGCAGGGCCAAAATGCTGGTGATTCCAGCCTCTTTGTAGTGTCCCAAAATCTCGACGAGCTCCGCACGTGTGGATCCTACGCATGTGAGATGCGCGACAGTCGGAATGCTGGTTCGCTCAGTGATATGTGAAGTTATTCGAATCGTGCGCTCTCGAGTGGATCCACCGGCTCCGTAAGTCACGGAAATAAAGTCTGGCGAACACGCTTCTAATCGCTTGATTGCATCCCATAATCGCTCTTCGCCGACCGCATCCTTGGGAGGAAATAACTCGAACGAGAATGTCCGTCTAGTGTCGGTGGTGCCTTCGCGTCTCATAGGGAGTCAGAGTACCGTTACCACGTGAAACTTGAATCGCAGCGGGCCCTAGCAGACATACGCATGAGAGTGCAGAGAGATCTCACTCAATTCCTCACTGACCAGACAACTTATCTCGGTGAAATCGGCATTGAGTTAATACCAGTTGCAGAAGCCATCAATTCTTTCTTACTAGATGGAGGAAAGCGTCTGCGTCCGCTATTCGCTTATTGCGGCTATCTTGCCGCAGGCGGTGAGGAAGATGAGTCCGTCATCGCGGCAGTTGCCAGCCTGGAGTTGCTCCAAGCTTGTGCGCTTATCCACGACGACTTAATGGACAACTCCGACACTAGAAGAGGTCGGCCTTCAATTCATCGTTGGTTCGAAGGTATCCATGTAAATGAAGATCTCTCGGGATCGGCGATCCAGTACGGATCGTCGGCCGCAATACTTCTGGGCGACCTTGCCTTGGTCTGGTCTGATCAAATGCTGCACCAATCAGGAATCTCGGCCGAAGCGCTTATGCGAGCTTTATCAATCCACGATGAAATGCGCGTGGAACTCATGGCAGGACAATTTCTAGATATTCACGAACAAGCCCTTGCAACACAAAGCGTCGCGCGTTCACTCAAAATTGCTCGGTACAAGTCTGGAAAATATACGATCGAAAGACCGCTACACCTTGGTGCAAGCCTGGCTATCGGCGATAATACGAAGCGGGAGAACTTCACAGCAATTTTCTCCGAATACGGGTTACCGCTAGGTGAGGCCTTTCAACTCAGGGATGACTTATTAGGAGTATTTGGAGATCCTGCTACCACAGGAAAACCGGCGGGCGATGACCTCCGCGAGGGAAAGCGCACGGTACTTATGGCTATGACACAAGATCGAGCAACAGAAGCGCAAGAAAAAGTAATTGCAAAGCATTTCGGCACAGCTGACCTAGATCTTGAAGGGGTAAACCAAATGCAACAAGTGATTGTCGATACAGGGGCGAAAGACCACGTCGAACAATTGATTGACAAGTTGACCTTGACGGCATTGGATGCTTTAGACCGCGAGGAGATCACCACTGTGTCCCGCGAACTACTACAGGAACTCGCTGACATCGCAGTTCGAAGGGCCGGCTAAATGACCGCAAGAGTCAAAGGACCAACGCAAAATATTGTCATTGTCGGCGCGGGCCTTGCTGGTCTGAGCGCGGCGTTGCGACTCTCAGGGGCTGGACGCAACGTCACGGTTATCGAACGTGAAGCAGTACCCGGCGGTCGAAACGGTCTCTTGCAAAGAGATGGCTACTCATTTGACACGGGGCCATCCGTACTCACGATGCCTAGCCTCATTGCTGATGCTTTTAATTGCGTTGGCGAAGAAATGTCCGATTGGTTGGATCTCACCCCGGTTGCCCCTTTATACCGCGCTTTTTATCACGACGGATCGCAAATAGATGTGCATTCAAACACGGCTCAAATGGAAGAAGAGATCGCGCGCAAAGTTAGTTCCGCCGAAGCACAGGGCTATCGCCGCTACGTAGAATTCGTTACAAAGCTTTACAAGTACGAGATGAATGATTTCATTGATAGAAATATTGACTCGCCCCTTGATCTTCTAACACCGAATCTGGCGCGCCTGGTGGCGCTTGGAGGCTTTCGTCGCCTCGCGCCAAAAGTAAACCAATTTCTGAAAGATCCTCGCTTGCAAAAGGTTTACTCGTTTCAAGCAATGTATGCAGGTGTGAGCCCACAACAAGCACTCGCGATTTATGCAGTCATCGCCTACATGGATTCAGTAAATGGCGTGTTCTTTCCCAAAGGAGGAATGCATGCAGTCCCACGAGCATTGGCCGGAGCTGCGCAGAAGCATGGCGTTACTTTTAAATACAACACAACTGCCACCGAAATTGATTTTCAGAACGGACGAGCGCGTGCAGTCATCACGGACACGGGCGAGCGCATTCCGTGCGACGTGCTGGTGCTTAACCCAGATCTGCCGATAGCGTGGAGAGATTTGCTTAAGCAGACTCCCGCTTCTGTAAGACGGCTTAAATATTCCCCCTCGTGTGTGACCCTGCTGATCGGATCGAATAGGGATTATTCTCATCTTGCTCATCACAATATTCATTTCGGCGAATCCTGGGATGGAGTTTTTGACGAACTGATCAATAAAAAAGTTTTGATGACCGACCCCAGCGTCTTGGTGACAATTCCGACAAGAGATGATGCCAGCCTGGCCCCCGCAGGAAAACATTCTTATTACATACTCTTCCCGACGCCGAATCTAGACGCGAAAATTGACTGGGAAAAGCAAGCTGGTCCATACAGAGATCAAATGATTCAGACTCTTGAATCGCGAGGATACACAGACTTCGGTGATTCGATAGAAGTTGAGTCCATGACAACTCCACTTGACTGGCAGGCGCGCGGAATGGAAAGAGGCGCTCCTTTTGCGAGTGCACATACTTTTTTCCAGACGGGACCATTTCGACCAAGCAACCTTGCCAAGGGGTTTGAAAATGTCGTATTTACTGGTTCTGGAACACAACCAGGCGTGGGCGTGCCGATGGTTCTCATCTCGGGGCGTCTGGCTGCAGAAAGAATTGTCGGAACGGTTAAGTAGGTGGATGAACTAACTGCCGCCGGGATTATCGAACCCGAACTTCGTTCTTCATATGCCGAGTGCAAGCGATTGAATTCTGAGCACGGCAAAACTTATTACCTTGCCACGCTGTTGCTTCCCAAAGCCAAACGTCCCTACGTCCACGCCTTGTACGGATTTGCGCGGTATGCCGATGAAATTGTCGATGACCTAACATCGATACTCACCACAGAAGAGAAATCTGGTGCGCTCAACACTTGGAGTTCGCAGATGATGAGGGATCTGCAGCAAGGAAAAAGCTCAGATCCAATCGGAAGGGCATTTGTCGACACCGTTACAAAGTTCAACATTCCACATGAACATTTCGCGGCCTTCTTGCATTCTATGACCATGGATCTCGCGGTCACCTCGTACGAGAGCTACGAAGCTTTAATGGAATATGTGTACGGTTCAGCCGCAGTAATTGGGCTTCAAATGGTGCCCGTACTTGGGACTTCATCTCCAGCCGCGAACGAGTCGGCGATGAAATTGGGAATCGCTTTTCAACTCGCCAATTTCATTCGCGATGTCGGCGAAGATTTGGATCGCGGTCGGATTTATCTCCCTCTCGACGAACTCGCGCGGCATGGCGTGGATCGGGCCATGCTAGAGCGACGCGTACTAACTCCTGAAATTGTGGAAGCCCTGAAAGAGCAAATTGCCAGAGTTCGGGAGTTGCAAAGGGATGCGGCACCGGGAATAAAACTTCTCGCAAAACAGAGTCAGCCATGTATCGAGGCGGCAAGTGAGCTTTATTGTGGGATTGTCGATGAAGTTGAAAAGATTGGCTACGACGTCTTTTCTAAACGAGCTAAGACTTCATCTCTGCGACGATTGAAGGTTGCAAGTATCGCCTTCACTAAAACGATCGTCTCACGCTTTAACTAGTTTTTCTCCCTTGACTCACCCACAGGACAAGTACGCTCAAAATTAGCGCAAAGCCGAAAAGTAAATCCTCTACCGGAGCAGAGGCGATTCGTAGTCCGAATATAGTCTCGTGGTCATACATGACGATTTCTCGAGATGTCAACCACCAGTTTGTAAGAAGTTGGAATGGCAAAATAATCGCGTAAGAGGTCCAAAATACCGCTTTGGTAATCAAGCGAGTTTTCATAATGAAGTAATCGAACACAATAGATAACAGACACGCTGATACAGCCAGGGCGCTGTACGTCATTTCTCGTCTCCGACGATCCAATGCTTCTTCACTCTTCGAACCGCTTCGAGAGTCATAATGGCAGCGATCGGAATGACAAGGAAAAAGAAATATTCTTCTAAAGGTATTGCCCCTGGTCCGAAGATGCCGACAATTTGCGCCGGGTCGAATTTCCATTGCTGTCGAGATATCGCATACGCATCCCAGATAAGAAAAACGATGGCCACTGGAAGGACACTTCGCGCAACTCGCTTGAAACGCGCAAGCACCTTGACTTTCAAAATAATCTCCAGCCAAAAGGAACCGCACATTGTGAAAAGGAGCATCACGAAATAACTCAAATGCTTCATTAGGGCATTCTGCCTAGTTTTTGATACAGTACCAAGTACGGGAGCCTTCGTGGCTGAGAGGGTC
>JACMQL010000023.1 GCA_014377015.1 Actinomycetota bacterium
CGTCGGTCAACCAGTGCTCATCAGAGATCACATATCGCTCACCGCTACCAGCCCACTTATCGGCGCGCATTTTGTAGATCTCACAGATCTCTACAGCAAACGTTTACGTGCCATCGTGAAAAGCGCCGATGAGTCACTCGATGAAGGCGTGTACGTTCACTGGCGCGGACCCACCTATGAAACTCCGGCGGAAATATTGATGATGCGCACCATTGGTGCAGACCTAGTGGGAATGTCTACGGTTCCGGAGGCTATCGCGGCCCACGCACTTGGTGCAGAGGTTTTAGCGATCTCCCTTGTGACGAATGCGGCTGCAGGAGTCACCGGCGAGAAACTCAATCATGAAGAAGTGATCGCGGCGGGCAAAGCTGCGGCCGATCAGATGGGTGCACTTCTCAAGGCCGTCATTCCGAAACTACTCTAAAGCCATGAATTCAGAACTCCGAGCCGAGGTTGAAGCGTGGATTATTGATGATCCCGACGAAGAATCTGCCAACCAACTTCGCGAACTTCTTAACCTCGGTGACGAAGAATCGCTGAAAGGATACTTCTCCGGTTTCCTTCAATTTGGTACGGCTGGGTTGCGCGGTCCAATCGGACCCGGGCCCTCGCGTATGAATCGCGCCGTGGTGGGAAGAACCGCAACTGGTCTGGTCAACTATATGAAAGCACGAAATCTCTCCAGCATTGTCATAGGACGAGATGCCCGGCACGGGTCGGAAGATTTTACTTTTGAAACTGCCGAAATCATGAGCGGGGCAGGAATGAGAGTTTACATTCTTCCCCGACCGCTCCCCACGCCAGTTCTCGCTTTTGCAATTCGCGAACTCAACGTGGACGTCGGAGTCATGGTGACGGCCAGCCACAATCCGCCGCAAGACAATGGATACAAAGTCTATTTGGGTGGCACCGTCGACAACATCAATTACAACGCATCACAAATTATCTCCCCTTCTGATGCGCAAATTTCGGCAGAAATAGCCAAAGTGGTATCACTTCGGTCGCAACCGCGCGCGCAGGTTTGGACGATTCTCGATGACTCCGTTCTAAATGAGTATGTCGCGCGCACTTCGATTCTTGCGCCGAATCCTGGAAAATTGAAGATCGTCTACACGGCGCTACACGGTGTGGGAACGGAGACAATCCAAGCAGTATTTAATTCAGCAGGATTCCCATCTCTAATTTTGGTCGAATCACAGGCTGATCCAGATCCTGATTTTCCCACTGTTGCGTTTCCAAATCCGGAAGAACCTGGTGCTATCGACCTTGCTTTGGAAACCGCGCGGGCTCACAACGCTGACTTAGTAATCGCGAACGACCCAGATGCCGATCGATGCGCTGCTGCGGTTAATGATCCCCAGCGCGGTTGGCGAATGCTACGTGGAGATGAACTAGGAGCGCTGCTTGGCGAGTACATCGCGCGCCAAATTAAATCAGGAATATTGGCAAACTCAATTGTTTCTTCATCCGTTCTTAAGAAGATAGCCGAGCACTACTCTTTGGAATTTCGCGAGACACTTACCGGCTTTAAATGGCTTGCAAAAATTCCAGGGCTCACCTTCGGATATGAAGAAGCGCTGGGATACTGCGTGGATTCACGATCGGTGAACGACAAGGATGGCATATCCGCCGCCCTAGTACTGGCCCAACTTGCCACGGAATTGCACACCGAGGGCAAAACGCTTCTGGATTTATTAAACGAAATCTGGAGACGTCACGGGTTTCACGGAACAGAGCAAATATCAATTCGTGTTAAAGATTTATCCTCCGTCGGCGTTGTGCTGTCCGCACTGCGATCTGAACCACCCAAGGAAATCTCTGGCCATAAAGTTCTCTCGATTGATGACTTGATGGAGCCAACTGATGGATTACCTCCAACTGATGGATTGCGACTCTGGCTTGCGGCCCAATCCGGAAGTATTCGAATTATCATTCGCCCAAGTGGCACTGAAGCCAAAATGAAGTGCTACATCGAGGTCGTCTCATCTATGGGGGCGAAAGAAGCTGAAAATACGCTCAACAAATTGCGAGAACCTTTAACTCGACTCCTATCGGTAAATTGAGAAGATAGGCTGGCGCAGTGAAGTTTTATGGCTTAGTAGATGGATCAGATATTTCCCTCCGAAATTATCTCAACACCTTGTCCGGTGTGGACCAAATCGGCGCCGAAGCACGCGCAGCAATGTTGGCAACGCGTAGCATCAAGACAACGGCAAAAAGTTGGGCAATTGAAACTGCAATTTCGATGGTCGACTTGACCACTCTGGAAGGCGCTGACACGCCTGAGAAAGTTCGGGCGCTGTGCACCAAAGCAGTACGACCAAATCCAGCAGATTCGACAGTACCTAGCGTTGCCGCAATTTGCGTGTACAACGACATGGTAGATATTGCACGCAAACAACTTGATCTCATCGGTGGCAAAGATGTTGCAGTAGCAGCTGTCTCGACCGCATTCCCTTCGGGACGCGCATCGATGGAAGTTAAAATTCAGGATACGCAGGATGCAATCAACGCAGGCGCGACGGAAATTGACATGGTAATTGATCGTGGGGCATTTCTCTCTGGTCGCTACATCGAAGTTTTCAATGAAATCGTAGTTATCCGCGAACTCTGCGAAGGCAAGGCTCATCTCAAGGTGATCCTCGAGACCGGAGAATTAGTTACCTACGACAACGTACGGAAAGCTTCTTTCCTCTCGATGCTGGCCGGTGCAGATTTCATCAAAACTTCCACTGGCAAAGTCACCCCCGCAGCGACACCTCCTGTTGTGCTCGTAATGCTCGAGGCTGTCCGCGATTTTCATGAAATGACATCTCATCGAATCGGCGTGAAGGCTGCCGGAGGCATCCGAACGACCAAGGATGCGATCAAGCAACTCGTGCTCGTTAATGAAACCGTCGGTGCTGACTGGCTGAAGCCTTCTTTATTTAGAATCGGCGCAAGCGCATTGCTAAATGATTTATTGATGCAACGAATGAAGATTCGCGACGGGTACTACCCCAGCCCTACCTATGTGACGATCGACTAAGGAAGACTATGACAACTTTCGACTATGCCCCGGCTCCCGAATCTCGATCTGTCGTAAAAATAAGTTCTGAATATGGGCATTTCATCAATGGTGAATTCGTAGCAGGCGCCAACCACTTCCCATCCATTAATCCAGCAAATGAAGAAGTATTGAGTCAGATCGCGCTAGGAAGTAGTGCTGACGTAGACCGAGCCGTAAAGGCCGCTCGAGTCGCGTACGAGGCCGTCTGGTCGAAAATGTCTGGCCGTGAAAGAGGAAAATACCTATACCGAATCGCCAGAATTTTGCAGGAACGTGCCCGTGAATTTGCGGTACTCGAATCTCTCGACAACGGCAAGCCGATCCGCGAATCACGCGACGTGGATGTCCCTCTTGCCGCTGCGCATTTTTTCTATCATGCCGGTTGGGCAGACAAACTCGATTATGCAGGGTTAGGTCATGCGCCGCAGGCGCATGGTGTGGCAGGTCAGATAATTCCTTGGAATTTCCCACTGCTAATGCTCGCTTGGAAAATCGCACCAGCACTTGCAACAGGAAACACGGTTGTTCTCAAACCCGCGGAGACCACCTCGCTGACGGCACTGCTATTTGCTCAGGTTTGCCAGCAAGCTGACCTACCTCAAGGTGTGGTCAACATCGTCACGGGAGACGGAAGCACCGGGGCAGCGATTGTGGATCATCCCGGCATAGATAAAATTGCATTTACTGGCTCAACCGAAGTTGGCAAAGCCATCGCCCGCGCAATTGCACCCACGAAGAAGAAGGCCACCCTCGAACTCGGCGGCAAGGCGGCCAACATCGTTTTTGACGACGCTCCCATAGATGAAACGGTAGAAGGAATCGTCAATGGAATATTTTTTAATCAAGGTCACGTCTGCTGCGCCGGTTCACGACTACTTCTGCAAGAAAACGTTGCGGAAGAAATCCTTCGGAAATTGAAAGTGCAAATGGCCAAAATTCGCGTCGGCGATCCACTCGATAAGAACACCGACCTCGGTGCAATTAACTCATCGGCGCAACTGAGCAAAATTCGCGAACTGAGCGAATCTGGAGGTTCGGAAGGGGCTGAGCGATGGAGTCCCGAGTGCATCCTGCCGGATAAAGGCTTTTGGTTTGCTCCTACGATTTTTACCGGAGTGACGCAAGCCCACAGAATTGCACGCGAGGAAATCTTCGGACCAGTGCTCTCGGTTTTGACATTCAGGACACCGCAAGAAGCTATAGAAAAAGCTAATAACACTCCGTACGGTCTATCAGCTGGCATCTGGAGCGAGAAAGGTTCGCGAATCTTGTGGGCATCCCAACAGCTCAAAGCCGGCGTGGTCTGGGCAAACACATTCAACAAGTTTGATCCGGCAAGCCCGTTCGGCGGATATAAGGAATCAGGTTGGGGGCGTGAAGGCGGCCGTCATGGTTTGACGGCTTATCTCAAGAGTTCGCAACTTTCACATAAGGAAGGCGGCGTGAACGAAGATGAGTGACAGACTCGAGGTCAGAAAGACGTACAAGCTTTATATCGGCGGCGCATTTCCACGAAGTGAATCAGGACGTACTTACGATGTCACCGATCATGCGGGCAACTTCATTGCTAACGCATGTCAAGCCTCACGAAAAGATTTGCGCGATGCGGTAGTTATCGCGCGTGGTGCGCAGCACAAGTGGGCATCGGCTACTGCTTACAATCGCGGACAAATTCTCTATCGGATAGCAGAAATGATGGAGGGTCGGCGGGATCAATTTGCCGAGGAGATCGTTACATCAGACGCGATTTCACTGGACAACGCGCTCAAAGAAGTCGATGCTGCCATTGATACATGGGTCTGGTACGCGGGCTGGAGTGACAAGTTGGGTTCTATCGCTGGATCTACGAATCCCGTTTCTGGCCCTTATTACAATTTTACGATTCCAGAATCCATGGGAGTAATTGGCGTACTCGCACCCGACTCTCCAAGCCTTCTGGGACTCGTCCAAGCACTTGCCCCGATCTTGGTCTCCGGGAACTCCGTGATTGCTCTGGCAAGTACGCGCGCGCCACTGTCCGCGATTACTTTCGCGGAAGTGCTCGCCACAAGTGATCTGCCGGGTGGAGTCTGCAACATTTTGACGGGCAAGCAAGACGAACTAGCTCCCTGGTTTGCCTCGCATATGGATATCGATGGCATTGATGCCTCAGGAGTTGCGCAATCCTTGCTTTCAGATATCAAAATTGCTGGTGCGCAGAACCTAAAGCGTATTCACACTTTTTCCGGAAACACACCGCACCGAATCTTGGCTTTCATGGAAGCTAAAACAATCTGGCATCCAATCGGAGTCTAGAAAACTTCTCCGCCGAGTATTTTACTCTGCAGCAATTTTCGCAAAACCCGGCTTCACTACTTCTTCGATAATCGCAAGTCGTTCCTCAAAAGGAATAAATGCGCTTTTGAGTGCGTTGATGGTGACTCGCTGTACGTCCTGAAAACTCCAGTTAAACGCTTCGACTAATTGAGCAATCTCGTTGGACATCGAAGTTTGGCTCATCAAGCGATTGTCAGTATTGACGGTGATGCGGAAACGTAATTTCCCAAGATTTCCGATCGGATGTTCTCTAATGGATCGAGCTGCACCGGTTTGCAAATTCGAAGTCGGGCACAACTCAAGGGGCACTCGGCGATCTCGAATATATGACGAGAGCCGTCCTAACTTAGGAGTTGGTCCTGAAAGATCGATGTCATCCATGATGCGCACTCCATGCCCGAGGCGCTCGGCACCGCACAGTTGTATCGCTTCCCAAATCGAGGGCAAGCCGTAGGCCTCACCTGCATGAATAGTGAAATGTGCATTTTCCCTGCGTAGATAGTCGAAGGTTTCCTTCTGATCACTTGGCGGAAATCCGTCTTCTGGACCTGCAATGTCGAAGCCGACGACTCCTGCATCACGATATTTGACGACTAATTCGGCCACCTCTTGAGATCGCTTGTTCTGGCGCATACCGCAGAGGATCGATCCGATACGAATATCATTTCCTTCAGCTTTTGCCTGCGCGACGCCGATTTGATAACCCTCAAGGGTGGCCTCGACTACATCGGAAAGCGACATTTCTCTTTCCGTGAATAATTCTGGGGCTCCTCTCACTTCGGCATACACAACGCCATCTCGGGCAAGATCCACCACGCACTCGCGAGCCACCCGCACAACATCCTGTCTTCGTTGCATGACCGCGATCGTGTGACTGAAAGTTTCTAGATATCTGACCAGAGATCCCGAGTCGCAAGATTCACGAAACCATGTGGCGAGCTCGTCAGCATCGGTAGTTGGAAGAAGGTCGTAGCCGATTTCTCTGGCGATATCGATAATTGTCTGAGGTCGCAGCCCACCATCTAAGTGATCGTGAAGCAGCGCCTTCGGCAATCGCACGATCTGATCGGAATTCGGAATCTTTGTTAAATCGTTCACGCTTCAACTCTCTCCACGATAAGGGGCAGTCGCTTAACTTGGCCCCCGGGAACAATCTCTATGCAGCCATCAAGTATTTCAACGGCGCGACTAAACCGCTCTGATTCATCTGTGTGCAAGGTCATTAGTTTTTGCCCGCGCACGATTTCCTCACCCGGTTTTGCATGTAACTCAACACCTGCTCCCGCTTGCACTTTCTCGCCTTGACGCGATCGACCTGCACCCAGTCGCCAGGCTGCGACACCAACTTTCATCGCATCCATCGAAATCATCCGACCAGCGCTCGTCGCAGTGATGTCTTGCTGAAATTTCGACATAGGCAGAGCAGCATCTGGATCGCCGCCCTGCGCAGAGACCATCCGCCTCCACACATCCATAGCCGAACCATCCTTTAGTGCAGTTTCTGGGTCTTTCCCTACTATTCCCGCTGCCTCAATCATTTCTCGGGCGAGTAAGAGAGTAAGTTCAACAACATCTGATGGTCCGCCACCTGCCAGAACTTCTATGGATTCGCGAACTTCTAAAGCATTTCCAGCCGTGAGACCAAGAGGGACATCCATTGCGGTCACAAGAGCCCGAGTTGTGACTCCTGCGTCCTTGCCAAGTTGGACCATGGTGCGCGCCAATATTCCGGCTTGCACTGGGTCACGCATGAAGGCACCTGACCCAGTCTTTACATCCAAAATAAGTGCCGAAGTGCCTTCGGCTATCTTCTTGCTCATGATTGATGAGGCAATAAGGGGAATTGACTCAACAGTCGCCGTGACATCGCGAAGTGCATAAAGTTTTTTATCAGCCGGTGCTAGACCAGCTCCCGCGGCGCAAATAACTGCGCCGCAATCTTGCAATACTTTAAGCATCTCTTCATTGGATAACTCTGCGCGCCATCCAGGGATTGCTTCCATCTTGTCCAGCGTTCCACCGGTGTGGCCGAGACCGCGTCCGGAGAGTTGGGGTACTGCGCCGCCGCATGCTGCTACCAACGGGGCGAGCGGCAGCGTGATCTTGTCGCCGACTCCACCAGTTGAATGCTTATCGGCCGTTGGCCTATCGAGAGCTGACCATTGCATTCGCTCACCACTGTTGATCATGGCGTTGGTCCACCTGGAAATTTCGCGCGCATTCATGCCGTTGAGCAAAATGGCCATGAGCAACGCTGACATCTGTTCGTCTGCGACCACTCCGCGCGTGTAAGCCGAGATAATCCAGTCGATCTGCGGGTCAGTTAACTCATATCTGTCGCGTTTTGCGGCAATTACCTCAACTGCGGCGAAGGGCTCAATCATTGCCGACTAGTTACCTATGATGGAAGGCGTCTGCGCTCGCAAGATAGCGGCGTTTATTTCCTTGCTAAATTTGGACAGCGCCTTTGACCACAAGGAAATTTCTACTCCTTCTTCCGCAATTCCAAAACGTCGACCGTATATCCCTACAGTTGCATCCAAAATATCCGTCAGTGGAAAATCAATCTGGGCCGAAGAAATAAAGTCCACTACGGCTTTATCTACCCGCTTCACGACGGAGGCGACTATGTATTTTCTTGCAGCAGGAGTAAGAGATACGTACTGATCTGGCTCAATGCCAATCAATTTCACCGAATTACCGCGCTTCTTTGCATCCACCACCGCGGCAAATACATCCGCAGCTGATCCCGTGATGGAAATAAAGATGACGTCCACTCCCATGGAGACCAATTCTTGCGTGATTTCCCCATATTTTCCGACACCGTAGCGAGAGATGACAGTAATATTCTTCTTTATTGATCTAGCGCCACTAGCAAAACCCAACTCATAATCTTTCCCTTGGGAAGTATTAGCAATGATCGCAATCTTGTTGGCGTTGGAGGCAAGTGCGGCGGCGGCTCCCGCGAGATAGCCCCCTTGTCTTTCATTGAAAACCAGTGACGCAACGTTTAATAGCCTGATGCTGGCATTGTTTACGATCCCAAATTGCAATTCGGGATGTGCGTAGGCGACCTTCTCTAACGACGTGGCATAGGCAGTGCCTACCGCCAAAATGTACTTCGCGCCTTTGGCAATCAAAGAATTAAGGCGCAATTCGCGATCTGCTTCAGACCCGATCGTCACGGTAGGAATCACCTGAAAGGCATATTGTTTTTTAGCACTGTTCAATCCGACGGCGACGGCGTCGTTAAACGAATAGTCTCCGAGTCCGCCGGTGTCATAAGCGATTCCGATCTTCACCGGTTCAGCCGCCTTGGATGGCACGGCGAGCAGCGAAAACACTCCTGCCGCGATGGCAAGCAGCGCTACGCGTCGCATTCTCATCTGGGTGATCTGTCTCATCGGGCCAGTCCAACTTTGGAGTAGGCCGATTCGAGGGTAGCCCCTGCCACTTCGCTGGCTTTCTTCGCGCCTTCATGCAAAATATCTAGTAATTCATTCTCTTTATTTATAAGGTCAAGCGCTCTCTCGCGAATCGGCGAGAAATAATCAACAAAAACTTCCGCAACTGCGCCCTTAAAGTCTCCATACCCTTTGCCCGCAAACTCGATTTCAAGATCGGCAATTGACCTACCTGATATTGAAGAGTGAATGGTGAGTAAGTTACTGATTCCAGGTTTCTCTTTTTCATCAAATCTAATTTCGCGACCAGTATCTGTCATCGCACTTTTTATTTTTTTAGCATTTACTTGTGGACTGTCCATTATGTCGAGAATGCCTTGGTTGGAACTAGCTGACTTACTCATCTTTGAAGTTGGATCCTGCAAGTCATTGATCTTGGAACTAGCTTTCAAAATGTACGGTTCAGGCATTTGGAAGGTCTTTCCAAAACGAGAATTGAATCGCCCCGCTAGATCGCGCGTAAGCTCGATGTGCTGACGTTGATCTTCGCCGACCGGAACATAGTCCGCTTGGTAAAGCAAAATATCAGCAGCCATCAACATCGGGTATGTAAATAGACCAACCACAGTTCGTTCCGAACCACTCTTCTGCGACTTATCTTTAAATTGAGTCATCCGACTGGCTTCCCCAAAACCAGTCATACATTCCATAATCCAAGCCATCTGACTGTGCGCTGCCACGTGAGATTGCAAAAAGAGTGTGCACTTCTCAGGGTGCACCCCTAAGGCTATTAATTGGGCAGCCGCAGCTAGCGTTCGGCTTCGCAAAACTTCAGGGTCAGTTTCCACCGTAAGGGCATGTAAATCAGCTACGCAATAAAAAGCATCATTTTCATTTTGGAATTCGACCCACTGCTTTACTGCCCCTAAGTAATTCCCAATGTGAAGGGAGCTGTTAGTTGGCTGGATAGCCGAGAGGATGCGTTTGCGCGTCATGTCACCTATTCTCGCACGCTTTATAAGGTCCGAGAGATCAATAAAGTTCCGGTCCGCTTACCTTCCATCGACAAGACGGTAATGCGAATCTCGTCGAGCATAACAACATCATTCACATGAGGGATTCGCCCAAGAGCGTGTGCCAAATAGCCGCTGGCTGTTTCGTAAGGACCTTCCGGAATATCGATCCCAGTTTCTTCGCGTAAATCTGCCACTGAAATTAAGCCATCGACTTCAAAATCACCTGTTCGCAACTCGTGAGATATTGACTCGTCTTGCGAGTCGAACTCGTCCCTGATGTCACCTATCAGGCACTCCACGAGATCTTCTAAGGTAATAATTCCGTCTGTGCCGCCATATTCATCGACGACAATTGCCAAATGCTGACGCTGTTTTCTCATCTCGGTCAAGGCAGGCAACACGCGCTTCGTGCCAGGTAGGTACATAATCTCGCGCACGATTTCTTGGATCTTTTCGCCGTTGCCCGCTAGCGAGGTATCGAGTAAATCTCGAACGTGAATGAATCCAATGACTTCATCGGAGGATCCGCGAACAACCGGATATCTTGAGTGGGCCCTGTCGACAGCGAGCGCAATTGCTTTGCCGATGGTGAGAGAACCATCCATAAAATCAACTTCAGTGCGAGGAACCATAACTTCATGGACTTGACGCTCACTCGCGTTGAAAACTTCCTCGACAATGTCGCGCTCTTCATCCGTCAGCGCTGCGTGCCCCGATACGAGATCTAAAAGTTCCTCTTCAGACATTTGAATTCGTCGCTCTTTGGGATCGACTCCGAACAGACGAACAACTGCATCGGTAGATTTCGAAAGCAGCCAGATCACAGGGCGAAATACTCCAGCGAAAAGATCGATCGTGGGAGCCGCCGCTAAAGCAATGGCTTCGGTGCGAAAGAGTGCCAGACGCTTAGGAACAAGTTCGCCAAAGACAAGGGAAAAGTAGGCAATCACCAAGGTCAATCCCACCAGCGAAAGTGCCCCGCTCCAGCCCGGCGACAATCCCAAATCCTTCAGCCACGGTTCAACATACTGACCGAGTCGCTCGGCTCCTAAGGCAGCGGAGAGAAATCCGCAGACGGTCACGCCCACTTGGGCTGCCGCCAAGAATCGGTTGGGGTTTTCGGCCAACTGGGCAACACGGGCTCCGCGCCGCCCCATGGTGGCCGCCATTTGGCGGATCTGGCTCTCCCGCAAGGAAATCAAGGCAATCTCTGCGGCCACGAAGAGCGCGGCTAGCAGAATAAGGGAGGCCACCACCGCGATATCTGTGAATAGACCAGACAACGAGAGTCCATCCACAGCAGGGGGCTCCGATGCCAGAATTCTCATAGTAAAAGAGTATCGGGCGCGTGCCTCTTCCATTGGACCCTCTACATGGCGTAGCCTCCAGCCACGGTCAGAGGAGACTTTCCAAAGCCGTCTGAGTCGAACGCCGTGGGTGTGCGATCTCAGTGACCTTCATCCAACGGACCGTCGGGCACGTACCTGCCCGGAGAAGGAGTTATGTCATGGCCTCTGTCGTCTTCGACAAAGCAACACGTATCTATCCTGGAACAACAGCCCCCGCAGTAGACAAACTAGACCTCGTCGTTAATGACGGAGAATTTCTAGTACTTGTCGGACCATCTGGTTGCGGTAAGTCAACATCACTTCGTATGTTGGCAGGTTTGGAAGAAATCGATAATGGTCGCATTTTGATCGGTGATCGCGACGTTACAAATATTGCCCCTAAAGATCGCGACATCGCGATGGTTTTTCAGTCATACGCCTTGTACCCACACATGACTGTTGCAGAGAACATGGGCTTTGCACTCAAGATCGCCGGCACTGCTAAAGAAGAGCGTGAGCGCCGCGTACTTGAGGCAGCCAAACTGCTCGACCTCGAGCCTTACCTAGAGCGCAAGCCAAAAGCACTTTCTGGTGGGCAACGCCAGCGCGTTGCAATGGGTCGCGCAATTGTTCGCGAACCACAGGTCTTCCTTATGGATGAACCGCTCTCCAACCTTGATGCCAAATTACGTGTAGCAACTCGTACGCAAATTGCTGCCTTGCAACGTCGTCTTGGAATCACCACCGTTTATGTAACTCACGATCAGGTTGAAGCTATGACCATGGGTGATCGCGTTGCAGTCTTGAAGGATGGCCTCCTACAGCAGGTAGACACTCCACGAAATCTTTATGACACCCCAGCAAACGCATTCGTTGCAGGATTCATCGGCTCACCAGCTATGAACTTGCTTAACGCACCTGTAACGAATGGAAATGCCCAACTTGGTGCTCTCAGCATCCCAGTGCCAGCGAGTGCAGGAAATGAAGTAACCGTCGGTATCCGTCCTGAAGGATTCATTCCAGCAGCCGATGGCTTCCACGTTCTCGTTGAGGTCGTTGAAGAACTTGGCGCAGATGCATTCGTTTACGGACGACCAGCTGACCCAACAGTTAAGTTCACCAATGCCCACGATGAAGGAGCTCAAGTCATCGTTCGTTGGGATCCAAAGTCACCACCAAAGCCAGGCAGCACAATTTCAGTAGTAGCGGTACCAGAAGGCATCCACCTCTTCAGTGCAACAACCGGAGAACGCCTCTAAATCGAAGTTCGAAAAAGAAATCCCCTCAAGAAGTTGAGGGGATTTCTTTTTTGTTCAATCCGAAGTGAAACTTTAAATTTATAAGCGAATTGATTCTCCCGCTGAATAAGATTTAACGGGAAGACCTTTTAGTACGTGCACTTTTTTTTCGCCCCAGACTCGCCAGCCGGATTCGTCGTTATCGCGAACGAGGGCGGTCTTCTCATCTATCCCAAGCAAAATTGTTTCCGCTTTTGCGCTGAGCACGGCGGCTGCAATTCGATCTGGTAACCAACCAAGAAATTTGTCGTAATGCGGAATCACCTGAACGCGTGGCAAGAGTTTAAGTCCAGCCATCGCACGAGATTTTCGAATGGAAATTATCTCTTCACCAAACACCATCGCCCCTGCAGAGCATCCACCGAGTGATGATCCAGTGAGCCATGATTTTTCGATTGCTTTCCACGCCGGTGTGTTGTGCAAGGACAGCGCTAAATGGTGCGGATCTCCGCCTGAAAAATAAATTAGCGCCGCGTCATTTATTGCTTCAACCAAATCCGGTCGGAATGCGTCTTCGCGTGTATGCAACGGTATATAAACGCTCTCGGTTCCAAGTCGAACTGCTTGTTCTTCACCCAACTTGCGCCAACGCGCCAAACTTTCTTCGCTTTCCTGACCAGCGGCAGTAGGAATCTGCACAAATACATTTCGCTTCCCACGTGAAAGGCCGGCTTGAAGGAGTTCACCTTCAAGGCCGGCCATCACGGGTAAATATTCCCCTGAACCTACAAGGGCAATCGCCCCCGATCCCAGGAGCTTCGACACCCAGTTATTTGAGTTACCGTGCAAGGAGGTTAAGCCATTTCCTTTTGCAGGTTCTCGTCAATTGACGCCAAGAATTCCTGCGTGGTTTGCCAAGGACTTGTTGGTGAGATGAGAAGGGCTAAGTCCTTTGTCATCTTGCCAGACTCAACAGTCTCGATGCACACTCGCTCGAGAGTGGAAGCGAATTTCGCCAATTCTGGATTGTTATCCAACTTTGCACGATGTGAAAGACCTTGTGTCCAGGCAAAGATTGAAGCAATTGGATTTGTAGAAGTTGGCTTGCCCTTTTGATGATCGCGGAAGTGACGAGTAACTGTGCCATGAGCAGCTTCAGCCTCAACTGTGCGTCCATCTGGGCTCATCAAAACGCTGGTCATTAAACCAAGTGAGCCGTAACCCTGCGCAACGGTGTCTGACTGAACATCGCCATCGTAATTCTTGCAAGCCCAGACATAGCCACCTTCCCAGCGAAGCGCTGTGGCGACCATGTCATCAATAAGGCGGTGCTCGTATGTGATACCCAACTTCTCAAACTCAGTCTTGAACTCGGCCTCGTAGATCTCTTGGAATATATCTTTGAATCGTCCGTCGTACGCCTTGAGGATCGTGTTCTTGGTGGAGAGGAACACTGGGAACTTGCGAGCGATTCCGTAGTTAAGCGATGCGCGCGCGAAATCTCGGATCGATTGATCCAAGTTGTACATACCCATGGCAACACCTGAGCCCTCAAATTTGAAAACTTCGAACTCCATTGGAGCCGAATTGTCCGACGGCGTGAATGTCATAGTCAGGGTTCCGGCACCGGGAACTAAGAAGTCGGTTGCCTTGTACTGATCACCGAATGCGTGACGACCGATAACGATCGGCTTCGTCCAGTGTGGGACCAAGCGCGGAACATTGCTGATGATGATCGGCTCGCGGAAAATAACTCCACCAAGAATATTGCGGATCGTTCCGTTAGGGGACTTCCACATTTTCTTTAGACCGAACTCGACTACACGAGCCTCGTCAGGAGTGATTGTTGCGCACTTAACGCCGACGCCGTGTTTTTGGATAGCAAGAGCTGAGTCGATTGTTACCTGATCGTTGGTGGCATCGCGATGCTCTATACCGAGATCGTAGTAATCCAAATTGATATCAAGATAAGGCAGTATCAACTGCTCTTTGATGAACTGCCAGATGATCCGAGTCATCTCATCGCCATCTAGCTCTACGACAGTACCTTCAACTTTGATCTTGTTCATATGTGCTCCGCTCCAACCGTTCTAATCGATACTCGACGAATGTTTGATGTTATTTAGAGACTCTGTACGTCTGCTTGCTTGCTTCGCACTGCTTCGGCAGCGATTTTTAGGTTGTTCAACTCATCTGGAGTTAGGCTCGATTCAACAACTTTACGAACACCGTTGCTGCCGATCTCTGCCTCGACACCAAGATAAACGCCGGTGATTCCGTATTCGCCATCAACCCATGCACACACTGGCATAACTTCACCAGAATCTTCGATAACTGCTTTTGCCATTCGTGCCGCAGCTGCTGAAGGTGCGTAATAAGCAGAGCCCGTCTTGAGGAGTGCGACAATTTCTGCTCCGCCGTTGCGGGTCTTAGTTACGAGATCCTCGATCTCTTCACCAGAAAGTCTTTCCGACAATGGAACTCCGTCGACTGTGCAACGACTTGGGACTGGAACCATCGTGTCGCCATGCGAACCAAGAGTCAGTGTCTTAACTGAGGAAACTTTTACATCCAACTTTTCTGCCACAAAATTCGTGAATCGCGCTGTATCAAGCATGCCAGCCTGACCGAACACACGATTCTTAGGGAAGTCGGAAGCAAGTTGCGTAAGCGCCGTCATCTCATCAAGAGGATTAGAGACAACAATGATCACTGCATTTGGGCTATGCCTTGCAATGTTTTCTGCGACACCGCGGACGATTCCGGCGTTAACGCCGATGAGGTCCATGCGGCTCATGCCAGGCTTGCGCGGAAGTCCTGCGGTAATGACAACGACATCAGAATTCGCGGTGGCTTCGTATCCACCACCATCAGCAGTTGTCGTTGCTCCAATGACTTTAGTTTCAAAACCTTCAATCGACCGCGATTGGTTGATGTCCAGAGCCAAACCTTCGGGCTTGCCTTCGACAATATCTGTCAAAACCACTGTGTCGAAAATGTTGTACTCAGCTAATCGCAACGCTGTTGTTGAACCATAAAAACCAGCGCCTACAACTGTTACTTTCTTTCCCATCGTCGTCCCTCTCGTTGAGTTTCCCAGTAAAACTCTCTTGACATCAAGATAACTCTACCGCCTACTTGGGAGCGCAATTGCCATGACCAGCAGGCTTAGCGCTAACGCTAGCGGCAGATACCTTTGAATTCGGGTGGTGCCAGGGTTCGAATAACTCACAATTCCGACACCGATGGCGATCATCCCCGCCCCGATTTTCACGTAACTTGCGATACCGACCACGATGCCGAGCGCGACACAGACGTACCCGAAATTATTGAAGGTCAGACGTTTTAACGACAAGTTTCGACCACATTCTTGAGCAGCATGGCCCTAGTCATCGGTCCGACTCCACCAGGCATGGGAGCCACAAAGCCAGCCACTTCCATGACTCCTGGGTGAACATCCCCGCGCAACCCTGCATTCGTGCGCGAGATTCCCACATCAACAATTGCCGCGCCAGGTTTAATCATGTCCGGCGTAAGGAAGTGCGCTTTCCCGATCGCCGCGACCACGATGTCGGCATCGCGTGTATGGCGCACGAGATCCTTGGTGCCAGTGTGCGTCAAAGTCACCGTCGCATTTTCGCTCTTGCGGGTAAGTAGCAGTCCTAAGGGACGCCCGACCGTAAGTCCGCGACCAATCACAGTCACTTCAGCTCCGTCGATATCAACGGCGTAGTGTCGCAATAGTTCTACAATTCCCCGCGGAGTGCACGGCAGCGGGCCATCTTCGCCGCTAACTAACCTACCCAGATTAAGCGGGTGAAGCCCATCAGCATCTTTATTGGGATCAATGGATTCTAAAACCCGTTGCGAGTTGATACCGCGCGGAAGCGGCAACTGCACGATGTAGCCAGTGCATTCAGCGGCGTTATTGAGATCATTGATGGCGGCTAACACATCTTGCTCGGAAGCAGTTGCAGGCAGATCAACCCGAATGGATTGAATACCAACTTCTCGGCAGTCGCGATGTTTTCCGGCTACATAAGAGTGAGAACCTGGGTCGTCTCCAACAAGCACCGTGCCCAGTCCAGGGTGCTTCCCAAGGGTTTTGAGATGGGAAACCTCAATTGCCAATTCATCTCTTATTTTTCGGGCTAAGGCTTTTCCATCAAGAATCGTGGCGCTCATAAAACCATTCTATTGCCGAACCAACTTCGCAACGACTGCCTTATGCGTGTGAGAAATGTCGAACATTCGTGAAAAACATCGTGGCCCCGGCAGCTTGGACCGCCGCTATGACTTCCTCGTCCCGAATGCTTCCCCCTGGCTGCACGATGGCACTCACGCCGACTTGCAACAAGATTTCGGCACCGTCGGCAAAGGGAAAGAATGCATCACTTGCTGCCACTGACCCGCGAACGCGATCCCCGGCTCGCGAAACTGCCAACCTTGCCGAATCCACTCGGTTGACTTGGCCCATACCGATTCCAACTGAGGCGCCATCTTTCGCCAACAAAATTGCATTGCTCTTGACCGACCGTACCGATCGCCAAGCAAATACCAAGTCATCCATTACTGATTGTGAAACTTCTGGGCCACAAGCACGTACCCAGTTAACGCAATCGTCTCCTGGTGCATCGACAAGATCTGTCTGCTGTACCAACACTCCACCTGAAACTAATCGCAACTCTCGCGGGGAAATTTGAGTACTTTCGCATTCGAGCAAACGAACCGAAGGCTTCTTTATGAGAATTTCTAGCGCAGCCGCACTGAACTTCGGAGCAATCACAACTTCAGTGAATATTTCCGAAAGAGTGAGAGCCATCTCTGCATCTACTTCACGATTGGCCGCAACCACACCACCAAAGGCCGATACTGGATCACATTCGTGTGCTTTCCTGTGCGCTTGCGCGATCGAATCCGCAACGGCAATTCCGCAAGGATTGGCGTGCTTAATAATCGCTACGCAGGGGGCTGAGTGATCATGTGCAGCTCTCCACGCCGCGTCAGCGTCCGTGTAATTATTGAATGACATCTCTTTGCCGTGCAATTGGCGCGCTCCGACTATTCCGCCAGACGGGTCGGCATCCGAATACAGCGCCGCGCTCTGGTGTGGATTCTCGCCGTAACGCAACCCGCTTTTGCGATTCCAGACTTTTCCGAGCCACTCAGGAAAGTGCTCGTCGCGGCCAAGCCAATTCGCTATGGTCAAGTCGTACTCAGCAGTCGTCCGAAAGACTTCAAGGGCAAGATCACGGCGCTGTTCAGCCGTAAATCCACCATCGGAAATAGCTTCGACTAATTGTGAGTACTGCGAAGGCTGGCAAATTACTGCTACAGAGCCGTGGTTTTTTGCGGCACCGCGCAGCATTGAAGGACCACCGATATCAATTTGTTCAATGCACTCGGCAAAGTCGGCACCTGAGGAAATGGTCTGTGCGAAGGGATAAAGATTGATCACCACTAGATCGATGGGAGCAATATCGTGCTGGGCAATCTGCGCCAAATGCGTTGGATTATTTTGGTCAGCCAGTATGCCACCGTGAATTTTCGGGTGAAGCGTCTTCACTCGCCCACCCATAATTTCGGGAAAACCTGTGTAGTCGCCAACTTCGGTAACTGCGATGCCAGCAGTGCGCAGAGTTTGTGCGGTTGATCCCGTTGAGAGTATCTCTACATTTGCATTTTGTAATGCCGTGCCAATTTCGACTAGTCCGTTTTTGTCATAGACGCTAACTAGCGCGCGGCGAAAAGACTTCTTCTCTGACATCTCAGTTCTCCAAAGGGCTTGTAGCGGCACTTAGTCCAGGTAGTACATCTGCAATAGTCTTAACAATCAACTCTCTTTCGACAATCTTAATGCGTTCGTGCAAACTCGCGACATCATCAGTCGCAAGCACGGGAACTTCCACCTGCGCAATATTTTTTCCAGTGTCCACGCCCTCATCGACCCAGTGCACCGTCGTTCCCGTA
>JACMQL010000024.1 GCA_014377015.1 Actinomycetota bacterium
AGAGCAATCGTTTCTGTTGTTGCCACTGCGTGCGGAGAAAGAACTTTAGAGATCTGTTTAAACTTCGTGACTGTTTCTGATTTTCCAACTCGATCTACGACGAGTCCCTCCTGTATGGAATTTCCGAATTCAACTTCAACTCTTACGCCGACTCGAACTATCTCTGAATATTTCTCAGGAATCAAATAGTCGTAGGTTCCATCTAGGTGGAATACCCCTGTATCCACCCACACTCGCGCAATCGGCAACTCATCGGCAATCGGCAGAACTCCGACGCGCCCTACCTCTCTCTTCAACTTGAGAGGTCGTGGCGTCACCACGAAAGTGAAACGCTAAATCGCAGCACGCAGGTCATCAGCGCGACCAACGTGCTCCCAAGTAAATTCGGGAAGTTCGCGCCCGAAGTGACCATAAGCACTTGTTTGATGGTAAATAGGGCGCAACAGATCAAGGTCGCGAATAATCGCGGCGGGGCGTAGATCAAAGGTTGCCATTACTGCATTTTGGATGGAAGCAACATTAACAGTTTCAGTGCCGAAAGTTTCAACAAAAAAACCCACTGGATGCGCCTTGCCAATTGCATATGCAACTTGCACTTCGCAACGTCGCGCTAAGCCTGCCGCCACCACTGTCTTGGCAACCCACCTCATGGCATAGGCAGCAGAACGATCCACCTTTGAAGGATCTTTTCCACTGAACGCGCCTCCGCCATGGCGAGCCATTCCTCCATACGTGTCAACGATTATCTTGCGTCCCGTTAAGCCCGCATCGCCCATTGGTCCGCCGATGACGAAGCGCCCAGTTGGGTTGATGAGGACCTGCACATCTTTACGGCTAAGTTCCAGGCCCTCCAGAATCGGCTCGAGCACGTGCTTAATTAAATCAGGAGTTAAAGTTGAATCAACATCAACATCTTCAGAATGCTGTGTAGATATCACGACCGTATTGAGAGCAACCGCACGATCGCCTTGGTATTCAATGGTCACTTGGGTTTTTCCATCGGGCCGAAGATACGGAAGAAGCCCACTCTTTCGAACGTAAGCCAGACGTTGTGCGAGCTTGTGTGCAAGAGAAATTGGAAGTGGCATAAGTTCGGCAGTGTCATCACAGGCATATCCGAACATCAAGCCTTGATCACCTGCGCCCTGCAGATCAAGGGGATCCATGGAAGTTGCGACACGCTTCTCGTATGCATCGTCGACGCCTTGCGCGATGTCGGCTGATTGCTGGCCAATCGAAACGGAAACTCCGCACGTGTTTCCATCAAAGCCCTTGTCGGAAGAGTCGTACCCGATTGCCTTTACGGTCTCACGCACTATTCCCATGACATCTGCGTAGCCATTAGTTGTCACTTCTCCAGCTACATGGACCTGGCCCGTAGTAATGAGCGTTTCTACTGCTACCCGACTTCTCGAATCTTGGGCGAGAAGTGAATCAAGCACAGCATCGGAAATCTGATCAGCGATCTTATCCGGATGACCCTCTGTAACGGATTCTGAAGTAAATAGGCGTTGTGACATTGCGCTAACCTAACTGAAAAAGGACGTGGTCAAGTAACACGTCAGCGAGCGTGTCCTTCGCGGCATCGTTAACTTCCATTTTCCCGCCCGAGCGCGTCAGGATTGTCCCGCTGGTTATGTCACTGCCAAAGATCGCCCCGCCCGTTACATCATTGACGTAGAGAATATCCACGCCTTTGCGCTCCATTTTCGCGCGCGCACTCTCAAGATGGTCCTGCGTTTCAGCGGCGAATCCGACGAGCACCTGTCCCTCGCGACGACGACTGGACATCTCTGCTAGCAAATCCGGATTCTTAATCAAGGAGATCGAAGTGTATTCCTCCTTGCTCAATTTGCCTTCATGCACGTAAGCGGGCTTGGCATCTGCAACTGCGGCACACATCACGAGGATATCGCACAGGTCGAATCGAGCCTCCAAAACTGTTTGCATCTCCTGCGTCGTTTCAACACGTGTTATGTGCACTCCCTCAATTTCCAAGTCAGGGCAGTTAGCAGCTATCAGTTCGACATCAGCACCACGCGCAAATGCCGCTTGTGCAATCGCAAAGCCTTGCTTTCCGGATGACCGGTTACCAATATAGCGAACCGCATCGATGGGCTCGCGAGTACCACCTGCCGTGATGAGAATCTTTCGTCCGAGTAGATCGGCGGTTGTCCCCACCATGCCTTCAAAATTTTCGATGATGCGAGCGGTATCTGGAAAGCGCCCAACGCCGACATCTGGTCCGGTCAATCTCCCGATATCTGGATCGAGAATCGTAAATCCTCGAGAGCGCAGCATCTGTACATTTTCCATGGTGCCTGGATTGGTCCACATGTGAGGATGCATAGCGGGCACGACCATGATCGGCGCACCGCTGGCGAGTACGACATTAGTTAACAGATCATCAGCTCGACCCTGCGCCAATCGAGAAATTAGATCAGCAGTAGCCGGAGCAATCAAAATGAAATCGGCTTCTTGAGCTAAGCGCACATGCGCCACCCCAGGAATGTTCTCCCAAACCTGTGTCGCAACTTCACGCCCAGACAGCGCTTCCCAGGTTGCTGCCCCTACGAAATTTAGGGAGGAAGGTGTAGGTACTACTGTGACGAGAAAACCATGGTCTTGCAAACGACGCACAACATCGCACGCTTTGTAGGCCGCAATTCCTGCCCCGACACCCAGAACAACTTCACGACCCGAAGCTGACATGGATGGCGCCTGAGTGAATTTTGCCTAGAGCTGACTGGTACTAAGCAGTCGGTTCGAGGTTTTCAATCGTAAGGAGGCCTTCATTGATTTCGCGAAGGGCGATTGAAAGAGGTGTCTCGTGCGCATCCGTTCCGAGAAGCGGTCCGACGTATGCCGACAGGCCCGCTCCCAGTTGGGAGTAATAGGCGTTGATCTGGCGGGCACGCTTGGCCGCATACAAGACCAGGCTGTACTTCGAGCCGCTCTTATCGAGCAGTTCGTCGATTGGTGGATTTGTAATGCCGTCCATGGTGCCCCTCGCTTCATCAATTATTTCGATCTGATCACGGCGCTTAAGTGTGCCCTTGGCCATAGCGCTCAAGCTCAGCGGGCTAAGGCTACCAGGGCTTGGACAACCCTTTCGACCGAATCATTGACGATCACATGATCGAATTCAGGGGCAACTGCCATCTCACGTTGTGCCAATTCAAGACGCTGCGCACGTCTTTCTTGCGAATCCGAACCGCGCGCCGCTAAGCGACCTACCAAGTCCTCCCAGGACGGCGGCATCAGGAATACCAAAATTGCCTCCTTGCTGTGCTGACGAACTTGCCGTGCACCCTCAATCTCGATTTCCAGCAACACGTCGTGGCCTTGCGCCATCGCTTCCTCAACCGCGCGCCGCGGTGTCCCGTAACGATTTCCGGCGAATTGTGCCCATTCTAGAAAATCATCCTGCGCGATTCTTCGGTCAAATTCTTCATTACTGAGAAAGAAATAATCCACTCCATTATTCTCGGTAGCGCGCGCCGGCCGAGTCGTCGCTGAGACGCTCACCCAGAAGTGATTTCTCTCCCGCAATTGCGTGGCTACGGTGCTTTTACCGACGCCCCCGGGACCTGAAAGCACTAACAGCCGGCCACGACTAAATTGTGGCTGGCTCAGTGTGAACTCTGCGCCAAGCTTTGCAATCTGGTGGACTCCGAGGCCTTGAATGCGTCGAGTTGGAGATATTGAGATCCGTCGCATGAGATTCGCCGCGCGGATTTTTCCGACACCGGGAAGAGACTCTAACAACTCAACTACGCGCATTTTTCCTATGACTGGATCCGTGGCCGCAATGGCCAAAACTTGCCCCACACCCAGTTCTCCACTCTTTACTTGTGCTTTTAGGAGGGAACGCGCCTTTCGGGAAGCGCTCGCACGGCGCAAAGCTTCTGCCCGTTGTTCGGAAGTGAGTTGGGGTGGCTTATTCATCAGAGAAAGTTACCTGTTCACACTTGGGCTATTTCAGCCGCAATGGATCTCGCTGCATCGCGCATCGCCTTTGAACCCTGCGCCCATGCCTGAGTGATCGGTCGTCCAATCACTAAATATGACGCGCCTGCCGCTATTGCCGCTGCCGGATCCATAGTTCGGGCTTGGTCATCAGCGCCAGAATTTCTCGGCCGCACGCCTGGCGAAATGATTGAAACATCTGCCCCAACGACTGCACGAATGGCGGCGATTTCCAACGGTGAACAGACGATCGCACGTGCCCCAGCTTGGGTCGCAAGAACTGCGAGGGAGACGGCACTCTCTAAGGGAGGTTGCGCGAATCCGACGCTGAATAATTCAACTTCATTCAGAGAAGTCAAAATTGTCACAGCCGTAATTTCAATGTCGGGTGCTTTTTCAACCGCCGCCGAAATCATCGCTGCTCCCCCCGAAGCATGCACGGTGAAAAAACGGGGAGATAAATGTGCAAGTTGCTCAGTAGCAGCTCCAACCGTATTGGGAATATCGTGCAACTTCAGATCTAAAAAGAGATCAACGTCGCAACCTTCCTTGACGGCGATCACTCCCGCGGCACCATGTCGCGCAAAAAATTCGAGGCCGAGTTTGTATCCCGCGATAAAACCTTGCGTCGCATCTAGCCATCGCTTAGCAACATCAATCTCAGGAGTATCAATCGCAAGAATTATCGGTGGAAGTCCAGACATGACTAACCCTCACTCTCTTCAGAATCGGCACCCCTCTGCAGGGCACCTGTGGAATCTTCACGATGCGCATAACCAACAGCCTCTGAAAGTGAGGCAAAACCGCGCGAAATCAAGATCTCTTTCAACTCGTTTTGCACATCCATGATCGCTCGTGGATTGCCGAAGATCGCCGTTCCGACACTGACGCCACTCGCTCCCGCGAGAATGAATTCGAATGCATCTCGACCGGACCGTATACCGCCCATTCCAATGATAGGAATCTTGGGAAGCACTTGATGAACCTGGTAAACCGCACGAACTGCGACGGGTCGAATTGCTGGCCCAGAGAGCCCTCCGGTTTTCCCACCCAGATGGGGTCTCATCGTTTGGGTATTGATCACCATTCCAAGCAACGTATTGATAAGTGATAGTCCATCGGCACCAGCACTGACAACCTCGCGCGCAATCTCAGTTATATCGGTAACATCTGGAGACAACTTCGCAATTATGGGGATATCCCCACCGATAGTTCTACGAACACCTTCTATTACGGCTCGCGAAGAAACTGGATCGCAGGCAAAAACCAAACCGCGATTTTCGACATTGGGGCAAGAAATATTCACTTCTACCGCGGAAATTCCGGGGACTGATCTTAAACGACGAGCCAGAATCGAATATTCATCCACCGTTTCACCGGATATCGAAACAACAATGCGGGCATTTTGAGTCATGAGCCATGGAATGTCATCCGCCAAAAACGCATCGATGCCCGGACCTTGCAAGCCGATTGAATTGAGCATTCCGCTTGGCGTCTCAGCCATTCGCGGAGTTGGCCGACCCAATCTGGGCTTGAGTGCGATTGACTTTGTCACGACTGCGCCAATTTCCGAGAGTGGGAAAAATTGTGCCAATTCCTTACCCGAACTGGCACATCCACTTGCTGTGAACAACGGCGTGGGAAACCATGTGTGTCCGATTTTGGTGGAGAAATCAAAAGTACTCGCGTTATGCATGTGGCTTACCCACTAAATTCCATTGGACTTTTTCGCCGTCCATCACTGGTCCTTCAATACAAGAGCGCATCATGCCAACTTCACCGGAATCAGTTCGCATGGGAATTATGCAGGTCATACATACCCCTATGCCACAAGCCATCGATTCCTCAACTGCGCACTGGTGAACGACATTAGCCTCAACCGCGATTTTAGAAATTGCGGCAAGCATTCCCATGGGTCCGCATGAATAAATAACATCCACCGAACCATCGGCAATCATCTCACGCAAGGGATCTGTAACTTTTCCAGTTGCACCCGCGGAACCGTCTTCGGTATAAATATTCAAACTTGTAACGGAGCGTTTGCCCTCTTGCGGAGCATAAATTTTTCCAGAAGTGCTAGCGCCCAGAATCATGTCAACTCTGCAACCCCGACCCTTCAGGACCTCTGCGAGCCCAAATAACGGTGCCGATCCATATCCTCCACCAATGAGCAAGGCTCGTACTGGCGTTGTTGGGATCCCAAAAGCCGTACCCAGCGGAACAACGACGTCCAGGCTCGCGCCATCCATCTGTGAGCACAACCATCTGCTTCCAGCTCCATGTGGAGCGACAATCAATTCCATGGTGCCGCCGTAATCAGCGCGATGCGAGACTCGCGAAATGGCGAAGGCGCGCCGCAGAATGAGAGCTGAACTATCACCACCCACGGCTATTGCTACGAAGTTTCCCGGTCGCGCGTGTTGCGCCAAATCATGAACACTGATCATAATTTGGTGATACTGACCGACGCGCTTATTACTTAGAACAACGGCTTCGATTTGTCTGGCATGACGATTAATCGGGCTCATATTTAGGCCAACCATTCTTGCAAAGAACGAACACCGAACTCGCCCTTGTGCAGAGCCGCTATTCCCGCCACCGCCGCGTTAAATCCAGCGGTGGTAGTGATGCAGGGAATTGCACGTTGTACGGCAGCGGTTCGAATCAACCAACCATCTTGTCGTGTCCCGCGCCCTACCGGTGTATTGACTACCAGATCAACATTTCCAGTCGTGATCAAATCAACAGCAGTTCGTTCACCGAACAAACCCGGCCCTTCAGAATTTTTTCGAACCATCGTCGCGGGTATGCCTTCACTTTCCAGAAATTTGGCTGTACCTGCGGTAGCAATAAGAGAGAATCCCAAAGCTATCAAACCGCGGGCTGGTTCAACGCCTTGTGCTTTGTCTTTATTAGCCAAAGAAATAAATACTTTTCCTGATTTCGGCAACGAACCAAAAGCGCTAGTTTGGCTTTTTGAATAACTTTCCCCAAAACTCTCCGCGATTCCCATTACCTCTCCGGTGGAACGCATCTCAGGACCTAGGACCGAATCGACTCCCCGACCATCTGTACGACGGAAGCGGTTCCACGGAAGTACGGCTTCTTTAACTGATATACCGCGCGCCTTGCCATCCCCCGTCAGGGGTAGCAATCCTTCCTGTCGAAGAGCCGCGATCGTGTGGCCCAAAGATATGCGCGCGGCACCTTTAGCCAACGGCACCCCAGTTGCCTTACTAACGAAGGGAACAGTGCGAGACGCGCGCGGATTCGCCTCCAATACATAAAGCACTCCATCGGCGAGTGCGAACTGAATGTTGATCAATCCTCGAACGCCGACTCCTCGCGCAATTTTCTCAGTTGCTTCTCTTATCTCCACAAGTTGCGTAGGTGAAATAGACATCGAAGGAATTACGCAAGCACTGTCCCCCGAATGGATGCCCGCTTCTTCGATGTGCTCCATTACTCCACCTAGAAATAACTCGTCGCCGTCGAACAACGCATCTACATCGATTTCTGTAGCGGAGTCAAGGAAGCGATCTACCAAAACAGGATGATTCGGTGTGATATCAGTGGCGCGCGAAATAAAACCACCAAGGGACGCATCGTCATAGACGATTTCCATGCCTCGACCACCAAGCACGAAGGAAGGTCGCACCAATACCGGGTAACCGATTCGGTGGGCAATATCGATAGCTTCATGACGTGTGGCTGCCATCCCAAAGGCTGGAGCAGTCAACCCCTGCTCCTTGAGCATTTCGCCAAAGGCTCCGCGTTCCTCCGCCATTTCTATCGCCTCCGGACTCGTCCCGAGGATCGTGACTCCAGCAGCTTTAAGTGCCGCTGCAAGACCGAGCGGTGTCTGTCCGCCGAGTTGGGTAATAACTCCTAGCACTGGTCCCGCAGCCATTTCCGCGTGAATTACCTCAAGAACATCTTCGAGGGTCAAAGGTTCAAAATACAAGCGGTCACTTGTGTCGTAATCAGTCGAGACCGTCTCAGGATTGCAATTAATCATGATCGTTTCGAAATCATGCTCGCGAAGTTCGAACGATGCGTGGACGCAAGAATAATCGAACTCAATTCCTTGCCCGATTCGATTGGGTCCGCTTCCCAAAATAATCACGGCTGACTTTAGCCGCGGACGTACTTCAGTCTCTTCTTCATAACTTGAATAGTGGTAGGGAGTAAACGCTGCAAATTCGGCCGCACAAGTATCGACCGTCTTGTATACCGGTCGGATATTAAGATGATGTCTTTGGCGCCTGACATCCTCTTCTGCGATTCCTCTCAAAGTAGAAATCTGATGATCCGAGAAGCCCGCTTGCTTCGCGGAAAGCAAAAGATCCTTAGTAAGTTCACCCGGTTCACAAATCGCACCAGCTTGTTCATTAATCAATGAAATTTCATTGAGAAACCACCGATCGATTTTCGTCTTTTCATAAACTTCTTCGACCGTTGCACCAAACCAGAGAGCATGCTGTACGTCACGGAGGCGATACTCCGTTGGTACCTGGATGGAGGAAAGCAGAGCCAACCTTTTGCTTTCGGGACGATAACTTGGGAAAGAGAAAATCGCTTCCTTGCGCTCCAGAGAACGCAGCGCCTTCTGTAGCGCCTCAGGGAAAGATCGGCCAATAGCCATTGCCTCACCGACACTCTTCATAGTTGTAGTAAGACGAGGGTCGGCATCAGGAAATTTTTCGAAGGCGAAACGTGGGACCTTAACGACAACATAATCCAAAGTTGGCTCGAAGGACGCAGGTGTGACTTTGGTAATATCATTTTGAATTTCGTCGAGCGTGTATCCGATAGCGAGTTTGGTAGCAATTTTCGCAATTGGATATCCAGTGGCTTTTGACGCCAATGCACTCGATCGCGAAACGCGCGGGTTCATCTCAATGACGATAATTCGGCCAGAATCTGGGTTCACGGCAAACTGAATATTGCAGCCACCAGTATCAACTCCGACGGCACGGATTATCGCGATGGAGAGATTTCGCAACTTCTGATACTCAACATCGGTTAAGGTCATGGAAGGGGCGACCGTGATTGAATCCCCCGTGTGTACCCCCATTGGATCAACATTTTCAATGTTGCATACGATCACAACGTTGTCTTTCCGATCTCTCATTACTTCTAGTTCGAACTCTTTCCATCCGAGAATCGATTCTTCTAATAGAACTTCCGAAGTCGGGCTATGACGAAGCCCCGCTCCCGCAATTTGAGTGAGCTCGGACTCGTCGAAAGCAATTCCTGATCCCAGTCCACCCATTGTGAACGAGGGTCGCACGACAACGGGATAGTTGAGCAAATCTGCAGCTGTATGGCACTCCGCAAGAGTGTGACAGATGATCGATTGCGCAGATTCGCCACCCACTTTCTCGACAATTCCTCTAAAAAGTTCACGATTTTCCCCACGTTGAATCGCGTCTACGTCTGCTCCAATGAGTTTGACACCGTACTTCTCTAGAATTCCTGCATCGTGTAAACCGATAGCAGCATTCAAGGCTGTCTGGCCGCCAAGTGTGGCGAGTAGGGCGTCGGGTCGTTCCTTTTTAATAATTAGTTCGAGAAAATCGGTCGTGATGGGCTCGATGTAGGTAGCATCGGCGAATTCGGGATCCGTCATTATTGTGGCGGGGTTGGAATTCACCAATATGACGCGAATGCCTTCCGCGCGCAACACGCGGCAGGCTTGCGTTCCCGAGTAGTCGAATTCGCAGGCCTGGCCAATAACTATCGGACCGCTTCCAATCACTAGAACGCTGCGAATCGAACTGTCTACCGGCATCAGGTACTCACCTTCGCTTTGGCCATCATTTCCACGAATCGATCAAACAAGTAAGCGGCATCTTGCGGACCAGCTGCGGCTTCCGGGTGGTATTGCACGCTGAAAGCTGGAATCTCCAGCATACGAATGCCCTCGATTACTCCGTCATTGAGACTTACGTGGCTCACTTCACCTCTGCCGTAAACCGTGGTGAAGATGTCATCAACCGGTGCTTGCAGAGCAAATCCATGATTGTGCGCTGTGATTTCAACTTTGCCCGTCGTCTTATCCAAGACTGGTTGATTGATTCCGCGGTGACCAAATTGCAACTTGTATGTAGTGAATCCAAGCGCACGCCCCAATATTTGATGTCCGAAGCAAATTCCGAAAAAAGGAATTTCCGCATTTAAAATCGATCGCACTGTCTCGACCACCGCATTCATTGTCGAAGGATCACCCGGCCCGTTAGAGAGAAAAACTCCATCTGGTTGCAGAGCTAATATCGAGGCCGTGCTGGTGTCGTAAGGAAGCACATGGACCTCGACTCCTCGTTCGGCAAGTAATCGCGGAGTGGCTGCCTTAATTCCAAGATCGATTGCCGCCACCGTGAACCTTTTTTCGCCCACTGCAGGAATAACGTACGGCTTCGGAGTAGATACGTCTGGCACCAAGAATGCCCCCGACATTGCCGGACTCTTGCGCACTTCGATCACCATCTTCTCTCGACTCAACGCTAAATCCGAGAAGATGCCAACTCGCATTGCTCCCCTGTCGCGTAAATGTCGCGTGATGGCACGGGTATCAACGCCTTGGATGCCTACAATCCCCTGTCCGATAAGTTCCGATTCTAAGCTTGATTCACTCCGCCAATTGCTGGTTATTGGTGATGGGTTGCGGACCACAAATCCTGCTACCCAAATTCTTTCGGATTCATTATCTGCGCGGTTGAAGCCGGTATTACCAATATGTGGAGCTGTCATAACCACAACCTGATGGTGATACGAAGGATCGGTAAGAGTTTCCTGGTAGCCCGTCATGCCGGTGGCGAAAACAGCCTCGCCAAAAGTCTTTCCCGTGGCTCCCCAACTTTTACCTTCGAAAATGCGACCATCATCAAGTACTAAATAGGCTTTAGTTGTCATGCGATGCTCCCACTAACTTCGTATCCAAAACTGTTGGCGCTCCATTGAAGAAGGTCGCAATCACTGAGCCTGAGAATTTCATGGCATGAAATGGGGTATTTCTGCTCTTTGATGCAACTAGATCTCGGTCTACTTTCCATGCCCGATTGGGATCGACCACGGTGATATTAGCGATTGCTCCCTTAGCGATTTTTTGACCATGAGACTCATAGCCCGCAATACGTGCTGGGGCTATCGACATCCGATCCGCTAATTGGTCCCAACTCAACAACCCGGATTTCACCATCGTTTCATAAACGATAGAAAATGCAGTTTCCAATCCAATCATTCCGAAGGATGCCGCCTGCCATTCGCATTCCTTATTTTCAGCTGGATGAGGAGCGTGATCAGTTGCGACGACATCAATCGTTCCATCGGCAAGTCCAGCCCTGAGAGCCAGTACATCTTCTTGAGTGCGAAGTGGCGGATTCACCTTGTAAATGGGGTCGTACGATGACGCTCGTTCGTCATTGAGAAGTAAGTGATGCGGAGTCACTTCTGCGGTGACGTTGACACCACGCGACTTCGCCCAGCGAATGATTTCCACTCCTCCAGCAGTTGTCACATGACACACGTGCAACCGCGAGCCCACATGTTGTGCCAATAACACGTCTCGGGCGATGATTGATTCCTCGGCGACTGATGGCCAACCCTTAAGTCCAAGTCTGGCCGAGACTGCACCTTCGTTCATTTGCGAATCTTTTGTCAAATAAGGGTCTTGTGCATGCTGGGCAATAATTCCATTGAACTTTTTCACGTATTCAAGTGCACGTCGCATGACGACTGAGTCGGACACGCAATTGCCGTCATCGCTGAACATTCGCACCTTAGCTTCAGAATCAGCCATGGCGCCGAGTTCAGCGAGGGCGCTACCTTGCAGGCCTTGCGTTATTGCACCAATCGGAAAAACATCACATAGCCCAGCGCTCTTCCCTAACCGGTAGACCTGTTCAACGACGCCGGCTGTATCAGCAACTGGGAATGTGTTCGCCATCGCAGATACCGCCGTGTATCCACCTTTAGCGGCGGCCCGCGACCCAGAAGCGACTGTTTCTGATTCCTCAAGCCCAGGTTCGCGCAGATGAGTATGCAGGTCTACGAAGCCCGGAAGAACTCTACAACCCTTGGCATCCACCTTTACAGCCCGCGTTGCCGCCGTCGCGTCTATCGCGGATCCGACTCCCGCAACGACCCCATTCGCGATGAGAATATCCACCTGCTGATCCCCTGACATCACTCCACCAGAAATGAGATAACTCGTCACACTTGCACCGACCCTTCGATATCGCCAGACGGAGCTCCAGCCAACAACAAGTAGAGCACTGCCATGCGAACGCTCACTCCATTAGTAACTTGTTCAAGGATTACCGAACGCGCACTATCCGCAACTTCCGCGGTGATTTCCAAACCGCGATTCATGGGACCTGGATGCATGATGATTGCGTTGCTCTTAAGTGATGACAGACGTCTTCTATTCAATCCGAAGTAATGCGAATATTCGCGCGCCGTAGGGAAAAAGAAATCGGCCATGCGCTCTTGCTGCACCCGTAGCATCATTACCGCATCTACTTGCGGTAGAACCGAATCAAGATCGTAAGAAATTTGGGCTGGCCACGCTTCCACTCCAAGCGGTAAGAGAGTAGGAGGCGCCACCAAAATTACTTGAGCACCTAGCAGCGAAAGCAAAATGACGTTCGACCTCGCGACACGTGAGTGCAGAATATCCCCGACGATGGCAATCGTTAGGCCACGTAAATCGCCTACGCCTACGTGCAAGTGCTTACGAATTGTAAAAGCGTCTAGCAGTGCTTGAGTTGGATGCTCATGTGTGCCGTCGCCCGCGTTAATTACCGCCCCACTTGTCCAATGAGAATCTGCTAACCGTTTTGCGGCTCCAGACGATCCGTGCCTAATGATGACGGCATCTGCACCCATTGCCTGAAGTGTTTGCGCCGTGTCTTTGAGTGACTCACCTTTACTTACGCTAGAGCCCTTCGCAGAAAAATTAATTACATCCGCCGAGAGCCTCTTTGCGGCGGCCTCGAATGAAATCCGGGTACGAGTGGAGTCTTCGAAAAATAAGTTAACGATTGTGCGTCCACGCAACGTCGGAAGTTTCTTGACCGAGCTTTCTGACACTTTCGCCATTTCCTGTGCAGTATCTAGAATCAAAAGGGCTTGCTCATAAGACAGATCCGAAGCCGAGAGAAGGTGGCGCATCATTTGACCTCCTCGGATTCGAGTACAACTTCATCAATCCCGTCGATTTCCGTGAGGTGCACTTTTACTACCTGAGATCGAGAGGTGGGAAGATTCTTGCCGACGTAGTCAGCACGTATTGGCAATTCGCGATGTCCACGATCCATCAGAACTGCCAATTGAACAGATCGCGGACGACCCAGATCCCCCAACGCGTCCAGGGCCGCGCGAATAGTGCGACCGGAAAAGAGGACATCATCCACCAGAATCACATCTCGCCCATCAATCCCGCCAGTCGGAGATAAAGAAGGCACCAGCGGTCGGATGGGGTTCATCCTGAGGTCATCACGATGGAGAGTTATATCCAGGGTTCCAACAGGGATTTGGTGTCCTTCGATGGTGGAGATCTTCTGCGCCAAACGTTGGGCGAGAAAGGCGCCTCGAGTTGGAATACCCATAAGCACAATAGAATCTGAGCCACTATTTTTCTCGATGATCTCGTGGGAAATGCGAATTAATGCGCGGGATATGTCCACCGCGGGCAGGGCTACGCTCATAAATTCTCCTTCCCCGCCTCGCAGGACGGGTCGTTAAAGGATCGTCGTCGTACCTTAGCACGTTGAGATTTTTTACCCTTCCTAAGAAGTCTGTGGATAACAACGATGTCGTGGAGATCTCTCGACCTACCATGGCGCATGGCTCAATTTCCCACCGATAACTTCTTGTATACCCAAACCACTCGCGAGTCCGTCGCCACCCGAATTCGCCAATTGCGAAAGTCGCGTGGTTGGACTCTTGCCGATGTTGAAATCGCTTCACGGGGCAAGATTAAGGCCGTCGTCATCGGGTCGTATGAAAGAGGGGATCGCTCCATGAGCGTGGAACGAGCTATTGAGATCGCAGACCTATTCGGTCTGCCTTTGTCTGAATTCCTGAGCACTCCAACCACGCGTCCGGCGGCAACTGGCAATAATTCGCGCAATTTCCCCAACATCGTGATCGATTTGCGAAAAGCTAAGAGAGCAAACTTTGCTGATCAAGAATCTGGTCCGCAATTGTCACTATTTCTGGCGTGGATCATCGGACTTCGACAAGACTGGAACGGTGAAGTGTTGAGCCTACGAAAGTCGGATATCGACATCATGGCACTTCTAATGTTTAAAACCCCGCGGGAGGTAGTCGACTGGCTAATCAAGCATCACTATCTCATCAGCGCTGGAGACCAAGCGCTAACTTAGCGAGAGATCGTCCTTGATTGAAGAAATCCGACCCAGAACTCCATGAATATAGCCAGCTGATTCATCAGTGGATAAAAGTTTTGCCAAATTCAGGCCCTCGTCTATCGCCACCGGATCTGGAATCTCATCACTCCACAAGATTTCAAAAATCGCAATCCGCAAAATATTTCGATCCACTGTGGGAAGGCGATCCATATCCCAACCTTGTGCGTAGGTAGAAATTAGCTCGTCGATTTTTCGGCGGTGTGCCGCCACCCCGCTTATGAGCGCTTCGGCGTAGTCACGTATCGGCCGAGCATCTGGTCCCTCTTCATCGACATCTCGCGTCGCCAGGATATCGAGGGCGGAAGTTCCACGAATATCCGATTCAAAAAGAAGGTCTAGCGCCTGCTTGCGAGCTTTGCTTCGCGCGCTCACTAGTTGGCGCGGCCGAGATATGAACCGTCACGAGTATCAACAAGTACCTTCTCATCTTGTTTGATGAAAAGCGGAACTTGGATTTCAATACCTGTCTCAAGAGTTGCCGGTTTCGTGCCGCTGGAGGAACGGTCACCTTGCAAACCTGGCTCCGTGTAGGTAATCGTAAGCGGTACGGATGCGGCAAGTTCGATGTAGAGCGGGGTTCCTTCATGAACTGCGACGATGGCATCGGTGTTTTCGAGCATGAAGTTAGCAGCGTCGCCTACTACCTCGGATGGAATGTGAGTCTGATCGAAAGTTTTTGAATCCATGAAAATAAACTCGTCCCCATCACGGTAGAGGTACTGCATTTCACGCTTTTCAAGGATGGCAATTTCAATTTTCACGCCCGCATTAAAGGTCCGATCGATGACCTTCCCGGTCATTACTGACTTTAGTTTGGTTCGAACGAATGCCGGCCCCTTGCCAGGCTTAACGTGCTGAAATTCGACAACATTCCATAATTGCCGATCAATATCCAGAGTCATGCCATTCTTGAGGTCATTTGTAGTTGCCACGATCAATCCAATCCCTGAGCGCGTATTTCACGCCAATGAGGTGAAGGATACCTGCAAAAGACAGGCTACTTCTTCAGCAGGCTAACCATCGCGGTGAGGGCAAGCAGGTAGGAATTCGGGCCAAATCCCGCAATCGTGCCCGTAGCTACCCCGGAAATCACAGAAGTATGACGGAATTCTTCGCGAGCAAGCGGGTTTGAAAGATGGACTTCGATCAATGGAGCGCGCAGCATGTCTGCCGCATCGCGAATCGCGTACGAGTAATGAGTGAAGGCGGCCGGATTAAAAATAACTGGCGTACTGGCATCTGTCGCCGCATGAAGCCACCCGATTAATTCAGATTCATCATCACTTTGGCGAATATCGGCGTCGAATCCCAGGGAAGCAGCATGTTGGGTGATCATCTTTACTAATTCGGAATAACTCACATCTCCGTAAATTGCCGAATCTCTAATGTCAAGTCGCGCCAAGTTGGGACCATTTAGAACGAGAATCTTCATGAACTTATCCTCTCATAGGCGGCTCGCAACTCGGGTTCTGCAAGATTCTCTAATCGAAGTGTCTGTCCAATCCCCGAAAGAGCGACGAAACGAATTGAATTTCCGCGCGTTTTTTTATCCATTGCAAGATTGCGATAAAGCGCGTCCCATGCATCACGCGAATACGAGACCGGCAAACCGAGCCTCACCAAAATATTCCTATGCAAGTCAACAATGTCCTGGGACAGGATTCCCTGCAAGCGAGCAAGTTCAGCGACAAATATCATTCCAATTGCCACTGCCTCGCCATGACGTAAGTCAAAATGACTGTGAAGTTCCACTGCATGACCCAAGGTATGTCCATAGTTGAGAACTTCTCGCGCAAAATTATCTTTGAAATCTACCCCTACTACCTTTGATTTAATTGAAACGGCCAATGAAATTAATTCTTCCACCAACGGTCCATCATTTCGAATCTCATCAAGGTGCTTATCTTCCAGTAACTCAAGAATTCGCGGCTCCGAGATAAAACCACATTTAATAACTTCAGCCAAACCAGCGGCAAAGTCTCTGTCCGAAAGCGAGGACAACCAAGAGGTATCTACAACAACTCGAATAGGTGAATGAAATGAACCGATGAGATTCTTTCCGTATCCGCTATTCATTCCCGTCTTGCCTCCAATTGCGGCATCGACCATTCCCGCCAACGTAGTCGGGATAGCAACCCAGTCCACTCCGCGCAACCACGTCGCGGCGGCAAAACCAGCAATATCTGTTGCCGCCCCGCCGCCAATACCAATTATTAAATCACTCCTTGTGAATCCAACTGCACCCAACCACGTCCACAAGTTATTTAATGTTTCGACGCTCTTGCCCGCTTCGCTATCTGGAATTGTGAAGATATGCAGATCCGCATCGATCCCCGGTAACTCCCCAATGAAATCCACCATGGCCGCTGACATCACTACTGCTACCCGCGCGCGAGACTCTGAAAGTTCTAAAAATTCTTCGCGCCATTGGCAGTTAATAACGACCTCATAAGCGCGCTCCGCCTGAACAGACACAAGTCTCATTTCGCATCCACCATCGCGACGATTTCATTGACGACCTCACTCACCGATCGATCACCGGCCATGATTCGTAAAGTGGCCAATGACTCATAAATCGGGCGGCGTTCATCCATTAACTTCTGCCACTGCTGGCGGGGATTGCCGAGCAATAAAGGACGATCTCGATTGAAACCAATGCGTGGAGCCGCCACGGCAAGGGTTACGTCCAGAAAAATCACATTAGATCCGCAATTTTCAATCGCCGCAGCCACATTTGCTGACAAAACTGCTCCACCGCCAAGTGATAAAACACCTGCGAAATCTTGTAGCGTCTCTAAACATACGCGCTCTTCTATTTGCCGAAAAAAAGGCTCCCCATCGTCAATAAACAGTTGGGCAATAGACTTACCCTGTTCTTCCTCAATGATGCTGTCGGTGTCGGCAAAATCCATTTTCATAGCACGGGCAAGATGTCTTCCGATGCTGGTTTTACCTGCCCCAGGAGGACCAATCAAAACAAATTGCGGCGCCATGAACTACTTGAACCGCAGGTTTTCCATATATGACTCAAAATTACGGCGAGTTTCAGTCACGCTATCTCCGCCAAATTTCTCCGTCACCGCATCTGCTAACACGAGAGCAACCATTGCTTCTGCAACTACGCCAGCCGCTGGCACGGCACATACATCAGAACGTTGGTTGATCGCTTTCGCGTTTTCACCTGTGCTGACATCAATGGTGTCGAGCGCTTTAGGAACTGTCGAAATCGGTTTCATAGCCGCGCGAACGCGAAGCACTTCTCCGTTGGACATTCCGCCTTCGGTTCCACCGGCACGATCGGTACGGCGACGGATCAACCCGTTTGGACCTTTTTCAATTTCATCATGAGCAACTGAGCCGCGCCGTCTCGCGGTTTCAAAACCATCACCGATCTCCACACCCTTAATGGCTTGAATACCCATAATGGCCGCCGCAAGGCGTGCGTCCAAACGACGATCCCAATGAACATACGAACCCAATCCTGGAGGCAGATTGTATGCAAGAACTTCTACAACTCCGCCGAGGGTGTCACCATCCACGCGGGCTTCATCAACTTGCGCAATCATCGCCGAACTCGCGTCGGCATCGAAGCATCTCACCAGGTCCGCGTCTATTGCATCGAGATCACGTGCGGTCGGCAATGGCGCATCAGCTCTTACCCGCGCTGATCCAATAGAAAGCACATGGCTGAGTATCGAAACTCCAACAGTCTGCTCCAGAAAACTTCGTGCGACCGCGCCTAACGCGACACGCGCCGCCGTCTCACGTGCACTTGCACGTTCAAGAACTGGGCGCGCATCATTGAAATCATATTTCTGCATACCTGCCAGGTCTGCGTGTCCCGGACGTGGACGCGTCAGCGGCGCATTTCGCGCCATATCCTCTACTGCGGTCAGATCCTCGGCTGTAAGCGGATCGGCCGACATTACCTTTTCCCATTTTGGCCACTCCGAATTAGCAATTTGAATTGAAATCGGTCCGCCTTGCGTGAGGCCGAATCTAACTCCCCCGAGGATCGTGACTTTGTCCGCTTCGAAATTCTGGCGCGCGCCGCGTCCAAACCCGAGTCGTCTTCTTTGCAAATGGTGGTCGATATCTTGCGTCGAAATATGGACTCCAGCAGGAACACCTTCAATAATCGCCGATAGGACCTGCCCGTGTGATTCGCCTGCAGTTAACCAACGCATGTGCGTAGTGTGGCAGAGATGCGGCTGATCTCGTTGCAACGGAAAACTTCGCGCCGAAATTCTTGTTGCTACTTAACCAATTTTGCCAGGCAAGCGGACCGTAATTCGGAGGCCAGGGCGCTCCTGTCTCCCGATTTCCCGCTCATGAGTGCAACTTGGTCGATGCCTTGGTGAATAAGCAAATCCAATCCATCGATCCCGTATGACCCACCAGATCTGGCCGAGGCCAACAATCTCGTCGGCCAGGGGTTGTACAGAGCCTCAAAAAAAACTCGCGGGGAATTCAACCGATCAACGAAAACATCAGCAACACCAGCGGGCGTGGTGTTAATAATGAGTTCGGCCGGCGGAACATCCGCAGTCCAATCGCAAAACATCATCTCACTGTTTGGAGCAGCGGCTTTCATTAACTTTTCGCGAGATGATGAACGATGTATCACCGTGATCGAATCAGTGAACTTCTCGCACGCCGCAGCGGCCGCACGTGCTGTCGCGCCAGCCCCGATGATCAAAACGTTGGCAAATGAGTCGTATCCATGTTGATGCAATGATTGGACAAATCCATTAACGTCAGTGCTGGTCGCGCTCCAACCTTCATCGACACGTATCAAAGTATTAGCTGAGGCAACTTGCATGGCTACATCGGAGACTTTTGCCGCAAACTTCATTACCTCCTCTTTAAGTGGCATGGTGAGCGAAAATCCAGTCCACGAAGAATCAGAACTTGCGATGAAGGCGCCAAGATCTGCAGTTCCTACTTCAACGGCTTCGAAAGTACCGGCTATTCCCAATACCTCGTAAGCCCTGCGGTGCAATGTCGGCGAGAGAGAATGTGAGATCGGAGATCCAAGTACCGCAGCCCTAATCATTGAGAATGTCCAAACTTTCCATCTCGCAAGTTCTTTTTATACAAACTCTTCCATATAAGAAATTGATCGTGCGAGGCGCTAAAGCGCGTATCACCTGGTGCAACGGTGATGAAGAAGAGCCAATCACCAGATTGCGGATGCAAGGCTGCTTCCATAGCCTTCAAACCCGGATTGCCAATCGGTCCCGGGGGAAGCCCATAATGCAGATATGTGTTGTAGAGCGAGGCGATAGTTGTTGAATCAGTGCTGAGAAAAACTTCGCCCCTTGTTCCCTTCACAAAGTGAACCGTGGAGTCGAATTGCAGGGGCATACCGATCTTCAATCGATTTCTGACCACCTGCGAAATCTTCGTAAAGTCTTGCGTATTTCCTTCAGCCTGCAAGAGAGATGCAATGGTCAGGAGTTGCATCGCGTTAAATTCGTTGTTGCCTTGTGCGATACCCGATGCACTCACGGCCCGCGAAAAGCGATCGACCATCGTTTGCAACGCTGAAAGAGCGCTCGTGCCTTGTCCGAAACTATATTGAGCTGGAAAGAGAACTCCTTCAGAACCTGTAAAGCCCACCGGCAGATTCAATTGACTCAACGCTTGCGAGATATCGCTCTTTCTAAATCCCACAAGTTCCAACTGCTGGACGATTTCGCTGGTCCATGCACCTTCCGTTATACGAATCAAATTTGTGATTCGCTTTGGATCAAGTAACTCAGATAGAGCCTGAACCGCAGGAATATTTGTATGGATTAAATGAGAACCTGGCGCAATCTTTGAAGAACGAGGATCGACTACCGCAGCCGCAAAGAAGGCACCCGATGATGCAACCACGTTCTTTGCGAAAAGAAGTTGCCCAATCTCTGAACCTGAGGCACCGGCCACTACTTCGATAGTCACCTCTGGACCTGGCGCGCCGGCTTTGAAATCTGCTGGCAATTGCGGTCCACGCTGCCCTAGAAATACACCCACCGCCAGAATCACGGACATGATGACGGCACCTGACAACATCAGTCGGGTTTCTCTACGCACGCGGATCCGTCTTCGCGCGATGGGACAGAATTTCTAATCCCATATTTAAGATTTCAACCGCAGCCATTTGATCTATTGCTGATTTTGATTCGCGGGATGAGAGGCCTGCACTTTTCAACGCGCGTTGAGCCGAGACCGTAGAAAGACGTTCATCAATCATCATGACATCCAAATTAAATCGCGCGCGAAGTTCTTGCGCAAAAAGCACTGCCTTTGTAGTCGATTCACTGTCATGGCCAGCAAGGTGAACCGGTCGTCCAACAAACACTTGAATCGGCTCGTACTCGGAGAGAAGGGAGAATATCTGGTCCCAGAGGGCATGACTCTTCGTAACTAGCGTTGTGACAGGTGATGCGAGTATCGAGTCCGGATCACTTACTGCGACCCCTATTCGCATATCTCCATAATCGAAGGCGATGCGACGTCCCCTAATCATTTTCAATCACCAGAAAGTTGAGTCACAATGGCGCGCAAAGCTTGGGCTGCCATTTCAGGCTTGGTTCCACCGCCTTGGGCGAAATCATCCTTACCGCCGCCGCCGCCGCCAAGAATTGTGGATCCAACTTTGACAAGTGCACCGGCTTTGACCCCTTGCGCCCGAGCCGTGTCGCTCACGGCCACAACCAGCACTGGCTTGCCTTCGCAGATGCTAATCAAAGCAATGACAGAATCACTCGAACGATTACGCAGATCTAAAGCGATCTTCCGCAAATCGTCCCCTGTGATTCCCTCAGAAAGTTGCGAAGCAATTACCGTGTGAGATTTCACTTTTTGGGCATTAGAAGCAATTTCGCCAACCTGGCTGAGCGCTTGCGCAGAGCGCAAAGTCGCCAATTCCTTCTCGATCTCACGAACCTTGGCTACCAAATCCGAAATTCGCTCGGGCAACTCCTCGGGACGGGCGCCTTTGATTATCTCGGTCAACGAATCAATTAATAGATGCTCTCGCGCAAGGAATCGGTAGGCATCTGCACCTACAAGTGCCTCCACGCGACGCACACCGGCGCCGATTGATGACTCAGAGAGCAACTTCACAATGCCTAATTGACCAGAGCGGCTGACGTGAGTTCCTCCGCAAAGTTCGCGCGCCCAATCGCCAACGCTGACAACGCGCACTCGTTCACCATATTTCTCACCGAAAAGCGCCATCGCTCCAATTGCTTTCGCTTCTTCCTGCGACATCACTTCCGCGCTAACTTCCCAATCCTCCAGCAAGAGTGAATTCACGCGCGCTTCGACATCATTAAGAGTAGAAACTGGAACCGCTCCCGTAGCAGGAAAATCGAAACGGAAACGGCCCGGAGAGTTCTCAGATCCAGCTTGCGTGGCAGTCTCACCGAGAATCTCACGGAATGCCTTATGAACCATGTGAGTGGCGGTGTGTGCGCGCGAAATTGCGCGCCGCCTCTCAACGTCGATTTGCGCTAAAACATCTGCGCCATTGTTGATGGCACCACGAATTACCCGACCACGATGAACGCTCAAGCGGGGAACAGGTGTTTGCACATCGTCAATTTCAACTTGAGTCCCATCTGCCAAAGTGATTAGGCCACCATCAGCGAGTTGGCCACCTCCCTCTGCGTAGAAAGGCGTTCGGGTCAACACGATCTCAACTTCATCATCCTGCGCGGCGCTTTGGACACTGACCCCATCCAAGAGAATGCCGACGATGCGCGCTTCGCCTGATTGATGTTCGTAACCAATAAATTCGGTAGCTCCCGAAGAATCCGCGATACGGCGGTACTCGGTCAGATCTGTGTGTCCAATCTTTTTAATACGAGCATCGGTTTTGGCGCGATCGCGTTGCTCCTGCATTAGTCGACGAAATCCGTCTGCATCCACTTGCAGTCCTTGTTCCTGCGCCATTTCTAGCGTCAAATCAAAGGGAAATCCATATGTATCGTGCAGTTTAAAAATCGAATCACCTGAAAGAATCGTCCCCTTAGACTTCTTAAGGTCGCTGCTAGCAATATCAAAAATCAGGGTGCCGCTCTTCAACGTTTGCAGGAAGGTGTCTTCTTCGGAAACGCTAACTGAGATTATGCGTCCTTGGTCGTTTACTAACTCTGGGTACTGAGGGCTCATTGCGGAAATGGATGCTTTGATCAGTTCATTCATGACAGGTTCATGCGAACCAAGAAGTCGCATGTTTCGTATAGTGCGTCGCATCATTCGGCGAAGCACATAACCTCGCCCTTCATTTCCTGGCGTGACTCCGTCACCTATCAACATCGCTGAAGTTCGCGCATGGTCGGCGATGACTCGCAGTAGCACATCTGACTTCTGATCTTTGCCGTATGAAACTTTTGTTAACGCGGAAGCTCTATCAAGAATTTGCTTGGTTGTATCAATTTCATAAATATTCTCAACACCTTGCAACAGTGCGGCAGTTCGTTCAAAGCCAAGTCCAGTGTCGATGCTCTTCGCTGGCAACTCTCCGAGGATCGGAAAATCGTCCTTGCCTCCACCTGCGCCGCGCTCGTTTTGCATGAAGACGAGGTTCCACACTTCCATATAGCGATCTTCATCCACGATAGGTCCACCATCTTTACCGTAGGCCGGACCGCGATCGTAGTAAATCTCCGAGCATGGACCACATGGACCCGGTACGCCCATTGACCAGAAATTATCCGCCATACCGCGACGCTGAATTCGTTCGCGCGGAATTCCGATTTTGTGATGCCAGATATCGGCAGCTTCATCATCATTTAGATAAACCGTAACCCATAGCTTCTCTTCTGGAAAACCGAATCCGCCATCATTTATTGGGCGCGTGAGAAGTTCCCAAGCAAGGGCAATCGCTCCTTCTTTGAAATAATCTCCAAAAGAAAAATTACCGCACATTTGAAAAAATGAAGCGTGCCGAGTCGTCTTTCCCACTTCATCAATATCAAGAGTCCGAACACATTTTTGAATTGAGGTAGCACGCTCATACGGAGGCTGAACTTCTCCGAGAAAAAATGGTTTGAAAGGCACCATTCCGGCATTGACCAAGAGAAGATTGGGGTCATCCGCAATCAGGGATGCCGACGGAACTATCGTGTGGTGCAAACCTTGGCGGTTATCAGATTCAAAAAAACGTAGCCAGCGTGACCGTATTTCAGCAGATTCCACAGCCCTGGATCACTCTGCCCTTTTCTTACGAGCCTTCTTTACTTGCGCAGCACTCAACAGCAAGCCGAGTGCTTTGACCGCCGGTCCACTCTTGTCGAGGAACGAAGTGGCTACTTCTGATACCCGAGTGGTGACCTCCTCGGCATTTCGAGTGATGCGATTCAAACTCTCAAGTGGTCCATTGACCAGAGATACAGTCGTTGTGACCTCTTCCAAAAGCGGCTTGGTTTCATCGGTCATGGTTTTCAGAGAGACCTTAGCCTCGTCGATAAGGCGCCCAACCCGAATGACGGCATAACTTATTGCAAAAGCGATCACGAGAAGCGAGCAAGCAGCAATAATCGTTGCAATTCCACCAGGTCCCATGTCAGTTCCTCCCAATTTGTGGCAGTTCGCCGAGCCAGGGGGCCGGTCGTACCGCATGGGTAAGCCTACCTGAACGGCTTATCAAGCGGTTGTAGCTTGTTGCGGAATGGCGGGAATAACGACATCAGGGGTGCGATGTTCCTTATGCGCCACAATCGCTGCTGAGTGATATTCCTCGATCTTTGCCATGAATTTTGGGTCGCTGTATGGGCGCCCATCAACGATTGGTCCCTGGACCATGTCAATTACGGCTGCCACGTCGTCCCCCGAGAGCGTCTTATGAATCTCTAGGGCGTGAGCCAGTGCCAAGACTGGTGCCCGATTTTCACGCAATATTTCTTCGGCTCTTAGCAGCAAACTCGAAAGATTGTCTTCAATTCTGTCCGACAGCGCCCGGCGCAAATCCGTCGTCGTGCCTTCTTTCGGCTTGCCGCCACCCGGAGCGCCCACTTCGAACCTGCGATTACTGGCATGAGAGGAAATAGTGGAACCCATTCCCCAATGCCCTTCCATCAATGAAGCGATTGTCGTGGCACTTTCAAGATCGCCCGACACTCCAGATGAGTTATCGCCATCGAAGAACATGCGCTCACCCGCGAGTGAGGCAAGTGAAACCAAGATGTCGGACTCGTATTCAGTTCGCCATCTCGTGAATTGATCATCCGGTGGAATGCTCGCCACCATACCCAGGTAGTCGGAACCTTTTTCGATCGTAGCAAGATCGATTTCCATGTGCTGGCGAACTCGATGCGCCATCACTGCGTGACAGGACTCGTGTACGGCAACTGCATGCCGCTCGCGCTCGATGTATTCCACATCTTCAGATGGTCCCAACTCTTTTAATTGTTTAGCTTTAATTACGTCGGGCCAAGTGATGGAGGTTCGACCATTGCGAATCGCAGTAATCAGCGCCTCATTAATGGTGTCTTTAATTGTCGCACCGGTTGAGTATGGCGTGATAGTTGCAAGTTTTTCGATCTCATCGGCACTCAGCGAATGAGAGACTTTGGCTAGATAACCTTCGTATGTGCGAACCCGTCCTGCTTTGCTTGGATATCCGACACGGTACATGCGATCAATTCGCCCAGGACGCAATAACGCCTCGTCTAGTGCTTCCGGCATATTGGTTGCCATTACTACCAAAATGCGATACTTCGGTGGACTTTTGGGGCGCATGCCGAGTGTGCGACGCACAATTCGATTGAAGAAACCGCGCGGTTTCTTCAAACCCGAAAGCTCTGTGAGCAAGGCTTGCAGCGTTCCCATCCCGCCACCACCTCCACCGCCCGCAGCACCGCCCATGACAAATCGCTCTCGGGTAATTAGTGAAGCCGCTTGAGACGATAAGTAAGTACCCCCGTGGCATGAATCCCCGAAGACGGTTGGCGCAGTACCAGATCGTTGTTGTCCGCCCGTGGAAATAATGCCGCGATTTCCGAGAGAATCGGCTTCATCGAAGAACACGACCACTCCGCCATAACGAAGCGCGAGTTTTCGCAATTTGCGAAAGAGAGATTTAACCTTGAGGACGCCGACTCCGAAGAACATATTGGTGAATGCGCCTGGATCTACGAAGACGAAAGGCTTACCTGTTTCACCAGCCATCGCCTCGGCCATCAAAGTCTTACCCGTGCCTGGAGGACCCCAAAGCAGAATTCCACCGGGAACATAACCCCCATGCTTTTCGATTTCTTCTGGCGTTTCCAAGAATAGAAGATTTTCGCGAATGCGGTTAAGGACGTGATCTTGTCCCCATACATCGGTGAATCGAGTTCGAATATCGTCAGGAAAATAAGTGTCAACGCCACCGCGGCTGAGGAACCAGAACATTGCACCGAATTGAATGATCACAAAGAACACTGCGAACAGAAGTTGACCCAACATAGGGAGTGAACTCCAAAGAGCACGCGGAGCAAGGAAAAGAGCTTTCACGGGCGTTTCTTTGTAAATCGCAGCCAGAACAACGGCAAGTAAACAGACCAGCACAATTACTTTAATTACCCGTGAAAGGCGATACCTAGTCCAGTCGCTGAATTTATGTAATAGAGAGTCAACAAATGAAAAATACCTCTGCCAGACACCGTGATACGGGGCAGCCAGTTCTGAAAACAGGAAATGGAGTTGACGCAGTACTTCGATGCCAGTCAGCCAGAGCAACCAACGACGAGAATTCACTTCATCGATTAGTGCATCGGAAAAAGTGAGTAATGGATTATCGGCAAGTGCTGCCCAAATTAGAACAAAGAACACAACTGTGAAAAGCAGCAGGAACTTCGTTCGATCATAAAGAGAAAGATGGACGCGAGTTTTGCGATCAGCATCGCGTGCGCGACTTTCTCGAGATTCGATGGCACTCACTTAACTCCCCTAACCGTGAAAGATGCTGATATCTTCTCCAGAACCTTAGAGTGCTTTTGGTAGCACTTCGTTGTGCATCGAGCGACCAGAAGGTAAATCTTCTGACCATCCATGGACATCAATGAAGTTTGGTCAATCGTTTGCGACACCCCTTTATGAGTGAAACTGAAAATTGTCCGCACGCCTCGTCCGCCCTTTTGTACAACTTCGTAGTCGTCAATGATGTTGTATTTGGGTGTGCTCTCGGTCGGATTGTTAACCCACTCCGTCACGGGCTCGACAATATTTCGTAAGGTGTCGTAGGACATCGCGTTGAACTCGTCTGGGAAAAGCCATCGCACTCGCACAAATACTAAAGGTTGGGTAGTCGGTCGGATAGAAAATACTTCAAGTGGCCCGATTTTTGGATTCGGTGAATAAGCTTCCTGCCATTTGACCAGAATTAGCTTTTCCGCCGCACCAGAAACCGTCGATTTGGCTTCAACGTCGTTGAGTTCTTTCATACTGACCTTGTGCCAGGCTACCGGCACAGTGAAGTAAGCACCTTCGGATTTTGAGGTTGCATATTTTTGAGAAGGCTGACCACACCCAGTAAGAATTAACGAAAATATTCCGAGCAGTAGCCCGGTTCGCAAAGTAGCCTTTTTCACGGTTACCAGACTAGGAGTTCGGCACGTCTATTGGAGGCAAAAGCCTTCGCAGAAATACCCAGCGCCTTTGGCAATTTTGGTCCGAATCCGGACAGGATAAAGTCAACTTTGGGAAGCAATTTCACGATGTAGTCTCTTGTAGCCTTAGCGCGGTTGTTGGAAAGCACTTGATTGTCCACACCGCCTCTCTTGTCCGTATGACCCTTCACAATCAACCTGGTAAAGCCTTCTCGCTTAATTATGGCAGCAACTTTTCGAAGATCGGCCTTGGCCTTGTCGTTAAGAAAGTATGAATCCGTACCGAAGTAAACGACCAAGGCAGTCAGCGGCTTCTCGATCGAGTAAACCGGATTAACCTTTGTGGAAGCTCCGTCACTGCCTAGCGACACAATCTCAACGGGTGTACCTGGTCCGACTGTGAATGGCACCTTGCATATTGGTTTTGTCGTAACGCAAACCACGACTCCCCTAATTTTGACTTGGTAACGAACTGCGTTTCGAGATGGATTCCATTTGATACTTCCAGTACCGAATGTAACCGGACCACTCACAGATGCAACAGGTGGTAGCAACGCTACAACTACTGGAATTGTAACGAGCTTTAATTCTCCATTGATGAGCACTCTAGCAACTACCGATGTCGTACCGCTAAATGACAATGCAGGGACTACCGTAATTTGGTTTCCGACGATTTCGACAGTCGCAACACCTGGACCCGTTGACACGAGGACAGGAGTGAGGTTTGAATTCACATCCACCCTGATCGGCTTTGGTTCATTCTTCGGTGTGATCGGCGGCGCAGATGGAGAGATGGCCAGATTCACCAGAATCTGCACCTGCAGAGTGATTGGTACATATTGGCCTAGATCTCTTGGCGTAAATACAACGGTGAGTTTTTGTAATCCAGTTGGCAGAACTGAGCCTACCGCTGGTGTGTAAACGTAAACACCTGGAACATCTGCAACAGCGTTCAGCTGTAAAGGCGACAACGGAGTCGGCACGGTAATTGGTGAAGGTTGTGTCCAAGTTAGGAATGGAATCTTTTTGGCATTTGGTGCGGGATTCACGACTGGTGGCACGACTGGTGGCACGACTGGTGGCACGACTGGTGGCACGACTGGTGGCACGACTGGTGGAGTAATTGCTGTCCACTTGGCATAAAGATCCACATTTATTGTACCGAAGTCGTACGACGCAAGATCAGGATAAGAAGTCCCCGAGCCATTAGCATTTGTATTCCACCCACCAAACATAAATCCAGGACGGGAAAATACGTTTGGAATAAGAGCCACAGGTCCCGTTCCTGTTTGTGGAGACATCTGACCTGTTCCGCCGTTTGCGATAAATACCGCCTGGCGGATTGGAATCACAATCCACTGTGCGTACAAATTTGCACTAGACAAGAATGGATAAAACGCCAAGTTTGCATAACTCGTACCGCCTCCATTGGCTAACGTGTTCCATCCAGCGAAGGTATACCCCTGACGCACGAATTCATTTGGATTCAAAATTCTCGCAACTGAATCTGTAATGCTCGACATCAAACCGGTTCCACCGTTAGAAATGAAGATCACTGTGTAAACAGACGGTGGAGTTGAAGTAATCACGGTCCTCTGTGCATACAAAGTTATAGCCCCGGTGCCAGCAGGTGAATAAGGAGAGGTCAATGCAGATCCATTACTTGCGGCAACAAACCAACCGTTAAAGGTGTAGCCGCTGCGAGTGGGATTGG
>JACMQL010000025.1 GCA_014377015.1 Actinomycetota bacterium
ACGAATTCAGCGCCAGGAATCTTTCCCAAGGTTGACTCCTTTGGTGGAGAAATTGGCACAAACGGGCTTAATCGTTTTTGCTCTGGAAACCTGGTGCCAGCGGGAGGACTTTCCTACAAGGAGATCACCTCGGTAACTAGCACGAAGAAAGTCAACGGAAAATATAAGAAGGTAGTAACTTCCAAGACCACGAAATACGGATACGACGGAGCCGCCTATTTCACTGGGGAAGAAGGCGGAGATTCTTCACGCGCGTTTGGTTTTGATATGAACGGTAATGGAGTTCAACTTCCAAGATTAGGTATGGCATCTTGGGAGAACTTCTTGACCAAACCAAATACCGGCAAAGCCACAATCGTTATGGGCAATGAGGACAACGGGGCGACGAACAGCCAGTTGTATATGTATGTCGGTACGAAGCAAGTTACGGGAGCCAACTTTGCCGAGAAAGCAGGTCTTACTAACGGCAAGCTATACACCGTCGCAATTGCGGATCTTCTCACTGACAGTGCATTCCGCGCCGCCAAAAAAATTGGCGAAAAAGTACAGGTTGGTTTCAACGAAATCTCAACTGATCCACGATTTGCCAACTTTGCCAACCAATCACAGAGTGCAGGGACATCATTTGCACGAATTGAAGATGGCGAGTGGGATCCAAACAACTCAAATGTCTATTACTTCCTCACCACAGAATCCAACAAGGATCCATTGGCCACGGCACCCAATCCCGCGCTACCTGGCGTTTCACGTGACGGCGGTGCGCTTTGGAAATTGACCTTCAAGGATGCCAAAAATCCATTTGCCGGCGCTGAAATTGAGATGCTTCTGAATGGTTCTGAGTCCATTTTCCTCAGTAAGCCTGACAATCTCACGGTGGATGAAAGCGGATACATCTTGATCCAAGAAGATCCAGGTTCAAATGCACACCTGGCAAGAATTGTTGCTTATCGTCTCTCTGACGGGAAGACAGCCACCGTTGCACAATTCGCAGAGAAATATTTTAAGTCGGGCGCGAGTGACTTCCTTACTATTGATGAAGAATCATCTGGAATCATCAATGTTAACAAGTTCTTGAAGAAGTCTGGCGATACTGCTTCCTACTTCTTCTTCAATGCGCAAGTTCATGCCCCGCTTGCAGTGGCACGTCCAGATTTGGCAGCCCAAGACCAAGCAGCTTTGACAGCGGCTGGCGTTGAAGGAGGTCAGTACTACTCCTTGAAGATTGATTGGACTAAAATCTTCGCCTAGTGGAGAACTAAGTGAGGGAGCGAGAGAAATAGCTCGCTCCTTTTCTTATTCCCTTCTCCCGAAATTCCTATGGAATATTTATGTCCGTGACAATAATTCGGCCCGCGACTTCTTTCACTTCATAGTTCCGAAGACTGATTGTCGCGGGACCACCTTCGGGAGCACCGGTAAATCTGTTGAAGAATGACAGATGGCAGCTGCAGATGAGTTGAGGAATTCCTATAGTCACTCGACAACCACGGTGAGTGCACATTCGATCGAAGGCGGTCAAAATTCCGTTTTGTCGCGAGATGAAAAAGCCTTTGCCAATGGAGATCGGGTGGTTTGAATAAAATAAATAAGTATCGCCTTCTAATACTTCTTCAGAAGCAGCCAAGTCGAGTTCGGCATAGAAAGGCGACGGGTAAGCAGTCGGGGTAGGAGTTGGCGTAGGAGTGGGACTTGCCTTGGGTTTAGGCAGGGCTACACCTTTATTCCAAATCAACTTCCCTTTCGATTTGATCGCGGTGTACTTCTTGCCACGCCAAACAATGGTTTGCCCCAAGCGTGTTGGTTTGAGAGTTGGACCAGTCGCACCGGAGGCGAAAGACATTCGTAAGTTTACGAGGACCACCCCGATGCCCGTGAGGAACGCTTTTCTATTGATCGATCCCATGGTGTAAATACTAGGAGCCCCGCATATGTTGTGCCACTCGTCACTTTTGAATCGTAACTTTTGACGGAGGAATAGACTCTTATTGTGATTTCCACTGGACTCACATCAAGTGAAGCTCAGCAAAGACTGACGAGCGTTGGCTACAACGTGTTGCCGCAATCTGAACCACGCTCGATCTCACGTCAAGTGCTTGCGGTGATTCGCGAACCGATGTTGGGTTTGCTCATATTTGCAGGAGTTCTTAACTGTTTGCTTGCAGAGGTGCTAGATGCCTCCATTCTTATGCTTACCGTTTTCATCATCGTTGGGATTTCGCTGTATCAAGAGCATCGAACTGAGAATGCGCTAGTTGCACTTCGAGATCTTTCCTCACCACGCGCCTTGGTGGTGCGCGATGGGGTTGAAGTAAGAATTATGGGACAGGAAGTCGTTCCTGGTGATTTAGTGATTTTAAGTGAGGGAGATCGCATTCCGGCAGACGGCACTTTGATTTCAGCTTCCAATCTGAGTGTCGATGAGTCGATGCTCACAGGAGAATCGCTCTCAGTTCTTAAGAAAAGTGATGAAAAGGTTTTCTCTGGCACCTTGGTTGTGTCCGGCTACGGTAGTGCAGTAATCAAAGAAACTGGTGTGAAGACTGAATTGGGAAAAATTGGCGTTGCGATCCAAGGTATCGAAATTGAGCGCACGCATCTTCAGAAAGAAGTTTCGCGTTTAGTTCGCGTTATCTATGTTGCGGCATTGGTGGCGGCTCTTGCCGTCTTTGTTATTTACGGCGCAATGCGAGGTGATTGGCTTGAAGGTGGTCTGGCCGCAATCGCCGCATCTATGGCGTTGATTCCCGAAGAATTTCCAGTGATTCTCACGCTTTTTCTCGCACTTGGTGCTTGGAAAATGTCGCAAAAGCACGTGATAGCGCGTCGTGCGCCAGTGATAGAGACGCTCGGGTCTGCGACGGTCATCTGCGTAGATAAGACCGGCACGCTGACGATGAATCAGATGGCGGTACAGGAGCTAAACGTCGACGGTGATTTACACGTCATCGGAAACAAGCAGATGCCAGAGAAATTCCACGAGATAATTCAGACCGCCTTGATGGCATCACCAATTAATCCTTTTGACCCGATGGATAAAGCTTTTCATGCAATTGCTTCGTTGGAGCACAATTGGGAATTTAAACTTGAGTATCCACTCACGGATAAATTACTTGCGGTAACTCATGTCTGGGATTCTGGCAGTGCGAAGGACTGTTTTGTGGCTACTAAGGGTGCGCCTGAAGCCATTGCTGACCTGTGCCGACTAAGTGTCGAAGAAGTAGCAAAGGTCATCCACGATGTCGACCTCGCAACGAAACGCGGTTTTCGAGTACTTGGTGTCGCGAAAGCTACATACGCCAAAAAGGAACCACTCCCCAAGTCTCCTCACGATTTTTCTTTTGAATTCTTAGGACTAGTTCATTTGAATGATCCAGTCCGACCTGGCGTACCTGAAGCGGTTGCTGAATGTGCGCGCGCAGGCGTGCGCACCATCATGATTACTGGGGACTATCCAGGAACGGCAGTGTCCGTCGCAAAAGATGTCGGGTTGAACTACGAAGCTGGTGTGATAACCGGATCCGAATTAAGCGCCATGTCAGACATCGAACTTGCCGAACGCATGAAGACTGTTAGCATTTTTGCGCGCATGGTGCCCGAGCAGAAACTCAGACTCGTAAGAGCACTCAAGCTCGATGGTGAAGTAGTAGGAATGACAGGTGACGGTGTCAACGATGCGCCAGCGTTGCGCGCGGCTGACATTGGAATCGCAATGGGGGGACGCGGAACTGACGTGGCTCGTGAAGCGGCCTCACTGGTATTGACTGATGACGACTTCACATCTATTGCTTCCGGCATTCGCCAAGGGCGCGGAATCTTCGCCAACTTACAAAAAGCGATGTCATATGTCATAGCCGTTCATGTCCCAATACTGGGTATGGCGCTGGTCCCAGTATTCACCACTGATTGGCCACTCGTGCTGCTACCAGCTCAGATCGCATTTCTGGAATTGATTATTGACCCCAGCTGCTCATTAGTATTTGAAGCCGAAGAAGCAGATCCAGAAATAATGAGTCAGAAGCCACGCGACGTGAACGAGAAGATATTTAGCAAAATGACTTTGGGGGTGTCAATTGCCCAAGGATTGAGTGTGTTTGTGGCTGTCCTGGGCGTATACCTCTGGAGCCTGATTACCGATAGACCCGATGATTATGTGAGAACGATGACCTTTTCCACGCTCATGGTAAGTAATGTTTCGCTGATTCTTGCTAATCGATCTCGACATCTTTCAATGTTTCAAGCGCTACGACAACGACGTAACAAAACAGTTAAATGGATGTTGTTAGGCGCAGTTTCGCTTCTTCTCTCACTCGTTTACCTTCCCGTCATGCGCGAAGCCTTCGACTTAAGTTATCTGCACCCAAAAGACTGGGTTATCATCATGTTGGTTGGAGTGGGAAGCGTGCAATGGTTTGACTTCTATAAGAAGTGGAAAAGGTCTGAAAGTTGAAGAAATACTTAGTTGCTGCATTCATTTGCACTCTCGTTTGGTTTCCAACTGATGCAATCGCTGTTATCAAAACAAAACCAGCAAAACTGATGTGCTTCAACATTGCAACGGAGGTATTGCGACGATCAGATGTGATTGCAGGTTGCAGGAAGTCGGAATCCAGTTTAGGAGCGATGGTGGTGAAAAATCCCACCCGCCGACCAACGGATCTCAATCCATATTTGCGAGTGCGATTTCTTGCTGCACAGGCAGAAGGAAAGCGCGATCACATATCTCTCAAGATAACTTCGGGCTACAGGTCCTATGAAAGACAAACATGGCTTTTTAGCAGAGCAGTAAAGAAATATGGAAGTGAAACTGAGGCGGCAAAATGGGTTCTGCCACCGGAACTTTCACATCACACTTGGGGAGTGGCTCTTGATATTAATTATCCAAATGATCCGGAATCGACTAAGTGGCTGGCTCGCAATGGCTATAAATATGGTCTATGCCGTGCCTATGAAAACGAATGGTGGCATTTTGAGCCGATAACTGTGCCAGGAGTGCGTTGTCCGGCACGTTTGCCCAATGCATCCGCTACGAAAATTGATTAGGGTCTGAGAGTTGCTAATTTATTTGGAGGCAACCTCACCCTAAAATCGAAGAGTCAGACCGGCTCATCTTCCACAGCAATACTTTCGTGGAATATGCCCGAAGCAGGCACTATGCCGGGATATCCAGGTAATAAGTTATGAGTTAGAGTGATTTTTATGAGAACTAAACCTGCCGTTGTGATTTCTGCCTTAGTATTTTCATTGGTGGTAGCGGGTTGTGCCTCTCCGACTTCGCGCACTCCCAACCCCACGCCGACCCCAGATCCGACGCGCGTCCCGATGCAGACAGTTGAGATGTATTACGTGGGTGACACTCCAACTGGGTTCAAACTTTTTAGCGAAAAGTACTCATTTCAGGTAACTGGTGATGTGGCAGCGGAAACCCTCTCGAGGTTAATTTCCGGCAGAGCCCAACCCGTGGACCCCGACTACACGAATTTGTGGGGTACTGGAACCTCGCTCAATGTGTATTCCAAGGATGGATCGACTGGCGTGATCGATCTGAAGATGGGCAAACTCAATGTCGGCGCCGAGGCAGAATCTCGTGCGATCGATCAGCTTCTCTGGACACTTTCTGCCGTCGATCCATCCATCACTGGGGTATTGCTTCTCGTCGACGGAGAGCGAATTGAGTCCTTGGCGGGTCATGGTGACGCGACAAAAGTCATTGCCAAAGCGCCGGACTATGAAGTGCTCAGTGAATTGCAGATTTCCTCATTTGTTGAAGGCGAAAGTTTGCGAAATCCTGTGATTATTTCTGGACAGGGATGCACCTTTGAGGCCAATTTGGTGTGGACGTTACGCAGAGCCGGGCAAGTAATAAAGAGCGCGCCCACTACTGCTGAATCAGCGTGTCCGGACCGATCGAATTGGCGAGTAGATCTGGGAAATCTGGTAGCAGGCGAATATTCATTTACCGTGGAAGACTTCTCCGCGAAGGACGGAGCACTCTCCGCAAAAGACGACAAGAATTTCACAATTACGTCGAGTTAACGAATGGGTGGGTAATGGATTTTTCTACATCGAGGCAAATTGTTGAAAAAGGTTCTTCTCGTCCAAGAATCGCGGTAGCGAGCATCATCCAAGAGACGAACACATTCTCATTACAGCCAAGTAGTTATGCGGATTTTGAAACGCAAGGAGTCTGGTTTGGCGAGGAAATTATTACTCGCAGCGCTGGTCTGAATTTGGAAATCAGCGGATCCATGACGAGATTGGCCGAGCTCGAATTTATTGCGGTACCCGTTATGCGTGCCTGGGCCATGTCTGGTGGCGTCCTTGAGGAAAAGAGTTTCAGGCGCTTGCGTAACGAATTAATGGATGGCCTTAAATCCGCAGGAATGATTGACGGCGTTATTTTGAATTTGCATGGCGCATTGGTATCTGATGAGGAGTTTCATTGTGACGCGCGCTTAGTCGAAGATGTTCGAGAATTTGTGGGCACAGATATGCCAATAGTTGTCACTCATGATTTGCATGCCAATGTAGGCACCCGAATAGTTGCTGCGGCGACAGCGGTCATTGGTTACAAGACATATCCGCACATTGACCAAGGTGATACAGGTGCACGCGCTGCAGAATTAATCAGCGTTGCCCTTGCAAGAAAGGGAACGATGAAGACCGTGCTTCAGAAAGTAAACATTCTGATTCCGGCCGAGATTCAACCGATCTTGGACTACCCCATGAATGTCGTACGTGAATTGGCCGATAGTCACCTCGATCAAGAGATTCTTGACATATCACTTTTTCCAGTGCAGCCCTGGTTGGATGTACCAGAACTCGGCTTTGGGTTTCTCATCACCACTGTCGGTTCGCGGGAGAAAGCGCAAGGGATCGGGAAATCATTGGCGCAAAAACTGTGGGAGATTAAAGACAAATTTCTCCTCAAACTCGTGACTTTGGATGAAGCCATTCGCATTATTCATTCCGCGCCACAGACGAAGCCTTTTGTATTGGTGCAGTCCGCAGATGCGACTCCAGGTGGTGCAACGGGAGATGACGCGGCTGTCCTTGCAGCTCTTCTGCTAGCCAACCCTCCGATTTCCTCTGCTATGACCCTTGTAGATGCAGCTGGGGTTGCGGAATGTAAGGCTGCCGGTGTCGGCGCCAAAGTGGATATGAACATTGGAAGCTCCCTTGACGGACGCTGGTCGAAACCAGTTCGACTTACCGGAACGGTAACGAGAGTCAGTAGTGACCCGATAGTCCTTACTGGCCCGGTTATGAACGGCCAGGAAGTTTCGATGGGAGATTGGGTAACAGTAGATTCGGGTCACGGCGTGCAAGTATTGATAACGCAACGCCCGGCGCCCACATTTGATCCCTCCGCTTATGTACAAGCGGGACTGAACATCACTGATTTAGCAGCGGTGCAGGTTCGCTCGTGCGCACTTTTCCGCTCGGGCTTTGCCGGACTATTTACGGACGCCTTAATTCTCGACTTAGCCGGCGCAACAACTCCAAACTTGGCGTCTCTGGATTTTCAGAATATTCCGCGGCCAATGTTTCCTATCGATAAGGATGTGTCGCTCCTTGATGTCATCTACAACTAACACTTTACCGAAGTTAGTGCATTGCATTTGATAATTGATTAGTATCGGAGCGTGAAGTTCCTATTTCTAATTGCGATTTCCTTCCTACCGATAATGCTGTTGGTTCAGGTAGTGCGCGGAAGAGCCAGGGTCAGATGTTGCCCTGGATCTATAGATGCACAAAGTGATTTAAGAATGCGTTCTGCATTTATTGAGGAATGAGCTTCGCGTTTAAACGAAGTCTTTATCGCATAAACAAGGCGTTGAGTCTGCGAGTTGTGAAGAAAAGGCCGCAAATTATCATCACAAGGAAATACGCCACATGGGTGAGCATTCCAGCATTCACGACTCCCAGCGTCAGACCTCTGATGAGTTCGATCGCATGCCATAGAGGAAAGACTTTGATCACTCCTTGCATCCATCCCGGAAAAACGGTGAGTGGATAGAAAGAACCGGAAAAGAGAAATATCGGCAGCAGTGCGATATTGATGAAACCCATCTGCTGGTAACTCTTGAAGTAAGACGTCACCGCCATTCCGAGGGAAGCGAATCCAAATGCAATAAGCACTGCCGAAGGAATTGCCAGAACTCCCCACCAACTGGGGATTAGACCTAGGGGGGCGACCACAATCGTGAATCCGGTCGCATAGATGAAACCGCGCAACAGGGCCCAGCCAATTTCGCCAAGTGCGACATCCATTGGTCCAAGCGAAGTGGCAAGCATGCCGTGGTAGAGACGACTCTCATTCATTTTGAAAAATACATTCCAGGTCGAGTCATATATCGCACCGTTCATGGCGCTGGTAGCTAAGAGTCCAGGCGCGATGAAGGCTGCATAGGAAATCATGGTGCCCGTACCCGGGTCAATGTCTCCGATAAATTTTCCGACTCCGTATCCGAAGGAGAAGAGATACATCACTGGCTCTAGGAATCCGGAAAGAATTATCAACCAGGTCGAGGAACGGAAAGCAATAAAACTGCGTTCCATTACCGCTCGTGCGCGGCCCGCGTAATATCGTTCACCCGGTTGACCGACGCGTCGTTCCGCGATTGCCACAGCTCTACTAGTTTTCATTACTTCGTCAGCCTTTTTTGGAACTGACGGAATGCGATCTTAAGTCCGACAACGAGCATTACCGCCATGAAGAGAATATGAACACCGATCATTGCCCCTGAAATGCTGTGACCGTATGTTGCGTATCTGCCGAGTTCAGTGGCATGCCACAGTGGTGAGATCCATCCGAAAAACTGCAGCGCAATTGGCAGCGTATCAAGCGGGTAAAATGTGCCCGAAAAAAGAAACATCGGACCGACGATAAATCGCCCCACGATGGTGAAGAACATATCTTCGTTGTGTACGTACGAAGCAAAAGCGAGCATCACTGCCCCGAAACTCGCGCCCGCGAAAATGGCGATAGGCACTGCTAAATAGGAGTGCGGCGAATCCATAGCGCCGAAGAGATAGAGAATCACTGAGTAGACACCAACACTGAGGACCGTTCGGACCATCGCGCCAAGGAAGACGCCGCCGGCAATATCTGCCCCGGTCTGCGGCGTGGAGTTCATGCCGAAGAAGACCTTGCCCCACTTGAAGCCATCCATTGTCGGAAAGACAACTTCGTCCATAGCTCCTTGAATCGCACTTGATGCCAGCAAAGCAGGGGCGATAAAAGTCAGATAGGAAACCCCATCAATTCCCTGCGGACCAATGTTGTTCGAAATGAGTGTTCCGACGCCAAGGCCGATAGAAATTAGGTAGAGGAGCGGATTGAGAATAGCGACGGCGACGATTACCCAAAAAAATTTCATCATCCCGCGGATACGCGCTTCGAGAATGTAGCGTGCGCCAAATTTAGGAACCTTGCGCTCGCTCCTGGTCACAGACATTATTCGATCAAACTTCTGCCGGTCAGGCGTAGGAAAACATCCTCAAGCGAACTTCGTCGGACGAGGGATGTATTCGGATGGTTGCCGCCCGCGACAATACTCTCCAATACCGCTTCGGCATCATCTGAGTACAGAAGAATGCGATCCGGTAGAACTTCAATGCGCTCGCATAATTGTTGCATTGCTGGTGCCATTTCCGCATTTCTATCCGAACCAAATCTGACCTCTAGAACTTCTTTAGTCGAATATTTCTTAATCAAGGCCGCGGGACTTCCCTCTGCCATGATCGATCCTTTGTCCATCACCATTAAGCGATCACATAACTGTTCAGCCTCGTCCATGTAGTGGGTAGTAATAAGCAGAGTAATACCGTCCTCTTTCAATCTGAAAAGTCGATCCCAGAGAATGTGACGAGCTTGCGGATCCAAACCGGTAGTCGGTTCGTCCAAGATAAGAATGTCAGGCTCGCTGACCAAAGACCGCGCAATTGTGAGGCGTCGTTTCATGCCCCCGCTCAACGCTTCAACTTTCACATCTCGCTTTTCTTCAAGTTGGGCGAATTCGAGAAGGTCGTTGATTTTCGATTTAATGAACTTGCTTGGTAGTCCAAAATATCGTCCGTATATGTAGAGATTCTCGCTGACGGTCAATTGCGCATCAAGATTATCCTGTTGAGGTACCACCCCAAGATGGGCGCGAATTTGCGGACCTTGAATTTCTGGATCCTTGCCAAGGACGGATACTTCTCCTGAAGTGCGTTGGGATGTCGCCGCGATAATTCGCATTGTTGTGGATTTACCTGCACCATTGGGTCCTAGAAAACCAAAAGACTCACTCTTTTGCACGTGGAAGTCGATACCGTTAACGGCTACGAAATCACCGTATTTTTTGGTAAGGCCACGCACCTCGATCAGATTCTCAGACATAATCAGAGAGTCTAACTTCCTCATGCAAGTTGCAGAACTAAGTCTCCTACCGTGAGAGCGCAAACCTGACTCCCGTTTTAAGTAGAAGGCATCAGCGTGTGTAGCATATGAGGCCTGCGTGGCCCTTTTTCTGGAGGAATTTGATGAAATCTGCTGATGTCATTGTTTGTTCGTTTTTTACAGCAGATGACTATTACCGTGATCACGCCCTTCGATTACAGGCGAATCTGGAATCTCTCGGGTTGGGATTCGACCTTCGTGAGATCGAGAAGAAGCCAGGTGAAGACTGGGCTGACATTTGCCGAAAAAAAGTCGGCTTTATTGCCGACGTGTGCCTAGCCAACCCAGATAAGAAAGTCTTTTGGATCGATGTCGACTGCGAGATTTATTCTCTCCCGGATTTTGTTCACTATTCGACAGCCGACATCATCGGTTTTCAGCGCGGTTTCAGCACCCCTCGCAGCATCGGGTACGAGAATCGAACGCGCTTTTGGGAGCCTTGCTTTTGGGGGATAAATACGACTCCGCAGGCAAGAAGGATGATCGCCGATGCGCACGCACTTGAGCAGACTGCAACTGTCCGCGCAACTGATGATTATTTCTTTGAAGAAGCGTGGAGTGCCAACGCAACTAATCTGACATTTCAGATAATTCCCTCGAACTGCGCTGTAGGAAGAGGGCGTTCGAGCTTCGATGCAAAACCTGCGTTCTTCAAATTCGGATCCAGCGGCGCTGTTGAAGAATTCAAGGGCAAAGTCGCCCAGCACAAGGGTAAGAAGCGCAAGCTTTCTATGCGCGGCAAGGCGCTGTTCCGCGCAAAAAGACTGGAGGCAACTTTACCGCCAGCCATGTCGCGAAAACTTCGCCAAGTTGCAGATCAAGCTGGCATCACAGGACTTTTGACCGCGCACAAGCACAAAGCGCCGAATAATAAATTGGTATCAGCCATGAATACAGCGGCTAAGAAAGGTCAGACAGATCAAGTCAGTGCCGCGCTCGCCGAGTATGAAAGTCAATTCTTGGCGACTGAGCGAGAGCGTGGGAACATCCGGGCCGCACATAGTTTCCTCTATTACTCATCCAAGCCGAGCACTGAAACATTGACGATGGCATGGTGGGACAAGCCACACCCAGGAAACTATGGAGATTGGCTTGCTCCTTTTATTGTCGATCATTACACAGACAAGAGCATTACCTTCCAGGCGTTGACTTCGCGGGCTCCCCGAAATCATTTGGTTACGGTTGGATCCGTCGGGCGATTCGTTAAATCTAGTTCTGTTGTAGTTGGTACTGGCGTCAGTTCATTTGATTATCCGTTGAATTCGAAAGCGAAATATTATTCGTTGCGCGGTCCGCGCACGGCTCAATTACTCCGTGATTCTGGCGGACCAGATGTTGAAAGTTTCGGAGATCCGGCAATCGTCTTGCGCAAGATAGTTCCGATTCAGCGCGGTACGACGAATGGACGCATCGCTTTCGTTCGCCACTTTACGCATATTCAGGTGCCCGTCACGTTGTTAGAAAATATGGACGAATTCAACGTTCTGCTCTCGCATCCTGATGAGATCAGAAAATTCATCGAAACTCTCAATCAATATGATTCAGTTGTCACTAGCGCCATGCATGTGATGATCACCTGTCACAGTTACGGTATTCCTTGTTCGATGGTTTCGTTCACTGGGTTTGAAGGCAAGGTGCATGGCACCGGCATAAAATATGGAGATTACTCACTTGGAGCGGGTCTGGAACCGTTGGATCCTATTTCAATTAATCCAGATCTGACAAAGGTCGATTTCGCCTCGATCATGCACGACTTCAGGGTCAGCGACGTAAAAGTTGACGAAGTTGAGGAAGCGCTCAAAGCGGGAGTCAAACATTTCAAACGTTGAGCGGTAAGATCTGCAAGTGTTAGTAATTCTCGCCAAGATCAAAGATACATTGCAGATGCTCTTTCCCAAGGGGAAGTTCCGCGCAATCCTGCTTGGGTTGGTACTCCTGTCATCAGCGATTTCCGTATCTGAACTCTTGGTGGCGAAATTGTTTACCAAAATCATCTCGGGCGAAGACAAACTCACTGGCCAACAGATGATCGTAAACACTGGCATTCTTCTTCTATTTTTTACGTTGACTCGTGTCGGGCATTTTTTTCAGAAGATCTATCGCGTTAATGTATTTGAAGGGTCAATCAAATCTGCAAATCTAAAAAGCTCGCAAAGCCAGGAAAGCTGGCAATGGTCCCTCGCTTTTGAAGTGACCAGCCTGTTGAGCCTTATTACGCAACTAATTGTGGTTTCGGCCTTCTTTTTTACTTTGAATTTAGCTTTTAGCATAATCAACTTGATTTCTATGATTGTCATTTTTCAAATCTACGGTGCCCTGTTTAAACATCAACTAAGTGCGCAAAGAGGGTTCCGTGAATCGAGAAAAGCTAAAGAAGTTATTGCCAACTCCGTACGTGTTGCGACTCGCATTAAGTCGGGAGAAGTAGGAGCGCTAGCGTCAGGATTCGCCATGATCATGCTGCTGACAGTTCTCGTCTATTTGAGTTATAAGGGACATTTGACCACGGGTGACACCATAGTTTTCTTTTTCGGATTAAAGATGCAGACTTCTAATCTTGCAACATTTTCAGCCGGACTTATGCGATTTGCAAGGGCGCTTGCCAATAGTGAATGAGGTTCCACGAATAACTATCGGATATTCGACCCTTGCGAGTCGAGTCGAGAATATCCTGTTCCCATCTTTATCATTCCCGCACTCAATTCTTATCTCAGTTCAGAATCCAG
>JACMQL010000003.1 GCA_014377015.1 Actinomycetota bacterium
TGGATCGAGCCACTCCTGCCATCTCTCGGGCGGCATCGTCACTGGCATCCGACTATGAATCTGGGCTAGGAAGCCAGTCGATTCTTGCGTGACGATGGCGGTGCTGGGGATTCGTTCACCTTTCTCGGAGAGCCACTCGCTCCAGATTCCTGCCAGCGGCAGCGAGGCGCCGTCTGAGCGCGAGATGAAGAAGGGCTGCTTCGGAGGGTACTGACCCAGCGCCGTTGCCCATTCGTAATACCCGTCCACCGGCACGAGACAACGGCGCTTTCGAAAGGAGTCGCGGAAGGTCGGCTTCTCGAAGACCGACTCACTACGCGCATTAATTGCGTGAGATTGAGCGGCTCGCGCGGTGGCAAGATCTTTGTACCAGGGAGCGATCATTCCCCATGAGGCGATGCCCAAATCCCTCAATTTTGTGTCGGGATTGGCGCGGATGATGTAGATCTCCCGACTGGGCGCGATATTCCAGCTTGCCGGTAATACCGCCCCGCGTGAACCCCCAGTGATGCCGAACTCTTCGACCAGCGCGTCTACCAACTTCGACTGAGCAAAACGTCCGCACATGAGGTCAGCCTAGGGCAGAATTTTTCGGTGCAGCAGGCGCAATCAGCGCAAGGGTAGGCTCGGTTTATGTCTTCATACGCGACGCCTAGATCCCCAGCCAGCCCCCACTGGCCCGCGCCGTGGCGTGGGAAATCTCCCGTTGCTGCCCGACTTGTCATCCCCGGCTCGAAGTCTGTGACCAATCGCGCGCTGGTGCTGGCCGCCCTGGCTGATTCGCCGTCGGTACTACGTCGTCCGCTCATTTCTCGCGATACCACTTTGATGAAGGAAGGACTCGCGGCGATGGGCACGGCGATCTCTGAATCTGTCGACTCTGGTTTCCTGACATGGACTCTCACTCCCGGGGCGCTCAGGGGTCCTGCCACCGTGAATGTGGGAAACGCCGGAACCGTCATGAGATTTCTCCCGCCGCTTGCTGCACTGGCGAACGGAGCTATCACCTTCGACGGAGATCCTCGATCGCACGAGCGGCCGCTCGCACCTGTGATTCGCGCGTTGGAAGAGTTCGGCGTAGTGATCGACCACGAGGGTCGTTACTCGCTTCCACTGACGGTGCATGGCGCAGGTGAACTTCGCGGCGGCGAAATTGATATTGACGCATCAGGATCAAGCCAATTTCTGTCCGCAATTCTTCTGATCGGCCCGGCCACACTTAAGGGAATCACTGCCCGCCACATCGGTGCCAAACTTCCGTCAATGCCACATATCGAAATGACAGTGGCGATGCTGCGCGATTACGGAGCAGAAGTTGAAGTCGATAAAGAACGTCACCTATGGCGAGTGCACCCGTCACGATTGCATGGGCAAGACGTTATTGTCGAGCCCGACTTATCAAATGCGGCACCCTTCTTATCCATCGCGATGGTATGCGGGGGCAGCATCACGATTGCCGATTGGCCGCTGCACACAACGCAACCTGGTGACCAACTTAAAACAATTCTCACCGCTATGGGCGCCGTCATAACACAAGACCACTCCGGTCTGACAATAACCGGCGCTGATTCAATTCACGGAATCGACATCGATCTTCACGACGTCGGCGAACTCACTCCAGCAATTGCGGCGCTCGCAGCGCTGGCGGATTCACCTTCACACTTACGAGGAATCGGACATCTGCGTTTACATGAGACTGATCGCCTTGACGCGTTGACGAATGAAATCAACGGATTGGGTGGCAAAGTGACGCAAGATGAAACTTCGTTGCACATCATCCCGGCGCCTTTGCGCGGCGGAGTATTCCATACCTACGATGATCATCGTCTCGCTACTGCGGGAGCGGTCATAGGACTGATAACGCCCGGAGTAGAAGTTGAAAACATCGCCACCACATCTAAAACAATGCCTGATTTTCCTTTACTTTGGGCCGAATTGCTTGCTTAAATGAATCCATCATGATGGCGAGAGAATACGACGAATCTGATGCAAAAACTCGTCCGCGCAGAAGCACACGTCCGCGCAGCAAAGATCGTCCATCACATGACAGCGCAATCAGCGCATTGGTGACAACGGTCGATCGGGGCAGAACTACATGTATCACCGATGAAGGTACCGTTATAGTTTCAATGAAAGCTCGAGAACTAGGACACCAATCTGTCGTAGTCGGAGATATTGTTGGAATCGTCGGAGACACAAGTGGCAAGGCGGGCTCCCTGGCTCGAATCGTGTCCGTACAACCTCGCAAGAATACGTTATCTCGGACAGTAGACGATGCTGCAAAAGTCGAGAGAATCATTGTTGCCAATATTGACCAACTCATCATCGTTGTCGCCTCTGCCAATCCTGAGCCGCGACGTGGGTTGATCGATCGATTTCTAGTTAGCGCATTCCATGAAAGCGTCACGCCAATAATTCTCGTCACCAAAACAGACTTAGCACCTGTGCCGGATTTTCTTCAGGAATACCGCGACCTCGGCATAAAAGTTGTGTCCACGCAACAAAATGGCGATCTAAGTGAGATAAGAAATCTTGTGCACGGTAAGACTTCAGTTCTTGTGGGGCACTCCGGGGTTGGGAAATCCACACTCATCAATGCTCTTGTGTCCCACGCGCAACGGATGATCGGAGAGGTGAATGAAGTCACTGGTCGAGGTCGCCACACTTCCTCCAGTGCCGTCGCGTTACCCCTCTCGCCAGAGTTGAAACTAGTTGATGGTTGGATAATCGACACTCCGGGCATTCGCGCATTCGGACTTGCCCACATTGATCCCGACCGAATCGTTGCCGCATTTGGTGATTTGGCAGAAGCTGCCGCAGAATGCATGCCCAACTGCTCGCACGCTGAAGAAAGTTGCGCATTGACTCGATGGGCAAATCCCGCCGGAATTGCGAACCCGGAACGAGTTGCCCGTCTGCGCAGTCTGCGCAGTCTGTTGGAAATCAAGCTGGACTAGGCTTGTATAGCTATGTCGCTCCCACAGTTCACTCGCGCCGATGATCTTGTCATTGCGATGCAACTTGCTGATGCTGCCGATCAGATCACTATGGCTCGATATCAATCATTAGACCTAGTCGTTACGACCAAACCCGATCTCACGCCAGTTACAGACGCAGATAAAGCAACTGAAGAGGCGATTCGCACTTTGTTGCAGAACGCCCGACCGCAAGATGGATTAGTTGGCGAAGAATTCGGTGGCGTTGCAGAAACAGAATCACAAAACGCTGGTTCGCGCTATTGGGTCGTCGACCCTATAGATGGAACTAAGAATTTCATGCGCGGAGTTCCGACGTGGGCCACGCTCATCGCACTCGTCGAAAATGGCGAAGTAGTTGTTGGGGTGGCAAGTGCACCAGCTCTCGCACGGCGCTGGCATGCGACCAAAGGAGAAGGCGCGTTCGTGGCATTCAATGGAGCACCGCCGAAGAAACTTTCAGTCTCCGGCGTGAGTGAATTAGAAAGCGCCTCGCTCCTGTATTCAGATCTTGTCGGATGGAATGAGCGACTTCCCAACTTCATGGCATTGATGGAGAAATCATGGCGCACTCGTGGCGTCGGAGACTTTTGGTCGCACATGCTCGTGGCGGAGGGCGCTGCCGAAATCGCAATCGAGCCCTCACTTGCGCTGTGGGACATGGCCGCGCTGGACATCATCGTTCGCGAGGCGGGCGGACGTTTTACCTCTTGCGCTGGCGAACCGGGACCCCACCACGGCAGCGGCGTTTCTACCAATTCCCTGCTACACGATCAAGTGATAAGGCAACTCAATGAAGAATAGACAAGGTGTCAAGGAAAGCGAATCTGTTTCGTCAACCAAGAGTTATCCCGTAGTTGCTGTGACAAGTGCCCTCGAACCATTTACTTTTCAAATCGAGGGCATGACGTGTTCTTCTTGTGTTGCAACGGTCGAGCGCACCTTGAAGAAGATCCCCGGAATTTCAGCTTCCGTTAACTTCGCATCCGAAACCGCTCATGTGATGGCCCCTGCCGAATTAAATCCCAAAGTTGTTATCGCGGCGGTCAAGTCAGCCGGATACAAAGCCACATTAGTTTCGGATACGAATCAACTCGCTCTTCACAACAGGCACTCGGCATCTGCCTTATTTTTTGCGGTTTTTTTCACGATTCCTCTCATTGTCATTTCAATGACGTCCGCCTGGCACTCACAAATTGATCAATGGCTAGGTAAGTTATTTAAGAATTTCAATCTGGTGCCACCGCAACACTCTCTAACGATGTGGCTCGTCATCGCGTTGAGCGCTCCCGTCGTGATAGTGATTGCGTGGCCAATTCATCGATCCGCAGTGCGAAACATTCTGCACCCGACCATGGATACTCTGATAAGCCTAGGTTCGTTAAGCGCCTTCGGCTGGTCCATTTACTCCAATGCAACTGGCGAAGGGGATGTTTACGCCGAAGTTGCAGCAACCGTAATTTCGTTCGTTATTCTCGGGCGTTATCTCGAGTCACGCGCTAAGCGCCAAGCCAGCAGTGCCCTCGCAACCTTGTTAGCGTTGGGGAGCAAAGTTGTGACAGTAATTCGCGATGATGTCGAAGAAATCATCCCTATGGATCATCTGGATGTCGGCGATCACTTTGTAGTCAAGCCTGGCGAGAGAGTGGCAACTGACGGCGTCGTCATCTCAGGAACGAGCACCGTCGACAATTCACTTATCACCGGTGAATCTCGGCCAATTGATGTTGCTACTGGAGCATCGGTAATCGGTGCTTCTCTTAATCGGAACGGTAGATTGGTTGTACGGGCTACTAGAATTGGATCTGACACTGAGTTGGCGCGCATCACCGCCATGGTGATAAATGCACAAGGTACGAAAGCGCCTATTCAACGACTCGCAGATCGCATCAGCGCAGTGTTCGTACCTATCGTCACTTTGATCGCGATTGGCACATTCTTTGCGTGGGACTATTCAGGAGCGACTCTTACTAAGTCAATCACGGCAGCAATCGCGGTACTTGTCATTGCTTGTCCTTGCGCGCTTGGTCTTGCCACTCCGGTAGCGCTGTTGGTCGCTTCTGGGCGCGGTGCGCGTCGCGGAATCGTGATCAGAGAGCCGCGAGTTATCGAAGTAGCACGTAAACTCAACGCAGTCGTCCTTGATAAAACTGGTACTTTGACAAACGGTCAGATGACGCTCATTCGCGCAACGGTCGTGCCGAGCGCTGGCGCGATGTTGGGTGGGGTTTACAAAGACTTACTAATCGAACCCACAGTGCTCTCATCCGCTCTCTCAATCGAATCCCAGAGCGACCATCCAATTGCAACAGCCATCGCCGCATTCGTCCAATCACGTGGCATCAAACCCACCACTGTTTCAGATTTCGCCGTGACCCCTGGTGCCGGATCTGCCGGTCGAGTGAATCTCGGCCTAGTCTCCCCCGTTGTACTTATCGGATCGCCAATCGCGGTCGCTCATGCCACGACGCCATTTGCTCCAGAGATAGAAGAGGCAATCAAACAAGCCGAGCGCGAAGGACTTACCACCTCCGTTTTATCGTGGGATGGCGTCGCATTAGCAGTGTTCGCCATCGGCGATCAGATTAAGCGAGATGCAAAAGCCACCATTGCTGCCTTGCGAAGACGTGGGATCGACCCGTGGCTAGTGACGGGAGACTCGCTAGAAGTGGCCCGGGTGGTAGCTAGTCAAGTCGGGATTGCCGCCGACCATGTTGTGGCCGCCGCCCTACCCGAGACGAAAGTGGCCCACGTTAAGAAACTCCAGAAAAAGGGCTACCGAGTCTTGATGATCGGCGACGGCGTCAACGATGCGGCTGCCCTAGCAACGGCAGACTTGAGTATGGCGATGGGAACTGGCACTGACACAGCTATCGCAACTGCAGATTTCGTATTAATGAGGCGCCAACTGCGCAGCGTTATTGAGGCCCTTGATCTTTCCAAGAAGACGTTGCGGATCATCAAGACAAATCTCGGGTGGGCGTTTTTATACAACATCATCTGCATCCCCATCGCAGCAATGGGCCAACTCCAACCGATGTACGCAGCCGGCGCGATGGCATTCTCGAGTCTTTTTGTGGTTACGAATTCCCTGCGGATTCGATAGATGCAGTCTGCTTGCTCAATCTCTTTAAATCGACAAAGGAGATTCGCTTCTGGCAAGAATAAGCGTGCCAATGTAAAAAGATCGCCACCAAAGTGACGATCTTTTCTTACGTAGTAGCGGGGGCAGGATTTGAACCTACGACCTCTGGGTTATGAGCCCAGCGAGCTACCGAGCTGCTCCACCCCGCGTCGGTAGGCATATGGTAGGTGTGAAGTACCACGACTTCCAAATCGAGGTACTAAGTCAGCGAAAAATCACTTGCGATTTTGCGCTGCTATCGCGGCGGTGATTGCTGATTTCAATCGAGCTTGTGCCTGACCGTATGCCGTGAAATCACCCTTCGCCAAGGCAGTCTGCGCATCTTTAAGTGCCTGCTCGGCACTTGATAGCGCCGATGCAAGATCAGATGACTTAGTGCCTCCAGCACCCGTAGGCGTTGAAGTCGATGGCGTACTGGTTCCGGAATTTCCGCCGAATACCTGATCTAGGGCGCCCTTCAGGGTTGCATCAAATCCAATTTGATCACCGAAGGAGACGAGCACCTTTTGCAATAACGGATACGCCGCAGAGTTAGAGGTAGCGCGAACGTAGACAGGTTGCACATAGAGAAGACCTCCGCCGACGGGAAGCGTCAACAGATTCCCGAGAACTACATCAGATCCACCTTGTCGCAGCAATGAAAGTGAGTTTGCCACTTCCGGCTTAGCTTCAAAGTTAGACGCAACTTGAGATGGTCCTGCAATGTTTGTGCTGCGCGGTAATTGCAGAACCGTGATTTTACCGTAGTCCGGGCCAGCTTCAGCGATGACGGAAGCAAAAGCGCTGAGGTTTTCGCGACCGCCACGAGGGACAAATGGCGTTGTCAAAGAGAACGAGGACTTGGTTGCACCAGGCATCTTCAATGACAAGTAGTACGGAGGCTGCGCTCCAGCATTTGCTCCGAAGGTTGAAGGATCACGAGGTACGCGCCAGAAATCTTGACCACCATAGAACGCAGTTGCATTCTTGACGTGATAAGAACTCAAGATATCTCGTTGAACTCGGAAGAGATCTTCTGGGTAGCGAATATGCGAAAGCAGTCCCTTTGAAATCGCGCTTTTTGGCTTGACTGTATTCGGGAATGCCTTGCTCCAGGTCTTTAAGACTGGATCACTTGTATCCCATTGATACAAATTAACGGTGCCATCGTAGGCATCCACAGTTGCCTTCACTGAGTTGCGAATGTAATTAACCGAAGTATCTGCTTGAGCAGTGATCGAATTAGAGTTAATAGTAAGAGCATCCGTTGTTGCGCTCGAAAGCGTAGTTGCCTTCGAATACGGATATCCCGCACTCGTTGTGTATCCGTCGATAATCCAAATCAATTTGCCATCAACGATGGATGGATATGGATCTCCATCTAATGTCAGCCACGGAGCAACTTTTGCAACGCGATCGCGCGGGTTGCGCTCAAAAAGAATCTTTGAATCCGCATTGATCAAGTTCGAAAGAACAATGCGTTGCTCCTGATATTTGATAGCGAATACCAGACGATTGATCAACGACCCAATTGGTACTCCGCCTTTACCAGAGTATGTAACGTTCTTCTGGCCGTTGGGCGATGCGTCATCCGGGTAGTCGAATTCAACTTTCGTGGCACTGGATTTTCCGCCGATGATGGAATAGTCAGGAACGTTCTCTCCGAAATACACGCGTGGCTCGAACTTGCCCAAGCCCTTTGTCGGAGGCAAGTCCCCTACAACAAAGGACGGCTTGCCGTCTGCATCGCGCAAGTTTCCGTAAGCAGCTACAAAGCCAAATCCGTGTGTGTAAACCAGGTGATCATTGATCCAGTTTCGGCTGGGGTTGCCTTCAATGTTCAATTCACGAACCGCAACAATCGTGTCGCGCTGCACGCCATTGACTGTGTAGCGGTCAACATCTAGTGACTCAGGGAAGGTGTAATAAGGCTTAATCTGTTGCAATTGTCGGAAAGTCGAGGACAGAACGTTCGGGTCCATCAAGCGAATATTTGAAATTGTTGAAGCGTCCTTGGACAACTGGCCCGCTGAGGTTGCGATAGTGGCCTGATAATCAGTCACGGTTACATCATCTAGCCCATATGCAGTGCGGGTAGAGTCAATATTCTTTTGAATATACGGAGCCTCTTTTGAAGACTCACTTGGCTTCACTTGGAATTGTTGAATCACCGCTGGGTACACACCTGAGATCAGCACTGAAGAAACGACTAACAATGCAACGCCAGCAGCAGGCAATACCCACGAACGACGAATGATATTTGCGAAGAAGAGCAGTGAGCACACAACGGCAATGGCGGCCAAGATTGCTTTTGCCGGTAGCACTGCGTTGACATCCGTGTAAGTCAAACCCGTGATGAGTTTTCCTTCTTTGAGTTCAAGTTGGTAGCGATCCATCCAGTATGCGCCGCCCTTGAGCAGAACGATCACTCCCATCAACACTGAAAGTTGAACTCGAGCTGCAACAGTGGTGCGATCCTCGCGCACCTGCAAACGGATGCCGCCGTAAAGATAATGAACTGCAGCTGCCGCAATAAGAGCGAGGACTACTGTTGAAATTCCCCATGATAAGAGTGCTTGCCAAAATGGCAGACGGAAGGCGAAGAATGAGATATCCATACCAAATTGCGGATCTTTAATTCCAAAAGAAGTTGAGTTGCGAAATAACAACCATGACGTCCACATTTGCGTACCAGCCGTACCTGCGAAGTAAAAGAGCACAACGCCCAGTCCGGCTGTTGCTAAACGGCGGATCGGCTCGATCTGTCCGCGGTAGCGCTCAAGATTATCTGCCTCAATGCTGAGGGGAACATAGAGCGGACGACGTCGGTAGGCGATGATGATGTTGACCAAGATGATGAGAGAGGTCAGCAACCCAGTGATGATGAAGAGTGAGGCCTTGGTCTTTAGCGTCGTGGTCCACACGCTGGTGAAACTTACCGAACGGAACCAAAGCAAATCAGCGTAAAAGCCACTCAGCGAGACCAGTGCCAGGAAGGCAACACCCAGAATTGCCACTGTTACGACGAGTGGACTTCTGGAACGGAATGAAGCTGGTCGGGCAGGTCTATTAAATGAACTCATGGCGCAACGCTACCGAATCTGTTGCCAAGTGCAATGTGGGATTGATTTTGTCGAATTCTCGAGAACCAAAACTGCCTCCTTCAAAGTTGCGACGGAATAGACCGTCACGCCAGCTGGAACATGCTTGATATCTTCGCAATTTGCCGTCGGCGCTAGAAAGACCGTGGCTCCTGCTCGGCGTGCAGCTATCAACTTCTCGTCAATTCCGCCGATGGCCCCGATTTTACCGGCCCTATTTATTGTGCCCGTTCCCGCCACAACTCGACCACGCAACAGATCTCCGCGCGTGAGTTTCTCGATGATCCCAAGTGCGAAGACCAAGCCGCCACTGGGTCCGCCCGTGTTCTTCAGGGTGATTTCAACCCTAAAGGGAAAGACAAACTTCGCGATTTTCTCTCCCTTAGAGCCTTTTATATATTCAGTTTTTACCTGGTACCCCAAGTACGAGAGTGCAGCTGCCGAGGAATCCTGCTGGGAGTCGACCATCTCCTGAATGTTTTGCGCGTCGATTTCCTTCGGCGAAGAATTAGGCGGGTAAATAACGTCGCGTGGGATGACGATCGAATCGCCCTCATACCAAGCTCGCAGAATATTTCCTGCAAAAAGTGAAGACTCTGGACTCGTGGCATACACGGTCGTGAGCAGTAACTTTCCAGTCGATGGATAAGTCTTGCTGGAGATACGTATCGTGGAATCAAGCACATTGCGTCCACCGCCTGGTTGGACGATCACATACGGAAGCGGTGAAATCACACTAGCCGTGAGAAAGAGAGCAACAATAAGAATTGCAGAGCGCGGAATTTGCTTAGTCAACATAAAATGGAAAAAAGGAAGTACTACTGCTTTTTCTCGGGTAAGTCATTATTTACCCCCGGGATATCTGCCTCAGAACTAGCTTGAAAAGAACTCTGAAATCGTTGGAACTGCGTAACCGATCGAGTGGTCTCGTTCTGGAATCGTTCTTGAAATTTGGTGACCCAAAGTACGTATCCGAGTGCACCAAGCACCGCCGCGACGGGAACGAGCCACCAAATGAGGGCTGAGAAGGCGCTGGACATGATGCCAATGCTACCTCCATCGGGAACAAAGCGTTGACCTCATTTGTTATACCCTCAGTAAAGCAAACTTAAAGCGAGCATAAAGCGAGCACCAAGGAGCGCAGATGACACCTTTTGGATTCACACCCGAAGACGACTCCGACGAGCCAACTAGCGATCCAAATGGGAATCCGTTTGAAATCCCGATCAATGTTCCCATCGGCCCCGATGGAAACCCAGATTTCGCGGCACTCTTCGCACTGCTTCAATCGCAAATGCAAAATGAACTCGGCGGGCAAATTCCTGAGAACATGGCGAGAGAAATACAAGAGCAGTTTGCCAAACTTGGAATAACCCAACTGGGCTTTATGAATCCTGCCGGACCTTCTGATGATTCTCTGCCGTTGGAATTATCGCGTGACATCGCAAAGAAGTTTGTCAGTGCACAAGGCTTTGCGCTTATCGGAAACAAGGACGTCGCTCTTGCGCAAGAAGCAATGGAGATTGCCGACTTGTGGCTCAATGATGCAACTGTATTTCCTGCGCATACAAATGAGAGAAAGATTTTTAGCAGAGCTGACTGGGTCGATGCAACCATGGCTGGTTGGAAACTCAATATCGAACCGCTTGCAACTGGGCTGGCCAAAGCAATGACTTCGTTGATCGAAGGACAAGAGATTCCAGAGCAAGCTCTGCCGATGGCACAGGTTGCAGGTCTCTTGCGGACATTTATCAGTTCGATGATTGCGACGCAGTTGGGTCAATGCATAGGTGGACTTGCCTCTTCCGTAACTGGGGCGCACGATGTGGGATTACCGCTGCTTGATCCTGCTCGACCCGCTCTTATTCCAGAAAATATCGCGCAATGGGGAGCGGATATCGGAATTAATGAATCAGAGGTGCGAATTTTCCATGCGCTTCGCGAAGGCGCAGTGGCACGCTTATTCGATAATAATCCTTGGCTCATCGATTACATGCGAAACGCGATTTCAGATTACGGATTAGGAATCAGAATCGACTTCGAACAAATGCAACGACAAGCTGAAGATGCAATCGGCTCCGGCGCAATAGATCCCAACAATCCAGAATCATTTTCACTTGCACTCAATCAAGGAATGTTCACACCCGAAGAAAGTCCGCAACAAATCGCAGCACTTACGAAATTAGAAACAGCACTCGCTCTCATCGATGGTTGGGCTGATGATGTGACGAGCCTGGCTGCAGGCGATCGGCTTCCTTCACTAGACGCACTGCGCGAGACGCTGCGACGACGACGGGCAACTTCGTCACCAGCGCAACAACTTTTTTCCGCGCTCTTCGGTCTGGAAGTTTCGCCTCGCCTGGCCCGCGAAGCGAGCGCCTTCTGGTCGCAAATCAGAGACCTGCGTGATATCTCCGCGCGCGATCAGATCTGGAGCGGGATTCTTCCTACCAACGAAGAGTTGACATCTCCACTGAGTTACTTGTTGAGCGTTGAAGTGCCCGACGACCTGTCGGGTCTCGGTTTATAACTGGGGTTTATAACTGGGGTTTATAACTGGGGTTTATAACTAATTAATAACAATCTTGCGGGGTAGCTTTGAAATCAAGGCGAGCCGGCATGGCATAAAAAAGCGAAGTCCCCGGGCGCACGATCCTGTATCTGCCTTCCCCTTGCAGATATAGAACGGTTATCCGAGGACTTCGTAAGGGCAAGGTACGTGAGATTTACCCGAGAATCAACCGAGTCAGCGACAAATATCTGACCCACTTTGCTACCGTCGAGACATGAGTGAGGCGTTCCACGTTTTCCAACCCGTCCCAGTCCCCAATCTGGCCCAAGAACTTCCAGGCATCGGCGAAGGCGAAATTGTGGTCATCCGCTCGACTAGGCGGAAGCGAAACATCGCCGCCTACCGCCAAGGCGGTCGAATCATCGTCTCCATCCCGGCCCGCCTGAGCAAAGCTGATGAACGCGAAATAGTCCCTGAGATGGTCGCCAAAATCCGCGCCCAAGAGGCTGCTAGGCGGATAGATGACTCGGTCCTGGCCCAGCGCGCCGTCGATCTACTGCGTTCCTTGGCTCCAGAGTTCGCCGAGCGCCCCACGAGCGTGAAGTGGAGCCATTCCATGCGCGAGCGCTGGGGATCGTGCACCAGCGTCGATGGCACAATCCGCATCTCAGCCCGCCTTGAGCCCATGCCCGCGTACGTCCTGGACTTCGTCCTCTTCCACGAGGCAATTCACCTGCGCTTTGGAGATCACGGACCGGAGTTTCGGGAAGTATTAGCCCGCTATCCGCACGCCATCCGAGCCGAGGCCTACCTCGAAGGCTTCGAGGCCGCCGATGCGGCCCACAGAGCGCCTCTGCTCCACAAGTAGTACCCACAAATTCGAGGCTGATTTCTCCGGCTTAAGCCAAATTGAGCCAAATTGAACACCTTCCCAAAAAGTTCGGTTCTTGACCCGTCGGGAGGGACATTTTGCGCTCGTTGGGGGGTATCGTGACGGTTGCACGCTCACGATCGAGACGGGAAATTCTCCCGAAAACCGTGTGCGTCGATTGGAGGGAACATGACGGAGACATATAAGGGTGACGCTTACTGCGTTAAGTGCAAAGAGAAGCGTGATTTTGAGGGAACCGTAAAGGTCTCAGACTCTGGTCGTCGCATGGCACAGGGCATCTGCTCGGTCTGCGGCACCAAACTCAATCGCATCCTTGGTAAGGCGCAGTAATTACCTAACCCGCACTTTAAAAACAGAAACAAAGTTACGAAAGCTGGCGTCTGCATCTCTTCACTGTGATGCGGGCGCCAGTTTTTTCACTCTCGCACGACATCAAGTTCACGCAGCGCTCGTTAAACGCATCGGGTTCCACACTCCGCTTATCCCGTAAGTTCTGCGCAAGCCAGAACGTTGAAAATTGCGCGCATGACATCCCCTTTAACGCCTCAACTTACAACTCTTCAACATGCAACGCCGCAGCCAGACCCTTCCTCATTCACACCGCCATCCGCGGCGCCCGCAGGTGATCGCGTACGCCCGCGCCTAAAGCAAGGGGCCTTCGTCATTTCGCGCGCGCAATCAAGTTATGTCGGGCGCATGGACTCTGGGATTGAAGTTTTCTCGCAAACCCGCGTCGCCCTCGCCTCACTTGAAGGCGTTCTTACCTGCGCGGAAATTGCGGATCTGCATAATCTTGCATCTTCGCAAGTTTTCGAGTTGATCTCAGTACTCGAGGATGCCCATCTACTGGACACCATGACTTCCAAGATCGCCGTCCACGCACGTTTTCATTCCGCAAACGCACATCGCGCGTCACATTCTTCTGACGACACCAATGACGGCGCATACCAGCAACTCCAGGCCAAACTTTCGCCCGAACTGAGTTTCACAACGTGGCTGCCACGGGTGCGCGATGGCGGCGTGCGCGCAATGGGAGAACGTCGCAACACGACCGTGGAAATTCATGGTGACTCACGCATTGCAGTTCTCATTTTCGGAATCCTGCTGGCCAGCGGAGTCTCATCAGCCCGTGTCATCAGCAAGGAGTCACGCACAATCACCGATACCGATCTTGCTGCCAACTTCCTGCGCACCACCGATATCGGACTACCTATTCAGGATCGGCTGAAAGAATGCGTTCGTGACCTATCGCTCTTCCCAAGCGCCCCGGCCGGCACTGCTCAACTAGAAAATCGCACAATTGCAGTCTGCGTCGGCCCCGTGCCTGCGGAAAAAGTTCAAGAGTGGCTGAGTCGAGGTATTGCACATCTTTTTGTAGACAATCCCGACGGAGCCTCCATCACAATCGGTCCGTTTGTCATTCCGGGGCAATCGCCCTGTCTTCGTTGCCTAGCACTCAAAAAAGATGAGTGTAACGAAGCGTGGAAGGACGTCTCCTGGCATCTCGCAACTGCTACGCCCAGAGAAGTTCCAGTAGCGGTCGCCCACCATGTTGCTGGATTAGCCGCATTAGAGATTCTTCGCTTCATCGATGAAGGCAAATCAACTCTTGTCGGGGCAAGTGATCGTATCGATTATCACAATCCGCGCGGAAGCGAGCGAAGCGTCTTCACTCGCCACCCGGCATGCGGATGTGCTTGGTAGTAGTTGGGTGATCGTCTGTAAGTAATCCGCCAATGATCACGCTGCGGTAGATCGCTCCTCATCTTCGACCAGCGGAGTCAGACGAGGACGACCAACGGTGCGCTTGCGCGCCACGACAACTCCATCTTCAAAGAGTTCTCCGCCCCAAACTCCGCACGGCTCTTCACGAGAGAGCGCAGCTGCAAGACATTGCACAGCAACTGGGCATTGCGCACAGAGTGACTTCGCAACTTCAATCTGCGCAACAACTTCAGAGAAAAAAAGTTCCGGGTCAGCGTTGTGGCAAGGCAGAGTAAACGCTGTCGGCGAACCGTACGCACCAGTAACAGCGTCGAGCCCGATCTTGGTGCCGGTGTTCGCCCAACCGGGTACCAATAATTCGCTAAATAGAACAGTCATTGTCCTCACCTCATCTCTACTGGTTTCCCAGTGCTGACTGAAAAAGAAAAAGGGCCCGAATCCGATTTGGATTCGTGGCCCTTGGGGTCCTATGTCGGGTGCTAACCGATTGGGCTCCAAGTGGCCATTTCGCCAAATGCGGGATTCCAAGCTGTGCGCTTGGTCGCATGTGCGGCGGTAACGGTGTATGAATAATTACGAGCAGACGAAATCGCTGCAAAATCATGCGTAAACAACTGCATTTTGCGCTCCATTCGTGCTCACACACAATCACGGTGATCGAGTGGTGCTAAAGAGTAAAGCACAACCCCACTTTCGTGCAAATTGATTTCGGCAAATAAATACGGTGAAGTAAAACTACTTCAATCCGATCTCACCGAGAAAACGGCTCGGACGTGAGCGATAACTCATAACTAAGTTCCGTCGTGCGCGAGTGATGCCCACGTAAAACAATCTTCGCTCTTCGGCAACAGAATTTTCATTCGTGGGCAGCGTGCCTTCGCTTACGCCGATGAGAAATACGTGATCCCACTCCAATCCCTTAGCGGCGTGCAATGTCGCAAGGGTTGTTACTGGCATGACAGGAGGATTGTTCTGCTCTGCCCTCTCTTCTACCTCGCGCAAATAGCTGCGCAAACTCTTGGGAGTGAATGCAGCATCTTGATCAAGTTCATAAGCCAAATGAAGTAGAGCCGTGATTCCATCAGTTGTTGCGGACGTAATAAAAGGTTGAGCAAGAGATCTCAACTCATCGAGCCACGAAGTTCCTTGGTTTGGAATTACCGATGCCTGCCGCACACCTTTGAGGAAATCCCGGACATCGCTTCGCTCAAAGAATCGTTCGTTGTTGCGAACTTGATATGGCACTTGTGCAGACAAGCATTGGCTGGCGATTGCACTGAGTTGGGCGTTGGTACGCGCAAGAACTGCAATATCTTGCGGGGCTACTCCTTGCGCGATCAACTTTCTGATCTCCCCAACGACGCCGACAACTTCGGCGGCCTCATCTTTGTATTCGTTCACCACAGGCGGCTGACCATGCGCACTAACTGCAACGAGTTCCTGCCCCATCGAGCCACTACGCAACACACTGTTGGCAGTAAAGGTGATCTCCGGAGTCGAGCGATATCCAGTCGTCAATCGCACAACTTGAGCGTCCGGAAAGCGTCCCGAAAAAGTATTCAAAAAAGTCGGAGTTGCTCCGGCAAAGGAATAGATAGTTTGCGCGGGGTCTCCCACCACACAAATTTCCTGCCGGTTCCCCAACCATGCATTGATAAGACGTTGCTGGAGCGGAGATACGTCTTGATATTCATCCACTGTGAAAAAGCGATACTGATCCTGAACCTGCTCGCGCACTTCACGCACTTCCTCAATCATCGCCGTCGTGAGAAGAAGTACATCCTCAAAATCAATGGTGCGCTCTTGCCGCTTGAGACTCTCATACGCCTCATAGACCTGCGCAAGTTGTCCGGTGTTGATGCGAGCGCGCTCTGATCGTCCTTTGGATTCTTCTATGTAATCCTGCGGACCAATTTCAGAAACTTTCGCCCATTCGATTTCACTTGCAATATCTCTGAGCAAATCTCGTGACGAGTTGCCAATTTGACCAACCAGGCTCGCACGAGAAATCGCTTCTTTCACATATGCAGTCTTCGTCGTCAGGAGATCAGGTGTGCGCCCGCCAAAGACACCTGGCCAGAAGTAAATCAATTGTTTGAGCGCGGCAGAGTGAATAGTCCGTGCCGCAACCGTCGGTACACCGAGTGAACGCAATCTGGCGCGCATCTCGCCAGCAGCGCGGGCTGTGAAGGTGAGCGCTAGTACGCGCTGTGGATTCATCGTCCCGATAGCGGAGGCATATGCAATTCGATGCGTGATGGCTTTTGTTTTTCCAGTGCCAGCGCCCGCTATTACGCAGACGGGACCGCGCGTTGCTAACGCTACTTCGCGCTGATCTTCGTCGAGGGCGGCGAGAATTTCTTCAGCCCTGACTTCGTTTATTGAACCAGCAGGAATCAAATTTGACGCGGCCTCTAAGTAATTGAGTCGACCGACAGTTTCATTCTCCATCTCGACTCAATTCAGTTTGCGCATTCGGGCCATACCAATGTTCGATCATGCGGCGCGAAACGCTGATACGCGGAGGTAACGAGAGCTCGCCGTCTTCAACCGCTTTCTTCATTTCTTCGCGCGAATACCAGCGAATCTCTGTGATCTCTTCACCGTCTGCTAGTGCAGTAGAAGGATCAGATGTCACAGACTCGAACGCGATCATGATAGAGGCTGGAAACGGCCAAGGTTGTGATCCGAGATAATGCACTGAGTGAACGAGAACACCGCATTCTTCCGCTACTTCGCGCACAACGCATTGCTCAAATGATTCTCCTGGCTCGACGAAACCCGCAAAATTAGAAAATCGTTTTTCTGGCCAGATACTTTGCCTGCCTAGAAGTAATCGGTCATCCTCATCCTTTACCAAAACGATGATGGCGGGATCGGTGCGTGGATGATGCTGGCTCTGGTCTGCGGGACACACTCGCATGGCGCCACCGAGTTCGATAATCGTCTGCTCTCCACAACGCGAACATCGAGGATGCGTTGCATGCCAGTGCAACAACGCCAATGCGTGCGCGGCAAGTCCAGCATGAAGATCACTCAATACTGCACCGATTTGTCGCAAGCCCTTTAGGTCATCTTCGGTGACCTTTAAGGCATCTTGCAGCGAAGTATCACGAGAATTCCACACGAAATAACTCTGGCCAGATTCTTGATGAATCCCCAAGAAATACCTTTCGCCCTCACCACATAGGTCCGCCGCAGAGAAGAAGCGCAGGTGAGTTTCAGACGAAACGAAAAGTTCGTTGATCATGACAAGAATGTGCGCCGAATTCCATAACTCGTCGAGCTTGGCGTTGTCAGCACGAATAAGACTCGAACGGTCCACTGTGCTGCGGGCGAGAACAAGACTGCTCAATCGTCCGCGATTTCCGCTTTCGTTCACCATGGCCATGATGGGCGACACTACTAGGCTGGCCCCATGCGCATCACCTCTTGGAATCTCCTACACGGATTAGCCATGCCGCCTCGCGAATCCGCCGCCACTACCGAGGAACTCGCGCAGTCGCTGGCTGTAAGTGTGAAAAAGCTTAATCCTGACGTCATAGGGGTTCAGGAAGTGGATTATTACCTCGCCCGCTCGGGGAACATCAACCAGGTCGCCAATGTGGCCGCCGCCCTCGGGGCACGTGATTGGGCTTTCGCGCCCTCCGTAATCGGCTCACCTGAAGCGGACTGGATCGGAACAAACGCCGCGCATAAGCGCATCGTGACGAACAAGGATTCGCAGGCTGATCCGCAATTTCGCGCCGCTGCCGGATACGGGATCGGGATGGTCTCCACGTTGCCCGTTAAAAGCTGGCACCGGGTCGAACTTCGACGATCGCCTGTCGGAGTCTTCATGACATTTCCGGTAAACGGGAAAATGACGAAGGTCTACGTGCAAGATCACCCGCGCTCGGCTCTCGCCTGCGTGCTTGAAAACGGGTGGATGATTATTAATACCCACCTCTCATTTGTGCCTGGTGTAAATATTTTCCAGATCGCGAAAATTAAACGTTGGATCAAAAAGTTGCCAGTCAAGAACAAGCAGAAAATTCTGATCATGGGCGACATGAATCTTCCGTGGGATGGATTGATCAAGGGCCTCAATTGGAATTCAGTAGCTAAGCAAAAAACCTATCCAAGTTGGAATCCAAAACTTCAACTCGATTACTTCTTGTCCCTAAAGGTTGCATCTGAGGATGTACAACATCAGATTCCGATCCATGACGGGATGAGCGATCACCTACCGTTGACAATCGATGTTGACGTCGATTGATACTTTTCAATCAGCGCGACGATATCGGATTCGCTAAGTAAGTCTGCTGGTCGATCAGTCACGCCCGTCGGAACGTAATGGAATGCTGCACTCACATTTTCGACATCAACTTTGGCTAGCTTCGCCCATGCCAAGCGATACATCGCCAACTGAATAGCGGCAGCCTCCCCCAGCTTTTTGGAGCCAGTTTTCCAGTCGACGACTTCGTACTTGTCTTCCACCTTGTAAACAGCATCAATTCGACCGCGCACGAGTACGCCACCGATGACAGTTTCGAAGGGGACTTCAACTGCATGCGGAGTCTTTATCGAGAACGAACTCTTGAGCCAGGCCCTCTTCAACTCTTCCAGAGTTTGGTCCTCCTCAAGCGGATCAACCGGATCCAAGTCTTCATCATCGAAGAGGGTTCCTTGCCCGAAATTCGACTCCACCCAAAGATGAAAAACAGTGCCCCGCCTTGAATATTCATCCTGCGGACGAGGCATGGGGCGGCGAATTGAAAGCGCCAACTCCGCCGGGTTCTCGCGCAAGGCAACAAGGGCAGAGACCGAAAGACGCGACGGAAGAATCACATCACGAGAAGTTTTGGCCTGATGAATTTCGTTGATGAGCGCTTGTGCATCTCTCATCCACGAACATTCCATTTCTCCTGGCGATTTCTCGCCTGCTTTATCATCGGTGGATGTAAGTGGGTGAGGCGTGGCTGAGCGCACAAGTGCAACTGCTGCATCAAAGACAGCCCGCCGAGTACCGAGCGGGTCACGTGGCCAAAGTTGTGTATCCGGATCTGCTAACTGCGGATTTTCTGCTCCGTCCTCTGGAGGCGGCACTTCGCTGACGAGTACTCCTCCCCTACCAATGCGTTCGGCAACCATTGCTGCCACAATTTCATATATCGCACTAGGTTTTACAGGCTTGGTACCTTCGCGCCAACGCGATGTCGTACAAATTAAGTGCGTCTTTGCACGAGTCATAGCAACATAACCCAGTCGAATCTCTTCGGCGTATTTAAATGCATCACACTCATCATCAAAGACTTCAAAAACTTTTTTAACTTCTGCATGACTTGTGCATTGCGAGATATCAATGCGTGGTAATTCAGCGCCGTCTCCGCGTAATTCAAAAGGAATGTGCTTCTCGTTAGTCAACCAATTATCTTTTTCGCGACCAGAACTCGGGAAAGTCCCCACTGAAAGACCTGGAATGGCCACAACATCCCATTCGAGCCCTTTGGCCATATGAATGGTAAGAATGGATACCACGTCTCGGTTTATTTCAGGCGGGCCAGATTTGAGTCCGCCCTCTTGTTCTGCAGCAATATCCAACCACGTGAGGAAATCCGTGACACTCGCACCGCTGCGGGCAAATTTAGAAGCTTCATCGATGAACCTATCGAGATGGCGTCTGCCACTTTGTGATTGATCGCGAAGGAATACTTCTACGTCCAAGAAGAGATAGTTCTCGATTTCCATAATGAGATCGAGCATTGATCCGCCGGCTTTAGCCCGTAAACGGCGCAAGTCAGCCGCAAAATGTGAGAGCCGCGTGAACCCAATTTCGGTAAAATTCGCTTGTTCTGCCTTAGCTATTTCATCAAGGGCATCGATCAGGCTTCCCGCGAATTGATCATCAGCATCCTCTTGGAGTGAATTGCCAGCAACTATTTTCGCGATCAACCCCTTGGATTCGGAATACGCATGCTGAGCCAAGGACTTCGTATACCGCGAAAGGGCGGCAATATCGGCGGCGCCGATATTGAGACGCGGTCCAGTTAGTTGACGCATCAGTGCTGATCCCGCATCGGGATCAGTGACGATTCGCATCATCGAAATAAGGTCCGCAACTTCGGCGACGTGGATCAACCCGCCTACACCGAGAACTTCATAAGGGATGTTAAACGCCCGCAAGGCTAACTCGATTTCAGGAATTTGAGATCGCTTGCGAGTGAGAATTGCAAAGGTCTCCTGCGCGCGGTTTCCCTCGAGCGCGCGGTCGTCACGCACTGACCACAATTTGCTTATATATTCGGCGACACCAATCGCCTCCGCTTCTTGAGTCTCGAAAATTCCACAGGCAAGTTCTCCATGGCCGGCCTTCGGTCCAGCTTGCAAGGGGGCCACAACGACCTTCCCGTTCTCACGAATCTGAGTTGAGATTTCGTTAGCTAAATCCAGAATGATGTGATCGTTGCGAAATGTCTGTGGCAATGAATATTGCGCGGGTCCCACGTGATCTTCGATCTTAGGAAAATTCCCCGCGAAAGCACCGATGGTTCCAGCCGACGCGCCGCGCCAGGTATAGATCGCCTGACAAGGATCACCAACCGCCATTACGGGATGACCTTTTCCACCTGCTTGCCTACCGTGGCCGAAAAGGGCCGAAAGCATGCGAACTTGAGATTGCGAAGTGTCTTGATACTCATCTAACAGAACTACTTTGTACCGAGACCGTTCGAACTCGCCTATGTCAGCAAATTGTTCGGAGATTGTGGCCGCCAACGACATTTGATCGTCGAATGAAAGAGTTCCATCTCGACGTCGGCGGGCCAATAAATCAAAAACCATGGGAAGAATTGAATTTCGTTGGTTCAAGGCTCTATGAATACGTCGTACTACATCATTGGAGAGCGGTCCAAGTGATTCAAGGTGTTCCAGAATAGGTTGGCTGACACGGCTGATTTCCTCTGCCGAAACCCCATGCTCAAGTACCAACCGCGAAAGTCCGATTACATCTTTAATCACAGTGCTCACCGCGCTATCGGAACGAAAATCTTCATCAGGCCAGTTATGCACCAATTCCGCGGTCATCTGCCAAAGGGCAACTTCGCCCATTGGCTCCTCCGCCGCGTCAACCCCATAACGAATTGCGTGCTCGCTGAGCAAGCGACCGGCGTATGAGTGATAGGTCATGATCGAGGTATCCAACCCGACGCGATCAGAAAGCAATTTTGTTTCATTCAATTGACGAAGCCGCTTCCGCACACGCAGACCAAGTTCGCCGGCAGCTTTGCGTGTGAAGGTAAGCCCGAGTATTTCGTCAGGACGCACTATCTCGTTCGCGACTAAGTACAGAACTCGTGCGCCCATAGTTTCAGTTTTGCCAGATCCCGCGCCGGCAATCACGACTGCTGGTTCGAGCGGTGCTTCGATGATAGCCATTTGCTCGGGCGAAGGCATGACATATTTATCGTCTTGTTTTAATAGGGCGAAGGAAATTTCTGTCGCAGAATATTTAGGCAAGGTCGTCATCCGATCACCGTCTGTCCATCGCTTTGAATCGGGCAGGAAGAACGCACTGCGCAATGTGTGCAAAGTTTATTAATTGTGGCAAAGAAAGTACCACTCCCCATGCCTTCGGCGATCTCGTTTATTTCCTTACGTACAGACTCGACATCTACAGGCGGTTGCGATCGCTTGGTCGCGTCTTTGGATGACGTTCCCAAAAATACCAACTCCGCACCAGCCGATGTTGTACTCGGATGCAAGTAAGAAAAGCCCCCTTCAATTATTCCAAGTTGATACGCCTGCATTTGCTTATTTTCTGCGGCATCTGGAATTGATGTCGCCGTGCCGCCAGTTTTAAAGTCAATAACGTAAAGTCCGCCATCTGCAGTGACTTCAAGGCGATCAACATTTCCACTTATGCGCGCACGTCCAACTACGACTTCAAATTTCTTTTCCACTCCAACAATTGTGTTCTGAGAACTCTGGTGGTACTTAACGAACTTCCTAATCATCTCAATGGCCCGAGTGAGTTGCTTATTCCTTACCCACCCAGAGTTAGGGTCGATAAGATTCCAAGAACTTTTCAGTTTTTCAATGAGGGATTCTTCACTCAGGGATGAGTCTTGCTCCATCATGGCTGCGAAAGCATGAATGGCCGACCCCAATACTTGTGCCGTGCTGTCGCCGTCAGTGCCACCGTTTCTTTCTAAAAACCACTTGAGACCGCACTCACTGAAACTTTCGCTACTGCTCGGTGAGACTAAGACGAGCGCGCCAGGGGCAACGATGGGAGCATCCGAACTTATCGGAAGAACTCCGTACCAATTATCAGTGTCTGCGACTGCAACTCCTTCAATTGCCAATCTGGCAAGCAACGCGGCTGAAAGTTCTGCGCGTTCGCCAGCGAGTTCATTTCGCAAAGTCGCAACCAAAGCGTTTGTTGTCAGAGGGCGCGGGACTTCTGTTAACAATTCTCCTCGTGATTTCTCCCCGAGTACGAACTCCACGACCTCTTCAAAATAGATGGATGGTTCTTCGTCCTCCCTTCGAATACTAGTTACTATCAATTGAGATTTGGCGCGTGTGGCGGCAACGTAGATCAATCGACGTTCATCATTGGCGAGTCCATTGGCAGCAAATACATCGAGTTGGGCGTGCTCGACAATCCCATGGCGCAACCGCTCAACTAGGCGTTCACTGCCTAAGAGCGACCCACGTTGGCGCAAATTCGGCCACGTCCCTTCTTGCAGCCCAGCGATGGCAACCATCTCCCATTCGCGCCCTTTGGCCGAATGCACAGTCACAATTTCGACGACATCTGGTCTTTGTCCTTTGGCGGTGATGACATCGCCCGCAATATTCTCTTGCGTTATCTGTCGTATAAAACTTTCCGGCCCGGAATAGGGAAAACGATCTGCGAAGCGACGGGCGGATTCAAAAAGTTGCATAATCGCATCCAGATCGCGATCGGCAACTGCGCCTCTCGCACCACCGCGCAGCGCTTGACGACGCCAACTTTCACTAAGTTTTTCTCCGTCACTAGTGACTGCATTGCTCCAGATTTCCCAGAGAAGATCCTCACCTTGCGCATTCTTGCGGCGCAGAACTTTTCTGGCACGAGCCAGCAGATCATGAATTCGCAAAAGCGAATCCGCTCCTTCTATCGCCACATCACCTGACTTCACTGCCTCAATCAGAAGTTGCGCCCCCGTATGCAGGTTGCCTTCCTCACGTGACATCAGCAAAGCACGCCGGATTCTTCGCAAAGAAACCGCGTCCGCGCCTCCGAATTCGCTTAAGACAAGGGTCTCGCACATCTGCGCAGTAAGTGACTCCTCGTGCAACGCCACCTTAGCCATCAGAATTAATGGGGCAATCGCTGGGTTACTCGAGAGCACTTCCATTTCCGTTGCAACGGGAATTCCTGCCTGCCCAAAAGCACGACGAAGTGCTGTTGCAACTGCTCCGGGTGCGCGAAGAATTACTGCCATTTGCGACCACGGTACGCCTTCGATCAGGTGCGCGCGTCGGAACTGATAAGCGATGAAATGAGCCTCTTCGCTCTGCGTGCGCAAGCATGCAATCAGGGGAGGCTTATGAGCCTCCGATACTTCTACTGCACACCTTTGAGCTCGCGCATACTTCTCGTTGGAGAACTGAGACGCCAAGGATGTGGCAATCGAGAAGATCTCTCGGCTACTTCGAAAATTATCTAAAAGAGTTATTTCTTTTCCTTTTGCAAGGTAAAACTCAAGCTCATCAGATAATTTATCCGGGTCGGCTCCGCGGAATCGCCCGACAGCACTAGCTTCGTCGGCACAGAGTAGGACATCGGACCCGACGAGTTCACGCAACAATAACCTTTGCGCAGGATCGGATTCCTGAAACTCGTCAACCATGATCGTGGTGAAACGCATACGCAGTTGATCTGCAAGTTCGGAATTATTTTGCAAGTGGTAATAAGCCTCAATGACAATCTGGCTTGGATCTACTTTTCGTTTTGCGTCCCCTGCGGAAATCTCCTGTATTGAAAGAATCTCAAGATACTGCTCCCAGAAATGCGCGCAGGATTGCCAATATTTCTCGTCTTGTTCAGCCCCCAACTTAGCCAGTTCCTTCGGAGAAATATCTCGCTCGGCAGCGCGCAGAATTAGATCGCGAAGCTCGCGGGCAAAACCGCGCGTAGCAATCGCAGGCGCTTTCGGATCATTTAGATCGGCGTGCCAATATGTCGCACCGTTTTCGATATCACCTTGCAGTAATTCCCGAATGATCATGTCTTGCTCTGGTCCCGACATCAGAATCGGTTCTGGTTCATCAGGATTCTCACGCATCTTCAGGATCGAGAATGCGAGTGAATGGAAAGTCCGAGCAATCGGCTCGTTCATAATTCCTGGCGAGCCGGCCGCGGCGCGCAACGCGATTTCATCCCGCAACTCAGCGGCGCGCTCTCGACCGTATGTAAGTATCAAAATCGAATTAGGATCTTGACCTTCCGCAATCCGCGCGAGCGCGCTTTCGATCAGCACGGTTGTCTTACCCGTGCCTGGCGCACCTCGAACTATGAGCGGGGTGCCGCGATGGGCGATTGCTTCTTGTTGCTCAGGTGAGAATTCATACTGCGGTGGCACGATTGTGCGTCGAACCAATCCCGTGATGAAGGATCCAGGCGCAGAGTTCATGGCTCCCATTCAACCTGACTGCAGTGACACTTGCGGCGTTTTGGCCCAACGGGGCGGTCTTAGTCTGATCCAGATTCCATAGCGGCACGATTGAGCGGCTCAGCCGAATTGGCTCTTTCGGCTTTCGCAGCCGAATCCGAAGCGGCGATAGCTAGCGCTCCGCCGGCATCTAGCTCCCCGATCAACTGGAAATCCCCTCCGCCGAGTTGCCCCTGCGCGCGATACAACTCAAGTTTGGCTCGGGTATCGGCAATGTCAAGATTTCGCATTGTGAGTTGTCCGATGCGATCTACTGGCCCGAAAGCGGCATTCTCCGTACGCTCCATCGAAAGTTTCTCCGGATGGTAGCTAAATGCTGGACCCGATGTGTCAATAATCGAATAGTCATCTCCGCGACGCAGGCGAATCAAGACCTCACCCGTTACGGCTGATGCAACCCAGCGTTGTAAAGATTCGCGCAGCATCAACGCTTGCGGATCAATCCAACGACCTTCGTACAGTAAACGTCCGAGGCGGCGACCCTCTGCGTGGTAATTAGCGATGGTGTCTTCGTTATGAATCGCGCTCACAAGACGTTCGTAAGCGATAAAGAGCAACGCCATTCCTGGTGCTTCATAAATTCCACGACTCTTGGCTTCAATGATTCGATTCTCAATCTGGTCTGCCATGCCAAGGCCATGTCGGCCCCCCACGGCATTGGCTTCGCGCATCAAGTCGACAGAATCACCAAACTCCTTGCCGTTGATCGCAACAGGTCGTCCTTGCACGAACTTAATTCGGACGTCCTCTGAAGCAATCGCAACTGAACTGTCCCAGAAACGCGCTCCCATAATCGGTTCGACGATTTCAAGAGATGTGTTGAGATGTTCGAGAGTCTTCGCCTCGTGCGTAGCACCCAGAATATTCGCATCTGTTGAATAAGCTTTCTCAACGCTGTCACGATAAGGAAGTTTGTTCAACGTCAGCCACTCTGACATTTCCTTTCGTCCACCGAGTTCGCGAACAAAATCCGCATCCAACCAAGGCTTGTAAATTCGCAAGTTTGGATTAGCGAGCAATCCGTAACGATAGAAACGCTCGATGTCATTTCCCTTGTATGTAGAGCCATCGCCCCAGATCTCAACTTCATCCTGCAACATCGCACGCACTAACAACGTTCCTGTAACCGCACGGCCCAGCGGCGTTGTGTTGAAATACTGTTTTCCGCCTGAACGAATATGGAAAGCACCGCACGCAATTGCTGCGAGACCTTCTTCTACTAATGAATTCTTACAATCCACAAGGCGAGAAATTTCCGCACCGTAAGCCTGGGCGCGAATAGGTACCGACTCGATATCTGGCTCATCATATTGACCTAGATCAGCGGTGTAGGTGCACGGCACTGCACCTTTCGCGCGCATCCAGGCAACCGCAACAGAGGTATCGAGACCGCCCGAAAAAGCGATACCGACGCGTTCGCCGACGGGAAGAGAGGCTAAGACCTTAGACATGTGGTGCAGTCTAACTGAGCCTTATACGTTTAGGTTTGCGCGCTTTTGACGAGAAGTGAGGCGTGCGCGCTCGTCTCCACTCAGAATAACTTTGCGGATACGTACAACCTTCGGCGTCACTTCTACACATTCGTCTTCCCGGCAGAATTCGAGTGCACCTTCCATATTGAGTTTCTTCGGCGGGATCAGTCTTTCGGACTCATCAGTACCGGAAGCGCGCATGTTGGTGAGCTTCTTCTCGCGAACGCAGTTGACGTCCATGTCATCAGAGCGAGAATTTTCGCCAATAACCATGCCCTCATAAACCTCATCGCCAGGTTCGACGAAGATGCTTCCGCGATCTTGAATTCCATACAGAGCGTACGAAGTAACCGCGCCCATACGGTCAGAAACCAATGAGCCAGTTCCGCGCGTGCGGATGTCGCCGTGCCATGCCTCGTATCCGTCGAATACGTGGTGAAGCAATCCTGTTCCACGAGTTTCGGTAAGGAACTCAGTGCGGAATCCGATAAGTCCACGTGAAGGAACGCGGTATTCCAGGCGAATCCATCCGGTTCCGTGGTTGACCATTTGCTCCATGCGAGCCTTACGAAGTGCCATAAGTTGGGTGATGACACCTAAATAATCTTCTGGGGCATCGATAGTTAAGTGCTCCATCGGCTCGTGGATCTTGCCATCGATTGTCTTGATAACAACCTGCGGCTTACCAACGGTAAGTTCGAAACCTTCGCGCTTCATGATCTCTACCAGAACTGCCAACTGAAGTTCGCCGCGACCTTGGACTTCCCAAGTGTCAGGACGTTCGGTATTCAAAACGCGAAGCGAGACGTTACCCACGAGCTCAGCATCAAGTCGACCCTTCACCTGACGTGCGGTGAGTTTGGTTCCACTGCGACCTGCGAGCGGAGAGGTATTAATACCAATCGTCATCGAGATTGACGGCTCATCAACAATGATCAATGGAAGTGCAACCGGATTTTCTGTATCAGCAAGAGTTTCGCCCAAAGTAATTGTTTCGATTCCGGCTACGGCGATGATGTCACCAGGATGGGCTTCAAGTGCGGGTACGCGATCGAGTGCTTCAGTAATAAGGAGTTCTGAAACCTTTATCTTCTCCATCGTTCCATCGGTCTTCATCCAGGTGACCATCTGGCCCTTCCTGATCACACCTTCGCGAACGCGACAGAGTGCAAGACGGCCAAGGAACGGAGATGAGTCGAGGTTGGTGACGTGTGCCTGAAGCGGTGCGCCCTCGTGATAAACAGGAGCAGGAATCGCAGAAAAGATAGTGTCGAAAAGTACGTCGAGGTTTTCTTCTTCGGGCATTCCACCGTCTGCTGGACGGGTGAGTGAGGCACGACCAGCTTTCGCAGAGGCATATACAACCGGGAATTCAATCTGTTCTTCATTTGCATCGAGATCGAGGAATAGTTCGTAGGTTTCATCGACAACCTGAGCAATACGTGAATCGGGACGATCAACTTTGTTGATGAGCAAAATTACCGGCAAATTCTTCTGTAACGCCTTGCGCAAAACGAAACGCGTCTGCGGAAGCGGACCCTCTGATGCATCCACCAACAAGATAACGCCGTCGACCATTTCAAGTCCGCGCTCTACTTCGCCACCGAAATCGGCGTGGCCAGGAGTGTCAATAATGTTAACGATGGTGTCCCCACGCTTTACTGCGGTGTTCTTGGCAAGAATCGTGATGCCCTTTTCGCGCTCGAGGTCCATCGAGTCCATCATGCGCTCTTGGCCCTCGTCTTGCTTTTTGTAGGCGGCAAAAGCGCCCGACTGCCACAACATGGCATCTACAAGGGTGGTCTTTCCATGGTCAACGTGGGCGATGATGGCCACATTTCGCAGGTTTTCGCGTTTTTTGATCGGCAATCCAGCCAAATGCGCGCTTGATGACTTAGGCATTGTAATCTCAATTCCACTCGATTGTGCTCATGATCAACATCAATAGAGCGGTGCAGAATACCATCTAGCGCATACATCTCTTAAATCGTCTGTTTTCACTGCGCAAATTACAGCGTAAAACTTAGCTATTTTGTGGGAAGCCTAAATTGATTCCACCATGGCTCGGATCCAGCCATCGACTAGTGACGACCTTTCCGCGAGTAAAGAAATGCACTCCCTCGGTGCCATGTGCATGCGAATCACCAAATAGGGAATTCTTCCAACCGCCGAATGAGTAATACGCCATGGGAACAGGAATCGGCACATTGATTCCAACCATTCCGACTTCTACTTCATTCTGGAATCTGCGGGCGGCGCCTCCATCATTTGTGAAGATCGCAGTGCCGTTTCCATATGGATGTTCATTCACAAGTGCAAGAGCTTCGTCATAAGTATTCACGCGCAGCACGCTGAGCACCGGTCCGAAAATTTCATCCTGGTAAAGACTCATCTCAGATGTGACATTGTCAAAAAGCGTAGGTCCGAGCCAGAAGCCATCTCCTGCAACCTCAACGTTGCGTCCGTCCACAACGACTGTTGCACCTTGCGCCTCTCCCGCGGCAATATATCCAGCGACTTTGTCACGATGAATCTTTGTCACAAGCGGTCCCATATCGGCGCCCTTTGTTCCATCACCAGTTTTGAGATTAGCCATGCGCGCCGTGATCTTTTCGATCAAAGTGTCCGCGATTGGACCAACAGCAACGAGTGCGGAAATCGCCATGCATCGCTCGCCCGCAGAACCAAAGCCCGCATTAATCGCCGCATCAGCTGCCAGATCAAGATCGGCGTCGGGTAAGACAACCATGTGGTTTTTAGCTCCACCAAGTGCCTGAACGCGCTTACCAGATTTTGTTCCGGTTTCGTAAACATACTTCGCGATTGGAGTAGACCCGACAAAGGAGATGGACTTGATTCCAGGGTGGGTGAGCAAAGCGTCGACTGCAACTTTGTCTCCGTGCACAACGTTAAATACTCCGTCAGGTAAACCCGCTTCCTTCCAAAGTTTTGCGATAAACATGATTGCACTCGGGTCTTTCTCCGAAGGCTTCACGATCACAGTGTTGCCTGCTGCAATTGCTACGGGGAAAAACCACATTGGCACCATGGCCGGAAAATTAAATGGCGAAATAATTGCTACCGGTCCCAACGGTTGGCGAATTGAGTACACATCAACGCCCGTTGAAACTTCTTCCGAGAATCCGCCTTTCAGAAGATGCGGAATTCCACATGCAAATTCAACTACTTCTAAACCACGCGTGACTTCGCCCGCCGCATCGCTTAACACTTTGCCGTGTTCAGAAGTGATCAACGCGGCGATTTTCTCCTTATTAGTATTAACCAATTCTCTAAAAGCAAAAAGAACCTGGACGCGCTTAGTCAAAGAACTATGGCGCCACTCATCGAAAGCGCGCGCCGCGACTTTAACTGCCTCATCAACTTGTGCTTCGTCGGCGAACGCGACATTTCCCGTCACAACACCAGTAGCAGGATTGAATATTTCCCCTACACGATGAGATTCTTTTGTTGAAAGTGCGCCATCAATCCAATGCTGTACATGGTCCATATACCCACGCTACTTGAGAGGGTTATAGTTGCGCTACACGAGCGTAAAGAGAGTCAAGAGGTTTGTGCAATGAGTGAGCCGATGGTGAATCCCGAGACCGGCGCAGAGGTTTATGCAGATGATCGCGCCTATGTTTTTCATTCATGGTCTGCGCAGGCTCAAATAAAGCCCATTCCTGTCGCAGGTGCGCAGGGTTCCTATTTCTGGGATTACGACGGCAAGAAATACCTTGATTTCTCGTGCCAATTAGTTTTCACCAACATTGGACACCAGCATCCAAAAGTTGTCAAAGCAATCCAAGAGCAGGCCGCGGTGTTGACTACTATTGCACCGCAACATGCGAACATCGCACGCAACGAAGCCGCAAAAAGAATCGTCGAACTTGCCGGAGCGAACTTCCAGAAAGTCTTCTTTACCAACGCCGGTGCCGACGCGGTCGAAAACGCAATTCGCCTGGCGCGTCAACACACAGGGAAATCAAAAATACTCTCCACTTACCGTTCGTATCACGGCAACACTGGAGCATCTATTGCGGCAACAGGTGACCCCCGCCGCTTCCCTAATGAATATGCAAACGGCCACGTGCATTTCTGGGGACCATACCTTTATCGATCTTCCTTCTGGGCGAGTAATGAAGCCGAGGAATGCCAGCGTGCCCTCGAACACTTAGAACAGACCATTATTTTCGAAGGTCCGAAAACCATTGCCGCAATATTATTAGAGAGCATCCCCGGTACCGCCGGAATCCTTGTTCCACCGAAGGGATATCTCGACGGAGTACGAGCCCTCTGCGACAAGTACGAAATCCTATGGATTGCCGATGAAGTCATGGCTGGATTTGGCCGCGCTGGTAAATGGTTTGCGTTTCAACATTCCAACTCAGTGCCTGATCTGATCGTTTTCGCAAAGGGCGTCACATCAGGTTATGTGCCACTGGGCGGAGTCATCATTCCTCCACATATCGCGAAGACTTTCGACGACCGCGTATTTCCTGGTGGACTTACTTATTCAGGACACCCACTGGCTTGCGCAACTGCAGTTGCAACCATAGATGCCATGAAAGAAGAGGGAATCGTCGAAAACGCAGCGCGCATTGGTGAAAATATCTTGGGTCCAGGACTGCGCGCATTGGCACTAAAGCACGATGTCATCGGTGACGTCCGAGGAGTCGGCGTCTTCTGGGGCTTGGACATAGTTTCCAACCGCGCAACTCGTGCACCTATGGCTCCTTACGGCGGCACGAGTCCGGAAATGAACGAACTCGTCGCGGCTTGTCGCAAAAACGGCTTGATGCCATTTCCAAATTTCAACCGCCTTCATATGACACCACCGTGCAACATCTCAGAAGCCGATGCAAAACTCGGACTCGAACTTCTGGACAAGTCACTAGCTGAAATTGGCAAGTACTACACCAACTGAAAGAAACAGAGGTCCAAGTTGGAATGTGGCCCCTGGTTGCCCTCTAATCTGCCCATATTCCCACTTTGGGATTATGGGCTAAACTGTTGGGATGGAGACTGAAACCGCGACAAGCATTGTTGAGACTGACGCACGCAGTCGAGTGGTGCTCCCTGGGCACAGCAACCGCAGATACATCATGGAAGATTTGCCTGATGGAGCCATTCTCCTGCAGCCAGCCGTCGTGGTCTCGGAAGCCCAGCTCGAATACCTTTCCACACCAGAATTGCGTGACCTCTTATCAAGGGCCGCTACTTCAAAGACAGTAGCTCGCCCGCGCCGTCAACGTCGCCCTGAGTGACACCTTCTCCTGGGCCAGATGAGTACTCAGAAGTTGCTGACGCACAACTGGACCAATTAGAAAAAGGTCCCGACGCGGTTCTTTATAACCAAATACTCAATGTGTGCGAACAGATTCTCGATAATCCTGCATCCGTTCGGAAGTTTTCCGCGACAATCTCCACCACTGAGGGCGTGCGCTTTCGTACTCCTATACCCGGTCAAGAGCCATACAAAATCTTTTGGTCAATGAGTCAAGCCAGTTCGGTTCGAATCGAAGCGGTCTTTCCATATCCCACCTAACGCTGATGAAGTGTTAAGAGTTAGACGTTAAATCTAAATTCCACGACGTCGCCATCGTGCATCACATAATCCTTACCTTCCATCCGTACTTTTCCTTTTGACTTTGCTTCAGCCATGGATCCACACGTAACGAGATCGTCATAGGAAACGACTTCGGCCTTAATGAATCCCTTTTGGAAATCAGTATGAATCACGCCCGCCGCCACTGGTGCGGTATCGCCGACATGTATCGTCCACGCACGCGCTTCTTTTGGACCAGCCGTGAGATAAGTCTGCAATCCCAAAGTCCTAAATCCGACATGAGCAAGTGTGGCAAGTCCGGGTTCGGATAATCCGATGGAGTTAAGCAACTCGAGCGCATCTTCGTCACTTAGTTCGGCCAACTCTGCTTCAGTTTTCGCATCAAGGAAAATAGCTTCGGCAGGTGCGACAAGTGCTTCAAGATTCTTACGAAGTCGCGGGTCGTTGAGTTCGGCAGCATCAACATTAAATACATAAAGAAATGGCTTAGCAGTCATCAAGTGCAATTCAGCGAGCGCCGCTAAATCAACATTGCTACCCGACAATGGCTTGCCAGCATTAAGCACAGCCTCCGCAGCTTTAATTGCTTCAACGACCACTTGTCGATCTTTGTTGGTCTTGGCTTCCTTCTCAATTCGCGGAAGTGCTTTCTCTATTGTCTGCAGATCTGCCAGCGCAAGTTCGGTGTTGATGATCTCCATATCGCTGGCGGGATCAACTCGTCCTTCAACGTGCACGACATCATCATCATTGAAAACGCGAATTACCTGACAAATGGCATCGGTCTCGCGGATATTTGCGAGGAACTGATTGCCAAGGCCGGCTCCCTCGGATGCACCTTTTACTATTCCGGCGATATCCACGAAAGACACGACCGCCGGCAAAATCTTCTGCGACCCGAAGATCTGGGCCAAAACGCTCAGGCGCGAATCGGGCACGCCAACGACGCCCACATTTGGCTCGATCGTGGCAAAGGGATAGTTGGCGGCCAGGACGTTGTTCTTGGTCAGGGCATTAAAAAGAGTGGACTTGCCAACGTTGGGCATTCCGACGATTCCGATTGAGAGGCTCACAAGGAGTAGAGCCTACGGTGCTTTGTGTCGGCTCCCAAATGTACTCTGCTAAGTATGTCGCTCCGAGTCGCAATCTACTGTCGAATTAGTGATGATCGAGAAGGATCAGGACTGGGCGTAGCCCGCCAAGAAGAAGATTGCAGGGCACTCGCAAACAAGCGTGACTGGTCGGTGGAGCAAGTATTCGTTGATAACGACATTTCTGCATACTGGGGAA
>JACMQL010000004.1 GCA_014377015.1 Actinomycetota bacterium
GCCCGCGAGTGGACTGACCCTCGTACTGGCGAGAAGACAACGGCCAACCTTTTCGACAACACCGTTTTTCACCGCATTATTGAAGGCTTCATGATTCAAGGCGGAGATCCACTAGGTCGCGGAACTGGCGGACCGGGATACCGCTTTGCTGATGAATTCCACGGCGAACTCGTTTTTGACCGTCCTTACATCCTGGCAATGGCCAACTCGGGCCCAGGCACCAATGGGTCGCAATTCTTCATCACCGTTGCACCCACCACATGGTTAAACCGCAAACACACTATTTTCGGTGAGGTAAAGGATTCGGCTAGTCAAGCTGTTATTGATGTTATTGCAAAGACAAAGACCGATGCGCAGGATCGTCCAGCTACGCCAATCACGATCAACTCAGTCACAGTTTCTTAACTACTGACGTTTTTTAAACGTGAAACGGAACGCAACAACTGCACTCATCACAGTCATCTGTGGTTTTTATTTGTTGCAGTTGCTAATTCCGTCCCTCGAACAAAATCTTTTCTTAATAAATGAAGCCGTTCTCAATGACGGCCTTGTTCACGGAGTAGCCGCTGGGGAGTATTACCGAATTCTCACCGTAGCCCTCGTGCACGGTGGCATCATGCACCTGGGATTCAATATGTACGCCCTGCTTGTCTTAGGAAATCCGATCGAATACGCATTCGGCAAAGCGCGCTTTCTTTCGATTTTCTTTATCTCTCTCATTACAGGCTCACTCGCATCTCTTGCCTTCAACCCCGTGAATCAGCCGTCCGTCGGGGCGTCTGGCGCACTTTTTGGACTCTTCGGGGCTTTCGTTATTGTCGGTCGACGAATCGGTGCAGATGTGAAGGCGACCTTGGTGATTATCGGAATCAACTTTGGAATCTCTTTTGTAGTGCCCGGTGTCGATTGGCACGCCCACCTAGGGGGTTTACTGGGCGGGGTTGTGGCTTCTTCGCTACTGCTACGACGTCGAGTTTAAGTTATCCACAAAAGTTGTCCCCATGTGGAGAATTACATCGTTGTAAGTAGTACGAACTAACGCCATTTGGTGGCGAGTGTGAACCCAACACCTACAAAACCGAAGCCGATCACCATGTTCCATGCGCCAATTCCTGGAACTGGATAATTCGTGGAGGTCACGTAAAAGATCACAATCCAAACCAACCCGGCGAGAAATGCGCCCACCATTACAGGAGCCAACCAACGGGGGCTCTCGGTAGGGGCGGCGACCGGATGAAGAATATCGGCAGGGATTACTTTTCCATCTTTTTTACGCAACTTCGATTTTGGCATACAAGAGCGTAACACGCTCAACAATATTTTTATGTTCGAAAGAAGAAACGTGCGCTGTCGAAAGTGCGAGAGGATTACGCCCATGACCAGACTGGCTCAATCTTCTGCGACAAACGGAGCGGATTCGGTGACGAAAATCCTCGTGATCGATAATTACGATTCCTTCGTTTTCAACCTTGTGCAATACCTCGCCCAACTGGGTGCGGTGTGCACCGTTGTTCGCAACGATGAAATTACGGTTGAAGCGGCGCTGGATTTCGATGGGGTGCTGATATCACCCGGTCCTGGAACTCCTGAGCGAGCCGGCGTTAGTGTGGAGATGGTGAAGTTTTGTGCGGCCCACGAAATTCCATTATTCGGCGTATGCCTCGGGCATCAAGCGATCGGTGTTGCCTTCGGAGGAGTTGTCTCCCAGGCACCTGAGTTATTGCATGGTAAGACTTCGCAAATAAGCCATGACGGCAGCGGTCTCTTCGCTGGAATTCCATCACCTTTCACGGCCACTCGATATCACTCTCTTGCCATCGAGCGCGATTCAGTCCCCGCAGAAATTGTGGTCACTGGCGAAACAGATGCCGGATTGGTCATGGCTATTCAACACAACACTCTGCCCATTCAAGGAGTTCAATTTCATCCCGAATCTGTCTTAACCGAACATGGACATACTTTGCTGGCTAATTGGTTGACGCAGTGCGGAGATGAAAATGCATTGCAAAGATCTATTGGACTTTCTCCCGTAGTGGGTAAGTAGTCTGCCTAAGTAGAACTACTCCGTCGGCGTAGGAGTAGGAGTTGGAGTCGGCGTAGGAGTTGGAGTCGGCGTAGGAGTTGGAGTCGGCGTAGGAGTTTGAGTCGGCGTAGGAGTTTGAGTCTCCGTCACTGTTCTGTTTATTGTCACAGTCACACTGGATCCGATTGTTTTCGCAGACCCTGCTTCAGGTGCTTGCGCAAGAACTATCCCCGGTTTTTGCGTCAGATCCGTGCCGTCGATAAGTTGCATGGAAAATCCCGCCTGCGTCAGCACAGTCCGTGCTTGTATTTCAGTCAAACCTAAAAGCATTGGAACTTCGACATCGCCACTGGCGATTCGCAACACAACGCCACTTCCGGCTGTGAGAGATGTTCCGCCTTCGGGAGTCACTTTCAAAACTGTACCTTGGGTTTTATCAGACGGAACCGCTTGGGTCTGTCTAACAACAAGTCCAGCAGCAGCCAAAATTTCGCGGGCATCAGATAACTGCTTACCGATTAAGTTGGAAGGAACAATCGTGTCACCTGGCCCATTGGAGACTGTGATGACAATTCCCGTCCCAGTCTTTACCTTTGTCGATTCAGCAGGAAGTTGAGATGCAACTAGATCAACAGGAATAGTCGGGTGCGGAGCACGTTGGACGGTAACAACAAAATCCGCTAACTTGCTGCGCGCCTCTGCCTCGGTTAATCCGATGACATTGGGTACGGCAATGACGACTTCTTGTTGGGCGGCCTTGGTTGCGTAGTTGGCGATTGCATAAAGCCCACCTAATACCAACGTCAGAATAATTCCACTGACTACCATACGGCGCTGATTCGAGCTGGGTTTGCGCGCGATCTTCGTAGAAACTGCACGACCAGCGCGGAGTTTGCGAATATCAGCCAGCATCTCGGAAGCATCCTGATATCGATCCTCGGGGCGCTTTGCCAATGCGACACTAAGAAGGACATTAATGCCTTGTGGCAACTCTGGATTGAGGTTACTGGGCTTTAGTAATTCGCCAGATACGTGCTGGAAAGCAATAGAGACAGGGGTGTCGCCAGTGAACGGCGGTCGTCCGGCGAGAACTTCGTATAGCAAGCATCCAACTGAATAAATATCACTTCGCGAGTCAGTTACTTCGCCTAGCGCTTGTTCTGGAGAGAGGTACTGCGCGGTTCCAACAACATTCCATGTACTTGTCAGAGTTGCGCTGATGTCATCAAGGGCTCGTGCAATACCAAAATCCATCACTTTCACGATTCCGTGATCGGTGATCATTACGTTTGCAGGTTTGATATCGCGATGGACAATTCCTTGTTTATGTGAGTACTCCAAAGCCGCAAGTATTCCTTCGCCGATTTCTAGAGCGCGATCAATGGGAAGACTTTCGCCATTATTTAGAATGTCCCGCAGGGTGTGGCCGGAGACCAACTCCATAACAATGTAGGGCGCAGGATCTTCACCGGAGTCGTATACCGCAACAATTCCAGGATGATTCAACCCAGCCGCCGCAAGAGCCTCTTTGCGAAAACGTGCGACGAATGATGGGTCACGTGCAAGATCGCTGCGTAGGAATTTGACCGCCACTTCTCGCGAAAGACGTTGATCGTGAGCGATATAAACATCGGCCATCCCGCCCATGCCGATCATCTCTCCTAATTTGTAACGCCCACCAAGTAATTTACTCATTTGCGGCCGCGCCTAAGTAAGTAAAAGGAAGGGACTCAACTTGTTCGTCAACGCTCGCCAGTATTACTGTGACATTGTCTGGTGCACCGAGTGAATAAGTCTTATCAATTAGATAAGTCAGCGCGTCTTGCGGGTCAGAGATCTTCATTCCTTGTTTAATTTCTTTTTCGCTCAAAACGCCGGAAAGTCCGTCACTGCAAATAAGGAATCTGTCTTTGGGCTTCACATCTATAACAGTGAGGACAGGCGTCAGTGTTCCATCACCAACGATTGCCTGAGTCAAAAATGAACTCTGCGGATGATCTTGTGCTTCTTCAGCAGAAATAGTTCCTTGATCAAGAAGCTCTTGTAGGACCGTGTGATCATGGCTTAACTGTTGAAGTGAACTTCCTCTAAGGCGGTAACAGCGCGAATCCCCCACATGTAACAGCGCAACTTTCTGCTCTTTCTTATTTTCGCCATCGGAATACAACATCAAAGTCGTAAGAGTCGTGCCCATTCCAGTGAGTTCAATGTTCGCTCGCGCAACCTTCTTAATCTCATCATCAATGTCGTAGAGCGAGTTGAGTAAAAGATCTTCAATAGAGTCGGCATCAATGTTGTGCTGTCTTGAAATGGCAGCCAGGGGCGCCAGCGTTTTAACTGCAATAGCGGATGCAACCTCGCCACCTGCGTGACCGCCCATACCGTCCGCCACGGCGATTAAATGTGAGTCGATGAGCCCAGAGTCTTCGTTGCCAGATCGGACAAGCCCGACTACCGAGCGTGCGGTAGAAGTAAATCCCATGGCCATCGATCACTCCCTTCTCACGCGAATCACAAATCTCAGGTGTCAGCCTAATGGTGCTAATCTCGCTCTCAACAGGCGTGAGTGGCGGAACGGCAGACGCGCACGGTTCAGGTCCGTGTACTCGCAAGGGTGTGGGGGTTCAAATCCCCTCTCGCGCACTAGTCAAATATATGTCACCAAATAATCTGCTAAATAGCGCGTGCTGGCACCATTCTGACAATGAGTGTGGACCCGATGATCGATATGACTACCGCCAACAATATGGACGTGAATTGACTCTGGGTAAGGACCTTCTCCGCCAGCGCGACGCTGCCAAGGACGAATGAGAACTCGCCAAGTTGGCTCAACCCAACTGCCAGTTGAATTGGTCGGGCGCGCAAGTGACTCATGCGAGTCAAAAGTAACGCAGGGATGGTTTTGAAAGCGATAAGTAGCCCGAGTAGGAGCAGGGTAAATGGAAGTGATTCTAGGATTTGCGACGGCTCGATAAGAGTCCCGATCACAACAAAGAAGAAGACGGCAAAGACTTCTCGAAATGGCAACAATTGACGTCGCACATCATCAGTCTCCCTTCCTTGGTTGATCGACAGGCCGGCAACGAATGCGGCAAGAGCCATTGGAATACCAAAAAAAACAGTCCCGATAGCCGCAATAGCTAACCCGATTCCAACTGAGTAAATAAGGAAAAGATCGTTATCCCAACGGACCCAACGAAGAACTCGTGGGAAAAGTCGAGCTGCCAGCAAGGTGAGAGCCGCGAAACCGATTAGGCCACCGATTGCCACCGCCAGAGGTCTCTGGTCAGCCCCAAAGAGCGTGAGAACAATTGCAGCAATGACTACACCAGTAATGTCCTGTATCACGCTCCATCCGAGGAGGACATTTTCGGTATTCGGTTCGGTTGTTCGTCTTTTACTGCGAGTAATATTTACGATCACTACGCTGGATGACATTGCAACACTAAGGGCCAATAAAATAGCTCCCATGAAAGGGATATTGAGGAATAAGAAAATGGGAGTGCCTAAAAGGACTCCGATACCGACCTGCAAAGGAGCCGCCCAAAAGAGGGAACGTTGCTCTCGCCCCAAACGTTTGATATCAATTTCAATACCTACTTCAAACAAAAGCAATATAACGCCGATATCTGCCAACAAAGTTAGTCCAGCACCACCCGCAACATATCCTGGTGTAAATGGTGAAACCAATAATCCTGTAGCCAGATACCCAAGAATCGCCGGCAAGCCCAGTCTTCGCGCAAGTAATCCCAACGATGCCGCTACGAGGAGCACAACTCCTATATCCAAAACAAGCGGAGCTGTCTCTATCACACCAAGTTGAACCTGCTGTGTAAGACTCATATGGAAAGAGTACTTGAGCGCCAGCGCAACTAAGGAATCAAATAGCGGCGGGCGATATTCGCATCATGTTCATTTGTAGCCGAAATTGGATACCGCTTAGACTCAATTTATGAGAGTGCCCAAAGTTGGTGTCATCGGTGCCGGGCAATTGGCTCGCATGATGATTGGTCCCGCCGCAGATCTTGGCGTAAATATAGAAGTTTTTGCAGCGAGTTCGGATGACAGTGCAGCTTTAATATCGGCTTTTATGGTGGGAGACTTCAAAAAGATAGAGGATTTGATGACCTTCGCGGAAGGCTGCGATGTCGTGACATTTGAACACGAGCTAGTGCCACAGTCATTGATTCACGATATGGAATCTCGAGGCGTTTGCGTTTATCCGAGCGGTGATTCCTTTCTTTACTCACAAGATAAATTAGCGATGCGAGAGAAGATCGCTCAACTCGGACTATTAAATCCGCTGTATGAGAAATACGAAGGCGGATCGACGGGCCTAAAATTTCCTCTCGTCGCCAAAGTCCCGCGAGGAGGATACGACGGCCGCGGAGTTTGGATCATCTCTGACCAAGCTCAACTCTCCGAATTACCAACGCCACTTCTTCTGGAAGAGAAATTGAATTTCACACGAGAGATTTCGGTGATGGTCGCTAGATCCCGCAGTGGCGAAACAAAAACATGGTCTCCCACATGGACGGAACAGTGTGATGGAATATGTAAAATAACTGTGACTCCAGTTCCAGATTTTTCTGATGACTTAGCGGAGGAAGTAAGTCGCATCGCCATCAAAATTGCGGATGGGGTTGGTCTTGTTGGAGTTATGGCAGTTGAACTTTTTCATATTGACGACCGCTTTGTAGTAAATGAACTTGCACTTCGCCCACACAACTCAGGGCACTGGACAATAGAAGGTGCCGTTACATCGCAATTTGAGCAGCACTTACGAGCGATTCTAGATCTCCCTCTTGGTGACACCAAGCGGATATCGGACTGGGCAGTTATGGGAAATATTTTGGGTGGTTCACAGCCAGAGATTTTTGCCCAATATGAACACATGATGGCGCGGAGCCCAAGGTTGAAATTTCATCATTATCGAAAGGAAATAAAAGAAGGACGCAAAATTGGACATGTGCTGCTCTTGGGATGGGATTGTGATTTTCATAGGCTAGTAGATGAGGTTGAATTCGCGCAGAACTATTTAAGTGGAGGTCCACATGGGTGATTTAGTAGCAATAGTGATGGGATCAGATTCCGACTGGCCGATTATGGCGGAGGCGACGACGATTTTGGATGCTTGTGGAATTTCATACTACGTGAACGTCCTTAGCGCCCATCGGACACCTGATGAAATGTTGACCTTCGCACGTGGCGCCGTAGAGAGCGGATTCAAAGTGATTATCGCGGGTGCTGGCGGGGCCGCACATCTACCAGGAATGATTGCCTCAGTTACTACTTTGCCGGTAATTGGAGTGCCGATCCCACTTAAATATCTAGACGGGATGGATTCGTTGCTCTCTATCGTGCAAATGCCGGCAGGAATTCCAGTTGCAACAGTAGGTATCGCAAATGCAAAGAACGCTGGGTACTTAGCCGCGCGTATTGTTGGCGCATTTCTACCTGATGTAAACACACGAGTCGCAGACCTCATGGAGGAAGCGCGATCTCAATCTTTGCTCAAGGGAAAAAACCTCAACCTCAACCAGAGCTAAGAAAAAATCTTAAGTAACGAACTAATTGGTTTGCCCGCTTCGGATGGATGACGAAATTTGAGTCCAGCGTTTAGTTTGTAACTGTTGCGTCTGCCAACTTTAGAAATCGTGACATATCCAGCTTCTACAAGGTCGGCAAGTATTGCTTGGGCACTTCGTTCGGTGATTCCGACAGCGTCAGAGATATCGCGAATTCGGGAATCTGGGTATCGATTCAAATGAACAAGGACATGACCGTGGTTGGAGAGAAACGTCCAATCACGTCCGCTGCTAACGGTTACTGCCATATCTAAAGCATAACAGCAATTTGACACCTGAATGAGAATTCCTGATCCCACTTAGCAGATGATTCCTATCTATCTTTTATTCGGCACTGGCCGCTAACTGCAGATCGCTAAGACTTTAGGATGATCGTTCGCGCAGTTTCAAAAGCATTGACGCATGCATCAATATCTTCGCGAGTATGTGCCGCTGATAATTGGACTCGGATTCGCGCTTTTCCATGAGGGACAACTGGATAACTAAATGCGGTGACATAGATTCCATTTTCTAAAGCAAGTTCAGCCATCTTTGATGCAACTTTGGCATCGCCGAACATCACGGGAACGATTGGATGACTTCCTGCAAGGAGATCAAATCCAGCATCTGACATCTGGCTTCGGAAATAAGCAGCGTTTTCACTTAGTTTTTCACGTAGATCGACACTCGTAGCAATGAGATTTATCGCAGCCCTCGAACCAGCAACAACCACAGGGGGTAAAGTGTTTGAGAAAAGATAAGGTCGCGCGCGTTGACGGAGCAAAGCGATGATCTCCTTCTTTCCACTTACATACCCACCAGAGGCACCCCCAAGAGCTTTGCCAAGCGTTCCGGTCACGAAATCAATCCGACCTTCTACTCCTGCCATCTCTGGAGTTCCGCGACCATGGGCGCCTATGAACCCAACCGCGTGTGAATCGTCAACCATGACAAGGGCGCGATACTTTTCCGCCAAATTGCAAATTTCGCGGAGCGGCGCAAAATATCCATCCATAGAGAAGACTCCGTCGGTGACAATCACCCTTTGACGTGCTCCTACAGATTCTTTTAGTTTCTCTTCCAAATCGTCCATATCGCGATTCGCGTATCGAAAACGTTGCGCCTTTGACAGCCTGATTCCATCAATGATTGAGGCGTGATTGAGTTCGTCAGAGATGATTGCATCTTCGGCGGCAAAGAGGGTTTCAAAAACCCCTCCATTAGCGTCAAAGCATGACGAGAAAAGTATTGTGTCTTCATATCCGAGAAACTCTGAAATTTCTTGCTCAAGAAGTAGATGCCCCTCTTGCGTACCGCAGATAAATCGCACACTTGCTAATCCGAAGCCGTATTTGTCTAACGATTCTCGTGCAGCATTTACGACGTAGGGATGATCAGCCAAACCTAGATAATTGTTGGCGCAGAAATTCAGAACTTCACGACCGCTGGTGAAAATATGCGCAGACTGCGGAGAAGAGATTGCCCTCTCACTTTTATATAAGCCAGCCTCGTCTATTTCATGCAACGTAGCTTGAAGTTGTTCTCTCATTCCTTCATACATGCAAGTTCTCCCAGTCCAGAACCACTTTTCCGCCAATGCCTGCCCGCGCGGCGGCAAAACCTTCTTGCCATTGATGAGCGGGGAAGCGATCTGTAATGACATTGGAGAGCGCATCACGCAATTCTTTGCTCGATTGCAACATCGCACTCATTGCAACCCACGTCTCAAACATTTCGCGTCCGTAAATACCTTTGATCGTGATCATGTGGGTAACTACTTTCGCCCAATCTAATTGGATTGGCGAAGACGGTAGGCCCAGCATCGCAACTCGCCCTCCGTGATTCAGATTATTAATCATCTCTGGCAGCGCAGTTGGATGACCTGACATCTCAAATCCAACATCAAAGCCCTCTGTCATACCTAGTTCTTTTTGGACATCAGAAATGCGCGAAGTCGAAACGTTAATAGCTCGGTCAGCTCCCATACTCCTTGCTAGCGTCAGGCGCGGTTCGGAGATATCAGTAACGACGATAAATCGTGCGCCGATATGGCGGGCAATTGCAGTTGCCATTAATCCGATTGGACCAGCACCGGTTATCAAAACATCTTCACCAACGAGTGGAAAACTCAGCGCAGTATGAACTGCGTTTCCAAAAGGATCGAATATCGCACCAATATCAGGATCGATATCTTGGTGATGCACCCAAACATTTGATTCTGGGATGACTACAAATTCGGCAAAAGCGCCATTACGGTTGACTCCCACGCTGGAAGTTCGGTTGCACATTTGTCTACGTCCGGCCCGACAGTTACGACATGTTCCGCAGACAATGTGTCCTTCACCTGAAACGCGCGCGCCGATACGTACGTCGCGAACTTGTGATCCGACTTCAACTACCTCGCCGTAGAATTCATGTCCAAGAATCATCGGAACTTTAATTGTGCTTTCTGCCCACGCATCCCAAGATTCGATGTGAAGATCTGTTCCACATATTCCGGTTCGCATCACTCGAATTTTCACATCGGATGGACCGGCTGTTGGTTCGGGACGTTCTGCAAGTTCCAATCCTGGTGCGCCAACTGCTTTATAAAGGGCTAACACTTGTCTACCTCTCGAGAGTTAACTCAATGCTAATCTCATTCCATGACTGGAGGAACGGCGCACCAAGCTCGAAGACCGCCCAAAATTTACGCTCATCGTGGTGCTTCTGCTGATTTTCCAGAGCACACTCATGAGGCTTACTCAGGAGCGGTTACGCAAGGTGTCGATGGGTTCGAATGTGATGTGCGGTTAACCAAAGATGGGGTTGCGATCCTGTGGCATGACGCTGACATGGGAAGAGTCACCCAATCTCGATTTCTCGGAACGATCGCAGATCTCACATATAACGACGTTCGTAACCACTACTCAAAAGTTATGACCCTGGGCGAGTTGCTTGATCTCGCAATCGTCAACAAAAAGGATCTTGCTATCGAGGCCAAACATCCCGTACTGAGTGGCTATGCAGTCGAACGAGAGATAGCCCGACAATTGAATTCGCGAAAGTTGGAAGTAGAAGCCTCTCAAATCGCTATTTCGGTGATGTCATTCTCGTGGCTTGCTCTGGAATTCTTCCATCGGTTAGACCTCGCAATTGAGGTAAATCTTGTAATGCTCCTGCGCCCACGCACGCCATCTCTCTATCGTCGATTTACATCGGCGAAGGCATGTGGTCCAAACGTTGTTCTTCTCAAGAAAAAGCTTGCTTTTTTCAAATCAGCGCAAAAAAGTGGAGTACAACTCTTTGTCTGGACTGTTGATCAGGTAGACGACATGGAATTCTGCTGGACAAACGGGGTAGACGTCATCATCACAAATAAACCGGGACGCGCTCGCAAAGTGCTCGGCTATCCTTAACCAATGAGCACTTACGCCTATCTTGGTCCTGTTGGGACCTTCACAGAGGCGGCGCTTCGCAAAGTCACTTCTGAGAGTGACACGCTTGTTCCTTATGCCAACGTAACTGCCGCCCTTAACGCGGTCCGCACTGGCGAGACGGTTTACGCACTCGTTCCAATCGAGAATTCCATCGAAGGTGTCGTGGCACGAACTTTGGACGAACTGGCTACTGGTGAGCCACTTGTGATCAGCGGTGAGGTCACTCTTCCCGTCTCCTTCGCACTGATGGGTCGTCCAGGCACAAAAAATATTAAGCGCATAGCCACACATCCGCATGCCGAAGCCCAGTGTCGTACTTACATCGCGGTGAACTATCCGGACGCCGAGGTTATTGCGACTGCCTCCACTGCTGGCGCGGCAGAAGCGATTTCGCGGGGCGAATTTGACGCAGCTATCGCAGCTCCTGTTGCTGCAACGCATTACAACTTGGAAATTATTGCGAATGACATTGGAGACAATTTAGCTGCAGTGACTCGCTTCGTTCTAGTAACCAAACCTGGAGCGTTGCCGCAACCGACTGGGCATGATCGAACATCTCTTGCGGCTTTCATCGGTATCGACCACGCGGGTGCGCTACTCGAGGTTCTTACTGAATTTGCGGTACGGGGTGTGAATCTGACTTTCATACAAAGCCGGCCCACCGGTCTTGAGTTAGGTCATTACCATTTCATTATTGATGCAGAGGGCCACATCAATGAAGCGCGTGTGGGCGATGCACTTACAGGGCTCCGCCGAATCTGCGAGGACATCCGATTTCTTGGCTCTTACCCGCGAGCCGATAAGGTTATTCCAACATCCACCGCCCGCACCAGCGACATAGCTTTTGAAGAATCTACCCAGTGGCTCAACAGCGTACGGCGAGGTGAAGCGACATGATTGATCTCAAGATTCTCCGCGATAATCCTGAGATTGTGCGGGCATCTCAACGCGGACGTGGCGAGAGCGTCGAGTTAGTGGATCAAGTTATTGCCGCCGATGATGCGCGCCGGGCAGCAATTGTCGAATTTGAAGCCTTGCGCGCCGAACAAAATATTTTTTCCAAGTCTGTTGGCGCTGCAAAAGGTGATGACAAGACGGCACTTCTTGCGGCAGGAAAGTTACTTTCTGCAAAAGTTAAGGCAGCCGACCAGCGGCGCGCTGAAGCCGAATCTGCTTGCCGAAATCTCACTCTCCTGCTCTCTAATCTTCTAGATCCAGCTGCTCCGATCGGCGGCGAAGAAGACTTCGTTGTCCTTGAGAATGTCGGGACACCAAGAGATTTCAGCAAGGATGGATTTGCGCCAAAAGACCACGTAACGCTTGGTAAATTGCTGGGCGCCATTGACACTGAGCGCGCAACCAAAGTATCTGGCGCACGTTTTTACTACCTAACTGGGGTTGGTGCGCTGTTGGAATTCGCTCTTATTAACTTTGCGATTTCCAGTGCAGTTAAAGCTGGTTTCACTCCGATGATCACTCCAGTGTTGGTGAAACCGCCTGCGATGGAAGGAACGGGTTTCCTTGGTCAAGCGGCGGAGAATGTTTTCAATCTGGAAAAAGACGAATTCTACTTAGTTGGCACGAGCGAAGTTCCCTTAGCGGCGTACCACATGGACGAAATTCTCGACCATGAGAAATTGCCAATGCGCTACGCGGGATACTCGACCTGCTTCCGACGTGAAGCTGGCACGTACGGCAAAGACACTCGTGGAATCATAAGAGTTCATCAATTCGATAAAGTTGAAATGTTCTCTTTCTGCAAACCAGAAGACGCGATTGAAGAGCACCAGAGGCTTTTGCAGTGGGAGAAAGATTTTCTTATCGCCATGGAAATTCCCTTCCGAGTTATTGATGTTGCTTCTGGCGATCTTGGTTCCAGCGCTATAAGAAAATTTGACTGCGAGGCATGGATTCCAACTCAGGGTACTTATCGTGAAGTAACAAGTACGTCTAATTGCACTGAGTTCCAAGCACGTCGACTTAATATTCGGATGAAAGTTGACGGAAACACAAAGCCTGTCGCAACTCTTAATGGCACTTTGGTTGCGATACCTCGCATGATCGTGGCGATTTTAGAGAATCATCAGAATGCAGACGGTTCGGTCAATGTTCCGAAATCGCTACAACCATTTTTAGGCATGTCAAGATTTGAGTTGGTGTGATTCAGAGCGAACGCAGACCAAAACTTATTGCAACCGATTTAGACGGAACTATCGTCGCGGACTATGGAGAAATCACTGAACGCACTATTCGGGCATTTCGCGATGCCCATGATTTAGGTATTGAGATTTTTTTCGTTACGGGACGCCCGCCACGTTGGATGCCTGAGATTAGAGAGGCCTTCGGATTTGGCCACGCGATCTGCGGAAATGGCGCAATGCTCTACGACCTCATGGGAGAAAAGGTCATAGAGGAGTGGTTTGTCTCTGTCGAGGTTCAACTTGAGGTGGTTGCAAGATTGCGGCTAGCTATCCCGCAAATCTCCTTTGCAATTGAGTCTCCTAATTATTTTCACAGAGAGAAGGCGTACATTCCGCGCTGGGATGTCGGCCTGGATAACGTCGGCGTCCATGGCATAGAGGAGATCATCACGGCCCCTGCTATCAAAGTGTTGGGACGCTGCTCGAATGAAGAACTCACCTCCGATGAAATGCTCGATATCGCCATGCGGGAACTTGCAGGCATCGCTACTCCCACACATTCAAACGCCAACGAGTCTTTGTTGGAGATATCAGCGCTGGGGGTCTCGAAAGGGCAGACTTTGGCGAAAATGGCGGCGCGCTTAGGGATTGCGGCCAAAGATGCTGTCGCTTTTGGCGATAATCCCAATGATTTCTCCATGTTGAGTTGGGCGGGGCGTTCCTATGCCATGGCCAACGGCCATCCAGATGGCAAAAATTACGCAACGGGGATTGCTCCGCCCATTTCTCAGGATGGGGTAGCCAGCGTGATCGAGGAACTTCTGCTTCTGCCGGCTTAGAATTTCTTGACGAGCCCGACTTCAGATAGATTACGCGGCGGAGGGCTCGCATAGCGGCCGAGTGCACCGGTCTTGAAAACCGGCAAGGGAAACCTTCGAGGGTTCAAATCCCTCGCCCTCCGCTCTTTTTACCTCCTCATTGCAGGTTTATAAGTCCATTTGGTCTATTCCCCTCAATGAGAGATGCCTATTTCCGTTGTTCCGTCCCGTGTGGCTCAACTCATAGTGGAATACGTGCGGATATCCCTAGCCCTTTGCCTCCTGGGGCGCGAAACTTCTCTCTAGCGCGCGCGGCCACTCTCGGCTTGGCGGGGGCAAACTGGGTCAAGGAGTTGATTTATGTCTGGAGTTTTTTCAGCAACGCGAGCGAAAATTTCTGAGCGCACGCTACGTACCGACCGATGGTGGTTGCAGCCAGCGATTACTGTGGCAGTTCTAGTCTCATTTATTATTTATGCAACTTTCCGCGCCTTTGAATCCAAGTACTACTTTGCAGAACCACTGATCTCTCCTTTTTATTCTCCGTGTTTGACATCGACCTGTCCAGAAGGCGCCTCGTTGCTCGGCAAACCTTTCGGCACAGTCGCTCTATTCGGTATGGCGATTTCTCCAGCTTTGTTCATCTTAATTTTCCCATTAGGTTTCCGCCTCACTTGCTACTACTACCGCAAGGCGTACTACCGATCCTTCTGGCAGTCACCACCTGCGTGCGCTGTCGCTGAACCACACTCAACCTACACAGGCGAGACCAAAGCTCCTTTGATTTTGCAGAACGGTCACCGCTACTTTTTCTTCGCTGGTTTAGTTTTCAATGTACTTCTCACTATTGATGCATTTCTTGCCTTTCGAAACGAGGAAGGTCATTGGGGTCATATGAGCGTCGGCACATTGGTGCTGCTCACTAACGCCACCCTGCTCTGGCTTTATTCAGCTTCGTGCCATACCTGTCGCCACACCATCGGCGGGCGTTTGCGTCACTTCTCCAAGCATCCCGTGCGTTATAAGTTGTGGACTTGGGTTTCAATCCTTAACCACAAGCACCCAACCTTCGCTTGGATTTCACTCTTCGGCGTTGCTTTGGCCGATGTCTATGTTCGCGCAGTTGCGTCAGGGTCGATCACGAATTTCTACTTTTTCTAAAATGGTTTATTTCGCAAAAGCACGACAAGGGAGAGTTTCATGAGCGACTTAGAAACCCATAAGTACGACGTTGTAGTTATTGGTGCCGGCGGAGCGGGGCTTCGTGCAGCGGTAGAAGCGCGCGAAGCCGGACTCACCGTTGCGATTATTTGCAAATCCCTCTTTGGGAAAGCTCACACTGTTATGGCTGAAGGTGGCGTCTCTGCTTCGATGGGCAACGTCAACTCCGATGACAATTGGATGGTGCATTTTCGCGACACAATGCGGGGTGGAAAGTTCCTAAATCACTGGAGAATGGCTGAATTACACGCTAAAGAAGCTCCAGATCGCGTGTGGGAGCTTGAAACTTGGGGTGCACTTTTCGATCGCACAAAGGAAGGAAAGATCAGCCAACGTAATTTCGGCGGACATGAGTATCCGCGTCTTGCGCACGTGGGAGATCGCACCGGACTTGAGTTAATTCGTACCATGCAACAGCGCATTGTTGCCTTGCAGCAGAGGGACAAGCGCGACAATGGTGATGCAGAAAGTCACATCAAAGTTTTTGCAGAACTCACCATTACTGAGATTCTCAAAGAGGACGGCAAGGTCGCGGGTGCCTACGGTTATTGGCGCGAAAGTGGTGAAGAAGTTCTTTTCCAATCCCCGGCGGTAATTCTTGCAACTGGCGGAATCGGAAAATCATTCAAAGTCACAAGCAACTCATGGGAGGGTACTGGCGACGGACATGCGCTCGCACTCAAAGCTGGTGGCCGTTTGGTGGATATGGAATTCGTTCAGTTCCATCCAACCGGAATGATTTGGCCACCGTCGGTGCGGGGACTTCTTGTAACTGAGTCTGTCCGTGGCGACGGCGGAGTTTTGACTAATACTGATGGCGTTCGCTTTATGTTCAATTACATTCCTGATGTCTTCAAGGACAAGTACGCCGATAACGAAGCCGAAGCAGATCGTTGGTACAACGACCAATCAAATAACCGCCGCCCACCAGAGTTGCTACCGCGCGATGAAGTTGCACGCTCAATTAACTCCGAAGTTAAAGCCGGTCGTGGAACTGAACACGGCGGTGTGTACCTTGATGTTTCAAAGCGACTTCCGGCTGATGTCATTCGCAAGAAGTTGCCTAGCATGTGGCACCAATTTAAGGAGCTAGCTGACGTAGACATTACGCAGACGGCAATGGAAGTTGGTCCAACGTGTCACTACGTCATGGGCGGTATTGAAGTTGACCCGGATACCGCGGCAGCGGTCGGCGTTCCAGGACTATTTGCTGCTGGCGAAGTTGCTGGCGGAATGCATGGCTCTAATCGTCTTGGCGGAAACTCGCTGTCAGATCTTTTGGTATTCGGCCGTCGCGCCGGTGCTGGAGCGGCAGCGTATGCACATGCCAATAAGAATCAAGTACTTTCTGATGCGACGTTGCTGAATGCAAGTAATCGGCTAAATGCGCCATTTACGCGCAACGGCGACGAAAATCCTTACACAATTCATCAAGAATTGCAGCAAGCGACTAATGATCTAGTAGGCATTATTCGTACCCAGACTGAACTCGAAGATGCAATCGTAAAATTGGCACAACTTCGCGTACGAGCCGAGAAAGTGAAATCTGCTGGTGGACGAACCTTTAACCCAGGTTTCCACTTAGCGCTCGACCTGGACAATATGCTGCTCGTCTCTGAGTGCATCGCACGTGCTGCGCTACAACGCGAAGAATCGCGTGGCGGACACACTCGCGATGACTTCCCTAAGATGGATTCGAAGTGGCGCCAAGTTAACTCAATCTGTACATGGGATGGTTCGGTAATCACTGCTACAACACAGAGTTTGCCAATGATGCCTAAAGAACTTTTCGACCTCTTTGATCCACACGAGTTAGAAAAATATATGACGCCAGAGGAAATGACCTCCGTTAGCGGTAATGAAGGTGGTGCATGATGAGTGATTCTACGAAAACGGTAAAACTTCGTATTTGGCGGGGGGATTCCACCGATGGCGCGCTACAAGATGTTGAAGTGGAAGCCAACGAGGGTGAAGTAGTTCTCGATGTCATCCATCGCGTTCAAGCCACACAAATGTCTGACCTTGCCGTTCGTTGGAACTGCAAGGCTGGCAAGTGCGGATCGTGTTCGATGGAGATCAATGGCAAGCCTCGCTTGGCCTGCATGACTCGAATGAATATGTTCGAAGAGGGTGAGACTGTAACTATCACGCCACTTCGCGCCTTTCCAGTCATTCGAGATCTTGTCACCGACGTCTCTTTCAATTACAAGAAGGCAATGGAAATCCCCGCATTCCAGCCTCCAGCAGAATTAAAAGCCGGCGAATATCGCATGGAACAAATTGATGTCGAGCGCAGCCAAGAGTTCCGCAAGTGCATCGAGTGTTTCCTATGCCAGGACACCTGCCATGTAATTCGCGACCATGAAGAGAACAAGAAATCTTTTGCCGGACCACGCTTCTTCATTCGCATCGCCGAGTTGGATATGCATCCGCTAGATCAATTACGAAATCGCAAACGCACTGCGCAAGAAGAGCACGGCCTAGGAATGTGCAACATCACTAAGTGCTGCACGGAGGTATGCCCAGAGCACATTCGCATCACCGATAACGCGATTATTCCTATGAAAGAGCGGGTCGTAGACGTTAAATACGATCCCGTGGCGTGGTTAGGCTCCAAAATATTCAAACGCGAGGGTATTCTTTAAGGCATGCGTTTACTCTTTAGATGGGCGGCCTTGGCGTTAGCTTTCTGGGCAGCCACCTCAATCGTGCCTGGAATAACCGTCAACGGAAAGGCGGGCACCTACCTCTGGGTTGCCCTGCTCTTCGGGTTGATCAACGCCTTCTTCGGCTCCGTTGTAAAAATCCTCACCTTCCCAGTGACCCTCGTGACTTTCGGACTCTTCATCTTTATTGTCAACGCGGCAATGCTTATGCTCACTGCGCGTTGGAGTGATGCGCTCTATGTCAAAGATTTCTGGACTGCGTTGTGGGCAAGCTTGATTATTAGCGTCATCACTGCGCTGCTTCGTGGTCTGTTTAAGAAATCTAGGTCATTTTAAAATCCCAACGCCTTCCAGGAATGGACTGGGTTGCACTTGCCTTAATTGCACTGGGCGGAATTCTTGGCTCTTTGCTTCGTTGGTCACTCTCTCTTCTATTTGATAGTTCGCGCGTTGGCACACTTGCGGCAAACCTCGTAGGAGTTGCCCTTGCTTGCTTCTTCTTAGTGGCGATGGAGCATCACGGCAGAAAATCGCTGCGTAATTTCTTGCTTCCCGGTTTTTGCGGTGGGCTCACAACATTTTCCGCCCTCGCATTTGAAAGTGTAGAAGGTTCGGGTGGCGCGGCATATCTTGGTGTCTCACTTTTTCTTAGTCTGGCAGTTGCCGCGCTCTGCTTTCCAATTGCTCGCAAAGTGCTGGCTGGTTAGCCATGACAATTTTTTACGTGATTGCTGGTGCCGCAATCGGGGCGCCAAGCAGATATCTAATTGATCAATATCTGCGCAGGTATCTCAAATACCCAATTGGAATATCGTTGATCAATATTTTTGGATCTTTAGTATTGGGTTTGAGTATCGGATCTGGCGAAAAGTTAAACGCCTTCATCGGAATCGGATTTGCCGGATCTTTCACAACGTGGTCTACCTTTATCCTCGACATATACCTGGCGTATGAATTGAAGCGATATAAAAGCGCAGCACTTAACCTGGTGCTTTCAACCCTGCTAGGAATCAGCGCAGCCTGGATCGGGATAAAACTCTCTTCTTAAGCCACTCAACTTTTAGGAATCAGTTAAGAATCCGTTAGGAAGAAAGCAACCCTGCCATCCATTTTTCAATATCGTCAGGATGACGTGGCAATCCGTCACTCAAGATGTGGCACCCATTTTCGGTAACGACGACGTCGTCTTCGATGCGAATTCCGATCCCGCGAAATTCGGGAGCAAATAACTCATCATCTGGCTGGATATAGAGACCGGGTTCGACGGTAAGTACCTGGCCAACTTCAAGTTTCCCCTCCGAATACTGGTCTTTGCGCGCTTGAGAGCAGTCATGAACATCCATGCCGAGCATGTGACTCACTCCATGCAAGGTCCAACGGCGATGCAACCCGACCTCTGGACGTAACGACTCTGCAGCGCTGATGGTGAGGACGCCCATGTCGGCAAGGCCATTTGCTAAGACCGTCTGGCAAGCAATGTTTATCTCGGTCCAATCGGCGCCTGGTCTAACGGCTGCAAATCCAGCTTTCTGAGCTTCAAAGACCAACATATAAAGTGATCTTTGTGCAGGCGTGAACTTTCCATTCACTGGGAGCGTGCGGGTGACATCTGCTGTGTAGTACGACTCGCGTTCAACACCGGCATCCACCAAAATCAATTCACCCGGGCGAACATCCCCGTCATTCCTAATCCAGTGCAGAACGCACGCATGGGCACCGGCAGCGGCAATAGTGTCATAGCCGATGTCGTTGCCTTCAACACGAGCACGACCAAAGAATGCACTCTCCACTACACGCTCTCCGCGCCGGGTACGAACCGCGGCCGGAAGGGCACGGACGATGTCCGAGAAGCCGCGTGCCGTGGAATCACAAGCCGCCTGCATTTCCGCGATCTCGTATGCATCCTTGATCAGTCGAGCGGCAGAGAGGAATGTCGCGAACTCTGCCTCGCGAGTGTGCACCTTAACCTTGTCATCAATTGACTTATCTTCACCGCGAATTGTGATTGTCTCCACTGAACCGCTGAGAAAATCCTTGAGAGTATCAACTTTGCGAGTTTCAATTTCCCAGCGAACTTGTGCTTCCTCAGTTGTAAATCGTCGTCCTACCCATAATTCGCCATACCGTGCGTCGCGGTAAAAGGCGTCGGTGTCGCGAGTTGATCGAGGGTTTATAAAAAGTAGTGGTGCGTGACCCTCTGAAGTTGGCTCCATAATAAAAACTGCATCGGCAGTAGCTTCGGACCCTTGCACGCCGGAGTAATAGGCGAAAGCAGAATGTGGTCGGAATCTATAGTCCGAGTCATTGCTGCGCGTTTTGAAATTTCCTGCTGGTATTACCAAGCGAATCCCTGGAAATTCCTTAGATAAAGCGGTTCGCCTAGCTACACACCACTTTGAAGCGGGAGAGGGCTCAATGTCATGGAGTTCAGATGGTGCCCATCCCGTTTTCATAAAATCCGCGTAATTTGCGGATGGAATTTCGTCATGGTGCGCACGTTTATATTTGGTAGGAATTTCACTCATTTGGTTAGCCTACACATTTAGGAAATGAAGCCAAGCCCGCCAGGAATAAAGTTTGAGCATAGATTAATAGTTGTAGTCCCCAATATCTCTGTAAGGAACGCGATTATTGGGTCATATCGAAGGAAATTAGTGACTTTGGGTTCCTAATAACCTGTAAACTCCGCCTGAACGAGGAGACGTCGCATAGCCCGGTCGAGTGCGCCTCACTGCTAATGAGGTAAGGGGATTAAACCCCTTCGGAGGTTCAAATCCTCTCGTCTCCGCAAGATAAATTGATTAGGTAACAAGAAACCCCGCAGAATTGAACTGCGGAGTTTCTTGTTTTTAACTACTTTCTCCAGCGCAACTGATCCTGAAGGATTTTGCAGGTCAAATTTCCTGCTACCAGCCCTTTGATAGAACAAAACTTCCCGTATCTCGCTGCAGCAGCCTCGGGATACGTTGGCAACGCAATCGGCAATTTAATTGTCAAGAACGATGTTTTCAACTTACCGATTTCAACTAATCCGCTTGTCACGTTGTATACAAAACTAAAGTCATTGTCGTTAACAACGACAATACGTTGGGCATCCAAAACGGCAAATCCCTCGATTTTGCCAGGCATGGTCGGGATAGAAGTACTATTGAAGACAATTTTCTTAGTGCTTGCAGCGATCAACTTCTCAACCTCAGCATTTGTTCCCACACCTGTATAGCTCTCAAGTGATGGAGTGGTAGCAGCAAAATCCCATTTGCTACCTAAGATATTTGCTGTTTCATCAATCGTGAATGTAGAAAGTAAGAACGAGTTATCTGTGCGCTCTTGGACTAGCAATGTATTGGAATCAAGTGCGACCATGGCAGATAGTTTCAAATCGCTGTTTTTGGTTGCCTTTGCATCAACTGCAGAGACCTTCTCAAATCCAAAGACAAACTCACCTGTGAATACCTTTGCCCTGATATCAAAACGCAAGATGCGTGTTGCCAGGCTGGCATCTCCAACGGCTCGAGTTGGGTTTAGCAATGGACTTTGTAATCCAACAAATAGAGTCCTGCCATCTGGTGAAAGTGCCAGAGCTTCAAAACCACGATTTGCTTTGCGTTTCAAATATATTTCAGGAATTGTCTTGACAGCCTTAAATGTAGTTGGGTCTCCTTTCCAACCCTTCGGCACATAGCGCTTGGTCACAACTCCCTTGGATGAAAGTTGAACCAGGCTAGGTGCGTACTCATCTACTGTCCAGAAGTCACCTGTTGCTGTTTTCACCAAACCTTCAGCATCTAACCCTGCAAGGCTATATAAAGAGTTTGCAGTTATTCCTCTTACATCTGTAGGCACTGTGTCATAGCCCTTAACGTTTGGAAGTCCTGTAACTCCTGCGCCATTTCCCGTCGTGATCGCAATTGTTTCCAGAATCTTCACAGTTGCACCTGACAACTGCACCTTCATAATTATTGGCGAAAATGTCGGGACAACAAAACCAGTTCCCGAGGATTTATCCGGTTGGACTGTGTCATTGTTTGGCCCTCGGTCAGTAACGACATAAAAGATGTCTGCAGCATCGCCGGGTACGTGATACAAATCTGAAACTCCACCGACCAAGATGCCTTGGTCATTCTCGACTGAATTCGCAATAGCGCTATTTGATGCGGCTTTTAGTGCGATTTCTGGAAGCACTGCAGTGGATATTAGTTCCGGTCCATCCGCTGCGAACACTGTCTGTGGAGCCATGATCGTAACTGCTGCGAGGGTGGCCAATACAAATTTTTTCATCAATTCTCCTTTGAGGTTTGGAGAATGCTCACGTAGACAGATGACTCACATCTATATTCGCCATGAATGTGCAGTTAACGCAGTATTTCTAAGGCAAATTAGTTCAGTAGTTTTGCCAGCATTTCAGATGATGTTGTTAGGTTTCCAGTCAAAGTTACGTCGCTGCCCTCAACTGCATATGCTGAGCCGCCACCCACAATTATTATTGTTGAAGCGTTGTCTAATCGCAAAGCATCTACGCATTTTTGGGCCGACTCGATATCACTTGGCATCGGAACTGAGATTGCAACTGCCCGTGCTTGATGGCGATGGCAAGCTTCAACCCATGAGTCGGCTGGAACGTCGATTCCTAAAAAAACCACATGAAATCCGTGTCGCCGCATTGCAACAGCAAAAGCCAAGGCACCCATTTCATGCTTACTTCCACTCGGGGCACCTATAACTATGCGGGTACCTTCGTTAGATTGTCCGGCACTTTCATAGGCATTACCTAGTCTTCGCATTATTGAATTCGACGCAAAATGCTCACTCGCAATGTCTGTCTCTCCCGCAGTCCAACGTCTGCCGAGTTCGCTCAACGTTGGCGTTAACCAGTGGTCAACTACAAACTCAAAGGATCCAGAAGCAAATGCTTCATCAAGGACTCGCGTCAATAGCTGTGAATCGAGCGCTTCGATTGCATGGAAGAAACGGGCTCTAAGTGCGTCAGGTAAATTTTCTGCATTAATCGAATCTGGCTTCGTGACCTTCGCGCCCGGCGAACTCAATCGCGCCAACACCTCGTCGGCCGCCAATTGAGCCGACCAGCCTTGCTCGATGAGCCGCTTCATCTGTGTGATTGTGAATATGGCACTTGTGTCATAGATCCGATATCCCGAATCGGAGCGTCGCGTCGCGCCGACCCCATAACGTCGCTCCCAAATTCGCAGGGTGGCTTCAGGAACTCCCGTAAGTTCGGAGGCACGTTTGATGAGTACCATTTGCCAAGCATAGGACAAACCTTGTTCTCTGTCCATAAATTAGGCAATCTATGATGCAATTCTCATAAATGGAGCACAAGGAAGGTTGGACAAAGGTTACTCGTGCCGATGATAATTTCGCCACGAGAACAAAACAGATCGTTCTCACAAGGAAGATGGAGACTTTCAGATGAACCTGCGCTTTAAGAAAAATCTTGCAGTGGTCTCGCTCGTTTCACTACTAGGAGCAATGGCCGCACCGTCCGCGCTAGCCGCCGGCGAAGGAACGAAATCTTTAGCATCTGTGCTCACCGCAAAATCATCGTTTGACAAAGATTCCAATAACTACGACATTTTGACCGCAGCAGTTCTAGCTGTGCTCAAGGCAAAGCCAATGTCACCAGTAAAGGTCCTCACTGATGGCAGCGTTGCTTTAACTGCCTTCATCCCCAATGACGGCGCATTCAAGAAGCTCGTCGCTGATCTGACTGGCAAGGCTGCGCCTTCTGAAGAGAAGACCTTCGCGGCGGTAGCTGGACTCGGCATCGATACGGTTGAGCAAGTGCTCCAGTATCACGTTGTCCCTGGTGCTGCAATTCTCTCCGGAGATGCCTTGAAGGCAAATGGCGCAAAGCTCACCACTGCGCTTCCAGGTGCCACAATTTCAGTGAAGGTAGCTGGAACGGTAATCACTTTGGATGATAAGGATCCAATCGCAATGGACCCAACTGTGATCCTCTCCCAAGTAGATATCAATAAGGGAAACCTACAGATTGCACATGGAATCAACGCCGTTTTGTTGCCAGCAGCGCTAGTAAAGGCTTTGGGTACTAACTCTTTAGCAGCAGTATTAACTGCCAAGTCCTCGTTCGATAAGAATGCAAAGAATTTTGACATCCTTACCGCCGCAGTCTTGGCCGTCCTCAAGGCAAAGCCAAATTCAAAAGTCAAGGTTTTGACCGATGGATCAGTCGCGCTAACCGCCTTTATCCCAACTGATGGAGCTTTCAGGGCTCTAGTTAAGGCACTAACTGGAAAGCCGGCTACCTCAGAAAAGGCGGCGTTCGCCACTGTGGCAGGACTTGGTATCAGCAAGGTAGAACAGATTCTTCTGTTCCACGTAGTTCCAGGTGCGACAGTTGTTTCAGAGGACGCGTTGAAGTCCAATGGTGCATCTCTCGCAACGGCGCTTGCGGGCAAGAAAATCAAGGTGAGCGTCATGGGAACAGTTATTTCCCTTGGCGATTACAGCGCTCTTAAGGATCCCAAAGTTATCTTGTCGGCTTTGGATATCAATCGCGGAAATCGTCAGATTGCACATGCAATTGATGCGGTACTACTGCCAACAAAGTAAAACCGCTTAGTACCGTTGCATAGAAGTGCAAAGGAGCCCCCAGACTTGATGTCCGGGGGCTCCTTTGTGACGTAATCGGGTCGCAATCTTTCACAACGTGATTGCATCGCTCACGGAGCGCGGATTACTCTTGCTGGGCAGATGGATTTCTATCCAAACGCACGTACTCAGGAGGTTAGTTTGATGTCAACCTATCGAATCGCAATTGTGGGAGCTGGACCAGCTGGTTACTTTGCGGCGCAAGCTCTTCAAAATCTAGCCACACCCGAAAAAGAATTTGCCATTGACATGATTGAACGACTTCCAACGCCGTGGGGGTTGGTGCGAAGTGGAGTTGCTCCAGATCACCCAAAGATTAAGACTGTTTCTAAAGTCTTCGAGAAGATTGCTACGGCTGGAAATTTCCGATTGTTCGGAAACGTCGAACTCGGTAGGGATATCACCACAGATCAATTAGTTGATATATACGATGCGGTAATCGTTGCAACGGGTTCTTCGCTAGGCAAAAAATTGGGTATCCCTGGCGAAGATTTGCACGCTTCACTTTCTGCGGCAGATTTTGTTCCGTGGTACAACGCTCATCCCGACTACAAGGACTTAGAAGTGCCGCTCGATTGCGAGACTGCAGTTGTCATCGGCGCGGGTAACGTCGCCATGGACGTCGCGCGTATGTTAGCCCTAGACCCAGGCGAATTAGATGCGACTGACACTGCCCATCATGCAATTGATCGATTTAAGACGAGCAAGATTCGTCGCGTGATTCTCTGCGCTCGCCGTGGTCCTGAGCACGCTGCTTTTACCGCACCAGAATTGCGCGAGCTTCCTAAGCTCGAGCACACCAACGTCATTATGAATAAAGCAGAAGTTGATGCAGCAATCGCGCGCGTCGGCGAAAACGCGGAGAAGGATGTGAAGAGCAATCTCTCTGCAATGGAACTCATCACCACACGCGATGAGACTTTCCACGATCGCACCCTCGAATTCAAATTCCTGATCGCCCCCACCGAAGTTCTGGGCGACGTGCGCACCGAGGCAGTTGTTTTTGCGGTCAATAAAGTCGAAGACGGCAAGATCGTTCCGACTGGTGAAGTAGAGACAATCCGTTGCGGTCTTGTGATCTCGGCCATTGGCTATTCAGCAGAATCGATTAATGGAGTTCCATATAAAAATGGAAAGATCGACAACAACGAAGGTCGCGTTGAGGGCACAAATATCTATGCAGTTGGCTGGGCTAAACGCGGTCCTTCGGGAGTAATCGGAACCAACAAGAGTGATGCGAGCGATGTTATTAAATTGCTAATCGAAGATCTAACAAATTCCCCTAAGAAAAAAGGTGATATTTCATCACTCCTGCCGGGGCATGAGATTGTCACTCAAGAAGGCTGGGAAAAGATCAACGCTACCGAGGTGACTCGGGGTGAGACACTCGGTAAGCCACGAGTTAAAGCCGTAGATCTAGCCGAATTGCTTTATCTCGCCAAGTCGAAGTAATTGTCGTTGATTACTCAGCGCAGTTTTAAAGATTTCTACATCATTGAAATCAAGGGGAGTGGAGATGTCCTGCTCCAACAATGTCGATAAGTTTCAGACCCAGCAGGTATTGATTTAGGAAATGAAAAAGGCGGGATTTTCCTTACAGAATAGGGCGTATTTGGCTCCAATTTTTCTCAACTATTGAAGTGCTGGTAGGGTGCGCATTCAGCAATATTGCGCCCGTAGCTCAACGGATAGAGCATCTGACTACGGATCAGAAGGCTAGGGGTTCGAGTCCCTTCGGGCGCACAAATTCGGCTCCCGTCGCCTTTCACTTCGGGGGTCGAATTTCTTTTTGATTTTCAAGTCGGTGCCTGCAACCTAAGTTGCAATGGGCATCAAGAAAGGCTCCACTCAATGTGAACTGGGTAGACCCTTTCTGGTGATGTGCCCCTGACGGGACTCGAACCCGTATCTCCGCCTTAGTTGGAGGCGTAACAGACTCTGTTTGTTGAGTTACTAACTAGAACCTCGAGTTAACTCTTGAGTGAAGCGACTCTGCATGTTTTAGTTACCAATGAACGAGTTCGAAGATTTAATGAACATTTGGGATGGAAACAGAACGCGCATGCACCCAAGACCTTCTAATTTCTCCAATTCTATTTTCACGACTGCGATTGTTTTCGCCATGCAGCGGATTTGATTTTGTAGGGTAAGTTTCACGCATGAGTTTTCCGAAAAGTAAGATAGCGGCCACGATCATTCTTGTCTTCTTATTTTCACAGAATGCGAATGCTGCACCTGTTAAAGCCGGGGCATCGTGTACTAAGTTAGGGCAGAAAACTCTGGAATCAAAACAAACCTATTCGTGCATTAAGTCAGGGAATAAGTTGCTTTGGAAGAAAGTGCCAACAAATTCCAAGATTCCCATTCCTACCCCAACGCCTTCTGCGACGTTCTCTCAAGATCCGGCAATTCTAGCAACCGACTATTCCGGCGTGGCCTCAAAAGCCAAAATTTCCATTACAACCTCCTTACCAACTGGCACTTCGACTCCGACAATCGTCTTCGACGCAGAACCATCTGTACCTCAAATCAATATTTCCCGTATGAAAGAGCAAGCGACGTTCGCACTCAAGACTTATTCTGCGTTACTGCAGGATGTCAAAGTAATCCATTTTCTTCTCTATGAAAATAACTCATGGGCGTTGCAGCGGGCACTTTTGTTGAACCCAACCTCCGATTATGTCAATTATAACTTCAAAATGGACATGAAGAATAGTTTCACTGGTCGTCCAGAACTACATATGCCATGTCGATCCTTTGGTGGCTTTTCCGTAAGCGCACTAAAGGAACCGTTGGTAGTAGTTCAAAACGCACAGTGTGATTGGGCTGACTCCAGAGAGACAACGCAAGGAATTGATTACAGCTCCAGCCTCGTCGCACATGAACTCACCCACCTACTTCAGCAGAGGGCCTCAGGTACCGAAAACGCCTCTTGTGTACTTCCTGCGTGGCTTCGCGAAGGTCAGGCTCAAGCATCTGGAATTGCTCTTTCGATTACCGACGGTATCGACACATCGGCCAACACGAGAAATGCGATCTTTGGCAGAATGATTCGACCAACTGGAATAGACGCCTTCACTTCACTTGAAACGCAATCACCAGGCGCCGAATACAATATTGGAGCGGCACTATCTGAGTACTTAATTGGTAGAAGTGGGTTGAATAAACTTATTTTGTTGACTTCAATGGTCAATGCCAAAAGTCATGAGTGCTCCTCAAGAGATGCGATGATGATTAAATTCGCCAGCGCGTTCCAAACGGTTTACCGACAAAACCTCACTTCCTTTTACGACGAGGCGCTGCCTTATGTTCAGTATGTTTTCGACAACCAACCTCGTATTTAGGACAAAGATTCCAGACCGAGTTACTTGGCTACGCGTCTCGTGATAACTGATACTTGGAGTCAAATAGTAAGTCTGTCCCACTTGAAGGGCGGGACACTTGTCGTAGTTAACGATGAATCCC
>JACMQL010000026.1 GCA_014377015.1 Actinomycetota bacterium
AAGCCAAACTTGGCAAGAACATCGTGAAAGCAGGCATCCATACTGTTCTTGTTCGCATCAACGGTAAAGTTGTCTACCTGAAGAATTTCAAGGTGAAATAAACTTAATTTCCTGCGTGCCGGTTGCGCCGTTGTAGTTCTAAGTACCGCCAGAAATCAGCCACTCATTCCAAGTGCGCACGCCGTCCTCTTGGCTCATTTCATCCAGTTCGCTTGGATTCAAACCGACCTTTGTGATCAAGTTTTTGGCAAGTTTTGCATCAATCCCGTGATGCGGTGGTGAAGACGTAGGAGTGGGTCGTACGGGTCGGATGCCTTTGTCCACTGCCGCCCAAAATTGCCCTTCGTCAATACAAAGTTGGTCACGCCATATTCGATTAAACAATTCCTGATCGAAGATTTGCCCTTTGCCGTGGGATACCCGTGTGTATAAACGTTCACCAGTGGGGGTTGTGAAAACGTAACGGTGATGGTCACCCTTTTTCTTGTCGGATTTCTTGTCTTTGTCTTCCCAGCCTTCTACCTCAACGTATCGATTCAACTCTTTATGCGTCGGCAACCTCATTAATCATCTCCAAAAAGAAAGTTGCGAAGCTCCTCGTCATCGCTCAGACGCACGAGGGCAGGAAGTGCCCACCCTTTCTGGTGATTTGGATATTCCCTAAGATCTTCCATCCAGGTGGTTGCATAGTCGCGTAGCGCTTCAATAAGTTCGCCTCCCGCCTCCTCGAAAGAAGTCCCTTGGGAGCTGATAGGCAAATCCTCCAGCCACATACTTACCTGGCCTTCTTTGGAAAAATGCACCTTCGGATCAAGAGCGCACTGCGCGCGCAGCAAGCTTTTAAGATCGTCTTTGCGAATCACCGCGTCGGGGGCATCATTTTCGCGAGCTATCTCAACGATAAGTCGACGACCGGCCATGTCGTATATGTCAGAAATGGACGCGCGGGCATCGGTGATTTTTGAGTAGCTAAGGATTTGACTCATGGGTGAAGAGTACTGGGTGTACCGTCGGTACACAACGTACGCCACACGATTGCCTTGCCCTGACATCTACATTCAATTCGATCGGCGCCTAGACCTTCACTCCTTCCAACTCAAACATTGTCGTGAATCGGAATGGCGAAGTCGTAATTTGAAAAACTTAATAGCCAAGTGAAAGAGTTTTTGGATCAGTATCAATTTCGTTTGAGGTTTCGATAGAAGTTCTCGTGCGCACCAATAGCAGCGAGCTGGACTTTGAGGTTGAGCTCATCTATCGAGTAGGCGATCAGGTATTCGACGTCCAAAGCCTGAAATTTCACAACATAGAAATCTGCGAGATCCGCTTTCTTTCTATCTCCTACAAAGGGATTTTCCGCAATTTTCAAAATTGCCTGGTGCGTTGCTTCGGCAGTGTTCGGGTGCAATTTCTTCGCGCCACGGAGAAATCGGCGTGTGGCTGTAACCGAGTAAACGCTCAAAAGAGATTAGGCGAGTAGGGGGTCTCGTACTCGGCGGGCTCTGCGAGCGATGCAACGACGTCCACGATGAAATTGATCGGCAAATCTGGGTTATCAAGCGCGGTGCGCCCGATCTTCGCCCAGTATTCGATCTGCCCAGCAATGGTTCGATGCTCGATGGCGGCTTCAGCGCGGGCAAGTGCATAAAGTTCAGGATCTATTCGGACTGGCATGCTCATAAAGATATATTACTACTTTTGTAGTAAACCTACCCTGTATCGAAATTGTGCACACCCTTCAATATCGTTGGTTGACAAGGTTGACAAGCAGTGAAACACTTTGGTTGACAAAGTTGACTGGAGAAATCATGTCCACGAAATCGCCCACTCGTGTTTCTGCGAAATTGGAACCACCACGACAAGATTTTAATGTTGTCGAAAATTTTCTCGAAATGCTTGCGAAGGAGTTATACCTACTTGATCCGCAGGGCCACCAACTCTCTCGTGTAGAAGATGCGCAGAGATTCGCGCGAGAAACTGCGGAGAAAGTTATTGATTCATCCAAGTCGTGGCAGGAACACCTCGGAACTTTTTATGATGCAGAAGGAGTTCGTCATCTTCTCGCTCGCGGCGATAAGCCACTAACGCGACAGGCAATTAGTAAACGCAAAAACTTACTCGCACTCACAACCGGTTCTCGAGCCGTTGTCTATCCTTCCTTTCAGTTTAAAAATCGTACGGTGGTTGCCGGGATGGGTGAGGTGCTAGCTCAACTTCCCGAAGAGCTGCTTTCGCGCTGGACATTGGCGTCTTGGTTAGTTTCTAAAGAAACGGAGTTGGGTGACCAAGCGCCGATTGATTTGATGCGGCAAGGAAACGCGGATGCCGTTGTATCAATAGCTCGCCAATGGGCGCATTCTTTAAGCGCTTAGTATGAAGAGCCAGCCGGTGCACTTCGATGTTAAAAAATTTCCAACGTTTTCGCTTGGGTCGACTTCCCCTTTGTATCGTCTCTACAAACATACCCGGAAGGGAGATGCAACCCAATCGGGTTGGTACTTCTCCAGCAAGGGGAATCCGCGTTCCGGGAGATTTGATTTACCTGTTCCGCATGGCACTTGTTATTTCTCAACAGAGAAGTTTGGAGCTTGGACCGAAACGTTTCGTGGCGCGGCTATCGTAAACAGTGCCGATGTTGATTGCAGAACTTTGCTGTCCGCAATATGCAAGTCAGAAATCAACTTGGCCAGCATGACTGATAGGCGAGCTGCGAAATTCGGAGTGAACATGGATCTCTTTACGGGCGACGATTACCATCGTCCTCAAGAATGGGCCCAGGCATTCTTTACGGCGAAGTTCGAAGGATTGATTGCGCTATTGCGTCACGATCCCAGCGCGCGTGCGAGAAATGTAGGAATCTTTGGAAAGACTGGAGCCGTCGCTCGGCTGACTGGCTGGCAGACTTCACGCACGTCCCCCAGCATGGATGCCGGACTCCTGCAGGACCTTCGCGAGGTAGGTTTATCGGTCTTGGACGTACCCAACCATGTTGCCATTACGCCATTCACCGAATAGGCCGGATATGTAGGGCTACTTCGCTAGGAAACTGGGTCCGCGCTCGCTGCATCTGGGTGACCTGGCGAAATGTCCGTTTTGTCCCGTCTCCGCTACAAACCCACACGATATTCGTAGAAGCAAGTAGAGGCGGCGACGGTCGCTTCTGTACCAAAATTAGAACACAACCCGGTTGAAAAGGATCTTAAAAAGTGGCGAAGAAATCTGCAGTTCAGGCAGGTCCGATGGTGTGGACCGTTGCCGAACTCGGTGCTTTCTACACAGAGCACCGCTCAGAGCTTCTCGCCCATGCCGCCCGCGTGTTAAGGGATTCGGCTAAGGCAGAAGAAATTACTCAGGATGCGCTCATCAAATTCATGTTGGCTGCTCCGGAATTAGAATCATCCGAGCACGCACTTTCTTATTTGCACCGCACGATTGAAAACCTCTGCATTGATCTCTTCCGCCTCGAAGGTCGCCGTCCCAACCTTGTTCTTCTCGATGATGCAACTGCCGAGGTTGAAGCAATCTGGCAAGACAATGGCGATCACTCCGCCGTTCTTAGCGCTGCCGAAGATGCCGCAATTATTCGTGAAGCCCTCGCACTTCTTTCACCTGCAGAGCGCGCCGCACTTGTGATGTGGGAAGTTGAAGGCCGCTCGACAGAGGAAATCGCTGCCGAACTTGGCATCAAAGAAAGCGCAGTGCGCCACACTGTTTCGCGCGCACGTGCATCCTTGCGACGAATTCTTTCCGAACTCATCATCGACGAAGAGCGCGGACTTACTGCACTTGACCTTCTTTCTACTACGTATAAGAAGGCATCTGATGTTGCCAAGAAATCTTCCAAGGTCGCACTATCACTTGTGATGATCCTGGTTGGATTCCTCGGATACAACTCCTTAACGGGAGATAACGGTTCATTGGTTGTAAAACCAAATACCGAAATCGCATCTGGTCCTGTTGCTGGTTCTACTGGCAACAAGGCAACCGAAGAGGAAGTAACTCCTTCCACAGCTCCGTCGGCGGCAAACCCTTCGAAGACAGCAACAAAACCTTCGTTGTCGTCGGCAACAAAAGCTGCTGTAGTTAATCCTTCTTCGTTTGCTTCACCATCTAAAGCACCTGCAAACGTTCCGCAAAAACCTGTTGCAACTCCAAAGGAAGATACCGATGGATTAGTAAATGGATTTGCAATAAAGAGCGCGCGACTTTCTTATCCTGGTCTTGATAAAGATGGCGTCCCAACTGGCTTCACGATTACTGATTCATCTAATGCGATCGGTACTTTATTTGTAGGAAAAGACGCGCCAATCCTTACTGATTCAGGCATCGTGCTAAAGAATCGTGTACTGACAACTGATGGCGGACCAAACATCATGATCACGCAGACCATCACAGTCGATGGCACCGGTACTCATGTTGATGTATACCCTGTTGCAGGTATCAATGGTTTCTGGACAGCACTTAATATCGGTTCAACTTCGGTCACATCTGAAAGACTTGCAGACGGCAATCATCTGATGACGGTAACGATGCTCATTAATTCTGCGGTATCCTCTGACTATCTCTTAGCAACAAACGGCAAAGGGTATGATTTGAGTTCAGCGCCTAAAGCAATTACAGCGCGAATCCTTCTTACTTCAGGTAAGACCCAAATTCTTGCCGAAGCAATTTCGGTATCAGATACAAGAAAGGGAGCAATCACCTAATGAACTCCCTCACAACTAAGTTTCTTCACCAAGTCCGGATATTTGGTGGAGGATTTGATGCGTCAGCACGTGCGACGCATCGAAAAGCCGCTTCTGAGAACGTCTCAGGAGCGACAATCGAAAGGAAAACAATGTCTACAAAGACAACTCTCAAGCGCATCGCGCTTGTGGCTGTTGCTGCGACAGGTTTCGGTCTTATGTCTGCGGTTCCATCAAACGCAGCATCACAGGCTGATTCCTTGACAGCTTCAGTAGCGACATCAAGCACAACTTCTGGAGTATTAGTTTCAAACACCATTACTGGTGCATTTCTAGCAACTGCCGCTGGAGACCAGATGACCGTTACGGCATCTATCGTCACCATGCCTGCAGGTAACGCAGCATTGCCATCAATGGTGGCTGGTGCAACTACTAACGCAACTATCGGTGGAACTACTCTGGTTTCTACCATTACGTCTGCTGCTGCTGGATCAACTTCTGGTGCTTTGACAGCATCATTCACACCAGTTGTTTCTGGTACATATGTACTTAAGTTCACACCAACCATCACAAGTGGTGGCGGAGTTCTTAGTTCATCTGCCGTCACATGGACAGTAACTGTTGCTGCTACTCCTGCAGTCACAGCTGCTAACTCAACATCATTCGTCAACGCTCTTCAAGTAACAGCTGGAATCGTTGACGCTTCTGTTGCTGCTGCAAAGACTTTAACCGTGGGCGCTGGTACACAAGCTGCATCGATCGTTGTTACCTCAATGAACAACGTTCCAACTAACTTGACAGCATCGACAGCTCTTACCGCAACCATTTCTGGTCCAGGATTACTTGGATTCGGAACTGTTGCTGGAGTTGCAACGATCGTCCCAACCGGCCGCGCCATCACAGGCACAGCTGGACAGAATGTAGTCGGCGTATTTGCTGACGGAACAGCTGGAACCGCAACAATCACCATCTCTGCTGGTTCAACAGTTCTTTCAACAGAGACAGTGGTCTTCTACGGTTCGGTAGCCACATTGGCTTCAACTGTTGTTTCCTCTGTAATCGCAACAACTGGTGGCCTCGGTGCCGGTGCGGTTACTGCAATTGCTAAGGACGGAAACGGAAACGTTGTAGCCGGTGCCATGCTTTACATCACATCAAGTGACTTGACCGTTCTTAACGCGTCATACCTTGCTGCTAATGCTGTAACCGATGGAACTGGTAAGGCAACATTCAACCTTCCTAACGGTCTGAAGGCTGGCTCAGTTAACTTGGTCGTTGGCGACGGATCATCCCTTGCGCTAACAACAATCTCAGCAGCTCCAGTATCAGTCCGTGTTGGTTCACAGACTGCTAATGCAGTAACACTTCTCTTCGACAAGAACTCATATGTTCTTGGTGAGGCAGCAGTACTTACAGTTGCTCTAGTTGATGCAACTGGCGCACCAGTTGCGAACGGTACATACGCAAACGTATTCACCGCTCTGCTAACTGCTAACTTCGCAATAACCGGAACTCTTCCAAGCGCTTCAATCACCATCACCAACGGTCTTGGCACATTGGCTTTCCCAGTCAACATGCCAGTATTTGCCGCTGATGTTGTTGTTTCAGGCACTGTCGGAACTTCACTTCCAACTGCAGCTCAGGTTGCAATCTCTTCATCAATAGCTTCAGTATCTAACTCATCATCTGATGCAGCTACTGATGCAGCTAACGCAGCAACCGATGCAGCTAACTACGCTGCTGACGCCGCTGATGCAGCTACAACCGCTGCTGAAGAAGCAACTGCTGCAGCACAAGCTGCACAAGAGTCTGCAGATGCTGCAACAGCAGCAGTTGTTGAACTCTCAACCAAGGTATCTGCACTCGTAGATGCACTACGCGCACAGGTCACCTCTTTGGGCAACTATGTAGCGAAGGTTGCTGCAGCCCTTGGTCGTGTTGGAACCGCTCTTAACAAGGTTCTATACAACCAAAAGAAGGCGCTTGCTCGTAACTAACTTCAGTTAGTTTCAACTGGAACCCGGTCTCCACTTCGGTGGGGGCCGGGTTTCGGCTTTTCTCAATGCCCCTGCAGGTTTCTCTCGGATTTCTCTCAAGGTCCTAAGGTTTTCTTACTTCATGCAAAAGACACCGCGCCGCACGCCGCGCGTCGTTGCGGACGGGGCGTCCTTGTTAGCCGGTCTTGGCCTGGGGCTCACGGTGGCCCTGCAGGTCGCCACGCTGGAAAAATCAGATTTTTCATCGGTTTATGCCTTGGTTATCTCCTTTTCGCGCCTTTGTGCCCTAGTGGGCACCTACTTTGCCCTCCTTGGAATCCTCTTGGTTTCGCGCATCCCCTGGGTTGAGCGCGGTGTGGGCCACGATCGGCTGATCACCTGGCATCGAAAACTCGGCCCGTATGCACTTTTTCTGGTTGGCTTTCACGTCCTCTTCGTGACACTGGGTTTTGCTGGTCAGGATCAGATTCCATTGCGTGTGGAGCTCTGGCGCATCTGCCAGCAGTATCCGTGGATGTGGGCCGGTGCGGCTGGATTCTTGTTCATGATGATTGCGGGTATAACGTCATACAAGAAGGCGCGCGCCAAGATGAGTTATGAAACCTGGTGGGTCGTTCATCTGTATACGTATTTAGCGATCGGGCTCTCGTTCATGCATCAGGTTCTCAATGGATCGATGTTTACCGAGCATCCTCTAAATCGTGCCTTTTGGACTGGGCTCTACGTCTTCGTAGCATTCTCGGTAATTTTCTGGCGCTTTGCCATTCCACTTGCTCGATCGATTCGTCATGACCTCCGAGTGTTCAAAGTTGTAGAAGAAGGTCCGCGCGTAATTTCTGTAATCATGAAAGGTCGCAAGTTGCACAAGCTAGGTGCCGAAGGCGGGCAATTCTTTGGATGGCGATTTATCTCCAAGGATCAAATGCTTTCTTCGCATCCATACTCACTTTCGGCAGCGCCGTCTGAACACTATTTGCGGATCACAGTCAAAGACTTGGGCGACCATTCGCGTTCGCTGGCACTCCTTAAGTCGGGTACACGTGTGTTCATGGAAGGTCCTTATGGTGCATTCACTGCAGGTCGATCAACACGAGGTCATGTCGTTTTAGTAGCTGGCGGGGTAGGTATTACACCGATTCGTGCCATGATGGAGGAGTTTCCGCAAGGGATGCAGATAGATGTTCTCTTCCGTGCGCCTCGATCTGAAGACTTGGTCTTGCGTGAAGAACTTGATTATTTGGCAATGAAATCAGAAGGGAAGATACGAGTTCATTATTTAGTTGGAACGCGTACCGACCACCCAATGGATGCGCAATATTTGACCCATCTCGTGCCTTTATTTGCGCAATCGGACATTTATATTTGTGGACCGAGTGCATTGGTAGAAGCCGTGCGTACGGCTACGAAAGAGGTAGGAATTCCTAAGAGTCGTTTCCACGACGAGGCTTTTGCCTTTCATTCGCCAGGATCATGAACATGATTCGCATAATGAATTCTGCTCGAGTACAGGGCTCTCTCAGGTTTTTAGTAGAAAATTCTACAGTTGACGAAAGTCAATTCTCGGCCAGCAGGGGGTTTCGAAAATGAGACGGGCGTTACTTATTGCTGGAGGTACGGTCGGTGGGCTCGGCGCAGTTTTATCAATGACTCCACCACATCTGGGTGTAGCTGCAGGCAGCGTTACCACGTTGGTAAGCAGTACAAGTACTCCTACGAGTAAAACAGATGCTCCTCAGTCCGTATCTTCCAGTACGACGCCTGTTTCATCCCCTGTTTCAGCCCCGCTTGCGACAAGCAAGTCAGTATCTACTAACAAATCGGCTCGCTCAGCAGTTATTACGAAAACTGCAACACCCACGCCGACAAAGTCAACTGCGAGTGCAACACCTACGCCGACAAAGTCAACTGCGAGTGCAACACCCACGCCGACAAAGTCAACTGCGAGTGCAACACCCACGCCAACAAAGTCAACTGCGAGTGCAACACCTACACCGGCGCAAACTGCAACACCTACGCCAGTTGCTGCTGGCGTAAGCGGATCATTTACTGGGGCTACCTACGATGCGAACCAAAGTGGTCGTGTTTGGGGCGCCGTCACTGTCACGGTGACATTGAAAAATGGTGAGATATCAAATATCAGTGCCACTCAGAGCCCATCAAGTCGAGGTTACAACGCATTTAATTATCTAACGCCGGCAGTGCTTACTCAAAAGTTGTCCGTGAAAACTGTGATGGCTCTGACACCAACTTCACTTGTCTCTCAGATTCGCGGATATACCGGTGCTTCATACTCGTCCTTTGCCTATTGGCAATCACTGCAGTCAGCCTTGTCTAAGACTGGTCTCTAAGAAAATTCAGGTTGGTGGTAGATAGTTTGGTGGTAGTTAAACCATGTTCTACTACGAAATGAAGTAAAAATGAGAAAAGAGTTACTGATCGCTGCAGGTACCACCTTCGGCGTAGGCATTTCAGTCGTACTGTCTCAAACACTCTTTGAAAATCCGCAGGTTCTCTCGTCGCAGAGCAACTCGAGACTTTTGGCTACTAACTCTGGAAATGTTTATACGGGACCCTCGATCAACGTGAGTTACGGGCGAGTTCGAGTAGAGATAACTGTGGTCGACGGAATAATGACGGATGTGCGAGCGCTGGAATTTCCGACTGGACGTAGCGAACGATATTCGAAGTACTCGATTCCTGCTCTGCGTCAACAGACGTTAACTGCTCAATCTGCCGATATTCAGGGATCATCAGGTGCCTCTTTCACTTCATACGGATGGAAAACATCACTTCAGGCGGCTATGAAATCAGCCAAGTTGTGAACTCCAAATATGGACACGCTATACGTGAAATTGAAGTATGGGGCACTGTTGTTGCCGTTGAGGCTGCTTCATCAATTGCTACAGAGGCTGAGTTACACAAGGGGATTACGGAAGTAATCGCGTACGTCAACCACATTGACGAAGTCTTCTCCACCTACAAACCTGATTCGATTGTCTCTAGATTACGTCGCCAGGAAATTCAGATCGCTGATACTTCTGAAGAAGTAAAAGACGTGTGGAATCGCTGCTTGTTTGCGCGCGATCTCACGCAGGGTGCATTTGACCCGTGGGCCGTATTGGGTGGATTTGATCCGTCGGGGTTGGTAAAAGGTTTGGCGGCAGATCGGTGTAGCGAGATCATGCTTGATAATGGCGCGGAACACGTTCAAATAAATGCGGCTGGAGATTTGGCGCTACGCGGCGGATATTTCAATGGCACTGAAGTAATTCCGTGGTCTATCGGAGTTGTTAATCCGGAGAATCGCCAGGAGATTGTAGAAGTTTTTGAAATCATGGATGGTGCGATCGCGACAAGTGGTACGTACGAACGGGGAGCGCACATTCTTGATCCACATACCGGACTGATCGCAATTGGCGCCAGATCGGCGACGGTTATCGGAGCCGATGGTGGGTTGACTGATGCACTAGCAACAGCCCTGATGGTGGAAGGTCGCGATGGTGCAATCTGGTTTGGTAATCCCGTCCTTGCCCAGTATTCGGCATGGGTGATTGATCGAAATGACGACATTTCTTGGAGTCTTGGCCCCAAAGCGACTAAGCCGTAATGTCAGTGAGTTCGGCGATCTCATCGCTACTTAGTTCGACCATCTGAATAATCTCTTCTAACTGCTCCACGGTACGGGCGGCTGAAATTGGAACGCTCACTGTTGATTGGGAGCGCAACCAGGCGAGTGCGACAGCCGCAAGGGGAACTCCGTGCGACTTAGCAATATCAGTCACGAGGCTTAGAGTTTTCCAACCGCGCTCATTTTGATACGTGACGGCGCTGGCTGCGCGTACTGAGTCCACCGTTACTCCTGGTTGGTATTTTCCGGTGAGGAATCCGCGCGCAATTGCCAGATAAGGCAAGCAGGATAAGTTGTTGGCCGCGACTACATCTGACATTCCATCTTCGTAGGGCTTACGGTCGAGCAAGTTATATTGATTCTGCACCCCTATGTAGGAAGCCAGCCCGTGTTCTTTGCTCACTTCTAAAGCTTCAGTCATGCGCTCGGGCGAGTAATTTGAGGACGCGATATAACGGACTTTTCCTTGCTCGATCAATGTGGAAAATGCCGTGAGCGATTCTTGCAAGGGGGTGTTGGGATCATCATCGTGCGAGTAGTACAGGTCGATGTAATCTGTTTTAAGTCTTTTTAGGGAGTCATCACACGCGGCGAGAATATTCTTTGCCGACAACCCGGGACGAGTCGAAAGTTTTGCAACTTTAGTTGCGACAATAAATTGATCACGATTGTGGCGCGATTTTATCCAGTCGCCGATGATGGTCTCGCTCTCGCCCCCGACGTTTCCGTCTTGCCATTCGGAGTACACATCAGCTGTGTCAACAAAGTTTCCGCCGTGTTCGAAGTAGGCATTTAGCACCGCGTGAGACTGCTTCTCGTCAATTGTCCAACCGAAGACATTGCCGCCGAGGCAAAGCGGGAAAACCGAAAGTGTTGTCTGCGGAATTATGATCATGCGCATACGTTAGGGCAGGATTGCGCCATGGGCGAAACCACTGGCGGATTTAGTAGTGTCGAATTATCTCGCGAAGAAGAGGCGCTATTGCTTCCCTCTCTGTCGCAGGCAGAAGCTCTGGAAATAGGTGAAATAGCTGTTCAATTTGCGAGGGAGCGTTCTCTTGCAATCACAGTCGAGGTACGTCTTAAGGACTGGACTGTCTTCCATGCATCTTTGCCCGGTACCTCTGCCGTAAATGATCGTTGGATCGCACGAAAAGCCCGAGTGGTCATGGCAACTGGCAAGTCAACTTTGTACGAAAGGGTTCTTGCCGAAGAGCAAGGGATCAATTGGTATGAAGCGAAGGTAAGACCTGAGGAAACACATGCGATTCACGGTGGGGCTATTCCCCTTAATGTGAAAGGGGCTGGTCTCCTAGGTATTTTGATTATCAGCGGTTTACCGCAGGTGGAAGACCACCTATTTGGGGTAGAAATCGTTGCGGAATTTCTCGCGCGAAAAGGTGAACTTAGGTGACCATTTGGGTGTGCGGTGAAGTTCTAATCGATATTTTTGGTGATCAACATATTGTGGGTGGGGGTCCGGCCAATACTGCGCGCGCACTCGCCTTGCTCGGCCAGGACGTGGAATTCATTGGTGGAATATCCACGGATAGTCATGGAGATAGCGTGAGATCTGTTCTGGCTGAGGCGGGAGTCGGCATTCACCATTGCCTAACAGGAGAGCGTCCGACATGTACCGCCGCCGTAAGTTTTGACGAAAGTGGAAGCGCTTCGTATGTTTTCACCATCGATGGCACAGTCACTTTTGATTTTGATTCGCCGTGGCTACCAGATCCGTCGGTATTTAAGCCCGCTGCGCTTCACATCGGTTCACTCGCGACTTTAGTGGAACCAGGTGCATCCAGATTATTTGAGTGGGCAAAGCGCGTTGCGTTTGTAGCTCCAATTGTTTTTGATCCAAACGTACGTCCGCTCGTGGTGAGTGACAAACTGGTTTATCGCGCGCGTGTGGAGCGATGGTTAGATATTTCAACCGTCGTGAAAGTCAGTGACGATGATTTACTTTGGCTCTATCCCGATGAAACGCCAGAGCAAGTCGGCGCACGTTGGATTGTGGCCGGAGTGCCGCTTGTCGTCATCACACGTGGCGCGGCAGGAATCACTGCAATCACGGCGCTCGAGACAGTTTCTGTCTCCGGCGTGGAAGTTGATGTCGTCGACACAATCGGTGCCGGAGACACTGTGGGCGCGATAGTGATTGAGGCACTTATCGAAAATGGAGTGGCAGATCTGCAAGGCGATCGACTTCTTGAGATGCTGCATTGCGCCTGCCTTGCGGCTGCAATAACCTGTAGTCGGGCTGGTGCACGTCCGCCAACAAAATCTGAATTAGATGCAGCCTTGGAAATGAGTAATTAAGTATGCAATTCATCGATGACGCAGAGTTTCAAGTCGCAATCGATCTAGATCAGGGCGGCCGTATCGCATCACTTAAATGGCGCGATATGGAATTCTCTGTCCCCTTCCGCGGTGAAGTTGAGACATGGGGTTGGTATCCGATGGCTCCCTGGGCGGGACGAATTCGGGACGGACTTATCAAGGATGCCACCGGCCGCGAACACCAACTCCCAACTATCTTTGATCCGCCCAACGCCCTGCACGGCTTTGCTTTCACTTCATCATGGCGAGAAATTGGTCCTGGACGCTCGCTTTTAGAACTTCCCGCTCCTTACGGCGGCGCAACTGTGGAGCAGCGCATCGAGGTACTTGATGATGCGATTCGCTGGAGTCTGGAATACGAACCGGGCGAGTGCTCGATTCCGGCATGGCTGGGGTTGCACCCTTGGTTTCCGCGCGATCTCGGAAGAGGCGACAGTGCGGAGGTAGATTTTTCGGCCGCAACAATGCTGAAAAGAAATAGCGATGGACTTCCAACGGGAGAACGCATGGAGCCCGTTCAACAACCGTGGAACGATATTTTTACCGATATTCGCGGAGTACCTGCAGTTGTTTGGGAAGGCGCAGCAAGAATTGATATAGAAAGTGACTGCCCTTGGTGGGTTGTATATACCGAGGACCACGAAGGCGTCTGTATCGAACCGCAAACTGCGCCACCCGATGCGGCCAATCTAGGAATCACTGGCGAGCATTACATAGAAGCTCTATTCATCTTCTCGGAAGGTTAATCGTGATCGATAGAAATCGCATTTTTGATTTGATGCAGACTGAGCAAGAGAGATTTCTCGAAACGCATCTCAAGAGTGGTCGGTATTTCGAGGCGGCGAAAGATGTGATGCCCGGCGGAGTGCCAATGTCCTGGATGGCTAAGTGGCCCGGCGCGTATCCGGTATTTATTGAGAGCGCGCTCGGCGCTCACTTCACCGACATCGACAACAACCAGTACATAGATTTTTGTCTGGGTGACACAGGTTCAATGACAGGACATTCTCCTGCGGCCACGGTTGCCGCTATTGCCAGGCAGGTGCAAAAGGGAATAACTGCAATGCTGCCGACGGCGGATGCTGTCGAAGTATCGCGCGATTTGGCTTCGCGTTTTGGTCTACCTTTATGGCAATTCACCGTCTCGGCAACAGATGCCAACCGCCATGTACTTCGTTACTCGCGGATGATCACTGGCAAGTCGAAAGTCATAGTTATTGATCGTTGTTATCACGGCAGCGTTGATGAAACTTTCGCAACGCTGGACGGCTCTGGTAACACCGTTGCACGTGAGGGAAATATCGGTGCACCTATAGCACTTGATCAAACAACTCGAGTGGTCGAATTCAATGATCTTGCTGCAATGGAAACGGCTTTGGCGCAGGGAGATGTCGCGGCAATCTTGATGGAACCTGCAATGACTAACGTTGGAATTGTGTTGCCAGATGAAGGTTACCTACAAAAAGTTGGCGAATTAGCCACGAAATACGGGGCTCTTTGGATCATTGATGAGACCCACACTATCTCCGTTGGAGTTGGCGGCATGACTCGCGAACTCGGGCTGGCGCCGGACTTCCTGACCATTGGCAAAGCTATTGCGGGTGGGATTCCTGCAGGCGCGTTCGGGATGACTCATGAGGTCGCCGTTGTGATCGCCAAGAAAGTCCAACTCGACCAGATTGATACTGGAGGAATCGGCGGAACATTGGCGGGCAATGCGCTGTCGCTGGCTGCCATGCGTGCCACGCTGTCGAAAGTGCTCACTGCTGATGCTTTCGAACGAATGATCTTTTTGGGAAATCTTTGGGCGGACGGCGTCGAGAGCGCCATCTCAGAATTTAATTTGCCATGGCAGTGCAATCGACTTGGCGCACGTGCAGAGTATATTTTTCAAAATCATGCGCCTCGCACTGGACGAGAAGCTTCGAGCGCTGGCGATTTCGAACTTGAGCAATACATCCATCTCAGACTCCTTAATGATGGTTTTTTACTCACGCCTTTTCACAACATGGCTTTGATGTCACCTGCGACGACCGAGGAAGATGTTGAGGCACACACTCGCGCTTTCAGACGAGTGTGTCGCGACTTAGTTTCTTAATTCGCAGTCGCCTTGTACATGACATCACGGCCCCATTCGGAGAACCCGAGGGTTTTATAGAGTTTTATGGCGGCTGAATTTTCTGCATCCACGTAGAGCATCGCTGAATTGAGTCCTTGGAATCGCAGATAATTTAACCCCGCAACAGTGAGGGAACTCCCGATACCTTTCCCACCCTCAGATGGATCGACTCCCATCGAGTAAATCTCACCAATCGGATCATGACCGTGTTCGAGTTCCTCATTATGTGAATGAGAATGTGCGCCATGAATCTTCGTCCAGCAGAAGGCGATAATTTTTGAGTCACGAGTGGCGAGCAAGAACCCGGAAGAATCAAACCAATTTTCTTTCATTCGATTGCGGAGGTCATCGATCGACCAGTTGCCTTGTTCTGGGTGACCCAGGAAAATTCGGTTGTTGAGATTCACCCAGGCTAGGTCATCGAGTTCGGGCAGAAATGAGCGAATTTCGAAGTCCTGCTTAACCACGGGCAGAACGATTTCCAACGACCTTCGCATTTGAATTACGGTCCTAACGCGCGAAAAACCCATCTCCGCTGCTAGTTTTCGTGCTGATTCAAGATCGCCATGGGACCACAACCTGGGTGCGGTGATGCGGACGATTTCTGCAAGGAGAGCTCGACCATATCCCTTTCCCCGATAAGCGGGGTGTACGACGAGCTCGGCGCTCGAGCCGGCAACCACATCTGTCAGATCTATATGCGCGTATCCAACGATTGCTCCATCGGGACCGTCCTCGGTTAAGACTAAATGGCGGTCATTTTTATCTCCGCCATGACGAAGATGCAAAACAACGTGCTCGGCGATTGGCGGAATTCCGTCCTGTCCGGCTGCGGATGCAATAAGAGCTAAAACGCTTGTTTGCTCTTTGTCGCTGAGGTGTTCGAGATAGCGAATCACTTATTGAACGCGTTCTGAAATCTGACTTTCTTTGCTGCCTATTCCGCCGGACGGCAAAGTAAAGCGATAGCCGACATTGCGCACAGTGCCGATGATGGCTTCGAATTCTGGGCCCAATTTGGCGCGCAATCTGCGGATATGGACATCAACTGTGCGAGTTCCACCGAAGTAGTCGTAGCCCCAAATTTCCTGCAGTAGTTGCGCGCGAGTAAACACTCGACCTGGATGTTGAGCGAGGTACTTGAGGAGTTCGAACTCCTTAAAAGTTAGATCTAGCGCACGACCCTTTACTTTGGCAGTGTAGGAATTCTCATCGATGACAATGTCACCGGTGCGAATTTCGCCGGAGGAAGGATCTTGCGCACTGCGCAGCGCTGCGTGCTCCCCGATAGAAATACGAATACGCGCTTCGACTTCGGCAGGACCTGCAGTATCGAGGATTACGTCATCGACACTCCAATCCGCACTCATGGCGGAAAGTCCGCCTTCCGTCGTGATGGCAATGATCGGAGATCCGATTCCGGTTGATGTCAGAAGGCGCGTAAGTGCCCGTGCGGCTGGTAATTCGCGTCGTGCATCTATGAAGAGCACATCCATTTCGGGAACATCGATAAGCACACTAGCCTCAGCCGGAAGAATTCGCACCTGGTGTTGAAGGAGTCCGAGTGCAGGAAGCACCTCCGCGCTCGCCCCATGCGTGTTAGTAAGCAGAAGTACTTTTGCCACCAGCAGCGCCTCCTTTCTAGAAAATATTTTGAATCTCTAGAAGTAATAGGTCAGACTACTCGCGTGAAATCTTTTGCTCCAATTGTGATCGTTCTTGCCTTGGCGAGCGCGTACGGCTTTTGGTACCAAAGGAGTCGCGGCAAGATACGCGTCGCACATACTGCGGCGGATTCAGCGTTAAATGCGGCTATTTTGGGCGAACCGCTCGGATCACGGGCGACCCTGGTGCAGTTCTCTTCCGCTTTCTGCACTCCGTGCCGAGCAACGCGGACACTGCTGGAAAGTGTGGTCGCGGAGATGAGCGATGTCCGCCATGTGGACATTGATGCGGAAGAACATCTGGATTTGGTGCGCAAGCTTGATATCCGTTCGACGCCAACAACTTTGATCCTCAACTCGCAAGGTGTTGAAGTCGGGCGGGCAGTGGGAGCACCTAAGCGAGATCAAGTGCTGACAGCTCTTGCCGCTTTGCGGTAGCAAGTGCAAATCTTTCGCAATTAGCAATAATGTGCACGGTTCTTTACGCTTTACCTATGTTTCGCAACGAGCCAGTGCTTTTCACCAAGCGACGAGTGATTGATTTCGGTCGCCTGGCTGGTTCCTTGTGTCGAATGTGATGTAAGCGTTTTTCAGCTTTTACATCCATCCGACACCCAGAACAGGAATTCACATGACCCAAGCAACTTCAAAAAAAGTTTCACACACCACCGTCACAATTGATGCACGCGGTCCACGTTTTTCCGCTGCGATCACTGTCGTAGTTCTCTCAATCGCTCTAATCACTAATTCGATATGGGTGCTGGCCTTTCAGGCACTCGTCTTCGGGATCGGCGCATTGCGCGGACCACAATTCACCCCCTATTCAGTAATATTTCGCAAGTTTGTCCGCCCCCGTCTCAAGGGTGAAGTTCCTACAGAAGATGTGCGACCTCCTAAGTTCGCTCAAACTGTCGGCCTTGTTTTCGCACTCGTCGGAATCGCCGGACTGGCAATCAGCGCACCGATCATCTTCACCATCGCGACCAGTGCGGCCCTCGCGGCAGCATTTCTCAATGCGGCTTTCAATTACTGCCTTGGTTGCGAGATTTATCTCCTGCTTCTGCGTCTCCGATAGACTGCGGGAATGGCTGAACAACACGAGCTCCGCGAAAAGGGTTTGCGTCTTACCCCACAGCGCGAGTTGGTACTTGCCGCGGTGCGGGAGCTAGACCACGCAACTCCAGAAGAGGTGGCCGAAAGGGTGCGTCTGACGCATCCTGGGATCAACCTGTCGACTGTTTATCGCAATCTTGAGACGTTGGAAAATGTCGGCTTAGTTCAACATTCGCATTTGGGCCACGGTGGTGCCACTTACCACGCCGCCGAAGTTCTTACTCACCTTCATCTTGTCTGCGGAGCATGTGGCGCAGTCGGCGGTGCGCCAATTGAGGTTGCCGCGAACTTTGTAAATACCTTGGCGGATGACTACGGATTTAAAACTGACGTCACCCACTTCGCGGTATACGGAACCTGCGCGACGTGCGCGCAAGCCGAACTCTGATTCTGCTTTGACTGCCGTACTCGTAGAAGAGGGCCCAGACGCTGGGGCGGTCTGGCATCTGGGGCAACCCAGTCAAGAATCGCGGGCGCTTCACGAGGGTACTGGGTGGGCTGACCTAGGTCACCTAGAGATTGTCCGCATCACAGGTGCGGACCGCCTTACCTGGTTGCATTCGCTTACAACGCAATTTCTCGAAAACCTTGCGCCAAACGTGTACATGGACGTTCTCATTCTTGATCCGCGAGGACACATAGAGCACCAATTTGTGATGGTAGATGACGGAGAATCTTCTTGGTTGATTCTCGATCCCGGACGTGCCGCGACTTTGATTATCCATCTCCAAAAGATGAAATTCATGATGCGCGTGGAAGTGCAAGATGTTTCTGCCGAGTATGCAGTGCTCCGACTTCCCGGGGAAAGCGACGATGTCGGCGGTCCATACAAAATAATCACCCGCGCCGAACTCGAAAAGTGGCGTTCCGAATTGAACACCACTGCGCGAGAGGTGGGAATGTGGGCCATAGAGGCAGAACGAGTTGCGCAGGGCCGGCCGCGTATCGGATTTGAAACCGATCACAAATCAATTCCTAACGAATTGGGTTTGCTCAACAAAGCTGTGCATATGAATAAAGGTTGCTACCGGGGACAGGAGACTGTTGCCAAGGTCGCCAACTTAGGCTCTCCGCCGCGTCGTTTGGTTTTGCTTCATCTTGACGGGAGTGTTGTCACAATTCCATCGACCGGATCCGCAGTCGAGAGAGATGAAGTCAAAGTTGGCTTCATAGGTACGGTCGCGCGACATTACGAACTCGGAACGATTGCTCTTGCAGTCGTAAAAAGAAATACGCCACTAGATGCGCAGTTGACGATCGAAGGTATACCCGCGACGCAAGAAGAAATTAAATAGAACGCGTTAAATCAATAAACAAGAGCCTGGGTTGATTCACGCATAATTTCTTCTACGAATGTCACGGATCCGGCAATTCTTATCCCTGGAATTTGATCTCCATCATTGATATTGCGCCGTACTGCGCATTGGGTGCATAACGTCACTAGCGAACCTTCGATCAGCGAGGCCAATAGTTCGTGCAACGGCGCCGAATGAACCAATCTAAATTCCTCTGCTCTGCCTGGTAGCGCTAGCCAAGCAGCTTCACCCGCAAGCCAGAATGAAACTTCAACGCCGGCTGCTTGCGCTGTCGTCGCAACGGAGAAGGCTTGCGCAACTCGCTCTGCCTCATCGACTCCGCAAGCTAATTTGATTACCAGGTGATTGGGTCGACTCATGTAAATACTCTAAAGGATCAAACGGCTAGGCTAATACGCATGGAGCAACGTTGGCTGCGGTAACGTCATTGCTGCTCGGCATATCCGCGGCGGCTATCGGAATAATTCTGATCTATTGTGGGTTACGAGGACTGCGACGAAAGGACGACCAGTAATGGCTTTCACAATTCCCGAGAACTTGCATCCGGATTTGAATCCTTTGGCCTGGCTAGTCGGCACATGGCGCGGGCGTGGCCACGGGGAATACCCCGACATGGAGAGATTCGAATTTGCGCAGGAAGTCGTCTTTAGCCATGACGAGCGTGCTTTCCTTACTTATTTCTCCCGATCGTGGATCGTTGACTCAGATGGTGAAATTCTCCGATCGGGTGCATCAGAAACCGGATTCTGGCGAGTGCAGCCTGGCAATATTTTGGAAGTCACAATTGCGCATAGTTCAGGATCTGGCGAGGGTTGGGTCGGGCTCTTTGATGGTCCGAAAATTCAACTCCACATGGATAAGAGTTATGCAGCGCCATCCTCTACGCCTATCGATGAGGGAGTGCGTTTGTATGGACTCGTTGCGGGCGAACTTTTCTTTGCCTACGATGTTGCGGTCAACGGATTTCCATTGCAGGCACATCTGTGGTCCACACTTCCGCGAGTAAATGATTGAGGATGTCTCGCGAACACTGACCACTGGAGAAGTGCTCGCCGAAGTCACGCGAAGTGAGGTCGTGGAGTCGCAACACTCTGGTCACTTAATTGTGCTGGATCAATCAGGCAATGTTTTGGTGAGCAAGGGCAATCCAGCAACTCTCATCTATACACGATCGGCAATCAAAAGTATCCAAACTGCTGCGATGGTTCGCGCGGGCTTAATACTTGAGCCGCGATTGCTGGCTTTAGTAAGTGCCAGTCACTCTGGATCGCAGATGCATCAGAGTGCAGCCCTGGAAATCTTGGCCAGCGCTGGTCTTAACGAAGATGCGCTACGAAATGGAAAAGATCGTCCACTTGGAGTGGAGGAAAATCGAGCATGGGGCACGAATGCGCCGACTCGGCTCGCTCATAATTGCAGTGGTAAGCACGCCGGAATGCTTGCGACTTCGGTGCTTAATGGCTGGCCCCTCGATACATATTTGGATCCGCAGCATCCAATACAAATTGCCTGCCGTCATGAGTTGGAATCATTGGCGGAAGAAAGTGTCTCGCTCACGAGTATCGACGGTTGTGGTGCACCGCTCTTCCTTCTCTCTCTTGGCGCAGTGACAAGAGCGATCCGCAACATCACTGTCTCAAGGGATCCAATTCATCAAAGCGTTGTCGTCGCTTGCCGTACTTTTCCAGAGATGGTTGCGGGTGAAAATCGCTTGACGACCCGGCTGATGCGCCAAGTCAATGGCCTATTTCTCAAGGAGGGAGCCGAAGGAGTAAATGTTGGCTCGTTGCCAAATGGAAGCGCATTTGCCTTCAAAATTAGCGATGGATCTGGACGGGCTCACGAATCTATAGTCGGATCCATATTGGTGACGCTTGGAATTGAGACATTTAACGAGACGTTGCCGATTTTTGGTGGTCAGGAAATTGTCGGATCGATCAGCGCGAAGCCGTTGATCGGTGAGTAGAAGGCTAGACTCGTAAGATGAATGGGCGCATCGCAACGCTGATGGTGCATACCTCACCCCTTGATCAACCGGGTATAGGTGATGCGGGCGGCATGAATATCTATGTGGCCGAAAATGCAAAGCGGATGGCAGCAATGGGTGTCGAGGTGGATATTTTCACGCGTCGGACTAGCCCGGATCAACCCGACGTGGTGGCCTTCGCGCCGCGTGTCAACGTTCGACATATTGACGGTGGCCCTGCCGGTCTGGTGACAAAAGAAGACCTTCCGAAATACGTAAGCGAACTCTCTGCACAATTTACTAAAGCGCTGCAAGGCGAGATTTCATATGACGTGATTCATTCCCATTACTGGATTTCAGGCAAAGTGGGAATCGATGCAAGCAAGAAACTTGGGATTCCATTGGTTCATACCATGCACACTATGGCCAAGGTAAAGAATCTCAATCTCGCTGATGGCGAAACACCTGAGCCAGAGACACGTGTTCGGGGCGAGATCAACGTTGTTGAGGCAGCCAGCGCGTTGATCGCCAACACCGATGCAGAAGCCGCGAGTCTGGTTTCTTTGTACGGTGCATGCCCCGACATTGTTCACGTGGTGACCCCTGGAGTTGACCTAATTACATTTACGCCTGGCAGCGGCAAAGCTGCGGCGCGTCATGTAACGGGCATCCCGACCGACGCACACGTAATTACATTCGTCGGACGTATCCAGCCGCATAAAGGTCCTGAACTTTTAATTCGCGCAGTATCTGAGATGCTTTCGCACTCACCGCACCTGCGCGCAAAATTGTCTGTCCTGATCATCGGTGGGGCATCGGGTGCAGGTGGCGAAGAAGTTTATCGGCTTAAAGAATTAGTTCGTTGGCTCAATCTCTCCGAAGTAATTCGGTTTCTTCCGCCGGTACCGCGAAATGAACTTCCAGATTGGTACCGCACTGCAGACCTAGTCTGCGTTCCGAGTTACAGCGAATCATTTGGTTTAGTTGCACTGGAAGCCCAAGCTTGCGGTACCCCTGTCGTAGCGACTGCAGTTGGCGGATTGCGCACCGCTGTTGCAGACGGAATCTCTGGTGTATTGGTTGATGGCCATGATCCACGTGCCTGGTCTTCAGTGCTAGCACGACTATTGGCTGAGCCAGCGCGCCGGGTCCTACTTTCGCTCGGAGCGTTAGAGCACGCGTCGCACTTCGGTTGGGAAGCAACTGCGCGTGGAACACTCGATATTTATGATCGTGTTCTATCGCAACTTCAGCACCAAAATTCATCTATCGGTCGTTGATCGCTGTGGCAAAAGTAGATCCACGTGCCATCATCGAGGAATTTCTTGATTCACATGATCTGGATTATGAAAGACGCGACGAGGAAACATTTCTTGTCACACTGCCTGGCGAGAAGAAACTTCAGACTCACTGCGCACTAGTAGTCGGTGATTACTCCTTGAGCGTCAACGCATTTGTGATGCGAAAACCGGATGAAAACGCAGGGAAAGTGTTTGAGTGGTGCCTAAAGCGAAACGCCGTAATGTATGGAATTGCTTTTACACTTAATGGAGTAGGTGATGTCTATTTAGTGGGACGTTTATCTTTACAGGCAATTAATGAAAATGAATTAGATCGACTTTTGGGATCAGTCTTGCAACATGCCGACTCAAGTTTCAATCCACTATTGGAATTAGGCTTTGCTTCCGCGATCAGACGAGAATGGGCGTGGCGAGTATCTCGCGGTGAGTCATTGGCAAACTTACAGGAGTTCAAGCATTTGATCTGAAGGCTTCAAGTTGGCAAGATTGTGCTATGACTTACACACTGATCTTGCTTCGACATGGTGAAAGCGAATGGAACGCTAAGAATCTTTTTACGGGATGGGTCGATGTTCGACTATCCGAAAAGGGTGAAAAGGAAGCCTCCGCTGCGGGTGATTTACTTCGCGAGCGAGATTTACTACCGGATGTTTTGCACACTTCGTTGTTACGCAGAGCGATTCATACTGCACAATTGGCACTCGATACGAGCAATAGACATTGGATTCCAGTGCGCAGATCATGGCGTCTTAACGAACGCCACTATGGAGCACTGCAAGGAAAAGACAAGAAAGATACTCTTGAACAATACGGCGAAGAGCAGTTCATGCTCTGGCGCCGCTCATACGATGTTCCGCCACCGCCGATTGATGATAATGATCAATTCAGCCAAGTTGGAGATGACCGATATGCAGACCTTGGCAGCGATATGCCGAAAACTGAATGTCTCAAGGATGTAGTAGATCGCATGCTTCCGTACTGGAACGACGCGATAATGCCCGATGTGCGGACTGGTAAGAATATCTTGGTGACTGCCCACGGAAATTCTTTGCGTGCACTCGTGAAGCATCTCGACGGCATTTCTGATGCAGACATTGCCGGACTCAATATTCCAACAGGCATCCCACTGCTCTATGAGTTAGATGCAGATTTCTTCCCGATTAAAAAAGGCGGAGAGTATCTAGATCCCAAAGCTGCCGAAGCCGCGATTGAGGCAGTAGCAAATCAAGGCAAGCGCTGAAGACTTGGTGTTTAGTTAATCCTTTGCAGGAGCGAACTCGCCAGTGACCATAAAGTAAACGCGGCGGGCAACAGATACAGCGTGATCTGCACAACGCTCGTAATAGCGGCCGATAAGCGTCATATCGATTGCGGTCTCAATTCCATGTGGCCAGGAATCCTCCAGTAGCGTCGTGAAAAGTTTCCGATGCAATTTATCCATCTCATCATCATCTTTATCAACTTGGAGCGCGGCAGCGATGTCACGGGTCTTAATAACGGTGATGACTTTCGCAATGATCGCTTGCGCAACGTTGCCCATTTCCTGCACGGTCAGAGTCAATTCGGCTGGTACGGCGGTAGATGGGTAGCGCATACGTGCGACCTTGGCAATATGGTGGGCAAGATCTCCCATCCGCTCAATGTCGGCACTCATGCGAAGGGAAGTCACGATCGTTCGAAGATCTCCGGCCACCGGCTGCTGACGTGCAAGCAGACTCAGTGCTTTGGCATCGAGATCGTGTTGGAGGGCATCAATGAGAGAGTCTTCGGAGATTACCTGCTCGGCCAGTTGTAGATTCGCCTCAAGTAGGGCGGTCGTCGCCAAGCCCATTGCCCGTCCCACTCGGCTAGACATTTCAACTAGCATGCTGCTGATTGAGTCGAGGTCATCATGAAAGGCGTCGCGCATAGGGCAACAATATAGGCAGACCCTCCTCTTTAACGTGCCCAATATGAACGCAGACTGAATGAGTCGAGAAAACTTGGGGCAAAAGGCGTTTTTTGCTGTCTTGATAGCATCACTTTCGAATCGATTCTCTACGATGAGTGAGTGATACGACGTCGCCGGACGAATTTGCCTGGTCCCACCCCATGGGAAATCCCAGCTGAGACTTCTGATCTCCTACAAATCATCGACGCGGAATATTTAGTCCTTGCCCCTGGCGAAGTCGTCTTGGATTCATCGAGTCGCACCACTGCCCTGAGTTTGATCAAGGATGGGCGCCTTGCCTCCGATCCAATATTGCAACTCGTGCGAGCAGTTCGTCGCTCACGGAAATATCAGGAGGCCACTTTGGCCATTCCGCGGGGTCCCGTTGGGGAAGGGGCGCACGATCTCCTAGTGCGGGTATCTCCGCTGGGTGAACAAGGTCTGATTGTTGTACTGATCTTCGATGACAGTGAATACCGTCGACTTGATGCAATTCGGCGAGATTTTGTAGCCAATATTTCTCATGAATTAAAGACACCCATCGGGGCCCTCTCAATTCTAAGTGAAGCAGTACTTCGCGCCAATGACGATCCCGATGCCATCATTAATTTTGCGACAAGAATGCAGACCGAATCAAAGCGCCTTTCAGATTTAGTTCAGGAAATAATTGACCTTTCGAGATTGCAGGATGACGACCCACTCAAGAGTGCAAAAGTTCTGGATCTTTCCTCTCTTATATCGGAGGCGATCGATGGATCTCGACTAACTGCCGAAACTCGCAGTATCGAAGTCGCGTACTCGGAGTTGGCGCATTGCAAGATATTAGGTGACCGGCGTCAGATCGAGATGGCAATCAGCAATTTGGTGGAGAATGCGATTAATTACAGCCCAGATCGCACTCGCGTAACAATTGCGATGAAGGCGCAGGGAGAATTAGCCGAAATTTCGGTATCCGATCAAGGAATCGGAATTCCCGAAAAGGATGTCGAGCGAATTTTCGAAAGGTTTTACCGAGTCGATCCAGCGCGCTCGCGAGCAACCGGTGGAACAGGATTGGGACTGTCAATTGTTAAGCATGTCATCACAAATCACGGTGGCGATGTGAGTGTCTGGAGCGAAGAAGGCGCAGGAAGCACATTCACGATCCGTTTACCCCTATTCAAAGCAGATGCAAATTTTCCGACGGAGGAAAAATGACCAGAATTCTTATTGTTGAGGACGAAGAATCTTTCTCTGAGGCGCTTTCCTATTTGCTAGGTCGAGAGGGTTTTGAAGTCGGAGTTGCAGGAAGCGGCACAAAAGCGATTGAAGAATTTGATCGCAACGGTGCCGACTTAGTGCTACTTGATCTCATGCTGCCAGGGTTATCTGGCACGGAAGTTTGCCGTCAACTTCGATCAAGATCGGCTGTCCCGATCATCATGCTAACCGCGAAAGATTCGGAAGTGGACAAGGTTGTTGGGCTTGAGTTGGGGGCTGATGATTATGTAACAAAGCCTTATTCCGCACGCGAATTGGTTGCACGCATTCGGGCGGTTTTACGAAGGAATCATGAGGGCAACTTTGGCTTCGACGAGGGCCACGTCTTGACAGCCGGCCCAGTCAGAATGGATACCGAGCGCCACCTTGTCACGGTTGAGAATAAACCAGTCAATTTTCCACTGAAGGAATTTGAGTTACTTGAGTTCTTGATGAGAAATTCAGGTCGAGTTCTTACGCGTATTCAACTCATTGATCGTGTTTGGGGAAGTGACTATGTGGGGGATACGAAAACCCTCGATGTTCACATCAAACGATTACGAGCCAAGATTGAAAAAGATCCGGCCAATCCAGTCCATATCCACACGGTCCGTGGACTTGGTTACAAGATGGAAGATTAAAGACTGGCTTCATCCGGGTCGCCGACGTTTGCGAATTCACCGCTCTTCTCGCGAACGATTGTTGCCAAAGTAACTTCGCCTGCGCGGGCGAAAAAGAATTGCACCTCGATGCGGGTTCCGATTGTGGCATTGAGATCAGAAACTATGACGCTTGCATTCTTGGTGGTGCCAGCGAATGTCAGAGGGCGACCCTGCGAAACTGGATAAGACGGCTCGCCAAGAGTTGCCAGTTTTCCTCCAACTGCAACCCCGAGCAGTTCGTCTTCTGTCGCTACTCCATTGAAGACTGAACCGATCAAAACTGCTGATCCGTCTTCTTGTGCGACAACTAGAATACTTCGAGCTTTTATGTTATTCCCCATTGTGGTGATCGACGCGTCAGCACCATCGGTGACTTGTTTTGTCTTTCGAGTTTCCGCGTTATTGCCCGCTGCGCATCCACTTAGTGCCAGTGCTGCCGAAAGACAAACGACGGCGAATTTCTTACTGGTGTGAATCTGCATCACGATCTCCACATTCTCGAATTTTCGTTTTTCGTGTCACCCTGCAAGTCTGGGCTGGTTATTCTCTCACGCATTTTCAGGAGAAGCGCAAAATCTCGGTATGCGGTCAAGGCGGCTGTTGAGTACCGTAAAAGCCTTAGTTTATGCGCAAAATCGCGGGTGTTGAGGGTCACAGTTGGCTGGTATTATTGGGGTCTATCGAAGGGCGTTACATGTCATTTAAGGTTGGCGAAACTGTTGTTTATCCCCACCACGGAGCAGCTCTCATCGAGGCTATTGAAACCCGTGTGATTAAGGGCGAAGAAAAGTTGTATCTAGTCCTTAAAGTCGCACAAGGCGACCTCACTGTTCGTGTCCCATCCGAGAATATTGACCTGGTAGGCGTGCGTGATGTTGTCGACAGCGCCGGTTTGGAGCGAGTATTCGGTGTTCTGCGTCAGCCCTACACCGAAGAGCCGACCAACTGGTCTCGCCGATACAAGGCTAACCTCGAGAAGCTTGCTTCCGGAGATGTAATCAAGGTCGCTGAAGTTGTGCGCGATCTCTATCGACGCGATCTCGATCGTGGACTTTCTGCTGGAGAAAAGCGCATGCTCTCAAAGGCTAAGCAGATTTTGGTTTCAGAGTTAGCTCTTGCAGAGCGAACTGATGAAGTGAATGCCGCCACAATTCTGGATGAGGTTCTGGCCTCGTAACTCGCTTTTCTACTGCGCGCTTTACCTAATGTGATTGAAGGTTATTGATGATGGTCCCGGTTTCAGACGGTAATTTCGCTGGAACCGGGCATCCTCATTTTCGCACCGGTACGGGTATTGATGCACATGCATTTTCACTCGATCGTGATCGTCCCATGTGGCTGGCTGGATTGCATTGGCCAGATGAGATCGGGATTGAAGCGCATTCCGATGGGGATGTTGTTGCCCATGCGATTTGCGACGCACTCTTTGCGGCAGCCGGACTTGGAGATCTCGGTACAAACTTTGGCGTTAATCGACCAGAGTACTCGCAAGCTTCGGGAATCCAGTTGCTCGGTGAAACCTTCCAATTAATTTCTGAAGCTGGATTTGTGATTTCAAATGTCTCGGTGCAATTAATCGGTAATCGTCCCAAATTAGGTTCACGTCGAGGTGAGGCAGTCTCCGTTATGTCGGAAGCTTTGGGTGGGGCAGATGTATCCCTTACTGCAACAACGACTGACGGACTTGGCTTCACTGGCGAAGGTCGTGGAATCGCGGCAATCGCTTCAGCCTTAGTCTTCACTTACTTCTAGATCGCAGCCCTCGATATGTCACAAGATAGACTCGCGCAATGAGTGCGCTCGCGTTATACGACACCTTGACTCGAACAACCTCTCCTTTTGTGCCGCTCAAATCTGGTGAAGTATCCATTTACCTTTGTGGGGCGACCGTGCAAGCTCCACCGCATATTGGCCATGTAAGAAGTGGAATAAATTTCGACATACTTTCGCGATGGCTGACCAAAAGCGGCTACAAAGTAACCTTCATCCGAAATATCACCGATATTGACGACAAGATTTTGGCTAAGGCCGTCGTCGAGGATATGCCTTGGTGGGCAGTTGCCATGAAGTACGAGCGGGAGTTCACCTTTGCCTACTCGGCGCTCAATGTTCTTCCTCCCACCTACGAGCCGCGCGCAACTGGCCACATAACTCAGATGATCGAGTTGATGAGCGATTTGATCGCCAAAGGAATTGCGTATGCACCGGGCAACGGCGACGTTTATCTTGAGGTTCGAAAACTGTCTTCGTATCTCACCTTGTCGCGTCAAAAACTTGATGACTTACTTCCTGCTGGTGAAACCGGTGACGGCTTCAAGAAGGATCCACGTGACTTTGCGCTTTGGAAGGCCGCCAAAGAGGGCGAGCCATTCTGGACAACGCCATGGGGTAATGGTCGACCAGGCTGGCACTTGGAGTGCTCGGCCATGATCCATGCATATTTGGGAGATGCTTTCGATATCCACGGTGGTGGACTCGATCTGATTTTCCCGCATCACGAGAATGAAATTGCGCAATCACAGGCGGTGGGCTGGAAATTCGCGGCTCGTTGGATGCATAACGCTTGGGTGACAACTTCTGGTGAGAAAATGAGCAAGTCACTTGGTAATTCGCTGTTGGTGCGCGCAATGCTAGAGAGATATCGTGGAATCGAAATTCGCTGGTATTTAGTTAGTGCACACTATCGATCGATGCTGGAATTCTCAGAAACTGCGCTCAACGAATCAGTAGTTAGTTTTCGCCGCATTGAAAATTTCTTACATCGGGCAGGTGAAAAATTGGGGTACATTCCGGAACCCGTAATTTCGCAAAATTTTACTGATGCAATGAACGACGATCTTGCGGTGCCGCAAGGGTTAGCGCATATTTCTGAAGCTATGCGAATCGGAAATCTGGCACTTACATCCGATGATGTAGTCGGCTTATCTGCCGCTGCTTCCGAAGTTCGCGGCGCCCTAGATGTCCTAGGTTGCGATCCATTCGACCCGGCTTTCGGGAAACCTGAAAATGATCAGGCAGAAGCACTCGATGGGCTGATCAAATTGGCACTTTCGCAACGTCAAAGTGCCCGTGCGCGTCAAGATTTTGCGGCTTCGGATTCAATTAGAGACAGTCTCGCCACTTTGGGAATTATTATTGAAGACACGCCGCAAGGGCCACGTTGGTCACTAACGCCGACTACTTCACGAACACCACATCAGAGAGAAGAGCGGTAAAACCATGGCCGGAAATTCAGAGCGCAAAGGCGCAGTACGAGGCTCTAAAAAGGGTGCATCAACGGGCAGTGGAGGCAACAACAAGCGTCGCCTCGAAGGAAAAGGTCCGACGCCGAAAGCCGAAGACCGTCCGTATCACGCGGCAGCTAAGCGCAAGAAATCTGCATCAAAGGATACAAAAAGTCCAACCACTCGGGCGCCGCGCACAAAAAGTGAGCGTCCGAAAGGCGGCGGCGAACTAGTTGCCGGTAGAAATGCGGTAGTTGAAGCGCTTCGCGCTGGGGTGCCGGCCGTAGAACTCATCATCGCGCGCAGTATCGATGTCGATGATCGAATAACTGAATCTCTCCAACTTGCACTGTCACAGCACCTTCCGATTCGAGAGACGCATCGCGCCGAGGTGGAAGGACTGTCTGGAAGCAGCCAAGGAATTCTTCTTGCCATCAAGCCTTACCAGTATTCAAGTTTTGAAGAGATTTTATTGCGTACAAAGAAACCAAGTTTGATCGTCGCATTAGATGGCGTAACGGATCCTCGAAACCTCGGGGCCGTAGTCCGAAGTGCGGCGGCTTTCGGCGCAGATGGCGTAGTAATGACTGAGCGTCGGGCAGCCGCAATGACTGCCTCCGCTTGGAAAAGTTCTGCTGGTGCTGCAGCACGTATTCAGATCGCACAAGTTCCCAACCTTTCGCGAGCGATTGATGACGCAAAGAAGAACGGTTGTTTCGTAGTCGGACTTGATGGTGACGCAGAGAAGTCACTCGGTGAAATGAATTTGGCGGATGAGTCCTTGATGATTGTCGTTGGAAGTGAAGGTAAGGGGCTTTCTAGGCTCGTGAGAGAAAAATGTGACCTAGTTGTATCGATACCAATGCGTGCCACAACTGAATCTCTCAATGCAAGTGTGGCAACATCAATTGCGCTCTTCTGGGTAGACGAGCAGCGAAGCAAGAAGTAGATCGGTAGAAAACTATGATGCTTTACACCCGTCTGATCACCTGCGGTGATTCCTTCACAGAAGGAATGTGCGACGAAATTATCAACGGGCAGTACCGCGGCTGGGCAGATCGAGTTGCAGATGTGATGGCAACGCAATCGCCAAATTTCACATATGCAAATCTGGCCGTTCGCGGAAAGCTCGTCCATCAAGTTGCTGCCGATCAGGTTCCAATTGCGCTGAAATACGTGACCGGGCCAGAGACTGTGGTCTTTTTTCACGCCGGTGCAAATGATGTGCTTCGCCCGAAGTACGACCCAGGTCAGGTTCTTCCCCTCTATGCAGATACTGTGCGCAAGATCGCGGCCTCGGGAGCTACTGTCTTTCTTTTCACTGTTCTCGAGCGCACCGACGCCAAAGGTAAAGCCGCCGAATTATGGGAGAGTCGTTTTCGCGGTTTTAACGAGAATGTTCGTACGGTGGCACACGAGGTTGGGGCAATTCTTGCTGATGCCAACGAAGACGGGATGCTGAAGGACCGTCGTTTTCTGGCGTTTGATCGCCTACATCTGAATGCTCTGGGTCAGTATCGTGTTGCCCAAGCAATACTGGAAAAGTTAGATATGCCGTTCTCGCCGGATTGGCGGGATCCACTTCCCCCAAAAAAACCTGACCCTTTATTTCTGCGCCTGATGACCAATTCACTCTGGTTGTTCGGATTTGTGCTTCCGTGGATGTGGCGACGAGTGCGTGGAAAATCCTCGGGTGATGGCAGAAAATCGAAACAAAGCGAACCAGTGAGTTGGCTCCCTACTCGCTAATTCTTATACTTAAACTGCGAATCCACCTTCTGTACACGAACTGTTCAGAAAAATCAGAGATAATGCGCACATGGATCAAGTCCCACACTTCACTGACAGAGAGTTGAGTTGGCTCTCCTTCAATCAAAGAGTGCTTGAGTTGGCCGAAGATGAGTCGATACCCCTTTTAGAACGGGTCCGATTCTTGGCAATATTTGCCTCAAATCTGGATGAGTTCTTCATGGTGCGCGTCGCCACTTTACAAACGAAAATTGAAGGCGGTAAACACTCCCCAAATTCTGCTGGATACACCCCCCAAAAATTGATGAGCCAAGTTTTGGCAGAATCTCGGGAGTTAATGGCCCGCCAATATGAGGTATTTCAAAATTCAATTCTGCCCGCGCTTCGTGCGAATGGTATTGAACTCTTGCGATGGGACGAACTTGAAGATTCGGAAATCAAATACATTAAGGAACTCTTTGATTCGCGGATCTTCCCGGTTCTTACGCCTTTAGCAGTGGACCCATCCCATCCTTTTCCTTATATTTCTGGTCTTTCCTTGAATTTGGCAGTGATTGTAAAGAACGTTAATACAGAGGAAGAATTTTTTGCACGAATCAAAGTTCCGCCGATTCTGCCGCGACTGACAGCGACCTCAAAGGGCGGGTCCATGCGCTTCATCCCGCTGGAAGCGGTAATCGCCGAACATCTTGAGTTACTTTTCCCAGGTATGGTGATAGAGGATCACTTTAGTTTTCGTGTGACAAGAAATCAGGATTTTGAATTAGAAGAAGAAGACTCTGACGATCTCTTGGTATCTCTAGAGCAGGAATTGCTCCGCAGACGATTCGGTCCACCAGTTCGTCTGGAAGTTGAAGAAGGAATCAATCCGCATCTCTTAGGAAAGTTAACCGAGGAATTGGGCATAAAGGAGGAGAGCATTTTTACTTGCGAAACTCCACTAGATCTGACAGATCTCAACCGGTTGGCCGATTTAGATTTTCCTAATTTGAAATATTCGAAATTTCGCGCTCATACCGCACCGGCACTTGTCGGAGCAGATTCTGAAAAACCAGGATCTTATTTTGAGAAAATTCGCGCTGCCGATATTTTGCTGCATCATCCGTATGACTCGTTTACTACCTCCTTCGTGGACTTCTTAGCCGCCGCCTCGCAAGACCCGGCAGTATTGGCCATCAAACAGACTCTGTACAGAACGTCAGGCGACTCACCGATAGTTGAAGCATTGATTGAAGCGGCTGAAGCGGGCAAGCAAGTGTTGGCCGTCATCGAAATTCGCGCCAGATTTGATGAGCAAGCAAACGTAAAGTGGGCAAGAAAACTTGAAGCCGCGGGAGTACATGTCGTATATGGGTTGATGGGTTTAAAGACACACGCGAAGTTATCACTCGTCGTAAGAGATGAAGAGGATGGCATTCGGCGCTATTGCCACATTGGTACGGGTAATTACAATCCAAAGACGGCTCGCCTTTACGAGGACATCGGAATTTTGAGTTGTGATCCTGAATTAACGGATGATCTGACAAAACTTTTTAATCAACTTTCGGGGTTCGCTCCGCAGTCAAAATATTCAAGGTTGTTGGTTGCTCCGCGAACTTTACGATCGGGCCTCATTGAGAAAATTGATCGAGAAATTGAAAACGCTAACAACGGATTGCCCTCTGGCATCCAATTCAAGTTGAACTCTCTATTGGATGAGGAGTTTGTCGAAGCTCTATATAAGGCATCTCGACATGGCGTGAAAGTGGATCTGCTCGTGAGAGGAATTTGTGCGTTGCAAACCGGTCATCCCGATTCCGAAAACATAAAAGTGCGGTCGATTCTCGGTCGGTTCCTCGAGCATTCTCGGATTCTGCACTTCGTCAACGCTGGAGAAGATGAGTACTGGATAGGCAGCGCAGACCTCATGCATAGAAATCTAGATCGTCGCGTGGAGAGTATGGTTCGAATAGATCGTGATTCACATCAATTCGCGCTTCAAGAGATTTTGGACCTGGGGCTTTCCGATGGAACATCAAGTTGGCATTTGCAAGGTAAACAATGGGTAAGAGTCAGTACCACCGCTGATGGCGAACCGCTGCTCGATTTGCAAAATAACTTTATTCACGAGAAGCATCTAATCGCAGGGAGCAAATAAAAGTGGAATTAGAAACTCAGAGTATTTCGGCAGCCGGCGCGGTTTTGTGGAGGAGAGATGGAAACGAAGTACTTCTTATCGCGTTAATACATCGTCCGCGTTATGACGATTGGTCTCTTCCAAAAGGTAAATTAGATGAGGGTGAAACTCATATATCGTGCGCATACCGTGAAGTTTTGGAAGAGACTGGCTACTCAGCGGTGTTTGGACCAGAACTGGGTACTGTTATTTATGATGTGGCGGGAACCCCTAAAATAGTCCGATACTGGTCGGCGAAAGCTGAAGACGAAGCTACGGGCACACCTGATCCTAAAGAAGTTGATTTTGTCGAATGGTTTACACCCGTAGTCGCCCGTAAGAAATTGACACTAGATGATGATCGTTCGGTCGTAGATTTCTTTCTAGAATTCGGCCCAGATACGACCCCCGTTGTTTTACTGCGACATGCAAAAGCTGTAAAACGTAGCGATTGGGATGGCGATGATGAAGATCGACCGCTAGATCAAGTTGGTCAGAGGCAGGCTCAGAAGCTCATCAATAATTTTCATCCCTACAGAATATTGCAAATTCATTCATCTGATGCGCAACGTTGTTTGGAAACAGTTGCACCGCTTTCAAAGCAACTGGGTGCGAAAAAAAGGATCGTTGCTGATTTGAGTGAATATCGGTACGCCACTGATACCGATGCTGCGGCAAACTACGCCCACGAAGTGTTGGTATCTGAGGAGGCTGCCATTATCTGTAGCCACAACCCCATTCTGCCTAAGTTGCTCAAGCGATTAATTGGCAAGAAGAACTTTAAGGAACTGGATGCCAAACTCAATCCTGGCGATGCTTGGGTGCTCCACCATAGAGATGGGGAAATCATCGCGATTGACGCAGTGCCGGCTCCAGTTTTCTAGATTTCCATCCAGTCCAGCCATCTAAGTATCAGACCTTCACGAAGTGCCCAAGGACAAATTTCCAACTCAGAAATTTCAAGAATTTCCATTGCGCTACTTGCAACTATGGCGCCAGCTAGAATCTGCTTCGCACGCGCGGTCGAAACTCCAGACAACGAAGCTCGATCAGTATTGGTCATGTCTGATAGTCGCGGCACGATTCCAAGCAGTGAAGCTGCCTCAAGTTTCTTTGGAGAATCTCCGTACCACTTCGATCCAATGCGAGCCAACGTTCTGAAAGTTTTACTGGTTGCAACGCTCTGTTCTGCTCGGTGCATTTTCATTTTCTGCGGCAGAACTTTCTGTAAGGAGTTGTTCACATGATTTTCCAGCGATTTGATGCTCTTAGATGTGAAGGGGTCACCAACAAGAAAATCACGGGTAAGGCGACCTGCTCCCAACGGTAGCGAGAAAGCCGTATCGGGGCTTTCATCCACACCGAGGGCGACTTCAAGGGATCCGCCCCCGATATCTAGAACTAGTAACGTGCCGGCAGACCAACCAAACCACCGCCTTGCCGCTAAGAATGTGAGACGGGCTTCTTCTTCACCTGAAAGAATCTGAAGGTCGATGTCATAACGCTTATTGATACTTGCAATAATTGAGTCGCCATTTTTCGCTTCGCGCAATGCAGAAGTTGCAAAGGCAAGAATCTCCTCCGTATCAAATTCCTTGGCATGTTCGATCGCGCCTTCGATCGCCTCGAAAAGAAGAGAGATTCCTTCTTCGGAGATAGACCCATCTACGAGGTATTCTGTTAAACGAAGTTCGACTTTGTGACTAGTGGTCGGAGTCGGATGCCCGCCGCGATGGGCGTCGACCACCTGGAGGTGGATCGTGTTGGACCCAACATCAAGAACTCCTAGTCGCATGGGGCAAACCTACACGCGAAAAGAAAGCAAGATCGGCTGCCAAATTTTCAGCGTCTTTCTATTGGAAAGAGTCTGAATTTCTTGTATAGCAGAGGCGCTGACATAATACGCAGGTAGAAAACGCCTCCCTAGCTCAGTGGTAGAGCATCCGCCTTGTAAGCGGAAGGTCGTCAGTTCAATCCTGACGGGGGGCTCAAGTAAAGAATTCTTGCTTAATTTCCCCCCTTGTTTAGTGCTTCAAGAGCTTCTGTGCCACCGAACTCTCAATCCAGAAACTCTTGCAGAATCTTCTCAATTGCCGTTCGACCAGAGCGCAAGGCTCCGTTTTGCGAAGGCTCATCGAAGGCGTCTCCGGCATAGAAGATTCGATCATTGTCAGGATCAATAATTGAGGTTTGCTGCATCGCGGAATCTGATGGAGAAAACAACGGGAGTGAATTGTAAACGGCCGCAATGCTTATTAGTTGTAAATCCTTAGGGCTGCAGTTATAGAGATCCGCTATATCTTGCTCATATTCATTTCGATTCAGCTCCCACATTGAGTCGGTTAACTCGCCAAGGAATGTTGTGGCGATGAGGGAGTACGTTGCGTTTGCGTAAGTCTCATTTGCATCAGATACTATAAGTGAATTCACGAAACTGGCGCCAAGAAAAAGTTTGTGATTCGACTTCGGGAGCTTCTTTACTTTGTGGTAAACGGCAGTCGAAGCGAGCCATTCACGAGGATTTCCACCTGATGTGCCATTGATCTCACCAGCTTTACCGTTGGTCGCAATTACGACGAAATCAAAGTTTTCAAATGTCGTAGCCTGCCCTGACCCTTGAATATGCAGAGTGAATAAATGACTCACTGGGTCGTGTACGACGCTCATCACTTTTGAACTGCTATGTAAGCGCAATTCGGGAATTCCAGCGAGAAGTGCGGGAATCAAGTTGCTAACTCCTCCATCTATGAGATGCGGTCTACCCAATAGAAAATAGCGGAGAATTCTCTTGGCAACATCCCCGCGAATTTTGTCGGGATTCGTTAGAAAGACCCCCCTTAGGAATGGCTGCAGGACTCTTTCATACAGAACCTCGAACCTAAAACTTTGGGATTGTATGGTCTGGGAAGCATCAGACTTGGAGGCGAGATATTTGAGAAATCTCAATTTCTCTATCAATGAACCGCTAGCCGGAGAGAGAATACTTACGATATTTAATGGAGAAATATCCCTACGCATTCCACTTTCATCAATGAAACTCAACCCGACGAAGAGGGGCTTGGATTTAACCCTTTTGACCGGAAGTAATTTCTTAAGTTCAGGATAGTTAACATTTACGACCTGAAAACCTCGATCAATGACGCAGGAGTCAATAACTGCACTCGCTAGTCGACCTCCAAAGTGATCGCTGGATTCAAAAAGTTCAATTTCAAAACCGTGGGAGATTGCATGTCTTGCAGCTGAAATTCCCGCGAGTCCGCCTCCTACAATTGCAATCTTCGTCATATTCCGGGTCCTCTTTGTTGTCTCATCGGATCTTTTTATCTATCGGAAAACTATAGGGGAGCGAAGAACATGCCACATTGAATCTCGTTAGTAGCTGACCACGGCCTATTGGTAACTTCCGGGAAATGGCGGCCACTTTTGGACTAGAGAAAATACTTGGCAAATAGCCAGAGTGATGCAGTGAGCCCGACGGTCATGATCAAGGATTTATAGAAAAGCGGGGACATTCGACTCGCCCACTTGCCGCCGAGCGTGCCGCCCAGGCTCGAACCAATAAAGAGCGCCAAGGCGTAGCCCCAATGCACTCGACCACTAAAAGCGTAAATAATATTTGAGACTAGGCTCGTAACTCCGACGATAATATTTTTGGCACTATTGAGAGTGCGTGCATCCTTATTGGGATTCCTCGCAAGCAAAGCGATCACCATGACGCCTTGGCCAGGTCCGAAATACCCGCAATACACTCCGCTGGCCGCGATGCCGAACTTCTCAAAATGCTCATCGCGACGTTTACGCACCGACTTCGTTGGAATCAATAAAGTCAGGGTCGCTCCAAATAGTAGGAATGGAACCATATGCTCGAACACTCGCCCAGGCAGGGAGAGAAGCAGGATCGCTCCGATAATGGTGCCTGCTACTGAAATGGCGATGAGAGTTCGGTATGTTCGAAATAAGTGTTTGCCTTTGAATTTCCCCGCGCGGATTGCAAAAAAATTGGCAGAAGAAATTCCAATTGAATTTGTGACTGCCGCATCGACCGGGTGCAGGCCAAGGGCCAACATGAATGGATATGAGATCAGGGAGGCGCCACCTGCCATGCCGTTGATAGTCCCCACGACAAATCCGATAACGATCGTGAGGACAACTCCGGCGATGCCTGTCATTTACCTCCTGTTGCAAGAAACAGAGCCTAACCCTTCCGTTAGACTCTGAGTTGCCTTACCGATTGCCCACGTACGAGATCGTTCAAAGAAGGATGGAAGTCATGGCTAATAAAGAGCAGAAGAGCAATGCCAACACCAAGAAGGAAGCAAAGCTTTCCCTAAAGGAGAAGCGCGCCAAGAAGCAGGAAAAGAAAGATAAGAATAAGTAGGTACTGGATTGATGCAAAAAGAAGGTCATTTTCCGGATGAGGTGTTCGGGGATATTCTCAAGGCTAACAAGGAATTCTCGCGCGACTTTAAGGGCAGTCAACTAACTGGTTTAGCGAGCCGTGGTCTCGCCATTGTCACGTGTATGGATTCGCGAATTAGCCCCTTGGCTGTTGTCGGGATGCAATCTGGTGATGCGAAAATTCTGCGTAACGCTGGTGCGCGCGTTACCGAAGACGTTTTGAGAACCCTGGTACTTGCAACCTATTTATTGGGAGTTGATCGAATTCTGGTGATGCCGCATACCGATTGTCGAATGGCTCAGGGTCAGGAAGCTGCTATTCATGCCACCATCGCCGCCCAATACGGCGTCGATACCCGCAGCCTCGATTTTCGCACGGTGCGCGATCAACAAGCAGCGCTGATTTCTGATGTAATTCGGATTCGCGCCTACCCGCTTTTGCGCGAGGGCGTAGAAGTTGCCGGTGCCATCTATAACGTTTCTACTGGAGCCCTCGAACCCCTGGATTTTTAGAGTCGGATCAGATGAAATTAAGAATAATAATTCTGCTGGGAAATTTTGCTGGTTGGTTTTCTCGAGCCAGCAAGCAGGGCAGCGGTGTCATGGTCACGGGTCGGGTTATCCTAAAATTCGATAGCCGAGCCGCAGCGAAGTTGTCAGAACATCGCCGAGTGGTTTTAATTTCTGGAACGAATGGCAAGACCACGACAACTTCACTTGTGCGCGTTGCATTAGAAACCGCGACCGAAGTTGCGAGCAACACAACCGGCGCAAACCTTTTTGCCGGAGTCACCGCGGCGCTCAGTTCGAATTTGCGTGCACCTGTCGCAGCGCTAGAAGTAGACGAAATGGTGGTGCCTTGGGCGCTCGCTCAGACTAAACCTGATTTGCTCGTGTTGCTCAACCTCGGCCGTGATCAACTTGATCGATTGTCTGAGGTCAGGGTCGTCGCCCAGAAATGGAAATTCGCAATACAGGCTATTCCCGCCGGGTGTCGCGTTCTTGCGGACGCCGACGATCCATTCGTGGTTTGGGCAGCACGGGATTGTCCAAACGTCACATGGTTTAGTGCAGGATCGTTGGGCCATCTTGATGCATCGACATGTCCTGTCTGTGGCGACATATTGATCTGGAAAGACCAGGGAAGTTCGTTTTTATGCACGTGCGGGTTCGGCAAACCATCCGCCGATTGGGTACTTTCCGCCGGAGAATTGCACGGGCCATTGGGTCAGAGGGTTGCTATCTCTTCTGCGATTCCAGGAGTAGCGGCTCATTCAAATGCGGGTAGGGCAGTTGTTGTTGCCGCAATGATGGGGGTGAATCCCGAGGTCGCGGCACGCGCTGTTGCGAAAATTTCCAGCGTCGATGGTCGATTCGGAAAATTGCGAATCGGCAAAACGATTTTCCGACTTCTACTTTCGAAAAATCCCGCAAGTTGGCGCGAGACCCTCGCTACGAGCTCGGCTGGACCCAAACAGGTTTTACTGGTTGTCAACGCTCTGACGCAAGACGGTAGAGACACTTCTTGGTTATGGGATGTTGACTTTGGGCCGCTATCTGGGCGTCACGTGCTTGTCACGGGCGATAGAAGATTGGATGTGTCGGCGCGTTTAGTGGTGGAAGGCATCGACCATCAAGTTGTGAAAGATGAAGCCGAAGCCGCAAAAAGTTTTGGGTCTGGCGAAGCGGATCTCATCGCGTCGTACACCGCTTTTCACCGACTTGCGAAATCGGTGAAAAAATCATGACGTTTACAATTGTGCACTTGCTGCCTGAGCTTCTGGGGACTTATGGAGATCGGGGCAATGTCGATGTTTTAAGTTGGCGTTTAAAGCAACGAAAAATTCAACACGAGGTTGTGGTTGTGCATGTAGGCGAGGACGTTCCGCAAGGTGGCCACCTGTATCTGCTTGGCGGCGGAGAAGATGATGCGCAGATTGCGGCTAAGGAGATTCTCGACCGACACGGTGTAATGCGAAAAGCAATTAACAGCGGAGCACACATTTTCGCGGTCTGCGCAGGATTCCAATTACTGGGCGCTGTTTTTCCGGCATCTGGAAACAGGGAGATCTCAGGTTTGGGAATTTTGCCGGTCGAGACATTCTCAGGCGATCCGCGTTCAGTTGGCGAACTACTTGCCGAGCCCACAATCCCGATCGCAACTTTGACTGGTTTTGAAAATCACAGTGGTCAAACTCGCTTCCTTGAGGAGTCGCAACCCCTTGGTCGCGTTCTGCGCGGAGTCGGAAATAGCGGTGACATTGCCGAGGATGGAATCATCACCGATCAAATCGTCGCGACGTACATGCATGGTCCCGCGTTGGTACGTAATCCAGAATTAGCCGATTGGCTTCTCTCGCGCATAGTGGGTGAGATGGAACCGCTAGATGCTTCTGTATTTACCGCATTGCACGACGAGAGGGTGAAAGCCGTTAAATAGTTTCAGGATTCGTGCGACGCACGGGTGCGCGAGTAATCGGTGGCTCTAGATTGGAGAGAAAGTCACGAATGATTGCTTGGGTCAATTCAGGCTTCTCCTTAAGTACGAAGTGAGAAGTTCCAGGAATTATCGCCAGGCGACCGTCGGGAAGAGCCTCATACATGGAAGTTGTGTGAGCGAGACTAAAGAGTTCATCATCCCCCGCAAGAATTAAAGTAGGGCAAGAAACTTGGGCGAGATCAGTCAGAGTAAGCGTGGGTTCGGAATTCCAAATTGCCCGCATGCGCTGAGCTTTTTCGTCCAGAGTATGAGGGGCATCCGGAGAACGTTGTGCGTATTCCTCGCGATCTTCGTCAGAAATTTCCCATTCTGGAATTTCTCCGCCGCCGTGATCGAAATGAAAATTGGCGCCGATCGCGACAATAGATTTCACCAACTCTGGACGTTGCATCGCAATCATAAGAGCGATATTTCCACCGTCACTCCAGCCCACTAGATGGGCTGGCTCTTTGACCACATCTTCTAGATAGGCAATCGCTTCGGCAATTTGAAATGCGAAGTGAAGACTTCCTGGTTGATCAGCGGTACGTCCTTGCCCAGTGCGGTCGTAGGCAAATACATGGTGCGTATCTTCAAAGGCGGGGAGCAGATAAGCATCGCAGTCCTCGGTTGCACTCAGTCCACCGTGCAAAATCACAAGGGCTTCGCCGTTCTTGTCCCACTCTGTGTGCCAGAGGGCATGCCCGCGGAGATTCAGATAGTGGCTCATCTACTGCAAATCCATAATATGGCGGTTGCCGCGATCAAATGTCAGGTAGTTCCACATCCAGTCGGCGACGGTGAGAACCTTGTTGCGGCCACCGAGAAGGTAAAACAGATGCAAGGTCAGCCAAGCCGACCACGCGATAGCGCCGGTCAACCGCAACTTCTTCACTTCAACCACGGCCTTATGTCGACCGATAGTTGCCATAGAACCTTTGTCCTTGTAAACAAAGGGCAGCGGATCCTTTCCCGATTCAACTCGAGAGATCTGTTTCGCAACCCATTTACCTGCCTGCATCGCTACTGGTGCGACCATTGGCAGGAATCTTCCATCAGATCCTCTCGCTCCAGCGATATCTCCGATTGCCCAATAGTTCGCATAATTAGTCACTTGCAAGGATGGATCCACTTCGATGCGCGTCCCAGTAATTGGAAGGCTGAGGGATTCGGCCACCGGCGTTCCACGAACGCCCGCTGCCCAGATAGTAATTTCCGCAGGTACCACAGTTCCGTCCCGTAGGAAGATTTTTCGAGGCGTGACCTCTTGCACTGCACTATTAAGAAGAACTTTCACGCCCAGCTTCACCAAATCTTTAAGCGCTTTTTCAGAAAGTTGCGGCGAGAAACTCGGAAGCAAGCGGGGTCCAGCCTCAATCAAATAGACATCCATGTGGTTGGCAGCGCTTTCCTGATCTGAAGTAAGTGGCCCGCGCACTAATTCGGCAAGTGCACCTGCCATCTCCACGCCGGTTGGTCCGCCACCTACGACTGAAATCGAGAGCCGAGTTTCATCACGGAATCTGCACAAATCTTCGAATCGCCGCATCACTTCAGCTCGAATGCTCGTCGCCTCAGCAACACTTTTCATTCCGAGGGCATTCTCTGCCACGCCCTTAATCCCAAAATCTGCCGTGGCCGATCCGAGCGCGACAATGAGATGGTCGAACTTGAGAACCTCACTACTATCTATTTTTACTTCCTTATTTTTATGATCAACAGAGAGGGGTGATCCCATGCAGAATTCAACATCGGTCTTACGAAGCGCCCCGGGAATTGGATAGGCGACGTGATCTGCGGCTAAACCTGCCGTTGCAACTTGGTAAAGGAGAGGAAGAAAAGTTTGGAAATTGTGACGATCGACGATGGTGACATGCGCCACGTCGGCCAGCGCTTTCGCCGCCGTGAGTCCGCCGAATCCGGCGCCAAGTATGACTACCCGTGGTTTATTCATCGGAAAACTCCATTTCTCGGCTACTAGGTATAAGTCTAAGGTTTATAGCATGAGTTCAAATCCAACTGGTCGCAAATTCCTGGTGAGCGGTGCCTCAGGATATGTAGGTGGGCGCTTGGTGCGTGCATTGCTCGACGACGGTCTTTCGGTGCGGGTTTTTTTGCGCGACAGCGCGAAGATTCAGGGCCAGCCATGGGCCTTGCAGGTTGAGGTAGTAGAAGGCAATGCCAACAACATTGCCGATCTTAATAGTGCGCTTGAGGGAATCCATACGGCCTACTACCTCTTGCACTCAATAAATTTGGGACCAAATTTTGACAAGATCGAGGCAACGATGGCGCGCAACTTCGCCACCGCAGCCAAAGCACAAGGTGTGCAACAGATTATTTATTTAGGTGGAATTGCTAATGACGAAAAGCGCAGCAAGCACTTAGCATCGCGCGCTCGCGCAGGGCATGAATTAGCTTCGCAAGGTGTGCCTGTTATCGAATTGCGGGCCGGCATCGTTATTGGTTCCGGTTCAGCCTCATTCGAAATGTTGCGGCACCTAACGCATCGTCTTCCTGTGATGACAACTCCGAAGTGGGTCACAAATCGCACTCAACCCATCGCGATTAGAGATGTGCTTTGGTACTTACGAAATTGCGCTGTAATTGAGACCCCGGTCAATCGCATATTTGATATCGGAGGACCAGAAGTTCTCACTTATGCAGACATGATGCAGAAATTCGCCAAGATTTCGGGTCTGCGACGACGTTGGATCATTAAAATCCCCGTGCTAACTCCAAAATTGTCGAGTCTTTGGATCGGGCTGGTTACTCCAGTACCAACTGCGCTCGCTAAACCTCTCGTTGGTTCTCTGATTAGCGAGGTAGTGGCCGATCCTGCCAAAAGCATTGATTCACTTGTCCCGCCACCACCAGAAGGTTTGCTAGATGTTGAGAAAGCGATTCGTCTTGCGCTTTCCAATATTTCGGATAACTCAGTTGAGACGCGGTGGTCAGACGCAGGAATTGCAACTGCGCCGTGGCAAAAAGCCCAAGGGGATCCCGAGTGGGCGGGCGAGACTGTCCTTAGCGATTTTCGCGAAATAACAACGGATGTTCCGCTGGCGGAAATTTGGAAAGAGATAGAAGGAATTGGTGGCGAGCACGGCTGGTTTGGTGCCGGCTGGCTTTGGTGGTCACGTGGTCTGATCGATCGTGCAGTTGGCGGCGTTGGAATTCGTCGTGGCCGCAGAGATCCCAACTATTTGCGTGTCGGGGAAAGTTTGGATTTTTGGCGGGTAGAAGAGCTAGAAAAAGAGCGGAAACTTCGACTCTATGCCGAAATGATTTTGCCCGGCAAAGCCTGGCTGGAGTTCCGCTTGGATCAATTAGATGGAAAAACTCATTTAGTGCAAGAGGCCACCTTCGCCCCGCGCGGACTTGGCGGACAAATTTATTGGTACCTAGTCCTGCCTTTCCATTCTTCTATTTTCCCTACAATGTTACGCAATATCGTCAAGAGCGCTGAGAAAAAGATTCCGCCCCGTACCTAACCAAGATACTCACGTCCAGGATGGCAAGCAGCATTGATAAAACGAATGCATATTTCTTTGGTATAAAAAATAAAAGTGCCAAGGACAGCAATCCCAGGGGGAGCAAAAATTTCACTTGGGTCACGACCTGAAGTAAGAGTGCAACAAGGACGAAACCGCATCCCCCAATAATTTGAGAGTTGCGTGCACCTAAGAGTTGCGGCAGTCCGTAAATTCCTGCTAAGCGGTCTTCGTCAATGTCTTTCACCACGTTTGTGAAATGCGCTGAAATCCCTAACAGTCCGCCGGCAAGTGCCAGCCACAGCGGCGGAAAGATTCCTTTGCTCAGCGCGATGCTCGTCGGCAATCCAGCAAAGGCAATCGCATATGGCAACGGCGAAAAAACATTGCGTTTAAAGTAAAAGTTATATGTGACCCCGCATCCAACCCCGAGAAGATGAACCAAACCACCGCGCAAACCCAGCGGGCCGAATAGGGAGAGTCCGACACATATAGCGAGAGTTGTATACGTCGCATAGATGACCGTCTCTTTTACAATTAATCCTTGCGCAAGCGGTTTGTTGCGTCTTCCTTGGCTTCGATCGAGTTCGGAATCAACTAGATCGTTAGTCCAGCCGACACAGAGTTGGCCCGTAAAAATCGTAATCGCGATGAGAGCACTAGTTTCTACTGGCCAGAGTGCTTGGGCCAGTAGAAAGGCTATGAGCGTGACTGCCATTGTCGGTCCAAAATGCGATGTCCGAAGCAGATGCATGCCGAGATTCTCTCTCATATCCGTTGATAGTGGCAGACTTCGCCCATGCATGAGTTCACGCCCGAAGTCGAAGCCATTGCCGACGAGATCCTTTCGTACAGTCTGCATCGATTAAAGACCGACCCGCCGCTGGATGGACCAATGTCGGCCGAGGATCTTTTTGCAGCAGTTGGGAACACGATCACCGCCCGCGGACTCGGTGGGCAGGCAGCTTTGGAAGTTTTCACAAAAGTTCTCGCAAAAGCGTGCATTTCAACTGACCATCCGCGTAACTTAGCTTTCATTCCGTCGGCACCCAGTGAGTACGCCAACCTTTTTGATCTCGTCGTCGGCGCAAGTGCCTTGTATGGCGGATCATGGCAAGAAGGATCTGGAGCGGTATTCGCGGAAAATCAGGCTCTGCGCTGGCTTTCAGATTTGGCAGGACTTCCTGACACTGCAGGAGGCGTCTTCGTGCAAGGCGGCACGATGGGAAACCTTTCTGCCTTAGTGGTTGCACGAGCGGAAGCTCGAAAGCGTTGGCCAGAAACGTCTCGTTGGGCGATCGCATGCAGTCGCGAAGCGCATTCATCAATCGCATCGGCAGCACAAGTAATGGATGTGGATCTGTTGCTCGTTGATCCTGATTCACAAGGGAAATTACGAGGAGGTGCTGTTGCGTCCGAGATCGATGCATTTCATTCTCGTCAGTCCGCACGAATTTTCGCAGTTGTCGCAACTGCGGGCACAACTAATTTAGGAATCATCGACGACTTAACAGGACTTGGCCGAATTACCAAAGAGCGCGACATCTGGTTTCATGTCGACGGCGCTTATGGTTTGGCGGCGCTCTGCGCACCGACTTTGAAACCAAAATTTGCCGGAATCGAAATGGCCGATTCATTTATCGTTGATCCGCACAAGTGGCTCTTTGCACCTTTTGATGCCTGTGCCCTGATTTACCGAGAGCCGCGATTAGCAAGAGCGGTGCACACTCAACATGCTTCTTACTTAGACACTTTGCAAGATGACGATGCTTGGAATCCGTCGGACTATGCAATCCACTTAACGCGCCGCACGCGCGGTTTGCCGTTCTGGTTTTCGTTAGCGGCCCACGGCACGGATGCGTATGCCGAGGCGATGGAGGCGACACTGCATGTTGCGCACGAAGCTGCCGAAAAAATCCGTCGCCATCCCAATTTGGATTTGGTGTGCGAGCCCGAACTCTCAGTTGTCGCTTTCACTCGACGCGGCTGGAGTGCGGCTGAGTACCAGCAATGGAGTGATCGCCTCCTGGCTGATCAAGTCGGCTTCGTTCCACCCTCCTCACACCATGGCAAACCCATCCTGCGATTTGCCATCGTGAACCCGTGGACCAAAGTCGCGGATGTCGAAGCGATTCTGGCCACCCTCTAAATCCCACGCTTGGGCCAATTTCTGCTTTAGGGTTGGACATATGGACGAGAACGCATCTTTAGTGCTGACCACCGGAATTTCAGGTCCCGCCCGCACCTTGAGCGACCTTGAGTCCCGAATTCTGGAATTCGAGCGTAATTGGTGGCGCTATGCGGGCGCCAAGGAGAGCGCGATCAAGGAGCTTTTCGACCTCAACGCCCCGCGCTACTACCAATTGTTGAATGACCTCATCGATCGCGAGGATGCCCTCGTGGCCTCTCCGATGCTGGTCAAGCGCCTGCGCCGCCTGCGACTGGCCCGCATGAACGCCCGCTCAGGTCGCTAAACGCCCCATAGTGTAAAGCCCGCTCTTCCACGCTCACTCAGTTTGCCGATGGGCTACGCCTGCTCTAGATTTAGCGTTAGCACTCTAGGGGTGCGAGTGATAAGTCTCCCCACACCCGTTCCATACGGAACAGGGAATTAACTGAACTAACTGAACTAACAGAACATAGGAGCGAAAACAACTATGGCTAAGCAGATTGCCTTTAATGAAGAAGCCCGTCGTGGTCTAGAACGTGGCATGAATATTCTCGCCGATGCGGTCAAGGTAACCCTTGGACCTCGTGGACGAAATGTTGTCTTGGAAAAGAAGTGGGGAGCCCCCACAATCACCAACGACGGTGTCTCAATTGCAAAAGAAATCGAACTCGAAGATCCGTGGGAAAAAATCGGCGCCGAGTTGGTTAAAGAAGTTGCCAAGAAGACTGATGATGTTGCTGGCGATGGCACTACCACCGCAACCGTCCTTGCGCAGGCACTTGTTCGCGAAGGTTTACGCAACGTTGCAGCCGGTTCGAATCCAATGGCTCTCAAGCGCGGAATCGAGAAGGCTGTCGATGCAGTAATTGCAGAACTCAGCGCAATGGCAAAGAGCGTTGATTCCAAAGAGCAGATCGCCGCAACTGCTTCGATCTCCGCTGCGGATACAACCATCGGCGAAATGATCGCTGAAGCTATGGACAAGGTCGGCAAGGAAGGCGTTATTACCGTCGAGGAGTCCAACACTTTCGGGCTTGAGTTAGAACTCACCGAAGGTATGCGTTTTGACAAGGGATATATCTCGCCATACTTCGTAACTGATTCAGATCGCATGGAAGTTGTTCTTGAAGATGCTTATATCTTGATTGCAAATTCCAAGATCGCAAATATCAAAGATCTTCTTCCAATTTTGGAAAAAGTTATGCAGTCAGGTAAGCCACTTGCGATCATCGCTGAAGATATTGAAGGCGAAGCGCTCGCAACTTTGGTGGTTAACAAGATTCGCGGAACTTTCCGTTCTGCAGCAGTTAAGGCGCCCGGCTTTGGCGATCGCCGTAAGGCGATGTTGCAAGACATCGCAATTTTGACTGGCGCAACAGTGATCTCAGAAGAAGTTGGTCTGAAGTTAGATCAAGCAGGAGTTGAACTACTCGGGCATGCTCGCAAAGTTGTTATCAGCAAGGATGAAACAACCATTGTTGAAGGTGGCGGAGACGCCGACCAGATCAAGGGTCGCGTAACGCAGATTCGCGCTGAAATTGAGAAGAGCGATTCAGATTACGATCGCGAAAAACTTCAAGAGCGCCTTGCTAAGTTAGCTGGTGGCGTTGCAGTCATCAAAGCTGGTGCCGCAACTGAAGTTGAGCTCAAGGAGCGCAAGCACCGCATTGAAGATGCCGTGCGTAACGCCAAAGCGGCAGTTGAAGAAGGCATTGTTGCTGGTGGAGGAGTTGCACTTCTCCAAGCAGCCAAGATTGCTTTCTCCAAGTTAAAGCTCGAAGGCGACGAGGCTACTGGTGCCAAGATTGTTGAAGCATCTGTTGAAGCACCGTTGAAGCAGATTGCAATCAACGCCGGACTCGAAGGCGGAGTTGTGGTCGAGAAAGTTCGTCACCTCGAAGCAGGTTTCGGACTCAATGCTGCAACAGGTGAATACGTAGACATGATCAAGGCCGGAATCATCGACCCAGCCAAGGTAACTCGCTCGGCGTTGCAGAATGCGGCATCTATCGCTGCACTCTTCATCACCACCGAAGCCGTTATTGCAGACAAGCCAGAAAAGAAGTCGGCAGCACCTGCCGGTCCTGGCGGCGGGGATATGGATTTCTAAGTCCAATTAATTCAGTTGGAAAGACCCTCGATTGCTACAAAAGCAACCGAGGGTCTTTCCTTTGCTTCACGCGCAATTCTCCCTTCAGTACGGAATGGCATACGCTTAGAACATGGCATGGTTAAAGAAAACAAGTAAAGCTGCTAAATCCAAAGCGGTGGCAGCACCTTTTGACGCCCTCGATCTGGCGCGAAGTGCAGTCTTGGCAGATGCCGTAGACCCAAAACTTGTCGGCGAGTATCTCTCCGTTGATTTTGACGATGACGGCCGCATGGCTAGTTATCTCTTCGACGCTTTTAAGGCTGGCTACAACGGTTGGCGTTGGGCGGTCATCGTGGCCAAAGTCGATGAGGTTAGCGATCCAACGATCTGCGATGTAGTACTGATCCCAGGTCCAGATTCTTTGTTGGCTCCGGAATGGATTCCATATCTCGACCGCATTCAACCCGGTGATGTGGGAGTGGGCGACATCGTGCCCTCGACTCTGGATGATCCGCGCTTGGTGCCGGGATTCGCAGCTCTTCCAGGAGATGAAGATCTCGATTCGGTTCAACTCTGGGAGCTGGGCCTCGGGCGTCCACGCGTGCTTTCAGTCGAGGGTCGCGATCAGGCGAGTAAGCGTTGGTACACAGGCGATCGCGGACCTGATTCACCGATCGCCTTGGCTGCCCCGAAACCATGTGCTTCATGCGGATTCTTTCTGCCAATCTCAGGCTCGTTGCGCGCCGCATTCGGCGTATGCGCCAACGCCATCTCCCCCGAGGATGCCCGCGTCGTCTCTGTTGACCACGGGTGCGGAGCTCATTCGGAGGCAACGCTCTAGGTCTGCCACCAATTCTTCCCGCCAAATATTTTGACTACACGGGGCTGGGGTCTTGCGATAAACTGCACCTCTGCCCGTTCTGTACGGCTCATATTCTGTACGGCCTGTAGTACATCCAAAGGAGTAGTTCCCATGCCTAGTGGTCGCGTGAAATGGTTCAGCCTTGAAAAAGGTTTTGGCTTCATCGCCTCCGACGAGGGTGAAGATGTCTATCTGGCAGCCTCCTCCCTTCCTGCTGGCGTGACCAGCGTTAAGCCTGGCACTAAGTTGGAGTTTGGTGTTGCTGATGGTCGTCGCGGTCCACAGGCCCTCTCTGTTCACATCATTGACGCACCGCCATCATTAGTGGCCAACTCACGCGCTAGCCACGATGACCTAGCTGCCATGATCGAGGACACCATCAAGATCTTGGACAAAGTCAGCAACGGGCTGCGCCATAGTCGTTATCCATCCCCTGTCGAGGCGGAACGTCTCGGCAAGGTGTTACGTGGAATTGCCGGACAGCTAGACAATCAATAATTGTTTGAGTTAGAGCTGTCCGCGCTTAGCCCGTCGTAATGAATATCGAATTCCCACCAGCCCGAGCAGGGCTCCGACGACGCATGTCCAAATAACTTTCGAATCTGCATCTACTGCAATGGCAACTACAGCGGCCACAATCCACGCGATGATTCCAACAACGATCATTCCAACAACCGATCTCACATTCTGAGCCATTCCTAAATCTTAGTCCCCGTCTGACTAGATGGGGGTAAGGTGGCAACTGAGGGATGAACGGAAGACGAGTAGCGCGCGACAGAATGGTGAAGATGAAAGTTGACGAGAATGGCAATTGGCGAGCTTTTCGCCACCGCAATTTTCGAATACTTTTCGCAGCGAACTCTTTTGCCAACGTCGGCACCTGGGCTCAGCGCATTGCGCAAGATTGGCTCGTTCTTGAACTCACTAATAGCGGCACGGCCTTAGGGGTTGTTACAGCGCTGCAATTCGTCCCGGTTCTTTTTCTGAGCCTGCACGGAGGCGTATTAGGAGATCGATTCGACAAGCGAAAAGTCCTATTTTTCACAAATCTTGGCGGATGGTTTTCTTCAGGTCTGCTCGGACTTCTAGTTATTACAGATCATGTCCAAATCTGGCATGTGTATGCGTTGGCATTCTCCCTTGGTGCAAGTAGCGCGATTGATGCGCCGGTTCGTAACGCATTTTCTGCCGAGGTGGTCGGTCATGCCGATATCGGCAATGCAGTTAGTCTGAATTCGGCGAACTTTAATGCCGCGCGAATTGTTGGCCCGGCAGCATCTGGCGCTCTGATTGCCGCCTTTGGAACTGGACCGTCATTTATTATTAACTCCTTCACTTTCCTCATCGTGATTTACTCGCTCGTCCGCTTACGTAAAGACGAGTTTTTTCTGGTGCCGAAGAGTCAAGGCGTTGGAAATGTGAGGGAGGGAATTCGCTACGTCAGGGCCAGACCTGACCTCTACGTGACCATGATCGTCATCTTTTTCATGGCAACCTTCGGCCTGAACTTTCAGATATTTAATGCTCTTTCGGCGACCCAGACATTCCAACGCGGCGCCGTCTCATTTGGATTACTCGGCACTTTTCTTGCCTTCGGTTCGCTTTCCGGTGCAATCATTTCGGCTCGACTTGAGAAGAGACGCAGCACGATGTTCATCGTTTACGGTGCCTTTGTTTTTGGGGCGACCGTAATGGTATTGGCGTTTATGCCGACTTATTTTTCGTATGCCTTGTGGTTGCCCTTCTGCGGATTTGCAGCTCTGACAACTGCTATTTCTGCTAACGGCTTAGTGCAAAGTCACACCGATCCTGGACTTCGCGGACGTGTGATGGGCATTTACCATTTAGTTTTTCTTGGTGGGGCTCCTGCGGGTTCGACACTTGTTGGATTATCGGCGGAGAAAATAGGAGTGCAATTCACAATCGGTGTTTGTGGATTCATCACTTCTTTGGCAGCAGCTTTTGTTTGGGTTAAGTATCGCCACAAAGTTGAAACACCCGAAAGTTTTGCAATAGATTTTGTACTACCGCCCGGTTATGAGAATAAGAGCTAAAATTCCAAAAAGTGCAACCAGAGTAAGTAGCCTTCTCGTCTTGTAATTCAATTTATTTTGCCGAAACTTTCTTGAAAGTCGGCACAATGTAAATCGTCAAAATTGTCAGTCCGATAAGTACTGGCACCATCATGTATGCGCGCGAGATACCAAAGTGATCACCAAGTAGTCCCAACATGAACGGTGCGCCGCCTATCGCTATGCCAGCGCCAAAGGAACTGGTGCCGATCGCCAAATCTGGACGACCATCGCTGAATACGATCATGCGATACGAAATGAGACCAAATTGCATAGCCAATCCAAGGCCGGTGGCAAAAAGCGCCGCGATAGAGAGCCAAAGAATGTGTGAAAACCAAAAAGTCATAAAGCCGATCAGTTGCAATAAAATTACCAATTTAAGTTGATTATCCAAGGCGATGCGCACTAACACGCGCGAACCGAAAACTCGACCGAGAGCTAAGCCGAGGCCCAGCGAGACGATGCAAACAGTTGAAATCGCGGCACTTGAACCCACTCTGTCACGCAATAGGGCGGCGGCCCAAAATGTCGTGGCGAATTCGCTTGAAATAGATGTAACGAATCCGAGCCAAGCGATCCAGAATGAGAAGTTCAATTTTCCGCGCTGGCGACCGGACTCATCAGGGACGTGCACGCCCTCACCGACATTTTTACTCACTACGAAAAGTGCAATCGTAAATGGCACAACGATCATCAAGCCAAGTCGCCAACTCAACGTCGTCCCCGCGAGAGTACCCACCGCTAATGTGCCGAGGATGTATCCGAAAGAACCGATACCGATTCCTTGCGACACCGCTCGTGCCGAATCCACCGCGTGATGTGCAGACAAACGCGTGATCATCGTGTTGATTACAACTGATGTGCCGAATCCCGCGATGAGAGTCGCCGTTAATGTCAAAGGAACTGGCGGAGAGAAAACGAACATAGTCACGCCGAATACGAATGCGCTCAGCCCGATCCAAGAGGTTCGGACCCTGCCATATGCATGCACAAGTCGCGGACTAGCGTAGCCCGCCAGAATTGCCGCAACGCCTAGTGCCGTTCCGTGAAGTCCGCCGATAGCAAGTGATGTGTGCTGATCCGCGCGCAGAAGTGGTTGTGCTGGTCCGAATCCGCCGAGATAGAAGTTAACCGCAGCCGCTTGGAGTGCGATCGCCCAAAATGTGCGATCGCGTTGAAATGTCATTCGTGTATCTGTGCTTTGGTTTCTAGAGTGCGTTTACGACAAAATCAATTGATGCGGTAAGTGCATCAATGTCACTTGGATCTATCGCCGGGAACATTCCGATACGAAGCTGATTCTTGCCGAGTTTTCGATACGGCTCGGTATCTACAATCCCGTTGGCACGAAGCACAGATGCCACCTTTGCCGCATCAATGGATTCATCGAAATTAATTGTTCCGACAACATTCGAACGCATTGCTGGATTCGTAACAAAAGGTGTGGTGTAAGAAGTGCGTTCTGCCCATCCGTACAGTCGGGATGCAGAATCTGCACTTCTACTGGTTGCAAAATCTAAGCCGCCATTCGAGTTCATCCACTCAATTTGTTCGGCAAGCAAGATAAGCGTTGCTACTGCGGGAGTGTTGTAAGTCTGATCCAGGCGGCTGTTCTCAAGGGCAATGGTGAGGTCAAAGAAAGCTGGTGTCCAGCGACTTGATGCCTTGATCTTCTCAACTCGCGCGATTGCAGCAGGGCTCATCAGGGCCAGCCACAAGCCTCCGTCACTTGCAAAAGATTTTTGCGGAGCAAAGTAGTAGGTATCAAATTCTTTAGCGCTAACCGTCAGCCCGCCAGCTGCACTCGTTGCATCAACAAGGACAAGGGCGCCATCTGTGTTTGCAGGACGAATAATCGGCATTGAGACGCCGGTGCTCGTCTCGTTATGGGTGAGTGCGTAAGCATCCACGCCATTTTCAGCGATCGCTTCCGGATGCGAGCCCGGCTCTGCTTTGATGACCGTCGGCTCGCCTAAGAAAGGTGCATCCTTTGCGGCTGCTGCGAATTTTGACGAGAATTCGCCAAAAACTAAGTGCTGGGAACGAGATTCGATTAATCCGAATGTAGCGATATCCCAGAACGCGGTAGATCCACCGTTGCCGAGAACAACTTCGTAACCTTCTGGAAGGTTGAATAATGAGGAGAGTCCAGATCGCACACGGTTTACGACGTTCTTGACAGGTTTTTGTCTATGCGAGGTTCCTAATATGGACTGCCCCGATTGAACAAGGGTGTTGAGGGCGCTCGGGCGGATTTTTGATGGACCGCATCCGAAACGACCGTCAGTCGGCTGCAAATTTTGAGGAATTAGTATCTCGTTCACGTGTAAATCTTATGGGTAGTAGCGGGTAATCTCCCATTCGGTTTTCTCGCCACTGTCGTGATCGCTCTGACTTGTTCTCTCGAATCTCAAACGATCGTGCAAACGTGAGTATCTGCCTTGCCAAAATTCAATTGACTCTGGAGCCACGTTATAACCGCCCCAGTAATCTGGCATTGGCACTGTTGTGCCGCGCGGCCATTTCGTCGCTGCCGCGTTATATCGCTCCTCGAGTTCGGCGCGCGATCCCAAAGGTTGAGATTGTTTGCTCGCCCAGGCGCCGATCTGACTTTCCCACGGTCGCGAGGCGAAATACTCTTCGGATTCTTCCCGAGATATTTTTTCTGCAATTCCAGTAATAGACACTTGGCGTTCCAGCGGGTACCAAGGGAAAAGCAAACTGACTTGCGGTTGCGAATGAATAGCCAGCCCTTTTCGAGATGTGTAACTGGTAAAAAATGTGAAGCAGTCGTCAGTAATGCCCTTGAGCAGAACTGTACGAGAGGTCAAATTACCGAGATGATCAACGGTCGAGAGCACCATTGCATTCGCTTCGACAGCCAACGGGTTAGCACGGGCGTCGTTCAGCCAGATGCCGAAGGCCTCGAGTGGATCACTCGGGAGTGAATCCAAGCCGATCTCTCCATACGACCGGCGCATCGCAGAAATCTCTGCGCGGGACGGAACTTTATCCATGTGGCACTTCCACCGTCTCACTCGTTACCGCTCTGATCGTGCAGGTCTAAAAGTGTATCCAACGTCACTTTTTTCTTTGGCCAATCCTTCGCGTGGAACGGCACCAAATCACAAGTTTCTCGCCAAAGTTGGTTATCAATACCCCCAGAGTAGGGGCAGAATAACGTCATTAGGTGGCACGAGTGTTGCACGGTTTCTAGCCACGTTTCTAGCCACGTTTCAGCAAGGGAAGTTGAGGGGTCATAAAGTGTCCGACGATTTCAAACCAGGTCTTGAAGGTGTGATTGCTTTTGAATCAGATATCGCAGAGCCGGATAAAGAAGGCAGCGCCCTCCGGTACCGCGGAGTAGACATTGATGATCTCGTCGGCCGAGTTTCTTTCGGGAACGTATGGGGATTGCTCGTTGATGATTCCTTTAACCCAGGACTTCCGAATTTCGATGCTGCTGAATTGCCAGTTCGCTCGGGAGATGTTCGCGTAGATGCGCAAGCAGGAATCGCGATGTTGGCCCCCGCACTTGGCATGAAGCCGTTGCTTGATATCTCGGACGAAGAAGCACGCGACAATCTGGCTCATGCATCCGTGCGAGTTCTTTCATACGTTGCGCAATCTGCACGCGACGCAACTCTTCCAGTGGTTCCTCAATCAGAAATCGCGAAAGCAAAATCAACGACTGAGCAAATGATGATTCAGTGGCGTGGAGATCCAGACCCACTTCACGTTCGTGCAATCGATGCTTACTTTGTTTCTGCTGCAGAACATGGAATGAATGCTTCAACATTCACAGGTCGCGTTATCGCTTCAACTGGTGCAGATGTTGCAGCTGCAATTTCTGGCGCTATTGGTGCGATGTCTGGCCCGCTTCATGGTGGTGCACCATCGCGAGTCCTTCACATGATTGAAGATGTCGAGAAATCCGGCGATGCTCGCGAATATGTCAAGGGAATCATGGATCGCGGCGAGAGACTGATGGGATTTGGACATCGTGTTTATCGTGCCGAAGATCCGCGCGCTCGCACATTGCGACGCACCGCGAAGGAACTTGGTGCGCCTCGTTACGAAGTCGCACTCGCATTGGAGAAGGCAGCACTTGCCGAATTGCATGAGCGTCATCCAGAGCGCGTACTTGAAACAAACGTTGAATTCTGGGCGGCAATAGTTTTGGACTTTGCGCAAGTTCCTGGTCATCTCTTCACTTCAATGTTTACATCTGCGCGCACCGCAGGTTGGTCTGCGCACATTCTGGAGCAGAAGCGCACCGGTCGTTTGGTTCGTCCGTCTGCACGTTACATCGGTCAAGGCCCTCGAAAGCCAGAGACCGTGACGGGCTGGGATGGCTCATTGGTTCAGCATCACCAGTAGTTTTGCGGGTCTTCTGTAACGGGTCCTGCAATAAGAATGATTTATAACAATTGCGTATATATAGGCAATTGACGGCTGTTTCTAAGGGTTTTCCTTTGCCTATTTACAATAAAGAGAGTGAAATTAGACCTCTGCTGCCCTCGCGGCAGATCTACAACGTTTACATGGGAGATCTAATGAAGAATAGATTCATGAAGGGTTTTGCGGCTGTAGCTGCCGTGGCATTTGTCACCGGGCTCGCCGTAACACCAGCACATGCCGCAGGCGAAATTGTGGTGTGGGCAGATGAGACCCGCGGACCAAACCTTGCAAAAGTAATTGCTGCAAAGGGTGACTGGGTCGCGGGATACACAATCAAGGTTGTTACCTACTCAAGCTTTGATGCTTTGAAGGATGCCTTTGATAAGGCTTCAGGTACCACCGGTCCAGATATTGTTGTTGCAGCTAATGACTGGGTGCCAACTGCCGCTAAGAGCGGAAAGCTTGCCCCAGTAACTCTGACGGCATCTCAGAAGGCCAACTTCAACGCGACACAATTCTTCGATCTTTCCTACAAGGGAAAGCTCTACGGAATTCCTGTTGACATCAACAACGTTGCGATGATTTTCAACACAAAGCTCGTATCTTCAGCACCGAAGTCATTTGGTGACATGGTCGACTACTACAAGGCAAACAAGGTCTCAAAGAACCTCAAGGCTGGACTTTGCATTGCTGGTGGCGGAATGTCATGGGGCGCTCACTCAGTATTCTCAGCACTCGGTGCAGATGCATACTTGATGACAAAGAAGGGAACTGTTAACACAGTTCAGAGCTTCAACCCATCAGTGTTTGGTGCCAATGTTAAGAAGTACTTACTTGATGCAAATGGAAAGAGCAATGGCTTCTTCCCAGCATCAGACACCGGATGTAAGGACAACTTCCTTGCCGGAACAGTTCCATTCGCAGTTATTGGTAACTGGGAGTGGAAAGACTATGTAGCAAAGGGATTCGAAATGAACCTAATGCCAGTTCCATCAGTAAATGGTGGATACGGTCACATGTTCGGCAGCGTTTCAGGTGCACTTCTCACAACCTTCGCTGACAAGCATGGAGTTGCGGCAGGTGCTAAGTCACTTCTCGTCAACTTCTTCGCTTCAGGTGCGGGTCAAGCTGCCTACCAGGCAGTTGAAGGACGTCCACCAGCCGCTAAAGAGGCAAGTTCGAGCACCATGTTGTCTGCCGGACAAAAAGGCTTCGGCTCCGCTGCAGCCCTTGCTGGCATCCCACAAATCGGCGCATTCCTTAACAACAACAAGGGCGGCGCAAACTACTGGGATTCAGCCCCTGCTTACTGGACAGCAGTCCTTATCGATCGTAAGAACCCAGTAATTGAAGCACGCAAACTTGCTGCAATCTGGAAGGGCAATGTAGCTTCTGGAAAATCTGACCTCTAAAGGTGGGTTTTAGCCAGTAGTCATATGCATTAAAGGTGGATAGTGTGAGCGGGGATTAATCTCCGCTCACACTATTTGCTTATCATGAGGGCTTATTAAAGAGATTGGCGTTGACAGTGACTTTATTTTTCAAAGGCAGGTTCGCCCTCTTCGCCAAGATAGTCATTCTCTCGATCGTTTCGGCCGTTCTCTTAATGCTCTGCCAGAGCGCCTTTGCTCAAAGAGAGTATGCAATCGCAGGATTTTTACTCCTTGCTGTACTTGCCATGAACTATGTGTACCTTACAAATAAGCGAACAGTGCCTTTCAAATTTTTTCTACCGGGCACACTTTTTCTAGTTGCCTTCGTTATTGCGCCGATTATTTTCACAGTCGTGATGTCGAGCTACAACTACAAGACCGGCAACATCATCTCCAAGGAAGAAGCAATTGAGCGCGTAAGTGCGCTCGGCGTCGAGCCTGATGAGAATGGAACAACCTTCGACATTGTTATCGGTAAGGCCGCATCGGGTGAGTGGGAAATTTTGGTCTCCGACATAACAAATAATCGATATTTTTTATCAACCAAAAGCACCATTGCTGATGTCCCAATATCGGATCTCAAACGCAACGAATTTCAAGTTGCGACTGAAGCGCCAGGTTTCAAAAGATTAAGCGCAGAAGTTCTTTCGCAAGACGAGGGATATTCTAAAATTCAATATAAATATTTAGGGGAATATTTTATTGTCGCCGATCAACCGGAAGTAGGCGCAGTATTCCGACAGACTCTGAAATATCACCCGGAGAATGACACTTTTATAAATTTACAAAATGGACAGGTTTATCGCGACAACGGACGCGGCAATTACGCGAACCCTTCGGATAAGGCCCAATATCTCGAACCGGGTTGGCGGGCTCCAAACTGGTTCTCCAACTATGCAAAACTAGTCACCGATGACAAAGTGCGCGGACCCTTTATCAGAGTCTTTATCTGGACAGTGATCTTCGCAGTTCTCACCGTACTGACTTCATTCGCTTTCGGATTGTTGTTAGCCCTGGCGCTCAATAAAGCCATTCGCGGTCGACGCATGTACCGTTCGATTCTGATTCTTCCCTACGCGATGCCCAGCCTTATGAGCATCTTGATTTGGGCAGGTATGTTCGACACCGAATTTGGTGCCATCAACAATATTTTGGGAACCCATATAGCCTGGTTCTCCGACGCCAATTTCGCACGGGCTGCGGTGATTCTGGTGAGCCTCTGGCTGGGCTTCCCATATTTCTATCTCATATCTACGGGTGCGCTGCAGGCTATTCCCTCCGAACTCAATGAAGCAGCCGCAATTGATGGAGCTAACGGGCGTCAAATCTTCAACAAGATAACTTTGCCTCTGCTGTTTCAGATATTGGCCCCACTTCTCATCGCATCCTTTGCCTTCAACTTCAATAACTTTAACCTGATCTATCTCTTAACCGGAGGTGGGCCAAAGGAGCAACTCGAAGGACAGATTGCCGGTGCTACGGATATTTTGATCAGCTATACCTACCAAATCGCCTTCGGTTCTAATACCCAAGACCTCGGTCTTGCGAGTGCAATTTCGGTAATCATCTTCTTCCTCGTGGCGAGTATTTCGCTCTACGGTCTGCGTAAATCAAAAGTTCTGGAGACATTCGGATGAGCACCCAAAAACTCACAATTAGGAAATGGTTCCGTGAGAACTTATGGCGCCATGCGGTCGCTCTCGGCATGAGCATATTCGCACTCTTTCCGCTCTATCTAGTAGTGATCTCCTCGCTTAATCCGACCGGAAGCCTTCAACTAACTTCATTTATTCCGCGTGAAATTTCTTGGAACAATTACAAATTACTTTTCACGAGTCCGGCGATTCCATTCCTTTCCTGGTTCCGAAACTCGCTCGTGATCGCAATCGCGGTGGCAATTTTCTCCGTATTCATCGGCGCATCATCGGCATTTGCATTCAGCCGTTTGCGATTCAAGGGTCGCAAACAGGGCGTGCAAATTCTCCTGCTTGTTCAGATGTTTCCGGCAATCTTGGCTCTCTCTGCTGTTTACGTAATCATGGAACGCGTTTATAAATTCGCGCCAAATCTTGGTCTCGGTTCTCAAGCTGGTTTGTTGCTCGTTTACTTAGGTGGAGCGATGGGTGTAAACATCTGGCTACTAAAGGGATTCGTTGACTCGATCCCAGTTGAGTTGGATGAAGCTGCAAAGATTGACGGCGCCAGCCCAATGCAGATTTACTGGCTGATCTTTGTCCCCCTTGCCGCACCGGTACTGGCAGTTGTAGCGCTCTTAAGTTTTATCGGAACTTTGAACGAGTATATTTTGGCGCGATTATTTCTCGTTGAAATGGAAAGTCGTACTGTGGCCGTTGGGCTCCAACAGTTCATCGCCGGTCAGTATTCGCAAAACTGGGGTCCATTCGCCGCAGGATCGATTCTTCTTTCTATTCCAATCGTTGCAATCTTCCTTTCGCTGCAGCGATACATCGTCAGCGGTCTGACGGCGGGATCGGTCAAGGGCTGAACTTGAGACGTAAGAGTTTTGCTGCAGTTTTAGTAGCGATTTTCGTTGGTCTTAGCTCAGTCTCGTATGCAGCAGGTGTAGCCATGCCTCGTGCACGCACGGGACTCAATTCGGATCTGATTTATTTTGTTATGCCCGATCGCTACAAAGACGGCGATCCCTCTAACGACAACAACGGCGGATTCGACCCCACAAATAAGGCTTTTTGGCATGGTGGAGACCTCAAGGGACTCACTGGAACATGTGCGCCAGGGGACGACGGATTGGCTCGCATCAAGTCATTAGGATTCACGGCAGTGTGGGTGACGCCACTTGTTGTTCAGCAAGAGTCAACCACCAATGGCACGGGGTATCACGGCTACTGGGGTACTGATTTTCTCAACGTTGATCCGCACTTGGGCACCAAGGAAGATCTATTGGCTTTCGCGGCATGTGCAAAAAAACTTAAGTTGAAATTGATTTTGGACGTCGTCACCAATCACACTGGTGACGTAATTCGATATAACGGACAAAATGCTTTCATTCCATCTGGATATGAAAACGCTAAAAACCCGGCCTGGCTTAATGACTTATCGAATTACCACAACGTGGGAGATCTCAATCGTTGCTGGGGCGAAGGGTCCTGTATGAAGCTAGGAGATTTCGGCGCACTAGATGATGTGGCAACAGAGAAAGAAGTTGTTTGGCGCGGATGGGGCGATGTCTACAGTCAATGGATAAGAGATCTAGGACTCTCAGGATTTCGAGTTGATACTGCACGTCACGTGGATGATGACTTCTTTAAGCATTGGTCCCCGCTTGTGCAAAAGACTGCCTCAGATCAAGGAATTAAGGGCTTCACGATTTTCGGCGAGGTATATCAGTACAACCCGATTGATTTAATGCCGTACGTGCGTGTCAACAAGATTCAAACTTTGCTCGATTTTCCTTTCCAAGCCGGAGCGACTGATTTCGCATCAGGCTTCGAAGATGCCGCGGCGCTTAACGCTTTTTTCTTGAGCGACGATTACTATACGACCGCCACAACTTCTGCGAGCAATCTCGTGACTTTTCTCGGCAATCATGACATGGGTAGAGCTGGCTTCATCATTGCCTCCAAGAAGGTGCAACCTGCCAATCAGTTACTGGCTCGAACACAATTGGCGCATGCGTTGATGTACCTTTCGCGTGGGATTCTGGCCGTCTACTACGGGGATGAAGTTGGCATGACCGGCACAGATGCTGGCAATGACCAATTGGCTCGTCAAGATATGTTCGCCACCAAGGTTGATATCTGGAAGTCGGAGCCAAGAATCGGAAGTGGTGTTGTCGGTAATGGTGACTCATTTGCCCTGACGAAATCAAATCCGATTGCCCAGTACTTGACCAAATTATCAGCGCTGCGCAATGCAAATCCGGGCCTGTCCAATGCGCTCATGCAAACCCGTTACGCCAAGGGATCGCTCTTCGTCGTTTCCAAGAAAGATTCCAAAGAGAGTCGGGAATATGTCGTAGCTTTCAACAACTCGGCAAAGGCTCAACGAGTAGAAATTTTCAGCGCGACTTCAAAAGGCGGATGGAAGTCCATTCTGGGTAAGGCAAGAGTTAAGGCAGTCGGCGCCAAAATCAGTTTTACTGTTCCCGCTCTGTCCACGATCGTGCTCAAGGCCAATTCCAAAATCGATCAAACGTCGATGAGGGCCGGCAAAATTTCTATCAAGGAAGACTATCTAACGGGTTTTTCAAAGGTCACAGCAGGGATTACCACCGCAGACATACTCTCAGTTGAGTTCTCTGTGAAGTCCGATTCTAACCCGACGTGGAGTTCGCTTGGAGTTGATTCCAATGCACCATATAACGTATTCATTGATCCGCAAGATTTCCCTGGTCAAAAGTTAGAAGTCAGGGCGATTGCAACTAACTCAAAGGGGGCGACCATTGGTCTACCAACCGCAAAACTTGCTATTCCCGCACCATGATGGCAGCGAACTTTACGTAAGCAACGATGCGCCGAAGATTGGCGAGGAAGTCGAACTACGCGTGCGAGTTCCTAAGACCTATCAGGTCGACCAAATCTATGTCCGGCTCTACCACGATGGTGAGCCGCGCGCCTTTGCTCTGAATCCGGAACGGAAGTCCAAGCGCAACTCCACTGAAACGTGGTGGAGCGTCAAAGTTCAGATTCTCAATCCAAAGATGGCGTACCGATTTTCCCTTGTTACTGACGGAACTGGTAAGTGGCTAACCGCCGCCGGAGTTGTCTCTCACGATGTTTCCAGCGCAACCGATTTCCAACTGCTAGCTATGAAGCCGTATCCAGCCTGGATTCGCTCCAGTGTTTTCTATCAAATATTTCCTGACCGATTTGCCGCATCCGGAAGGAAGCGCGACGTACCGTCGTGGATGGTTCCGCGCGAGTGGAGCGCTCTTCCAAACGGTAAGGATGAGACAACCGGCGTGGAGTACTACGGCGGCGATTTAGACGGCGTACGTGAGCACCTCGATCACATTGAAGAACTTGGCGCCAATGGCATCTATTTCACGCCACTTTTTCCCGCTGGATCGACCCACAGGTATGACGCGACCAGCTTTGATGAGGTTGATCCGGTTTTGGGTGGAGACAAGGCGCTGTTTGCTTTGCAAAAGCGCGCGAAAAAGATGGGTATTCGCTTGATGGGTGACCTCACGACCAACCATATTGGTCGGGGTCACAAATGGTTCGTTCGCGCAATCGAACATAGGACTTCGAAAGAGCATAAGTATTTCTATTGGGATAAAAAGATAGAGCACGGTTACGTGGGATGGTGGGGATTGGCGAGCCTGCCAAAACTAAATTACACAAGTCTCTCGCTTCGTAAAGCCATGTACGAAGGTAAGAACTCTGTTGTTAAGAAATGGTTGCGCGCTCCGTACTCTATGAGTGGCTGGCGCATCGATGTCGGAAATATGACCGGCCGTAATCTCGAGCAAGATTTGAATCAAGAAGTAATGCGCGGGATTCGCAAATCCATGGATGAGCAGAATCCGCAAGCATGGCTCGTTGCCGAGAACGCAGATATGTTCCCCAGCGACCTTGATGGTTTTGGTTGGCACGGCACTATGAACTACGGCGGATTTATGCGGCCACTCTGGGGTTGGATTCGCCACGAAAATTACATCCCTAATGCTGGAAATTTTGGATTAGCAATACCAATGGCTAATTTCACGGGTAAAGAATTCGTCGCATCGATGAAGGATTTCTCTGCGGGAGTTCCGTGGCGCAATTTTGTTTCAAGCATGCTCTTACTTAATTCGCACGACACTGCCCGCTTCCGAAATGTCGTCGGTATAGATCTTGCTCGTCACACTGCAGGATTAACGCTGCTTATGACTTACCCAGGTGTACCTTCGATGTTTGCTGGCGATGAAGTGGGCCTGGAAGGTGAGTGGGGCGAAGACGCACGTCGCACAATCAATTGGGATGACAAGAAGACTTGGGATAACGCACTTCTTGCGACGACGCAGAAGCTTGTAAAGATTCGTCGTACGTCACATGCGCTCTCTGAAGGCGGGTTGCGTTGGCTCCAAATTGAAGACGATTACATCGTTTTCTTGCGTGAATCCAAGGAGCAGACCTTGTTGGTGGCAGTTAGTCGCAATGGCGCAGACATCTCAGTGGATCTCGCAGCTCTTGGCTACAAGGTCTCAAAAACCCTCTTTGGGCCATCTCAGAGTGGGTTGTTGATCAAAGTTAAGTCTCAGCAACCCATATCTCTAGTACTCACTCTTACTTCGAACTAAGTACCTGGCTAAACTCGCGGTTCAATAAATTACAAAACGATGAGATTGGAAAGTCCATGGCCGGCAAGCTCCGTCAACACATTTCGTTCGGCTTAGTCTTGGCGTTGGCCATTCTTTCGCCTTCAGAAGCAAGCGCTTCTAGCAATGATTTATTGAAGTCTGCTCAAGACTCGGTACGCATTCTAGAAACCAAGCAAGGTGATGTAGATAAATTGCAGGAATCCCTTAATCAGGCAAGGCAAAACGGAAGCGCTACGTCGGCAGTTTTGAAACTGAAATCAAGTCTAGGGAAAGCCGTTGGCGAGAAAGCAGATGCACTTACCAAAGCTAGTCAGTCAGTGAACCTCCTTTATAAGGCTAATAGGAATCTTGGAAGTGGAGTTAGGTCCTACTCGAGCCTCATGCCAAATTACTCTGCGGCGCAGAAGAAAGTGGATGATTTTGAGAAAGTCTTGGAGAATGCATATAACAGTTTGCAATCCTTAAAACCGAATACTCTCCGGCTTCGATATCTTGGAGCCAAGACCGAGTTGGCCGATGCGCAAGATTTCTATGATTCACAAGAAGCACTTTACGAACTTGACCCCTCTGATTTGGATTCCAAGGAATTGTTGGATGAATTTGCCAAGGATTTGCTAATTGCTCAAAAGGCCCTTGACACCGCATCGTTCGCTCTCCTTGGCTCCATGCCTGGGATGGAAGTTTCCGCAGCAGACCAAGCAAAGATTGCTGGGTTGCGTGATTCGATTTTTGCCCAGCAGAAAATCTTGGTTGATTTGAATGCCGAATTGGAATCAGACTCCGAGAATGCCGAATTGATCGCTAAAACTTCACGAGCGGAAGATCTACTTGCAAGTCAGGAGGAAACTTTTGCCGAACTGGAAAGTAATTTGCTACCAGAAATAGCGGATGAAGAGAGCGATCAATCCATTATTGACGCTCAATCCCTAGTTAAGAAAGCCGAAACGAAATTAAATGACGCGTCTTCTGTCTTTAAGAAATCCAAAAATGCGCTTTTAAGCAAAGAGAATTCAGTGAAAAGCAATTCTAATTTGTTGGTAATTCTTAAAGCGATTCGACTAGGGGTAAAAATTAGTCTCTAATCAAGTAGAAAAGGTCGATTTCGCAGACTCCTAGACAGAATATGTCTCTACTCGCTTAGATCTCTCTTCAGTCTAGGTGACTGATGCTGACTCTCGAAAGCACTCCAAAGCCACGCACGGTCACTTTACTGTCAACGAGACACCGAGAAGTTCTGGCAGTATTGGAAAATGATTCTGCGCCCGCTCAATATTGATGACAAGGATGAAGCCCTGCAGGCTCATGCCGAACTAGCTCTTGACGACTTCTCCTTCTTGCTGGGCGCCTTTGATGAGAATGAGCCATGGAAGAACTACCTGGAACGAGTCAGTGCAACGAGTAGGGGTGAAGACTTATCCAACGGATACGTACCTGCAACATTTCTCGTGGCAGATGTAGAAGGACAAATAGTGGGGCGGTCATCTATTCGGCATGAACTCAATGATTATTTGAGAGAACGGGGCGGACATATTGGATACGGCGTTCGTCCAAATTTTCGAAAGTTCGGTTATGCCACCGAAATTCTTCGGCAGTCATTAATTATTGCGAGAGGCTTAGGAATTGAAAGCGCACTTGTAACGTGTGATGACGACAATATTGGATCTAGTAAAGTAATTGAAAAATGCGGCGGAGTATTTGAAAATATTGTCGAATTAGAAGACGACGTGATGTTGAGACGTTACTGGATTTTAACCTAGCCAGAATTTCATTGGTTGATCAAGATAACGTGCCCAGGAACGTTCGTTATGACCGGAGCGGTTGTAAACGCGCGTTTCAAAGTCTTTGCCTAAATGCCACCCCGCTTCCTTCATCTTTGCATCGGCATGCTTTTGGTACGGGGCATATTTAGCATCGTGACCACGGGTTCCGTGACTCATCCATATTTTGTGCTTTCCGGGTTTTGGCAAGAGATCGATGAGCGCGTCGACAAGGGCGTAGTCACCGGCAACCCAGTGTGTAGAAAGTGCCAGACCTGTCGTGAAGAAATCGGACCGTTTTCCCAATCCATATAACGCGGCCAAGCCACCCATACTCGAGCCGATGAGCGCGGTGTCCAATTTTGCAAGGTCCAATCCGAGTTCGGCTGTAATTTCTGGAGCAATTACATCAGTGATCTGAGCTAAATAAGCGTTGCCCATAAGTTCTTCAGCAGAAACTGGAGGAGGAGCAGAAGAAGCGACGGCCGGTACGCCATTTTGGAATGGATCCTGCGGCGCAAGGTCAATGATTCGACCCCAGGGATTTGTCGGTGTGCGGCTATGAAAAACCGCGATGATCGCTGGCGGAACAGTCCCCAATTCTTTGCTCACATTGATGGCAGATTGAGCCATTCTCCACGTCTGATGGCGTGTTGCTGTCCGCTTATCAAAAACATTCTGCCCATCGTGGGCAACCAATAAATGCGAGGTCGAAGCTTTGGGAGCCCAATAATCAACGATTCGGCCGTCGAAACTGAGACGTTCGACATAGCCAGGCAAACCGCGCACCTGATAGCGCTCTATTGCCTCCATGATGATTGAATCATGCCATGTCCAGTGCATCTAAACGCAGTATTTTCTGGTTCCGACGAGACTTACGATTGGCCGATAACCCCGCCTTGCTCGCCGCTATCGCGGAAGCCGACGAAATTGTGCCCGTGTTCATCATGGATGAAGCCATTGCGAAGCGAGCCGGAGATTTTCGACGCGCATATTTAGCGGATTCATTGCGAAAACTTGATGATTCGTTGAACGGCGGACTTCACGTAATTTCGGGCGATCCCGTAAAAATTTTGAGGGAGTTGCAGACGCGCTTTGACGCAACTTCCGTCCATGTGGCAGCTGACTACGCCCCTTATGGCGTTGCTCGCGATGAAAAAGTGGAGTCTGCTGGAATCGAGCTCACACGCACCGGGAGTCCGTACGCCGTCGCGCCAGGACGAGTGCAAAAAAGTGATGAAACGCCTTATCGCGTGTATACGCCTTTTTACAAAGCGTGGAGTATCCATGGCTGGCGCGCGCTGGTAAAGGCGCCGCAAGATATAGCGATGGTGGATGTGCGCGAACAGGATCGTCAGTTCCCGAATTGGAAAGCACCGACTGGAGTCCTTCTTCAAAGTGCCGGCGAACTTGCCGCCCATGAAAGATGGAAGAAATTTCGAAAAGAGGCGCTTAACGATTATGACAAGCAAAGAAATCTTGCGGGCATCGATGGCACAAGTCGATTGAGTCCACATTTGCGGTGGGGTGAGATCCATCCGCGCACACTTTTGGCCGGACTTGGGGAAGGCGAAGGTCCGGCTGTTTTTAGAAAAGAAATTGCTTGGCGTGAATTCTATGCCGACGTCTTGCATCACAATCCGCTTACGACTCGTGAATATTATGCGCCCCGCTTTGCGAATATGAGATATGACGAACCAGGGGAAAAATTTACAGCGTGGTGCGAAGGCAAGACGGGCTTTCCATTTGTTGATGCGGCTATGCGCCAATTACGCGTCGAGGGTTGGATGCACAATCGCACTCGGATGGTTGTCGCATCTTTCTTGGTAAAGGATTTGCACCTCGAATGGCAACACGGTGCGAATTTCTTTATGAAGTACCTCATCGATAACGATGTCGCTTCTAATTCACATGGCTGGCAGTGGACAGCTGGATGTGGCACGGATGCTTCGCCGTACTATCGAATCTTCAATCCGATAGAGCAGGGAAAGCGCTTCGACGAACAAGGGCACTACATTCGCAAATTTGTTCCCGAATTGAGACATCTTTCGGATCAGGAAATTCACGAACCGTGGGATGCTCCAAACGGTTACCTACATGGCTACCCGCCGCGAATTGTGGATCACGCAACCGAGAGAAATGAATCCCTCGCACGCCTACAAGAAATTAAAGTGGATTCACCAGAAAATTAGAGAACTGCCACGGATCGCTATGGTCGTAAGCGCGGCCGTTCCAATTTCTGTATAGGTCATTGCGGTGCATCAAAGGATCCCAATCGGCAGGCTCGGAGTGGATGCCACCCCAGTACTTCTCTGCGAATCCCAGAACTTCTTTCCAAGGAAGATCATCTGGCACGAGCAATCCTTGATCAGGATTAGCCATCGCCCATGCCACTGCTGCATAGATGGCACTTGCAACTTGCACGGTTGTGGCTGATTGATTCGGGATCAACTTGCGAGCCGCATGGATAGACAGCAACGAACCAGTCCACCAAGCCTTGTAGGCATGACCCATGAGCAATACGCCGAGGCGGTCTTCCCCGTCGATGATTTCATCGTTCATGATGCGCTGATTCTGTTGGAGATCCCACTGGCGCATTTCGAGTTCGCGCATCGAGGCGATTGCCGCATCAGATGGGGTGTATGCGTAATGAACGGTGGGGCGGTACACAGCTTTGCCGTCTTCCCAGACAGTCAGGTGATCCGACATCGTGAATGCTTCGCCGTGTCGGACAAGCAGTCCAGTTGTTTCAGAGTTCGGGACCCATGAGCGAATCCAAGTGGTTGCGCCAGCCTTCGCAATTGCAATTTGGTTCTGCGGTCCACCTTCGTGAGTAAAAGCATTGATTGGCATGGTCTTTTCGTGAGTTCCCCAACCTAATTCAGCCGGGGCGATTCCTTCTTCATAGAAACCTTCAACGCTCCAGGTGTTGACGAATTCTCCAACCAACTTTGGCTTATTGGCTACTTGAGTATCTCGCTCGGCGATATGAATTACTTTCACGCCCAACTTCTGTGCGAGGACCGGAAAATTCTCTGCGATGAGGGCGGTCTCAACATCTGGCCCCACCTTTCCGTCGCGCAGTGCACGAGTCGCGATATCGACCATGGATCGCTTTGCAAGATGAGAGACAAGCCCTGGGTTTGCGCCGTGCTCGACGATTGCAGTTGGACCCTTCTTGCTCCAGCCAGCCTTCATCTCGCGGATGCGCATATGTCGCACATACAGAGTGCGGGACTGCACAGATCGTTCTGGTCCACCTGAGTACGGCTCCCACTCTTCCAAAGAAGTGTTGAGGTAGATAACGCCACGGTCGTGCGCCCATTGAATCATCGCGTTTGCATCGATATTCCACGCTAAGTCGAGGAGAAAATCGCCTTCGGAAACAAAGCGGCTCAAAAATTCGTCAAGATTATCTTGGGTCAATTGGTCCTGCACGTATGTGGCGCCTTGATCCAGCGCACCCTGCACGCGCGATCTGTTGTCTCGCATATCCACGATCGTCATCTGTTTGGCTTCTACAAGATGTTCAATAAGTAGAGGGATGGTGCACTGAGCTACGGAGCCGGCGCCAAGAACAAGAATTCGATTGTGGAAGGTTGCGGACAATTAGACCTCTTCTGCGCGCTCATGTGGGGCAATTGTTGAGAAAGCGACGCCCACAAATCATAGGCTAAAAAAATCAGTCGCCTGTCACTGCCATTCTGGTCAACGACGAGCAGGTTCGGACCAGATTCCGATCTTCTCGCGCTTAGCCTGGTACATAGCTAAATCCGCTCGGCGTAAAAGGTCTAAGCCACCATCATTGCCAACGTGACCAACGCTTACACCCACCCGAATCTCATGTTCGGCAATCGAGAATGGATAAGTCAGGGTGGCTTTGAGTGCGAGTGCTGACTCCAACGTCGTTTCGTAATCACCAAGAATCAAGGCCCCGAATTCATCCCCGCCAAGTCTTGCCAGAAGTGCTCCGGCGGGCAGTGCCCGCGAGAATCGACGGGAGACCTGGCGCAAAAGTTGATCACCAACTTCATGGCCGAATTGATCATTAATCGGTTTGAATCCGTCCAGATCAAGGAGAAGTAACGCACCTTGCCTTTTCGGATCAGCAGAAAGCGCATTGAGTTCGGCGAGAAACTTTCTTCTATTAGCAAGACCAGTTAGTTCGTCGGTGCGTGCCAAGATGCGCTCCTCGCCAATTGCGCGAGCTTGCTTTAGCGCAATGGTCATCCGGACAAAGGCAAGACCAAGTGTCGCGATAGTAGGAATGACGATGAAGTCAGGTAAATATCCCGGTCGCAGGGACGTGATTGCAAGAAGTGTGGCACTTGCCATGACAGAGAGTGCGATGAAGACGGGGTGAAGTGAATCAGAGCGTCTGCGCTTATTACCGCGCATCCAAAAACTCTCTGACAGGAGTCCCAGTCCAATCAACCAAACATCATCACTGAGCTGACCAATCGAATATTGGTTGTGCAAAGTTAGCGAGAGAAACAGGAAATCCGAGAGAGTGAAAGCGAGGATTCCTAACAAGATGCAGAAGTTGCGCCAGGACAATGTATTCATCAAA
>JACMQL010000027.1 GCA_014377015.1 Actinomycetota bacterium
TGATCAATCGCGATATCTACCAATACCGATCCTGGCTTCATCATTCGAACTTGTTCATTACTGACCAATTTTGGAGCCTTTGCTCCGTGCACAAGAACAGCCCCAATAACTAAATCTGCGGAAATCACTTCCCGTTCAATCGCACGGTAGGAAGCCGCTAATGTTTTTATTCGACCCATATACAACGAATCAATATATTGAAGTCGCGAAATACTTCTATCAATAACCGTAACGTCTGCACCCATGCCCATGGCGATGACTGCCGCATTAAGTCCAGCCACTCCACCGCCGATTACAACTACTTTCCCTGGCGCCACTCCTGGAACTCCGCCGAGCAAAACTCCCCTGCCACCGTTCGGTTTTTGCAATGCCGCCGCTCCCACTTGAGTCGCCATGCGTCCGGCAACTTCGCTCATCGGCGCCAGGAGAGGCAACTGGCCGCTGACTTCGACAGTTTCGTACGCGATGGCGGTGATCCCACTTGATATCAACGCATCCGTACATTCCTTTGATGCAGCAAGATGCAAATAGGTGAAAAGAACTTGTTTGCTGCGCATCCGCGGGTATTCCACGGCAATTGGTTCCTTCACTTTAAGAATCAAATCTGCTTTTTCCCATACCTGATCGGGTGACGGGAGCATTGTGGCACCTTGGGAAACCAATTCTTCATCCGTGATGGCAGAGCCTAACCCCGCACCCGCCTCGATGACCACGGAATGACCAGCACGAACAAACTCACTCACGCCTTCGGGGGTAATGGCGATTCGAGATTCTTGAATTTTAATTTCTTTTGGAACACCAACGATCATCGAAGACTCCCAAGCCGTAGTTGCCGAGTAGAACCAAGCTCCTCAAGCCTACTCTTGGATAATAAAAACAGTACTTCGTCCGCTTTGCGCACTTAGTGTTTTGATTGTTTTGAGGTCAGCGCTGCCGAAATTAGGCCGAGAAATAACGGATGAGGGCGGGTAGGACGAGACTTAAATTCAGGATGCGCTTGCGTCCCCACGTAGTAAGGGTGAACTTCGCGAGGAAGTTCGACAAATTCCACCAAATCCCGCTCAGGATAAATTCCTGAGAAAACCAATCCTGCCGATTTCAGGGCTGCACGATACGCATTGTTAACTTCGTATCTGTGGCGATGACGTTCAGACACTTCGGTCGCGCCATATGTCTGTGCAACGATCGAGCCGGGTTCTAGTTTTGTCGTGTAAAGACCCAATCTCATCGTTCCACCCATGTCAGCTTCGCCGGCGACGACATTTTCCTGATCTATCATGGTTGAAATAACTGGCGAATTGGTTTCTGGAGAAAATTCAGCAGAGTTAGCATCAACAATGTCCGCCAGATTTCGAGCAGCTTCGATAACCATGCATTGCAAGCCAAGGCATAGTCCCAGAGTCGGAATCTTGTTTTCGCGTGCATAACGAAGCGCACCTAATTTCCCTTCAATACCTCGCACACCGAAACCGCCAGGTACACAAATACCATCGACATCGCTTAACTGTTCGGCAGCACCTGCTGGAGTCTCACAAGAATCGCTGGCAATCCACTTGATCTCAACTTTGGTGTCATGTCCAAATCCTCCGGCACGCAAAGCTTCAGTCACCGATAAGTAAGCATCCGGGAGATCCACATACTTGCCAACTAGTGCGACTTTTACATGATGAGCTGGATGATGCACCCTTCTTAGTAGTTCGTCCCACTGCGTCCAGTCGACGTCTTTAAATGGAAGACCGAGACGCCGGACGACATAGGCATCAAGGCCCTCCGAATGCAAAACTTTCGGTATGTCATAGATTGAGGGCGCATCAACAGCTGCCACAACTGCCTCGAGATCCACATCACACATCATGGAAATTTTACGCTTTACAGATAGAGGAATTTCGCGATCAGATCTAATCACTATCGCGTCGGGAGTTATTCCGATGCTCCGCAGTGCGGCAACACTGTGCTGAGTCGGTTTGGTCTTTAGTTCCCCCGACGGACCGATGTAAGGCACAAGCGAAACATGAACATAGAAAACATTCTCGCGTCCAACTTCTTGGCGAATCTGTCGTGCTGCTTCCAGGAAGGGTTGTGATTCGATGTCACCGACAGTCCCACCAACTTCGGTGATGACAACATCGATATCAAGTGTTGACATCGCTCGAATTCGATCTTTGATCTCATTTGTAATGTGTGGGATTACTTGAACAGTTTCTCCCAAATATTCGCCTCGTCGTTCCTTCGCGATGACGCGCGAATAAACTTGCCCCGTGGTGACGTTGGCAGATCCGTGTAGGTTCGTGTCGAGAAAACGCTCGTAGTGGCCGATATCTAGGTCAGTCTCAGCTCCGTCATCTGTGACAAAAACTTCGCCGTGCTGGAACGGGTTCATGGTCCCAGGATCTACGTTGAGATAAGGGTCGAGTTTTTGCATCGTCACCCGAAGTCCACGCGATCTCAAAAGCCGACCTAAACTTGAGGCGGTAAGTCCCTTGCCGAGGCTGGAAGCTACTCCCCCGGTTACAAAAATATGCTTAGTCACATGCGGCTGGCCCATGGAAGTCCAACCTATCATCAAGTAAAGCGGTTACTTTCCGCTTCGCATTGAAAGCAGCTCGGTGGCGTGTTCGCGGGCGCTGCGTGAATCTTCATGACCAGCCAGCATTCGCGCAATCTCCTCAATCCGTGCCTCGTCTTGGACTTGTCGGACGTCGCTTTGGCTGACAGTTCCGTCAGAGTTCTTGTGGAGGACGAAATGTGCATCTGCCCATGCGGCTACTTGCGGCAAATGTGTCACCACGATGACCTGCGCATGCCGAGATAACTCGTAGAGGCGCTTGCCAACATCTATAGCCGCCTTGCCGCCAACTCCGGCGTCGACTTCGTCAAAGATATAAGTACCAACCGGTTGCGAGCTCGCCAGCACAACTTCTAAGCCCAGCATCACTCGTGACATTTCCCCACCACTCGCACCCTTGGCGAGGGCGACAAGGGGGCCGTCCTTATGTGGTTGCAAAAGCATTGAAACTTCATCCCCACCGAATGCACTCAACTCTGATTGGGATATTTCCCTTCCATAATCGGGCGATGAAAGCTGGCAGATCATTCTGGTGTGGGGCATCGCTAATCCTTGGATCTCCGTAGTGACCTGGCTAGACAATTCTTCAGCAAAAAAACTGCGAAGTTCAGAAAGAATTCTTGCCTTCTCGCAAGCAACTTCCCAATTCAACTTAACTTCGGCCACCATCGCGACAATCCGCTCTTCCCCACCACTCAGGTCTGCGATCTCCTCCTCGACTACTTCAAATCTCGCTTTCAATTCTTCAATCTCTGCATTTGAATTCAAACCCTCGGAAAAACGTTTCAGAAATTTTGTAACTTCGGCCTTACGCGAAAGAGCCAACTCAAGCCTTTCGGGATCCATTTCCAAATCTGTCAAGTAGCGATGCACTTGCTCCGCCGCATCCGAAAGCAGAAAATAGCCTTCCGTGAAGGTATCGACTATTGCACGTATCTGCCCGTCTCGCGTTTGAACGGATTCCAGCGCACGCTTAGCCTGGCCGGCAGTGGTGAGGGCTCCTGTCGATTCATCATCAAGGAGACGCGCAGCTTCTGCTGCCGCTAATTGCAGCGCTTCGACCGAACTTAATCGAGAAATCTCTTGAGCTAAATCATCTAATTCCCCGCCGATAGGATTAACTTTCTTAAAAGCCTCCGAAAATTCCACGAGATTATTGATCTGTTTCTCACGGCCCGCAGAATTCTCCTTTAAAGAATTCAGTTTCTTCTTCGAACTCAAGAATACGTCGTAGAACTTCGTGAATTCAGCCAGCGCGTCGGCAATGCGCGAACCGCCGAAACGATCCAAAATCTCACGTTGTTTAGCAGGCTTCGTAATGCTCATGTTGGCGGCCTGCCCATGAATTTCAATAAGACTTTCAGATAGAGATGCCAGAACACCGGTTGGAACCGAGATTCCTCCTGCACTTGCCTTGCTTTTCCCATCAGAAGTCACGGTCCGCGAAAGAATAAGTTGATTATTTTCAATCGAACCACCCCGCTCGATGACATTTTCTGCAATTTCTGGTGTAACGGCAAAGGTGGCGCTGGCTATCAATCTCTCTTTACCTTGACGAACTAAAGTGGCTTCAGCCTTACCGCCGAGCACTAAAGCCAGGGCCGTGAGAATCATTGTCTTACCCGCCCCGGTTTCTCCGGTGAATACCGTTAACCCAGATCCCAACTCAATCGAAGCCTCGTCGATTACCCCTATTCCGCGGATGCTGATTTCTTCTAAACGCGAAAACTCACTCACCGCGCCAGCCTTCAATAGGTAACTTAAACTTTGCGACAAGTCGGTCTGTAAACAAGATCTCTCTGAGATGTGCCAACGTGATGACGTCAGAGTCTTTAGTCAGAGTGATTCGATCGCCTTTTCGAAGTAGGAACTTTCTTCGAGAATCCGAGGAAAGCAGAGCTGAACTTGATTCGACGTCAACGACCAACTTGGAAGTTGGTGACACCACCATGGGTTTTGAAAAAAGAGCATGAGCTGAAATGGGAACCATTACTAACGCTTGAACTTCCGGCCACACCACCGGTCCGCCCGCAGAAAATGCATACGCGGTTGATCCTGTCGGCGTGGAACAAATCAAACCATCACACCCCCACCGCGAAAGAGGTCGGTGATCTATCTGAACAAAAAGTTCCACCATGGTTGTCTCATTGCGTTCGATTGTTACTTCATTGAGAGCCCAGCCGCTGTCGACTTCCGCTTCGTCGCGAGTGACGGTGTACGCCAGGACCATTCGATCCTCACGTAGATAATCCATCTCTGAAACAGCGCGCGCGAGCTCTGGCAACGAAGGCTTGTCAACCTCGGCCAGAAATCCGACTCTGCCTAGGTTCACTCCGAGCAATGGAATTGCATACCCGCGTACAGTTTCGGCGGCGCGTAACATTGTCCCGTCTCCGCCGAGAACAATGACAAGTTCCACCGTGTCCAACACCTCATCTGTAACCTTTTGTACGCCAGGAATATCTACCTCTGGGTTAGCGTGAAGCGTGAAGCCAGACGCCAAAAATATCCGCGACAATTCTTCACCCGCGGCTACCGCATCTGCTCGGTTTGTATTGATTATGAAAAGCAGAGACCGGCCGAGATCCACTCCCATTACTGAGGGCCAACCGCAATGGCATGATCTAGGGCCGATTCATCAATCTCGCCCGCCCCTCGTCGCAACCATAAGAAATATTCAACATTTCCCGCCGGACCAGGTAAGGGGCTTGCCGCTATTCCTAGCGTTCCTAGCCCCACGTCATAAGCAGATTGAGCGACATCCAGAACTGCAGAACGACGCAGTGCCGGATCGCGGACGACACCACCGGCACCTAACCGCTCTCGCCCTACTTCGAACTGCGGCTTTACCATCAAGACAAAATCGGCCGCTGGCTTCGAAACCGCGGCTAACGCAGGTAGTACCAACGTTAAAGAGATAAAGGACAAATCCGCTACGACCAGATCAATAGGTTCACCAACCATCTCACCGGTGAGATGGCGAATATTGGTTCGATCAAGAATCACAACTCTTGGATCCTGTCGTAACTCCCACGCAAGTTGTCCGTAACCAACATCAACAGCGACTACCTGCGCCGCACCATTTCGCAGGAGAACGTCGGTAAATCCTCCGGTCGAGGCGCCTGCATCTAAACAGCGTTTTCCCGCCACCAATATCTCGCTGAAAACATCCAATGCCCCGGCAAGCTTGCGGCCACCACGAGAGACAAAATCATTGCGTGCCCCTTGCAGCACGATGGAAGTTTCGGCATCCACTTGGCTGGCTGGTTTTGACGCGGGAATTCCTGAGACCATGACTGAACGTGACTCAATCAAATCCGCTGCTTGCTCGCGGGATCGCGCTAGTCCACGGCGCACTAATTCGGCATCAAGGCGTGTTTTCATTTCTAAGAATTAGAGCCCATCGATTGTGGTGAGAGCAGTTTCTAGATTTCGGTGCAGTTGTAGGTACCGCTCGCCGTGCTGGCTTACGTCCAGGCCGTCAATTTCAGAAAGTGCATCCTTCACGTTAGCAACGAATCCTTCAGTTTCTTCAGAATTCATCACTTCACCTTTCCAGCAGGCTTGGCTGCTTTCTTCAGCGCCACCTTCTTCTTTGGCTTCGCCGAATCTCGTGCAACTGGTGTGACGGGCTTTTTCACGGCAGTCTTCTTAGTTTTCCGGACCTTTGCTTTGGTCGCGCTCGAAGCAGTTGGAACTGAGGATGCCGAACTTGCCTTCAAACTAAGTAGTTCCGCCTTGAGTTCATCAAATTCAGCCCGTTTGATAAATCCCATCTTGGAAACTGAGCGGGTAACTTCTTCTTCCACCTTGATTTTGACGGATTCAGTGCTCTCCTTGATCCAAGCATTTACAGAGTTAGCGACCTCAGCCGGGGTATGTTCCCCATCTGCAACTTTAGAGATGTAAGACTTCAACGTACTCAAAAGATCGTTCGCCATATTCGTTTCCCACTTTCTTAGACCACAAAGGTACCTAAATTCTAGTTATTTCGCTGGCCTCTATTTGCCAACGACTTGCCACCCCCTGGGGCGCTTGCCAAAATCGTCGGTGAATCGCTCCAGAAATTTCGATCCACTCCCCCTCCTTGAGCGTGGCAGATTTACGCCGCGCCTTCGCACTCCAAGCGCCTATGTCCAAAGTATCAACGCCAACTCTCGATTCGCGAGTCACGATTAGACGAAATTCAATAACTTTGTCCCCGCTTGGAAGTTCTCGCTCAAGCGGGGAACCTGACACTCGACCACGGAGATTTACCAGATTGTGCGAAAAGTCCTCTTCCTGAATTTGTTCCTTGACGGTCTTCTTGACTTTGGCCGCTATCTTCATTATTTGTCCACTCCGATCATCCAAGGTGCTCGTGAAAAGCACGCGGAGAGCAGAGTTGCGACAGAGTCAGACAATTTTAATGTCTCTTGATAAACTTTGTGGACAAGAAATTTAGATCGAACTATTGCGCGCGTTCTGCCGCGTCCGTTGAATCGTCTTGATCCAGAAGTGCCGCCTTTGCAAACCATTCGCTTTTCAATTTCTTCGGCCTTTTCTGAATTTGAAACTTCTGGCGAACCCGCAGATTCACGATCCCCCTCGTTTTCGCCATCCCGGGCGAGCAGCCCCTGCTAGATCAGAACGACTGCCGCGCGGAGAATCCTTAAATTGGCGGTTAGCGAACCTGAATGCCTTTTTGATATACGGCTCTAATTACGATATCGGCTATTTCGCGGAGATCAATTTTTAGCGGGTTCTTATCCAAGACAATAAAGTCGGCAAGCATCCCAATCTCTAATTTACCACGCTCGTTTTCGCGGAAGAGTTGATAAGCGACATTTGCGGTATAAAAAGTCAGGGATTCCTCCATGGTTATTGCCTCAGCCATATTCCATCCTTGCCCTCGTGGTGCATCGGGGCTGGCTCTATGCACGGGCACGGCCAGTGCCCGTAAAGGCAACTCACTGGTCACGGGCCAATCACTGCCAAATGCGATCATCACACCTTTGTCAAGCATTGTGCGAAGGCGGTACTGCCGATCATTTCTGCTCTGACCGATGCGAGGAAGGATTAACTCTTTATTCATTGGATCTAAGTAACACCAGAGAGGTTGAATATTTGCAATGACACCTAACTGCTTAAATCGGGGTAAATCTTTATCACTAATCAGTTGTGCGTGCACAATTACCGGACGTCTGTCCCACGTGGGATTGACTTTCATCATCGCTTCAACGGCA
>JACMQL010000028.1 GCA_014377015.1 Actinomycetota bacterium
ATTTGCAAGGGCGCTTGCCAATAGTGAATGAGGTTCCACGAATAACTATCGGATATTCGACCCTTGCGAGTCGAGTCGAGAATATCCTGTTCCCATCTTTATCATTCCCGCACTCAATTCTTATCTCAGTTCAGAATCCAGGTTCCAGTAGATTCACAATTCCGCGGTCACTCACCAATGTTTCGGTTGTGGAATCAAAGGAGACGGGCGTAACGAAGAGCCGAAACAAGGTAGTCGAGAACACCTCAACCGACTACTTGATCTTCGCCGATGATGACGCGACCATTGATGCAGAGGGGCTCGCGACGATTATCAGTTATCTTGATTCACACCCCGCCTGCGATCTAGTGACGGCTATAACCACGAATGAGAGTGGGCTAGCTCGAAAGCGCTATGCGATTCGAGAGGAGAATCTCACTCTCTTTAACAGTGCAAAAGTCGGCACCATAGAAATGGTCCTTCGAGTTGCTTCTGCCAAGAGTCGTCGATTGCATTTCGACGAGAATTTCGGGGCTGGTTCAGCCAACCCCCTTGGGGATGAGTACATATTCATCAGTGATCTACTTAAATCGGGCGGACAAGCGGTCTTCTTACCGGTGGTTCTCGCTTCCCACCCCGATGAAAGCTCGGGTGCTAACACAGAGGGAGTTGAGAACTCTCACACCCTTACCGCGCGCGCGAAGGTGTTTACTCGGGTCTTTGGTTGGAAATCCCCATTCGTAAGGGCATATTTCTATCTACGTCGTGAGCGGAAAGGTCGAACTTTCCCCGAATTCATTCGTTTTGTGAGAGGTTAACGACTCACTCTCGACAATATATCCTTAGCAAGCAAGCGCCCGTAGCTCAACGGATAGAGCATCTGACTTCGGATCAGAGGGTTGGGGGTTCGAATCCCTTCGGGCGCACAAATTCGACTCCCGTCGCCTTTCACTTCGGGGGTCGAATTTCTTTGTCTCGTCAGTTCGTTGTGCATTTTTGGCGGATCATCTAAACAAGAGCAGTGGAATTAAACAGCGAAGGATTTAGACCTCTAAAATTGCGCCGTGATGATGTCTGTTCACGCTGTGGTGACGTACTTTTAGTAGGTACGAAAGCACTTTGGAATCCGAGTAAAAGGCTTGTTATGTGCGTAAAGCCTCATTCGGAAGGTGTCCTGTTGAATGATCAGGATGTGCACGAGGTGATTGGTGATGACTCAGTTCCCGAAGAGGTCGCTTACGACAAAGGTAAGGCCGGCGGATCCGCGATGGCTAAGCATGATCATCTTGTAGAAGCACGTGAAAAACGAGTCATGGCGAGAGCGCCGAAGATTGGAAAACTTTTGCTTGCCGTTTACGGCGATCCACAAAGCACCAAGGCGTGGGAAACCGGGGCGGAAGGCGAGATCGCGATTGGACACCTTTTAGATTCGCTGGCAGAGAAGTACGGATTCCTGGTTATCCACGATCGCCTTATTCCAAGGTCCAAAGCGAACATTGACCATATAGCTATTACACAATCCGGAGTGATCGTTATTGATGCCAAGAATTACCAGGGAACCGTACAAGTTAAAGATCAGAGTGGTTTTTTCTCTACACCGGATCTGCAACTTTGGGTTGGGCGGCGTAACTGCATGAAGTTGGTTACTGGAATGAAGCATCAAGTCGAGGTCGTAAAGGCGATTTTGAGCAAATATGACGTCGATGTGCCGGTGGTCGGAGTTCTAGCTTTTTATGCGGCCAGTTGGGGCACCTATAAATTTATGAGGGTGCAGGAGGAAGTTGACGGCGTGTTAATTAATTCAAAAGGCATCGAACCGATTGTCGCTCGGCAAGGTGCTCTATGCGCCGAGCAAATTAAACATGTAACGCGAATACTGGCTACTCAACTTAAGTCGGCCGTTTAGTCGTAGACAGTTGCTTTGGAGCAAGTTCAATACTTGTTTTCCAGTGGCCAGTTTCATCCCTTCGGGCGCACTCGTAGCATCAAACTTGATAAAACGTTAGTACTTATGAGATGTAACCCCACTTTGTCCCGATGGCTACCGCCGCTAGACCTTCAACGAAATCTCCTGCGGTGTCGAACTGAGGTTTAATCACAGTCTTTCCTTTTCTATCAATGTATCCCCATTTTGTTCCGTTTCCAACACGAGCAAAACCATTTACAAAAGGCATCGCATATTTATAGTGTGTGCGGAGTAGGTAGGTTCCTTTCTTATCAATGAACGCCGCACTCTTTCCATTGTTCACTACGGCTAGCCCCTTAATAAAATCTTCGCCAAAGCGAGATTGAACTTTAATGACAAACTTTCCAGTCTTGTCTATGTAACCCCATTCTGTTCCGTTATTTGATACGGCCGCTAGCCCATCAGCGAAACCACCAGCAAAATCACAACAGTGGCTAGCTCCCGATATATACTTGAATTGAGGTTTGATAACGTACTTTCCTTTTACATCAATGAATCCCCACTTTGTTCCATCCTCGACAGCCGCGAGGCCATCATGGAATCTTCCTGCTCCATCAAATTTTGGACTGGCTAAATATTTCCCTTTAGTGTCAACGAAACCATACTTCTGTCCAACTCTTACGGCTGCGAACCCACCAGAGAAATTATCTGCCCCGTCAAATTGAAGAGGAATTACATACTTTCCAGACTCGTCAATGAAGCCGTAAAGTTTGCCATTTCCAGCGATGGCTAAGCCCTCAGAGAAATTTCCAGCCGTTCTAAATTTCTGACTAACTTGAAACTTACCTTTCACATCAATATATCCCCAGAGCAGGCTTCCGCTTTTGAAGGCCGGGGCAAGGCCAATTCCCTGTACGAAATCACTAGCTAAACCGAGATTAGGAGCTATCACGTATTTTCCAGACTTATTAATGAAGCCCCAACCCGTTTTAGTGTCTACTAACGCGACTCCATTCACAAAAGTACCCGCAAAATTGAATAGTGGGCTAATCGCATATTTTCCAGTCGGGTGAAACTCTTTTGGAACTGAGGCAGACGAAACACTGCAAGAAGCAATCAAAACGGCCAATATCGGAACCGACCAGAGGAACTGACGATGCAGCTTCATTTGTTGATCCTAGAGCAGGCATACCTTCGATTCCCAGTGCCAGTTTCATCTCTTCGGGCGCACTAAAAGTTAAGTTCTCAGATATTGGATAGATAATTTACTTCAACGAGATTGCCGAAGGTGAGTTTTTCTCGAAACGCGAATTGACAATTCCCGCATTGGGCGCAGAATCTGACTATGGAAACTTCACAGATCGGTTCGGTCTTGCTCATAATTCTTGCATTAGCCTTCATCGGATGGGCGTTTTGGTGGAGTTTCACTCCGATCGAACAAGCGACGGTGGGAGTCGTCACGATGTTTGGGAAGTTTCGCAGGATTCTTAATCCTGGTTTGAATTTTCTGATTCCCTTTATCGAAAAAGTAAATAGCAAAGTATCAATTCAAAATAGAACAGATCAATTGAAGTTTTCTGCAATAACCGGTGATCAGGCCGCCGTTCACTTCACAGCAACCATTATTTATACAGTGGCTGATCACCTAGAGGAGACGGTTAAATTAGTTGCTTTCAAGTTTATTAATCCTGAGTCTTTTCTCACTGCACTGACGAGCACTGTGGAGGCAAGCGTGCGGGAATTTGTCGCCATGAAGAAGCAGGCGGAAGTTTTGGGATTACGACAAGATATTGTTTCGCATGCCAAAACTACCCTCGATGCGCAATTGGCATCATGGGGCTACACACTCGTTGATTTGACCGTTAATGACATAGCTTTCGACTCCGAAGTTATGACATCGATGTCCAGAGTCGTAGCCGCAACGAACGCCCAACGGGCAGCAGAATTTGAGGGAGAAGCCCTTCGAATCACTCTGGTAAAGAGGGCTGAGGCTGAAGGTGCAGCAATCCGAATTACGGCGACGAACGAGGCCGAAGCAGCCCGTATGCGAGGTGAAGGTCTTGCCCAGTTTCGCAAAGCTCTCGCAGAAGGACTAGGAGAGTCTGCTGAAGTATTGGAGAAACACAATATCGACCCAACAATTCTGGCATTTTCTATGTGGACCGAAATGATTCGAGACACTGCGAAAGAAGGCAGGGGAAATACTATTTTTCTAGATGGAGGAATAGAGAATCTTGATGATTCTCTGCGACGACTTCAAGCTATGGTTTCAAAACCTAGTTCGGAAATTAAGCGGCAATCTGAGAAGTGAGTTTGTCTGTCAATAAGAGTCAGTTACAAGAATTCGGCCACCGAAGCAGCGCTCGTGAATAGTAAGGTGGCAGGAGTATCAACGTGAACGTGGATAGATAATGTTAGATCTACCACTCCGCAAAAGAACCATCTTGGTGAACCCACTCCGGGATGCGGAAGCGATGACCTTTACCTGCGGCGTTGCGGACTTCTTTCTCATCAATTTCTATTCCGAGACCCGGCAACTTCATCAGTTCGATGTATCCATCTTTGGATTGAAAAGGTGAGTAGTCGACAAGATATTTCATCAAGTCGCCAGTGTTACCTTCACCGAGACCGAGTATTTGTTCTTGAATAAGGAAGTTGGGAGTAGCAAAATCGAGTTGTAAGCAAGCGGCGAGTGCAATTGGACCCAAGGGACAATGTGGCGCCATATTTACGTTGAACGTCTCGGCCATTGCCGCAATTCGCCGCGTCTCGGAGATTCCACCCGCGTGACTTGGATCTGGTTGTGCAACTGCAATGCCAGTGCGAAGGACGTCCGCAAAATCGCTACGCGAGAAGAGCCTTTCTCCAGTTGCGATTGGAATTGAAGTCGATTCAACTACCAACCCAAAGTGACTGGTGTACTCGGGCAGTACAGGTTCTTCGATGAACATCAAGTTATAAGGCTCGAGCAACGGGAAAATCCGGCGGGACATCGCCAAACTAAAACGTCCGTGAAAGTCCAGACACAGATCAATTTCGTCTCCAACGTATTGCCTTACGGCCTCCACGTTGGCGACGATCCGTTTGAGTTCGGCGGCAGTATCAATATGTTCCAAAGAATCGGCAGGACACCATTTTAGTGCGGTGAGCCCGCGATCAAGTTGAACCTGCACGCTTTCGAGGAGCTCCTGAGTGCCAACTTCAGTTGCGGCACGACCATGTTCATCGCGACTTGGCTTGCCGCCAATATGTCCATAAATTCTTACTCGATCACGAACATGCCCACCGAGAAGTTGATGTACGGGTACGCCTAATTTCTTACCCGCGATATCCCAAAGGGCTTGGTCAATACCGGCAACCGCGGAATTTAAGATTCCACCACCCCTGTAGAAGCCTCCCTTCATCATGCGTTGCCAATGGCGTTCTATTTGCAGTGGATCTCGACCGATTAGGTGATCCATCATTTCATCCACCGCGGCAGCAACGGTAAGGGCCTTTGCTTCAAGAACTGGCTCACCCCAACCGGTGATGCCCTCGTCAGTCTCTATTTTTAAAAATAACCAGCGCGGATCAACGAAATAGAGTTTATAGTCGACAATTTTCATAATCTGCCTTTTGGGAGTCGCGTAGCCGTAAGTGGTTAACCTAATCTAATTGTTTAGTGATGTCCCCGTCACGCCCTTCTAGCGATTTTCTTACAAAGTTGTATTATCAAGTAACAGAGTTGATTTGGAGATATCAATTTTCGAGAACTCTGACGAAAGGGGCATGAAATGTCCTCTGCAAAAGGCAGCATGATTGTCGGAGTTGATGGGTCACCGGCATCTTTACGAGCTTTGGAATGGGCCGCAAAAAACGCACTTGGGTTAAATTGCACCATTGAGGTGATATCAACTTGGGAGCCTTACATTCCTTCTGGTGAGTTAGTTGGATCGGGGATGGCACCGAGTTTAATACTTCCAAATTTGGATCCAGAACAGATTGCCGATGAAGTCATTGAGAATTGCATAAAAGAAGTTTTCGGAAATGCTCGTCCTGAACACTTGATTAGTCGGACCTTGATGGGAGATCCAGGTCAAGTTCTGGTTAGTGAAAGCGAAAATGCCACTTTGGTTGTCGTCGGATCTCGCGGACATGGAAAATTTCATGATTTGGTTTTGGGCTCTGTCAGTTCGACTTGCGCCGCAAAGGCAAAGTGTCCGGTCGTTGTGGTGCATGCCAGTTAATCGAATTTAAGAAAGTAGGCGAGGAAGAATCATGACTAAGAAATTTGTAGTGGTTTGCATGAGCAGAAATGAAGCGCGCGTTTGGAACTCGGGGACAGAACCAAATTCGCAAGTCCTAGTATTTCACCCGCCACACGAGAATGCGGAATATCGCAAAGAGCGGGAGATGCACGAGGGTGGTCGTTTCAGCGAGCATTTCGACAAAGATTATTTTGAGTCAATCGTGGGTGCCCTTACTGGCGCTGATCAGATTCTCTTTGTAGGTCACGGAAAAGGAAAAGCAAATTGGATGTTGCTCCTCATCCAGTATCTGGAAGGAAAACATCCGGCGCTTGCGAGCAAAGTGGTGGATTCCGTGGAAGCTGATATTGAGAACCTGACGGATGGGCAGGTACTTGCACTTGCACGTGAGTGGAAGGAATTGAACAAGTTCAATAATTAGAGATTAATTAAGTTTCTAACGATTAAATAACGTTTGGTTAAAATCGTATAGGAAATGATTGACACTCACCTATGTGACTCTTACGATTGCGAATCAACATCGACGACCACATAGTTTGTGACGGGATAAATGAGTATTAAATCGTTGCCATCTCGCGCAGATAAGAAGAAGACCGTCGTTTCTCGTTTCACTGATTTATTTGAGGGTAAATACTTCGCTTGGTTGTTGTTGGCACCAAGTTTGGCGATGATTGCCTTCTTTATTTTCTATCCCTTATATAGAGGTTTAACGCTCGCTTTTACGCATACAATTTTGATCGAAAGTCCAGACTCAACCTTTGTAGGTCTAGATAATTTCCGACAACTCCTTAAAGATCCTCTTTTCTGGACCTCCACGCGGCACACCTTAATTTATTTGGTTATTGGGTTGATTTCCCAAGTAGCAGTAGGTCTCTTTGCCGCCGTATTGCTTAGTCGCGAGCGACGAATGATTTGGCTCCTTCGTATCATTCTGGTTATTCCATGGTTTGTCCCACCGGTCGTGACTGCTTATATGTGGCGCTTCATGCTGGATCCAGACTTTGGAATCATGGTGAAGTTGGCTCATTACATTGGTTTAGATCTCGGAGGAGCGGGAATCTGGGGAGATCCGGACAAGACAATTTACGGAATTTTGTTCGTTGAATTATGGCGTTCCTATCCGTTCTTCATGCTCTTCTTCTTGGCGGGAATTCAGGGAATTCCAAAGGATATGCGCGAGTCCACATCTGTTGATGGCGCTTCGGCGCTCCAGCATTTCCGTTTCATCATCTTGCCGTTGATTAAGCCAGTTATGTTCATCTCCTCTCTTTTAGGTGCTATTCACCTTATTAATTCTCCGACCTTGATTTTGTTGATGTCTAATGGCGGTCCGGGCGATAGCACTTTGGTGCTGCCGCTGTACGCCTTCCGTAAGGCCTTCCAGAACTTTGATTTCGGTTACGCCTCGACAATTTCAGTAGCCGTACTAGTAGCCATTGCAGGATTTGCCATCGTATATGTTCGCTTTATCGGATTTGGAAAAGAGGATTGATGACAATGACCTCTACGAATGAGAATCAAATCAAGCCGAAGAAAAAGAAAACTACCTTCGTAGCCAAACTCGGCACCTTCGCAATTTCTATTTTCGTGATTTACGCTATCGCTCCGATTTTGTGGACGTTCTACACTTCTCTTCGCACTGGTCGAGATATCATGATTAATGCAACTGGTTTGAGTTTTAATAATCTATCGTTTGCTGCTTACGGAAGCGTATGGCGTGATACCAACTTCCCGGCGTTGGTACGCAACAGTTTAATTATTTGCACAATTACCGTAATTTTAAGCCTTACTCTGGGTACTGGCGCTGCTTACGCGCTCTCACGCAGCAATTTCAGAGGTAGGCAAGGAGTGTTGCTCTCCTATATTTTGATCCGCTTAATTCCTGGAGTATTGCTATTAGTCCCAATTTATATTTTGATGTTCAAGATCCACCTGCTTGACACATATATAGGGCTAGCACTTGCTTACACAACCTTCACAATTCCCGCGACAGTCTGGTTCATGAAGGGTTTCTTCGATTCCTTGCCAACTGATCTGGAAAATGCGGCACGCATTGATGGATGCAGTCGTTTAGGCGCGATGTGGCGAGTTTCGCTACCTCTTGTGTTACCAGGATTGGCTGCGACTGGAACGCTGATCGCGATCGAAGCGTGGAATGACATTTTGTTCGCCTTGCTATTAACGTCTTCCAACAGATCTCGAACGTGGCCAGTAGGTATGCGGGAAATGATTGGTGAGTTCCAACTGCCCTGGGAACAGCTCACAGCAACTGCATTCCTCAGTCTCATACCGGTACTCATTGGCTTTGCGTTAGTCGGAAGAAAGATGGTCGCCGGAATAACCGCTGGCAGTTTGAAAGAGTAGTAAGAGTGGAAAGCGTAGGAAAACTTTTACCAATTCGTTATACCGAAAGTGCTTTACATCACTAAATCGACCAGTTATCGTATAGGAAATTTGATTGTTCGTCGGGAGCAGTCAGACTTAAAACAGAGAGAGACATAAATGGAAAATCCAATTGGCAATCTCGATCGAAGATCACTCCTTAAGGGAGTGGGAATAGCTGGTGCAGCAACCGCAGTCGGAGCCACTGCTGCTACACCCTCACTCGCCGCAACAAAAAAGGTAAACACACCAGGAACAGGCGACGTAACTTATTGGAACCACTTCACCGCTGCTCAGGAGCGTCAAGGCTTCACCGCGGTTACCGATGGATTCGCTAAGGCGTCACCAAAGATCAATCTCAGAGTGGAGACCATCCTTAACGATGACTGGATGACCAAGTATGTAGCTGCAGTTACTGCTAAGTCGGGTCCAGACGCGCTGATGATGACCGCTCCTCGTATGGGTGACATGATTAAACTTGGTGGAGTTGCAGAAATCACTACATATGCAAAGCAGTGGCCAGGACTTGAGCCTTCTACTGAGGCACAAAAAGCATTTGTTATCAAGGGTAAGTACTACGGAATTCCAGTATTCACATTCGTAGACTGGTTGTACTACCGCAAGGATCTTCTCGACGCTAAGGGCATCAAGTCAGCTCCTAAGACTCTTGAAGACTTTCGTCAGACTGCGATTGCAATGAGCGATCCATCAAAGGGAATTTACGGATTCGGTTTGCGTGGTGGCTCGGGCGGCGGCGGATATATCCCAAAGATGATCCATGCTTTCAACGGACCGATCATTAACTGGCGCACACTCAACCGCACCGTTGACTTTGGTGCACTGCGCGATGCAATTGCCTTCTGGGTCAACTTGTCAGTTAAGGATAAGGCTGTACCACCAACTGTTACTGGTGACGGCTTTGCGCAGATTTTCCAGGCGTTCTATTCGGGAAAGACTGCCATGGTTGCCCACCACACCGGAAGTTTCGTATCCGTTGGTCAAAACTGGAAGTACGGCACCCAAGTTGAAACCGCCAAGATGCCTGATGGTCCAAAGGCGCCCACCGGCGTCTTCTCTCCATTGGGTAACGCAGTCTTCAAGGGAGCAAAGAACCCAGATGGCGCATTTGAGTTTGCCAGCTACTGGGGCTCTGCTCCAGCGCAAGGCAAGTTCTTAGCGGCCACCGGTTACATCCCTACTGCTACCGCAGCCATTGATGACCCATTTGTTACGGCTAACGTGCAGTTCAAGGTTGCCTTCGGTGCACTTCAGTCGGGTTATTACAACGACTACACATTCCCTAACTACACGACCTGGGCTTCAAACACGTGCCTTCCAGAAGTTCAGAAGTCGCTTAATGGATCACAAACTATTGACGTTACCGCGAAGAAGATTTACGACGAACTCGGTCGTATCTGCAAGATCAACGCGCGCAACCGCACTTCCTGATTAATTAAATATAAACTCCCGAGGTTCCAACCTAATAGTTGGTCCTCGGGAGTTTCTATTTGTGCATGGAAATTTCTTGCGCGGTAGCTTCGGCAAGTGCAGCGAGTGATCCTCTCTCACTCAGGTTCATCACCTGGAAATTAGTCGAGGCCATCGAAATAAATTCAATTTCAGAAGCAGCACCTGTAGTGATGGCTAGTACCAATTCTTTCGACCGGATGAGAGATCTGCCTTCCTGAGTCATGGGAAGAAGCTGTACCTCATCAAAATGATCTCGGATATCCTCGGCCAGACTCGTGAGAGCCTCATTGCAGACCAAGAGGCCGATCGGTTTTGTGGGATCCGCGACAACGCGCGAGGAAGGGAAAATCGGCAAAACCGTTTTCGTGTATTCGCTAAAGGTGCGCACTCGTGAAATGAGCCCGAGGAGCTCCTCAACGATTCTCTCAGTCGGGTCTGTGCTGGCAAGATCGAAATCGCCCTGGAAGTGTGCGTGGAAATCCGAGTTCGAACTTACGTTGATTACCGGAGTCATCACTGTGCCCACCGGATATTCATCTCGTGGAGTGAAGGCGACGATCGCATGCGTCCCCTCGAGCATCCAGGTACGTAAATCTTGGTCAAAGTTGGCGGAAAACTGGCGCAAAATTGGCGAGATGCCCCGCGCCTGGAACTGAGCTACAAGGTCGGTAAGTGCGACGGGTTCATTTTCGTACCCGACGATGACCGAAGGAGAGGCAATCTCACCAAGTCCAGGAAGTGATTGGGTGCTTAAGTCTGTTGCACCGGAAACCGCGATCTTGATGGCTGCCTCCTGGTTCACTCCATTGCTGATCATTAAGTACTCGGTAGTTGAATTTTTTGCGAGCAACTCACCGATGACATCAGATGCCCGGATCGCTTCGTCTCCTGTTGCAATGACAAACGCGCTCGCGGTATGTGGATGGGAGATCAGGGCAGGCAGAGTCACTTCACGGAATTCGGTGAGGGCTCTTAAATCATCACCTGCAATGTTGCTTTTAATAACTGTAAGGTCCACCAGTTTAGAAATGCCTACTACAGTCTCGTTAGCTCCTTCGGAAAAAGAAATCAGAAGATTGAAAGTGCGGATGCCTGTTGCATGTAGATGGCTATAACCGATGAGAGGGTCAGTCGACATCTTTGACCGCCGTTTTTCTTACGAACATTACCGCCATGAGCATCGCTCCGGGGATTATGAGTGCAATAGGAAGTGAAAGCCATTGCGCCGTCCAAGCGATGACTGCCTTCACCAGATATGTAAGCCCATTGTTGATTACACCGAGTTGCCCGATGACTACTCCACCTGGTGACTTAGATTGTTGATTTGCGATGTTCATAAACATTGGACCCATAAACGAAGAACAGAAGCCAGAAATCGCAAATGCCAGACTGACTAAAATGAATGAAAGTGTATGGTGGTTCACGCTCAATCGGTCGCTCAACAGGATTCCGATGATGAAGCTTGACCCACCAACTAACCCACCGACTTTAATTAAGGAGTCAACACGGTATTTTGCAAGGAATCGATGGAAAGTCAGGCGACCCAGAATCATTGCGCACATGAAAATTATGTAAGGAATTGTGGCGACTCCAGCTGAAAATCCTAGATTTTCTTTCGAGTAAATCGTTGCCCAATCCCCAGCCGAGAACTCCAACTGCACGCCAAGTAGCATGCCAAAACTGACCATCCAATTCACTTCGAAGGATTTGAAAACGGTGCGAAGGCGGTAAGAATTGTCTTTAGCGCTGGTGCCAGCAAGTTCGTGCGGGCGAATTTTGAGAATCAAGTAGATGATTCCGATGCCAGAAATCAAGACCGCAAGTCCGATGTGTAAAACAAGTGAAACTCTGGTGGTGAGGTATCCAGCGAGCAAGATAGAGACCAGCGCGCCACTGCTCCAGGCGCCCGCAGTGCGAGGCACCAGAACCTCACCACTTAATTCCTGTTCATAAAGTACTTGTGCGTTGATCGAAATATGAAAGCCCGCTACCGCGGCTCCGATGAGAAGATTGAGAATCAAGAAGATCGGCACGGAGGTTACGTGAACGATCAAACCCAGCCCGATCAGGAAGCTCATTGAGCTTGCCGCCATTACGATTGTCGTCCCAAATCGGTGAACAATGTGCCCGCCGATGAGTAGCAACACAATTCCGCCTAAAGCTCCAACGCTGATGACAGAACCGAATTGACCGTTGGTGAGGGACATTTGAGCTTTCACTTCTGGAAAGCGTGGAACCCAACCCATAATGGAAAAACCAAAGAGAAAAAATATCCCGTAGAGGTATTTTTTTGTATTTTTGGAATTTTCGTCGCTACGTTTATGTGTGACTGTCATATCTCAAATACTTCGAAGGAAAGTACCTGCACCTTCTCCGAATGCGGAACGAAGGTTAACGTCGTTCCGTTTGCGAGTGCATCCGCAATTCCGCTTGTCGAGTAGCTTGAAAAGGGCTCTAATCCGATGTTGTAGTGATGTCCGTACCATGGGTCACCCTTAGTGGCACCGTATTCTTGCCAATACCAAAGGTATGGAAAGACCGTGTTATCCCACTTGACTTCGGCAGCTAACTTTTTGCTTGGTGTTTCAACTCGATACTTTCCTTCAACCATTTTGTGTACATACAACATTTCACCTGTGGTGTCGCGCGGTGGCAATTGCGAGAAATCGATGTCGTTTCCGTTCTTGTCCTTGCCGACCGGCCAAGGGAATCGATCTTCGCTTCCGATACGTCGTGGAGTTGTTAAATCTGCGAAATGGTGAGGAATTACTTCCCCATTACCTTCAATGATGACGCGGCTGTCGGTATCGAGGAAAGGTGGACCAAAAGTGAAATGTTCTCCCCACATGGCCTGCAAAGTTTGATCTGAAAGATTGGTCACTTTCTCGATAAGTTCGCACTTAGCTGAACCTGAAGTGATGGTGAGAGTCTTTTCGACTTTATACGGAAATCGCTTTGTGAAAACGGTGAATTTCACAGAGGATTTTTCTGGCGTGTCTTCTACGATTTCATAAGTCCACGGGACCACGGAAATTTCGGCATGCTGGCCCATGGCAACACCGTTGTACTCCGAAGGTGCTCCACCGTTTGGAAAAATGGTCTGCCATCCGCCCGGATACTCATCCATGAACGAATCAAGTTGGCCAGGAGCATCGGCATCAATGGCGTTTCCACGAATGCCCGTGAAAGTAAGCCACGCAAAGTCCATGTCTCTTGGCTTGTAAAGAAATTCAACGACATCTGCACCTCGGCCAGCCAATACAGTGATTCGCAACTTCTCATTCTCGATCACCAGCGCCGATAGGTGCCCGAGTGAGACTCGCTCGGTAATACGACAACCGAAATTCCGCGCTTTTATCGGCGTATCAAAGCGTTCAACCATGAAACACCGTGCTTTCTTGTCCGGAATAACCCAGACCATCGATTGCCAACGGCAATCCGTTGAGGGGTTCAGTGACGATATTCGTTCCGCCCGAGGCAGAAGTGACGATCAATGTCTTCCCGTCCTTTCCAGCAAAAGCGCACGAACTGGGCTGTTGTACGGGTACAGGAATCACTTCCTTAAGGACTCCATCCGAGGAGTAGACCTCGACTCGATATCCGCCCCACATTGCGACAAAAAGTGAACCATCGTCGGAGACGCACATTCCATCTGGAACTGATCCATCGTCGGCAAAAGTAATGAGCACTCGTCGATTAGAAATATCGCCGCTTTCTAGATCAAAATCATATTTCCACATGACGTGCTGCATGCTGTCCACGAAATAGAAACTCCTATTGTCGGGACTCCAGCCCAAACCGTTGGGCAATGTCAAGCCAGTTTCCATTGTTCGGATAACTTTATTTTCATCAATCATGTGAAGCTTTCCTTGACCCGGTGCAAAGCCGAGTTCGCAACTGCCTGCCCAGTATCGGCCCGCAGAATCTGCCTTTGCGTCGTTCATTCTTTCATTGGCAGAGAGAAAACTAATATCGGACGAATACAGACCATTCGCCGAGATTAAACCGAATCCTTCTTTCACCGCAGCAAAGTATCCACCACCACTTCGCTCGACGATTGCACCGATAACGGTCGATACTCTAAAAGTTTTGGTCGAAGTGTCAGTGACAGAATTCAATAACACTTGGTGCCATTTATTGCCTGCGATATCCACCCACGACAAGATTCCTGTTGTGGAATTCCAGATCGGACCTTCGCCGCAATCCGATCTTTCATTTGAAATTGCTCTAAGTGAAAATGATTCAGGAGTTCGTGTGAGCACCGAAGAATTATAACTTCTAGAAAAAGATTTGGCACGTAGACTTGTAGATAATTATCAAATCTCTGGAATTTGATTGATAATTCGAATTATTTTTAGTTGAACGGTTCAATCTTGCATTTCGCTTTACATTCGTATTTATTGCTTTTAGGCTTCCGAACATGACAAAACCTATAACCATTACAGATGTCCGCACGATTTTAACCGCACCTGAGGGAATCAATCTTGTCATAGTAAAGATTGAAACCTCGGAGCCAGGTCTCTACGGCCTTGGCTGCGCAACATTCACGCAGCGCTATTTGATGGTGGCAACTGCGATCGAGGATTATCTGAAGCCCTTCTTGATTGGTAAAGACGTTTCGCGAATTGAAGATATTTGGCAGACGTCAATGGTTAATTCTTACTGGCGCAACGGGCCAGCACTTAATAACGCGATATCTGGCGTTGATATGGCGCTTTGGGATATTGCAGGCAAGAGAGCTGGCATGCCCGTGTACGACCTCATGGGTGGTAAGGCGCGCGAGGCTGCCGCGGTGTATCGCCATGCCGACGGACGCACTGTCAATGAAGTTGAAGATAACGCTCGCAAATTTATCGAGCAAGGACTTCTGTACGTGCGATGCCAGATGGGCGGATATGGCGGCCGACTGCACGACATTCGCTCGCCAGAAGGCGCGCTTCCGGGTGCCTATTTTGATCCGCAGGCGTACGCGCGCGATACCGTGAAACTATTTGAGCACATGCGCGGAGCCGTCGGCAATGAGATTGAGCTCCTACATGACGTTCACGAGCGCTTAACGCCGATTGATGCAGTGCGTTTGTCGAAGAATCTTGAGCCGTACCGACTCTTCTTCCTCGAAGATGCGCTGGCTCCGGAAAACGTTGACTGGTTCAAAGTGATGCGCCAGCAGAGCGCAACGCCTATCGCGATGGGCGAGCTCTTCACCAATCCGCAAGAGTGGCTGCCTTTGATTGAAAATCGCTTGATTGACTTCATCCGATGCCACATCAGCACAATCGGCGGCCTCACACCGGCTAAGAAACTCGCCCACCTGTGCGAAGCCTTCAGTATTCGCACCGCTTGGCACGGTCCGGGAGACGTATCGCCAATCGGGCACGCGGCTAATCTCCATCTCGATCTGAGTTCCTACAACTTCGGAGTTCAGGAGTGGTGGGGACCGCAGGACATCATCTATGAGATGTTCCCTGGCACCCCGGTCCTTACGAATGGTTACGTGTACGCCAATGACAAGCCTGGCCTCGGCATCGACATTGACGAGAAGTTAGCCGCGAAGTTCCCATGCGATAACACCCAATCTGTACGACCACCCTCTTGGACGACGGCGCGCACCCCTGACGGGGGTTCGGCACGTCCGTAATTTTCCATGAGGAAAATCACCAAATATAAAGTTTTGTAATCAAACTTTAATTTTCACGGAGAGCAAAAAGAAGCGTAATCGTTACCTATTTTCCTTGTAATTGAACGTTCAATCTGGAATCTTTCAGTCAACTTGTTCGGCAGTTAATTCTCGATTACTGCTGCACGCTACGAAAGGACGGCAAGATTTGAAACTCAAGATCTCAGCTATCGCAGCTGTTGCATTCTTGGCCATTGCAATGACTCCAGCGGTTACAGCTCAAGCTGCAACCAACCCGGCGTTGCAAGCAGAAGTCAAGGCACTTAATGCCAGCGGTAAGAGTTACACGTACTGGATTGGGCTAATTTTTTCTGATGTAGCTAACCAAACTGCTAGCGATAATATTAAAAAATGGGCAGCTGCAAAGGGAATTAAAGTTGATCCAGTTATGGTCAACCAGAACAACCTCACTGCAAACATAACCGCTGCTCTCACGGCGGGAACGATGCCTGACGCACTCGATATTGGTTCAGGTTTAATGCTTCAACTCGGTTCCAAGAACTTAGTAAATGTGCAAAGCGTTTACGATGAATTGGGACAAAAGTACGGCGGATGGAATAAAGCCGCGCTTAACTTCAATGCAGAAACATACGCAGGCAAGGGGCTTGGAGTTCCATTTGGAATTAACGGCAACCTGATTAACCGTCGACTCGATATTCTCGCAGCTGCCAAGCAGAAGAGGACTTCACCAGTTACATGGGAAGAATCTCTAAATATGGCAATTGCGACTAAACAGCCTGGCGCATGGGGTTTTGCAACTGGCAACGTAGGAGATGCTGAATCTGTATTTGGTGCGCAGCTAAAGGGCTACGGCGGACGTATTGCAAATGATGCCGGAACCAAGTGCACCTTAGATACCCAAGCTACGAGAGACTTCCTCGCTCTGACAATGAAGGCTTACAAGGCTGGCGCATATGCGTCCGACTCGGTTACCTCCGATGGAGCATGGGATAACAACAAGTACCTCGGTGGCAAGACAGTATTTATTGCTAATCCAGGTTCGGTTTACACCACCCTCATAAACGGTTCTGCAACATGGGAGAAAAACCCAACACTTGCAAGAAACACCGGATTTTCAGCTCTTCCCGGTGGACCTGTGCTTCGTGTAGCTCCTTCTGATGCATGGTTGCGGGCAATTCCAAAGTCATCCAAGTACCCAGAATTGGGCAAGGATTTGATTCGCCAACTTGCAAAGATTGGTCAGGCAAAGGCTTACTATGCTGCAGCCATTTATGGTCCAGTCTTGAAGCAGTACAACTCATTCTCCTTCTGGCGTGTGTCTGTTGATCCTGCTCGTGCCGGTCTATTTGACCTAGCAACGAACGGAACTTCAAGCACCTTCCCAGATACCAACAATGCCGCATACGCAGAGTTTGGTTCTGGCTTCAACTTGTCCCAGATGGTGCAGAGATACCTCTACGGAGGAAAGTCTGCAAATGAAACCATCGCGCAGGCGCAGTCCACCTGCCAAGCAATCTATGACAAGTACAACAAGTAAGCACTAGCTAGATAGCTAGGAAATGTAAGTAAGAGAACGCTCTAAAAGAGAGTGGCGGTCAAGATTCGACCGCCACTCTCTTTTAGATATCGGATCCTTTAAATACGATTATTCAAAAGTTTTGCGAGAGAAGGTATTCGACCAGATGTCCTTGGCCACGAAAACAGAGGAAAGATCCGCACCCGGAAAATTAGCCTGGTTATTTAAGGGCGATAATCTTTTTGGTTATCTGATGATGGCACCAGCAATCGGCGTGCTCTTTATGTTCTTTGCCTACCCTCTCTTTTATGAGGTGTACTCAAGTTTTACTGATCGCACCGTAGGTCACGCAGGAAAATTTATCGGATTAAAAAATTACATTTTTCTATTGGAAGATCCCACCTACATCAAGGCAGCGATAAACACCCTTGTTTATGTTTCGTGTGTCCAAATCGGAAAATTCATTCTTGGACTTGGAATCGCACTTTTGCTTCAGCAAAAATTGTTTGGTCGCGGCCTGTGGCGCGCTTTAGTTTTGGTGCCGTATGCAATGCCGGGATTCGTTGCTTATATGGTCTGGAAACTGATCTATAACCCTGACGTTGGCGCACTCAACATTTTTCTCAATCAAGTCGGTCTCATTGATACCCACATCGCATTTTTAAGCGATGGACATTACGCGATGCCGGCGGTAGTAATTGCCACAATTTGGCGTGGCTTTCCATTTTGGACAATTATGTTCTTGGCTGCACTGCAAGCTGTGCCCAAGGAACTTTACGAAGCTGCGGCGATTGATGGTGGAAATGCTTGGCATCGGTTCCGCCATATTTCTCTGCCAGGAATTCGTCCAGTAATTTTGATTGTGTTTATGCTCTCCACGGTCAGCACCATCAACTCATTTGAGGCAGTTTGGTTGACGACGGGCGGTGGTCCAGCTGATGCAACGCTCATTCTCCCGGTCTTCGCCTACCGCGGACTTGTGCAATTCCAAATCGGCCAGTCTGCCGCCGCGGCGTTGAGTTTGATGCCCGTCATTCTTGCCTTCGTAATACTCATCTTAAGAAAACTGAAGAAGGACTAGTAATGTATAGAAGAAATTTGAAATTCTCTATTTTCAAGTACAGCATTCTTGCAGTTGTCCTCGTTTTTGTGCTTTTCCCGCTCTATTACATGGTTGCGACGTCGTTTCGGAGCCAGTCCTCCATGTATATGAACCCCAGTTTTCTGCCTGTTGACCTCCAATTGAAAAATTATAAATCGGCTTTGGCCAGTAAGGATTTCATAAAGAGTCTAATAAATAGTTTGACGGTTGCAGGAGTGGCAACGACAGTTGCCGTTGTGTTCAGTGTCATGGCCGCTTATGCGCTCACTATTCTGCGTTTCAAGGGCCGTGACACTCTCGGACGAGTAATAGTTGTCGCCTTCTTGACTCCCGGAGCCCTGCTATTCATTCCATTGGCTGCGATAACGGCCAATATAGGAATGTCTAATTCGCTGCGCGGGCTCATACTTGTTTATCTAAGCTTCACGGTTCCGTTGGGCACCTACCTTCTGATTGGTTTCTTCAAAAATCTCGTCGGCGAACTGGAAGAGGCGGCGCGAATCGACGGGGCGACACGTCTGCAAGCGCTTTGGTACATCTTGCTTCCGTTGATCGCACCCGGTTTGGTTTCGGTAGCGATTCTCACCTTCACTGCGGCCTGGAATGAGTTGCTGTATTCCTTGGTAATAAATATTTCACCTGGAGTCCGAACCCTGCCAGTGGCAATTCTTAACTTGAGCGTGGCAGATGAAACACCGCTTACCTTGATCATGGCGTATTCAACAATTGCGGCGGCTCCAGTCATGCTGCTTTATTTTGTCGGACAGAAATTCATTGTTGAAGGGCTGCAAACAGGAGCAGTAAAAGGCTAGTTACAACCACTATCTAAGGGGAAGAACATGCGTCCAGGGTTCGGTCAATTTCAAGTCGCCAGCGAAGAATACTTGTTGTTTGCAAAGCAGTTCGGGGCAACTGACGTTCTTCTCAACACTCCACTCATCCCGGGAGATGGTGGGCGTTGGGCGTTGCAAGATCTTGTGAAATTGCGTCTGCGTGTAGAACAATTTGATCTTTCGCTGACTGCTCTTGAAAACGTGCCTACCAGTTTCTACGACCACATCATGCTCAATGGTCCCCGTCGTGACGAGCAAATTGAAAATATGATCGCCACCGTTCGCAACATCGCGCGCGCAGGTATTCCAATCTTTGGCTACAACTGGATGCCATCTCACGTATGGCGTACCCCACCCGTGGCTATCCGTGGCGGCGCACTTGCAACGGCATTTGATGAAAACCTAGCCAAGAATTATCCATTAACTCACGACCGCGTTTACAGCGAAGAAGAGATGTGGGCCAACCTTGAATACTGGATCAAGATCATCACGCCGATCGCAGAAGAAGAAGGAATCCGCCTCGGAATCCATCCCTGCGACCCTCCTGTTGAGTCATTAGGCGGAATTCCTCAACTCCTACGCAGTTTTGCGGCGTACAAGCGCCTGGTAGAAATCTATCCGAGTGATTCAAATGCCATTGAATTCTGCCAGGGAACCTTCTCTGAAATGAAGGATGATATCTACGAGATGATCGAGTACTTCGTATCACGAAAGAAGATTCTTTACGTTCACTTCCGCAATGTCTCTGGCAAGGTACCTGTCTTCTACGAAGAGTTCGTGAATACCGGTTATGTAGATATGCATAAAGCGATGAAGATTTACCACAAGCATAATTTCGACGGCTTCTTCATCGACGATCACGTTCCACACACACATGGAGATACACCTTGGGGACACCGTGGTCGCGCATTCGCCAACGGCTACATCCAAGCCATGATTGAGGCGGTTCAAAAAGGATAATGAAAGTCCTCATCACTGGAGCCCTCGGGCTTCTCGGAAAAGTAGCAACACAGAAACTAGTTGACGAGGGACATGACGTAACAGCCATTGATCGTATTGATGGAGATGTTCCTGATGGCGTACAACTTCATGTCGGCGATATCGAAGATCTGGATTTTGTTCGCGGTGCGATTAGAGGCGCAGAGGCAGTAGTGCATTTGGCTGCAATCCCAAGTCCGCAACCAAATCGAGAGTACGAAGTTTTCCGCAATAACGTCTTGGGAGGCTTCACCGTCTTTAATGCCGCCGCCGACGCAGGTTGTCGCATCGTCGCCTACGCATCCTCTCTCTCTGCTTACGGCACCGCCTGGTCGCCGAAGTGGACTTCGCCTCTCTATGTGCCAATCGACGAATCGCATCCCTTGATCTATTCCGAGAGTTACGCATTGAGCAAAGAAGTAAACGAACTCACTGCATTGGAATGGTCACGGCGATGCGATACGGCCTACGTTGGATTTCGTTTCCCCAATACCAATACGCCTGAGGGCTTGCTCGACTTCGCCCGCCAGATCAATGGCGGCGATCCAGACCTCGTGCAAACAGATGCCAAGATTTTGTGGGCATATCTTGATGCGCGCGATGCCGCGGCTGCATTGGAGTTGACCATCCGAAGTGATCTCAAAGGAGCGCACATATTCAATATTGCCGCTCCTGATACAAATCACTTGACGCCGACGGCTGAGCTCTTTGCCCAGTTCCACCCAACCACCGAACTTCGGGGAGATTTCTCCGGCCATCAGAGTCCGGTTTCGTCGGAGCACTGGCTCAAGACGATGGGGTATGCGCCGAAGTACTTCCTTGATAGGTCGGCGTTGTAAAAAATCCTATATTATTTATTGACACGTTTCAATGAATACGGCAGGATTTGCTCATGCCTTCAAGTCTCCGAGACGTTGCCCGAAAAGCCAAAGTCTCAACTGGAACCGTTTCTAATGTGCTCAATCGCCCGGAAATCGTTGCGCCTGAAACTCTGGCGCGTGTTCGCAAAGTTATTGATGAACTTAAATTCGTTCCAAACGGATTTGCACGTCATCTTCGGTCAGGTCAATCGCGCACCATCGGTTTGATCATCCCCGATATTACTAACCCTTTTTACACGGAAGTCGCTCGTGGCGCTGAAGATGCTGCCAATAAACATGACTACGCAGTCTTTCTTTGCATTTCAGATACGGATGGCGCCAAGGAGACAAGTTATATAGGAGTCCTCCTTGAGCAACGAGTACGTGGAGTTTTGATTGCTCCGACCGATGATGCTCACAAAAGTGTAGAACTGCTTCGCTCTCACCACGTTGGTGTCGCCCTGCTGGATCACAAATCAGTGGGGTCACAAGAATGTTCCGTCTCTGTTGATCATGTACGGGGCGGTGAAATTGCGATTCAACACTTAGCCGACTTGGGGCATAAAGAGATTGTCTGGATTACCGGTTCTGAGGATTATCGCCAGTGCGTGGATCGCGGAATCGGCGTAGCTAATATTGCAGAGCGAGCAGGAGTAGAACTCACAATTATTCCTCTCAAGATTTTGAATACTTCCACTGGCGAAGAAGCTGCAAAGAAAGTTATGGCGCTCGAAAAACGACCAACAGCAATCTTTTGTGCGAATGACATGTTGGCATTCGGTGTCATGCGTGAATTATTGCGCATGGGAATAAAAGTGCCGCAAGATATCTCGTTAATTGGTTATGATGATATTTACTTTGCACCGACCGCAGCCGTACCACTTTCCTCGATATTCCAACCTGCTTACCAATTAGGTTTCACTGCGGCCGAACTTCTGATTTCCGAATGTGAAGATACGGGAGAGCATCAGCACAAGCAGATTGTGTTCGATCCTGAGTTGGTCGCACGTTCATCGACTGCGCATGTATCTACAATGCGCACGGTGCGAGTTATGGAAGATATTTCGGCTTAGTTTAAATATCTTAACGTTGCACTCGCGCCGAAGCGCCTTTCACTAACGCTTGCACTTCTGAAAGAGTTGCCATACTCGTATCGCCAGGTGTTGTCATTGCAAGTGCACCGTGTGCGGCGCCGTAATCGACTGCTGATTGCAAGCTATCAAGTTCCATAAGTCCATAAATTAACCCTGAAGCAAAACTATCTCCGCCACCGACCCTATCGAAAATCTCCAACTCCGGTCGCTGTGTGGACTCCACAAAACCATCTTTAGTCGACCAAGCGATGGCGGCCCAATCATTGACCGTCGCTGAATGGACTCCGCGCAAAGTTGTTGCAACCACCTTGAAATTCGGGAATTTTTCAACAGCTTGAGTGATCATATTGCGAAAGTTTGCCGAAGAAAGATCGCGTAAGTCTGCGGAAGTATCCTCAACAGTGAGACCTAAGCAAGCTGTAAAATCTTCCTCGTTGCCAATCATTACGTCGACGTATTTGGCGAGCTGAGTGTTTACCTCCTGCGCCTTCTTCTTTCCTCCGATGTCCTTCCAGAGACTGGAACGATAGTTAAGGTCGTAAGAAACTACCGTTCCATACTTCTTTGCGGCTTTCATGGCCTCTTCAGCGACCGCGGCAGAATTTTCAGAAAGGGCGGCGAAAATCCCTCCCGTGTGCAGCCAGCGAGTTTGCAGTTTTCCGAAGATCATTTCCCAATCGATGTCGCCGGGCCTAACTTGCGAAATGGCGGTACTGCCACGATCTGAAACGCCTAATGCGCCACGGACACCAAACCCACGTTCAGTGAAATTTAATCCGTTGCGCACTTTGCGACCAACCCCGTCGAAGTCCATCCATTTGATAAATGAGGAATCGACTCCACCTTGCAAAATGAGATCCTCCACCAGGCGACCGACTTGGTTTTCGGCTAGCGCAGTTACAATCGCTGTCCGCATGCCAAAACATCTGCGCAATCCGCGGGCGACGTTGTACTCTCCTCCGCCTTCCCAGACATCGAAGGATCGCGCCGTATGAATCCTGCCATCGCCTGGATCGAGGCGCAGCATTACTTCACCGAGGGAAACCAGATCATAGGTCACGCAATCTGAACCCTTAATATCCATATTTATACCTACTTTCCAATCTGGGACGCTGATTCAATCGCCGACTTAGTCAGACCCGACATCTCGGCCCGATTCTGAGATTCCACAAGAGCGGCTGAGACCATCCAACTTCCACCGATTGCTGAGACGAACTTCTCTTGCAGATATGAAGCCATGTTGCTCAGGTTAACTCCACCCGTTGGGACAAACTTGAGATCTGGAAATGGAGCGGCGATGGCTTTAAGCGAAGTGATTCCACCGAGGGCTTCGGCCGGGAACCATTTAACAACGTTAAATCCAAGCGAGAGCGCCAGCATGATCTCCGATGGAGTGCTCACACCTGGTAGGAAAGAAAGTTGACACTTCTCCGCCATTTCTGCAATCGGCGCGAGCAGGCCAGGGGAGACCGCAAACGCGAGTCCTTCATCTTTTGCGCGCACGATATCCTCTGGACTCTTAACTGACCCGACTCCAACAATGAGTCCATCGACTTTCTTGAGTTCGCCCACGGCGTCCCAACTTGCGGGAGTACGCAGAGTCACTTCGACAACTGGCAAACCACCATTGACGAGCGCCTCACCTACTGCGCGAGCATCCGCAGCGTTCCTTATAACTAGAACTGGCACGACGCGATACGCCAATATCTCTGCTAACGGAAATCTACCCTGAGAGTCGGTCACTCAGTAATCATAACTGGTGGGCAATTATTGACAATATTATTGAACACGTTCAACGAGATTTCTTGCAGTGCATGTAAAAAGTATCTACCCGTGTCCTAATATTGTGCATTGAGATTGATAGTTGAACTGGAAGAGGAAAAATGAAAATTGAATCGGTGGATCTCTTTTATCTTCGCATGCCGGAAGTTTTGGATATTGGCGATGGAAGTCAGGACGGCCTCGTGTTTCGAGTTAGGTCTGGAAACTTCGAAGGATGGGGAGAGGCTGTAGCGTCACCGCTAACTTCAATCGCAAGTTGGATTGCACCAATGTCTCACAGTGGATGTCACCCAGTGATTGACTCTGTATTAGGAGAGAACATCGATTCCCCGGCGGACATCGCGCGAATTGCCCAAAAGGTACGTTCCATTTCTTTCTATGGGATTATTCAGAGCGATCTAACTTTTTCAGGTGTTGAAATCGCGCTATGGGATTTGTTGGGTCGCGCCAAAGGCGTACCTATTTACCAACTTCTTGGTTATCAGAAATCAGAGCGTAAGACACCGTACGCGTCCGTTCTCTTCGGTGATACTCCACAAGCAACGCTCGAGAAAGCGCAGTTGATGCGCAATAGCGGTTTCAACGCGATTAAGTTTGGTTGGGGTCCTTATGGACGTGAGTCAGTTGCTATTGACAGAGAGCACGTGATCGCGGCACGCGAAGGAATTGGTGCAGATGCACATTTGATGATTGATGCCGGAACAATATTTAATGAGGATGTTGAAGCCGCTGCACTCCGACTTCCTGCTTTGGAAGAGGCAAAAGTTAAGTGGTACGAAGAACCCGTCGATGCTGCTGCCATTTCTCTCTATAAGCAACTTTCTCTACGGAACTCTAATGTTCGCCTGGCAGGTGGGGAAGGCGCCCACAATGCGATGCAAGCTGAAGCTCTGATTGAAAATGGCGGAATTGGCTTTATCCAAATTGATACTGGATACATCGGGGGAATTGGACCGGCATATCGCGTGGCACAGTTTGCACAAGCAAGAGGTGTGCAATACGTGAATCACACCTTTACTTCTCAATCTGCTCTCTCTGCGTCCATGCAGCCTTTCGCTGGACTCAAGGATTCTTGGATTGCAGAATATCCGATGGAGCCAAAGGCGCTTTGCCAAGAATTGAATCTCAACAAGATCTCCATGGATGCGGACGGGATGATTTCAGTACCGGAAAGCCCAGGTCTGGGCATCGATTTCAATCTGGATACGGTGCGCAAGTACCTCGTAGATGTTGAGATTGTCGTGAACAAGAAAGTTTTGTATCAGACTCCTACTGTTTAACTCTCTATTCGGCGGTAATAAAAATACTGTGATAACCCTCCGCACCGTTGGGTAACACAGCAACACTCTTTTCACCTTGCAGGTCACCGCTGCCATCTGTTGCCCGCGCAGAAATTCTGTGTTCACCTGATGTCGCGTTCCATTTCAGCCACCACTGACGCCATGTTGTGTTGGCGAGCTCGGGTCCCAATTTTGCGTTCTGCCATTCACCGTTATCTATTTTCACCTCGACTTTAGTGATGCCACGGGTAGGCGCCCACGCCACCCCTCCTATGACCGCTTTTCCTTGCACTATGCGGGCGCCATTTCTCGGAGTATCAATTCTGGTTGAAGTTTTTATTGGTGCAAGCACCGACCAACCACGAGGAATCCAGTAGCCGCGTTTCTCATCAAAGCGAGTGAGTTCTATTCTAGATAACCACTTAGTTGCAGAGACATATCCATATAGTCCGGGCACTATTATGCGTGCAGGAAATCCATGATCAGTTGGGAGAACCTCTCCATTCATTCCAAAGGCGATCATCGCATCTCGCCCATCGAGTGCCGCTAAGGGAAAGCCGGCAGTGAATCCATCCACTGAATGACCCATTATTTGGTCAGCGCGCGATAACGGTCCAGCTTCCTTGACTAAATCATCCAGGCGGATTCCTAACCATCGCGCGTTGCCTACTAAGTTTCCACCGATTTCATTGGAAACGCAGGCGATAGTGTCATCCAATTCGAAAAAGGGACGATTCGTTAACTCTTTATAAGTGAACTTAAGTGGTGTCGAGACCATTCCATCAATGGTGAGAGTCCACGTGTCGAGTGAAATATCAGGCAGCGAAAGTGCGGTATCTATTCGGTAGAAATCAGAATTTGGCGTGAAGAGTGTGGAAAGTCCTGGCACGCCGAGCGCCGGATCCGTGGGCGGTGGAGGAAGTGGCCGCAGCGCCTTAGGAAGAATTACCTTGAGCCTTTCCAATTGTGTGTTGGCCTGCTGCTGCAGGAGTCGACCAAAACCAACGCTCGCAACTGCAACTGCCCCGATCAAGCCAGCGAAAGTGAGCGCTTCTCTCCTGGTGTATTCACCGCCGAAAGATTCCGCTTTCGTTTTTCGACGAGAAAAAGAATTAAGAATGAGCGCAGTAACTCCTCCGGTGATCAAGGAAGGCATCACCGCAAATGGACCAGCTTTCGCATCAAATAATGACGCCAAAACTGCGATCCCCGTCATTGCAAGAATTACATATTGGCCTTGTCGGGCTTTTTGTTGCGCGAAGAGGCGTCCAATAACCATTGCGAGAAGAGCGATTGCGATAGTGATGCAGGTGAGCAAGAAAGTTTTGTCGTTCACGCCAAAAAAGCGAATGACTAATTCCTTCATAAAGTTTGGTACAAAGTCAACTACCCGATTACCGATTGAAATTATGGGATTGTGGAGATTAGTGGCTAGGTGAGTGGAAATCTCTCCCGTTGCCAATCCACCTAACACCGCAGCGAGGCCGACAGCTTCTCCGTATCGAGTTATTTTAGTGAGCATCATTTTTTAATAACTCTCGATACCTTGTATGGGGCAGGAGCAACATAATCGCCACGATAATGAAAGCGACAATCGGTTCGTTGACATGCTCGCAACTTCACCACTTTGCAAGACGTGAGTCAAGGACGTTGATAAAGACAAAAGAACCACGTCCCCGAAGAAACGTGGTTCCGTTGCCATAGATGGTGGTGCTTGACGGATTAGTGCTTACCGATATTGGCTGCGACTAGATGTACCTTGAAGTTCCACAAATTAGGGTCGCGTGGATCGATGACCAACTCGACCCAGTGGTTAAAGCCTGATCCAAAAGTCTGTACCCGGGTGAAGTTTTCAACCAAAGTGCCTTTATCCTTTTCAATCAATTTGCCTCCAGTTTCATTCATTGGCATATCAACCTGATACCAATGCTCATCTCCATTTTGGAGTAGCACGGGTCGTTTGAACTTAAGTGTGTTTGTCAGTAAGGCTTGCTTGGTCGCCGCGTATGCTGCGCTATTTTCATTGTTTGGCACGGCTGCATCTCTTGCATACCCCTCCCAGTCCATATTTGCTTGCAAAACTACGATTATCCCGACGGAGTTTTTTTCAGTGGCGTAATTAAATCCCTTGTTAATCCACGCCACATTTGCGGCATCTCGTGCAACGAATTCAACAGCGTCGCCATCTGCGGAAGTGTCGTTGTATGTCTTGAAAGCTGGTGTAGTTACCGATGAATTATTGGCAGATCCGGGTACATTGGGAATGATCACGGTGATTCCACGGTATTCAAAAATCTGCATTTCTGGATATTTAGGATCGTGAAGTATTGGACTCAGCAAAGTTGACTGACCTAATGAAATATAATTTCCGCCTTTTTGGAAGAAGTTGCTTCGTACGAGGGCAAGACGCGAATTTGGATCAAATGCATCCTTAACGGCGCGATCACAGTCCACCCATTCGTTATCTCCTACTGAGTAGAACAATGGGGCTTGGAATTTGTCGAAAAAGCTGGTCTTTAAAGCGGGATAAGCAGCATCCGCGCACTTGTCGCCCTTGCCGCTCATTGTGTCACCATCAAATAAAGTGAACTTGATCTTTGAGTCGGCATTAATTTCTGCAATGACATTCGGAGTCTCGAAGGCTCCTTTAGCGTCGTATGGCATATCTCCAATAAGTGCTACAGAAAACTTGACATTAAGTGAGGCGGCAGAAGCCTGAATTGAAAAATAGATTCCATATCCAATTGCCAAAGTGGCAATGAGCACGGTTGCGGTGAGTCTCTTGGCGTTTAAATTCTGAGATTTAATTGAAGTCACGACCGAATAGTGTCCATCGCACATGAACAAAAGTTGTACTACAAGATTGCCGAATTTGAACCCAAGATGTACAACTAAATCTAGTTAAAGCGAAATATCTAAGGTCCAGGCGCAACCATCTTTATCTGCTTTGGCTTTACCAGTGCCCGCAATTCCCTTGAGTTGGTCGATTCCAGACCCCGATAGTAATTCCAGAGTTGAATTTACGACTCCCCCAGAATACGTGCCGATTTCCTTCACTGTAAACGTCCCTGTGCGTCCTGCTATTTGCCCGGTTACTTGTGCGAGTCCAACGAAAGTTGCCTCTGATCGGTGCATTTCCGATGCATCAAATTCACTATAAAACATTAAGTATTCGACTTTTGCCGTTCCTTCAATATCGCCAGTGAAATTACAATCGATACTGGCTTTTGTTGTTTTTGTGCCAGCAAGTGTTGGACCGTAATCAACTTCGTCCCACTTGGTAGGGATGTATGTAGCAGTGATTTTCATGGAATTCGCCATTCTCTAGAAGCGTCCGCCGGAAGTTGAGTCCTGACTCAAGCGTTGCGATAGATAGATAGGGATCACAGATACAACAATCAAAGTAGCAGCTACGACATTCACGATTGGTGCTTGGTTTGGACGGAAGAGGTTGTTATAAATCCAAATTGGCAAAGTCTCTATTCCCGGACCGGCAGTAAATGTGGTCACAACAATCTCATCGAACGAGAGTCCAAATGCTAAAAGTCCTCCCGCAAAAAGCGCGGAGGCGAGATTTGGCAATGTTATCAATCGGAAAGTTGTTATGCCGTTGGCTCCTAAGTCCATGGAAGCCTCCTGGAGTGAAGTACCCATGCGCTTTAAGCGGGCAAGTGCGTTGTTGTAAACGACGACAATGCAGAATGTCGCATGTCCAATAACGATAGTTAGCACTCCAGTTGAAAGTCCTATTTGCTGATTGAAAGCATTGCTTAAAGCGATACCTGTCACGACGCCGGGTAGCGAAATTGGCAGCACAACAAGCAGCGAGATAACTTCTTTTCCGAAAAATGAATAGCGGCTGACAGCATAGGCGAGGCAAGTACCGAGAACTAACGCGATTGCAGTAGCGGAAAGTCCTGCAGTGATGCTCCAACCCAGAGCCTCCCTCACTCCTCGATTTTCTATCGCTTTACTCCACCATTTTGTGGTGAATTCATTCGGTGGCCAACTAAAAGTCTTGCTCGCGTTAAATGAATTGATTACCACGACTGTGATCGGCACATAGATAAAAGCCAGGCCAATCCCCATGAGGGAGGTGAGTGCGTATCGAGCTCCCTTGGATATTGTCATTTAGAGGCTCGCCAATGCGCCAGTACGACGAACCAACCATAAGTAGATAGCCATGATGGCCACTGGCACTGTTGCAATCGTCGCTGCAAATGGCAGATTGATGCTGAAATTCTGATACACGACGTTTCCGAGCATCTGCAATTTGCCACCGATGATTTGTGCAGTGATGTAATCGCCAAGACTTAGAGAGAAAGTAAACATCGAACCAGCCACCAGGCTTGGAAAAATCAAAGGAAGAATCACTCTGCGGAAGGTATAGAAATTATGCGCCCCAAGGTCGCCAGATGCATCCAGGAGTGAGTTTGGTAGGCGCTCAAGTCCGGCGTAAATCGGCAGAATCATGTAGGGCAGCCACAAGTAGGAGAGCCCGATGATGATGGCTGGCCCGCCGAAGCCTGGTGAATGAATTCCGAGCGGAGAAAGCAACCAGTCGACCACGCCAGTACCAGGCTCGAGCATTGTTCGCCATGCATAGATTTTTACGAGATAGGAAGCCCAAAGTGGAGTGAGTACTAGAGCCACCAGAATTTTCTGACTCTTCGGCTTCGCAATTTTCGCCATAAAAAATGCCATGGGGATCGCGAAGAGAACGCAGATCGCCGTGACAGAAAGAGCGATTCCAATTGTTCGCAAAATAACGTTGCGGTAGGCGGGATCGGTGAACATGTCGTGGAAATTGTCGAGGTTGAATTTTGCAACGACATCTCCTGTGAAACTGTTGATCGTAAAAAATGCAGTAATGAGCAATGTGCCAAGAGCGCCGAGGTAGGCAACAACGAGCCATGAGGTTGGAGCAAAAAGAAGTGCGGCCAACCTGAATTTAGGATGCTTATGCATCCAGGTCGGGATTGTTGACTTCATTTCACCTCCAAATTATCTATCGCAGGGCAACCAGCATCGCCATAGAAAAAATAGCGCCGAGGTGCGAGAGTAAATCCCGCACCTCGGCACCATATTTAAGCGTTACGTAAACTGGACCAGGCTTTAACCCACTCTGAGTACGGCACGCATGTTGCATCAGCGCGTCCGTCTAGGCAGGCCTCGGTTGGTGTGTTCCAGTAGTAGACGTCAGTCCAGTAAGCATCATCTGCAGCATGAAAGGTCTCACAGAAATTCTTGTCCGATGTGAGATCGCAGGCCTTTGCGTTGGATGGTGCTTCGCCAAACCACTCAGCAACTCCTGCGTTGGCCTTTGGAGATGCGATGTGATCCATCCACATATAACCGCAATTTGGATGCTTAGCCTTACTGCTGATCATCCAAGTATCGGACCAGCCAGTGGATCCCTCGACTGGCTTTATGCCCTCGACGGGAACTCCTTCGCTTTTAGCAAGATTGATATTTACTTGCCAAGTTGTGCCAAGGACAGTTCCGCCTGACTTGAGTGATGCGACATGCTTGAGATAGTCACCCCAGTACTCGCCGATCAGCGGCTTTTGGATATTGAGCAGTGCAATTGCTGCATCAAATTGCTTCTGATCGAGTGCATATGGATAAGTGATTCCTAGATCAGGTTGTGTCTTCATCAAATACAGCGCTGCGTCAGCGATATAAATGGGTGAATCATATGCAGTGATCTTTCCGGCATATGGTGAAGCGGCATCAAATACCGCGCCCCATGAAGTTGGTGCGGGCTTCACGATGTCGGTGCGGTAAGCCAAGAGATTTGCACCTCGACCGTGAGGAACTCCGTAAGCAACTCCCTCAACTGAGTTCCATTGCTGATTCTTCAGACCTTTGAAGATGTCCGCGTAATTAGGAATGAGATCAGTATTGACTGGGGCAACGTCTCCGCCGTAAATCAAACGAAGTGATGCATCGCCTGAGGCAGACACGACGTCGTAATCACCAGTCTTCATCAACGTGACCATCTCATCAGAAGTTGCTCCGACTTTCACGTTAACTTTGCAACCGGTTGATTTTTCAAAATCGCTCACCCAGTCAACTGCTGGATCATTTGAGCCGTTTTCAACGTAACCGCCCCAAGCGACGACATTGACTTCGCCTTCGCCGGTACCCAGGGTCTTCATCATGTCGACCTTGGGGAGGGCCGAATCTGAAGCACCATTGTTTGAACTGCAACCAGCAAGGATTAATGCAACTGCGGATGCCACCGCGATCTGCGAAAACAGACGCTTTGAGCGCATCTTTACCCCCCTCTTTACAGACCGCGCTCAACCATTGAACGTGGTTTCCCTAGTTTTGTTTAATTAACCAGGAATTCTTTTTCGGACTCCCAGGACAAAATGACAGAGTCTCCGACCGCAATATCTTCATGCCTTTGTGTGGCGATAAGAGTCCCACCATCGACGGTGTCGACGAGGAATCGCGTAGTTGCTCCCACAAAAATTGCATCGCGCAATTTTCCAGCGACAGTCCGATCACCAAAAGTTTCGCCTTTTGAAATTGTAATGAATTCTGGACGGATGTTAATTGTTGTGCCGTTGAGGTCGTACTTATTGGTCTGACCGACGAATTCAGAGACAAAGGTTGTATAGGGATTGTCGTATACCTCGCGCGGAGTGCCGAGTTGTTCAATTTTTCCGCGGTTGAAGATCGCGATGCGATCACTCATTGTGAGCGCTTCTTCTTGGTCATGTGTAACGAATATAAAAGTGATACCGACTTCGCGCTGCAACTCCTTGAGTTCAATTTGCATCTGTTCGCGCAGCTTTAGGTCGAGCGCCCCCAGCGGCTCGTCCAAGAGGAGCACGGACGGGCGATTCACCAGCGCTCGCGCCAAAGCAACTCGTTGGCGCTGGCCGCCGGAAAGTTGCGCGGGCTTGCGCTCGCCGTATCCTCCTAAGCGAACTTGTTCCAATGCAACAAGGGCCCGCGCGCGTCGTTCGACCTTCTCGACGCCTTTGACACGTAGTCCGTATTCGATATTAGAGATGACATCCATATGTGGGAAAAGCGCGTAATCCTGGAAGACCGTGTTGACATCTCGCTCGTACGGCGGGAGTTGGGAGACATCTGTGCCCCCGAGTTCGATGGAGCCACGATCGGGCTTTTCAAATCCGGCGATCATGCGCAACACCGTCGTTTTGCCTGATCCGGAAGGTCCCAAGAGGGTGAGAAATTCTCCGGCGTACACATCCAGACTCACGTCATCGACAGCTTGGACAACGCCAAACGAGCGAGAGAGATTTCGAATTGAAACAAGTACTGGTCTATCAGGTTGAGGTAGGACCACAGTGCCTCTCCGACGTCGCCCCGTTACTTGAAAAGCGACCGAATTACGATCGCCTCAGGAACGGTGGAATGGCGCTTACTTTACCCAGATTTCATCCTATTAGTAGGCATTTTCGGGCAGAACTACTTCTTGGGCCCCGAGCCATTTTGGTCAGAAAGCGCAACGCTAGATACGCATTTATTGGAGTGCGCGGGTACGTTTTGCTGGATTAAGAATTTGCGTCCACCAAGTTCCATGTTAGAGAACGAACCGTTGGCACCTTGGATTACGTCGCCGTACTTCCATGAGCATTTGTCGGCATTTTCTAACCCACTCTGGTCGAACCACGATGTGAAATACGGATCCGAGATTGGCTCAGCCAGTTCGTGAGCCAACACGGAGGCCATGCCATCGGCGGCGGGGTTGTTATTTGGCGAACGCAGCACTTGGGAGACGCACGAGCCAAGACTGGCTGAGGGGTCACCGACAAACGCGTACAGAATTTTCGAGGAGTCGTTGGCGGTAAAGGAGTGGTATCCGCAGAAGTTTGTGAGGAAGCCGTTGACATTCACATTCGAACTAGTCAGAACTAGATACACGCCGTTGGGATCTTTTGGCAGGAGGTTTGAATTGAGGACGTGGTTAACGACATCGCTTACCTGCGGTCCTGTTGATCCATCCAGAGAGAGTCCGACAGAGCCAGAATCCACCACGCAACCTGAATACTTTATGGACGGGGAAACGAAGGTACGTATGCCCTTAATGATTTGGTAATAAGTGGCGTTGATGTTGTTCCACGGAGAATCGCCGATATTTGTAACAAGATCATTGATGATGGAGGCCGTCGAATCTGAGCCAGGAGTTGGCGTGCAACTTTGTGAATCCCAATTGCCGTACCAGATCACGTAGGAGTTGGGGTTTGCCACAATCGGCCCGCCCATGATGTAGTTGACAGCACCAATCCCATCGGATGCTCCAACCGAAGCTGCGTTGCTCGTGCTTTTTTCCTTAGTGAGATGAAGACCCCTCGCTGGGCTGCCAGCCTGTGAGGCCGAAAGTGGGAGAACTGAGAGCGCGGTTAAAATCGCAAGGGCTGTCGCGGCTGATCTGACCTTCAACATGGTGTCTCCAGGGGGAAAGGGAAATGTAGTCGAACTTTACCAGCAGTAAATTTACAAAAGATAGGGTACGCGTGAGTAATCTGCGACCACATCACAAAGCCTGCTGCTTTGAGAGATACAGGCATACCCTTGAGACATGGGTAAAGTAACGATCACTTTTTTGGGAGCAACCTCGACTGTTACGGGGAGCCGATTTCTTGTCAGTAGCGAAAAATCCAAGATTCTCGTCGATGCGGGGTTGTTCCAAGGTCTGAAGAAAGTTCGACTCATGAACTGGGAACCATTTCCTGTTGAGCCATCCTCGATCGATGCGTTGGTGCTGACCCACGCGCATCTGGATCATTGTGGCTACATCCCGCTTTTGGTCCGCAATGGATTCACAAAAGAAATCGTCATGACCCACTACACGGGAAAACTCGCAACAGTCATTTTGCGCGACTCAGCTTTTCTTCAGATGGAGGATGCGCGATACGCGCAAGAGAAGGGATTCTCCAAGCACCCTATTCCGCTGCCACTCTACGACGAATCCGATGTTGAACGAGCTAGGCAGCTTTTCACTACTGTCGAATTTAGAACACGTCGTCAATTGACGCCAGATGCGTTCGTGACCTTCTTTCCCTCGGGGCACATCTTGGGTGCCGGCTTTGTTCTTCTGGAAGTTGATGGCAAGAATTTTCTTTTCACCGGTGACATGGGTCGAGATAACCATCCCCTTCTTGCGCCACCAGATCTACCGCCTAAGGTACCAATCGATGTTGTAGTAACAGAATCAACTTACGGCGATCGCGTGCATGACACCCCGACCGCGACATTTGCCTATGAGATCAACGCAGCGATAAAGCGCGGAGGTTCTATTCTGATTCCGGCGTTTGCTGTCGATCGCACTGAAGTCATCTTGATGGCGTTACACGAATTAATCGAGAACGGCGATATTCCAAAAATTCCAATTTATGTTGACTCGCCAATGGCGTTAGCCGCTCTCGATTTTTATCGGGATGCGGTGCGAACAAATTCCAAGGAAATCCGCGAAGGTGTTGCCGATAAATGGCGCAACGTAGATCCTTTCGATTCAGGAAATCTTTCTGAGTTGCATACGGTAGAAGAATCAAAATCCCTCAACGATATAACAAAGACAAGCATCATCATCTCTGCAAGTGGAATGGCTACAGGTGGTCGAGTAGTTCACCATCTGGCTAATAAACTTCCCGATGCGTCGAACACAGTGATTCTGGTTGGGTTTCAGGCGGCGGGAAGTCGTGGTCGTTCTTTGGAAGAGGGACAAAAAGAGATAAAGATTCACGGACGGTGGGTCCCTGTGAAAGCCACGATAGTAAAAGTTGAGAGTTTTTCGGTGCACGCTGATTCAGATGAATTAGTGAAGTGGCTCAGGGGCGTGAACGCCGCAACTAAAGCGCCCGCACAGGTATTTGTGGTGCATGGCGAACCGGATTCGCAAGAATTCTTGGCTGCGCGGCTGGAAAAGGAGTTGCACTGGAACGTGACAATTCCGAAGAGTGCGCAAGTATTCGAGATTTAGCGAGATATTACGATCGGCCGATTACAGGGGGAACAAATCTGCGCATCTCGGGTGTCGGCGCTCGCAAGAAATCAAAATCAGATCCCTCATCGGGTTGGAGTACATGGGCTTGATAAAGTGATGGCCAGCCACGCAAGTGCTCTGTCTGCAATCCTGCCCATGATGCTTTTCTCACCGCGAGCTCCTCATCTGAAATTTTGAGAGAGAGTGAGCGACGCGAAACATCAAGTTCAATGATGTCACCATCCTTCACTAAACCAATCACGCCTCCGACAGCGCCTTCTGGAGAGACATGCAAAACACATGTGCCGAAAGATGTTCCGCTCATGCGCGAATCAGTGACTCTCACCATATCGACAACGCCCTGTGCGGCAAGTTTCTTTGGAATTGGAATCATTCCCCACTCAGGCATTCCTGGCACGCCAACCGCACCGCATCCAGAGAGAACAAGAACGCTCTCCTTTGTAACTTCGAGCTCGGGGTCATCAATGCGATTTCGCATATCGTTATATCCCGTAAAAACAACTGCCGGACCGGAATGAATTATTAGTTCATCGGATGCAGCCGAGACTTTAATGACCGCACCAGTGGGCGCAAGATTTCCGAAGACCACCTCAAAAGCACCCGTGGTCCGCAACGGATTATCGAGGCCCCGAATGGCCTTAGATGTGGCCGATTTCGAAGTGCGTGAATCACCTAACGATTTTCCTGTGAGGACTTTTGAATCGAGTTCCAGCAGATCATCCATCTCATTTATCAACGCAGGCAATCCTCCTGCAGCGTGAAAATCTTGAATCAAACCAGTACCCGAAGGCTCGACATCTGCAAGTACTGGAATATTTTCTCCGAGAGTTGCAATCTTCTCTAGCGTGAGCTCACCGCCGATGCGCCCGGAAATTGCGATCAGATGGATAAGTGCGTTAGTTGATCCACCACAGGCGTGCAGTACTCGAATTGCATTGCGAAAAGCTTTCGGGGTCATGATTTCTGAAGGAACTGTGTTGGCCTTTACCATCGCAACAATTTCTTTTCCAGAATCCACAGCCGCAACTTTGCGGGCGGGATCTCCGCTAGGAATTGTGGAAGTGCCTGGCAGGCTCATTCCTAAAGCTTCAACCATAAGTGCAACTGATGATGCGGTACCCATGGTGTTGCACGATCCGAGCCCGCAGTTGAGGCAACCTTCGAATTCGTTCCATTCCTCTTGTGAGATTTTTCCTGATCGAAAATCAGCCCACATTCGCCACAGATCGGTGCCGGTGCCAATTTTCTTTCCGCGATACACCGCAGCTGGTCGTGCCCCCGCAGTAAACATGATGGTTGGGATGTTTGCACTAGCAGCGCCCATCAGCGCACCTGGCACGCTCTTATCGCAGTTAGCGAGTAAGACAATTCCGTCCAGGGGGTAGGACCGCACGTATTCTTCGATTTCCATTGACAGAAGATTTCGATAGAGCATGGCAGAGGGCTTCATCAAATCTTCACCCAGGGACATGACGGGGAAAACAACTGGTATTCCACCCGCCTCAATCACTCCGGCTTTTATGTCTGCAATGTAGTCACGTAATGGGAGATTGCAAGGATTGAGTTCGCTCGAAGAATCAGCAATTCCGATTATCGGACGGTCATTATCTGGCTCGACTTTGTATCCCACTGATGCCATGACGACGCGGTGAGATAGGGCAACCTCATCATTTCCGTTGAACCACTGACTGCTTCGAAGAGTGTATGTGCTTGTCATTATCGCAATCTCTTAAAGTTTTAGATTTCCCAGTCCTAGTGCTCCAGGCTTGGATTGAATTAATGGTGCCCTACCTCGGCTGAGCCACTCCATAGGAGTCCATTCGGTAGTGCCGAACTCCATTCGGCAACACAAGTATTCGACGAAGGTAATTCAAAGTCAATAATTTTTACCAAGAATGAACTACTTGATATATATCTTTCCGGATTTCTCGGTGACCTTATATTTCGTCAGTGGCTTGATGGAACTCTTCGAACTTCCGTTAGGACCCATAATGACGGCTCCCGAAGCAGGATTGAAAACCGAACCATGACACGGGCAGACCAAACTGTTTTTCTTGAGGTCAACGAGGCAACCTTGATGAGTGCAGGTGCCTTCAAGGGCGGTCACTCCAGTTCTTGTTCTAGTGAGGACGACTTCGAAACTTCGGCCGTTGGAATCTTTCGCGCCGTAGATCTGTGTTTGGCCCAACTTGATTGCTGTCGATTTGGCTAGGAAAGATCCATACGGAGACGCCGCGGCTTCGGCTTTGCCGAGTAGGGCAGATGGAATTAACGCGGAGACAAAAGCGAGAAATGTACGACGATTGAATTTGCCCATTTGGAAAGTCACCTATCTACTTATTCTGCTTCGATAACTTTTTCAAGTTTATTTTTGAGATAGAAAATTACTGCGATAACTACTGCAAGGAAGGCGATAGCCCAATACTTGAGGGCATTCTCGAGCTTCGCTAATCTGTCAGCAAATTCGTATCCCAAGAGCACGACAATAGTTGAGAAAACAATTCCTCCCGCCGCATTCCACTTGAGAAAGGTTCGGTAAGGCACGTGGTTCATGCCGGCCAGCGCTGGGACGAGTGCCCGCAAGATAGCTTGGGCGCGACCGAAAAAGATTGCCCCGCCGTGATATTTATCGAAAATTCTTTGTGCCATTCGCCAACGTTTAGCACCGACCATTCGACCCAGCCGTGAGACTTCTATCCTCGGTCCGAAATGTCTGCCGACTTTATAACCAACGGAGTCTCCCGCGATTGCACCAAAAATTGCCGCGATCAGGAATGCCCAAAGGGGCCAAACTCCTTTTTGCGCAAGGACGCCACCAATAATGAGCGAAGTCTCCCCCGGTAGGACGAAGCCGACAAATGCCGCCGCCTCCATGAATACGAAAAAGATGAGGAGAATGAAAAGCGGCGTTTGAAGATTTTGCGCGACAAGCCAATCCGCGGCAGTGTGAATCCAACTAGACATGGCGGTAAGCCTATTGGTCGTGCGCAGATAAATGGATTCAGTGAACCTAGGTAGACTCTGAGAATGGCCCGCAACTTGGTGAATCTTGAGGCCGTCTCAAAATCCTTCGATATAAAGAATCTCCTCGTGGAGGTTTCCCTCGGAATCGCGGAGGGTGATCGGATCGGAATCGTCGGTCGAAACGGCTCGGGTAAGAGCACGCTCCTCAAGGTGATGGCCGGGCTAGAGACCCCCGACGGGGGCCGGGTTACGCGCGCTGGCGATGTGCGGGTAGGTCTACTTTCGCAGGTGGATTTCGCCGACCCGCATGCGACCATCCGAGATGTCGTACTGGGAGATAAAGAGAAGCACGAATGGGCGAGTGAATCTGGAATTCGGGATATTTTTGATGGGCTGTTCGGCGGCCACTCGGACGAACTTTTCGACCGTAAATTCGCGGCCCTTTCGGGTGGCGAACGTCGACGAGTGGGATTAGCGAAACTGCTTATCGACGACCTCGATTTATTGCTGCTAGACGAGCCGACCAACCACCTCGACGTCGAGGGGGTGGCATGGCTCTCCAGACACATAAATCTGCGCAAGGACGTAGCGGTTGCCGTCATCACCCACGATCGTTGGTTCTTGGATGCCGTGACAGAGCGCACCTGGGAAGTCATTGACGGAAAGATCGAGGAATACGACGGCGGATACTCGGCATTCGTACTTGCGAAAGTAGAACGTAATCGCCAAGCCTCCGCCATGGAAGGTCGCAGAAATCAGTTGATTCGAAAGGAATTGGCTTGGTTACGTCGCGGTCCACCTGCTCGCACATCAAAACCAAAATTCCGGGTTGATGCCGCTAATGAATTAATTTCAACCGAACCGCCACCGCGTGATACCACTGAGCTGTTGCGCTTTGCGCGCAACCGCCTCGGCAATACTGTTTACGAAGTTCAGCATGCAGAGGTTCATGCGGGCGATAAAAAGATTCTCGACAATCTTTATTGGAATGTAGGCCCAGGGGATCGAATCGGAGTTGTAGGTGTAAACGGCGCGGGCAAGACCACTCTTATGCGAATGTTGACCGGAGAGATAAAGCCGACATCTGGAAAATTGGTCACAGGCGTAACTGTTAAAGCCGCGCTACTGACCCAGCACCTTGCTGAGTTGAATCCGAAATGGCGAGTTCTCGAGGCGGTAGAGCAGGTTGCTAACCGAATCGAACTCGGTAACGGTAAGGAACTGTCCGCTTCGCAACTGTGTGAACGCCTTGGCTTCGACCGAGAATCTCAGTGGACACCTGTTGGAGATTTATCCGGTGGTGAAAAAAGACGATTGCAACTCACTCGTCTTCTCATGGACAGTCCTAACGTGCTGTTGCTGGACGAGCCCACTAATGATTTTGATATTGAAACGCTAACTGAGTTGGAAGATTTATTGGATAGTTACAGTGGGACATTGTTGGTTATTTCGCACGACCGATATTTCCTTGAGCGCGTTTGCGATCGTTTCGTGGGACTCCTCGGTGATGGTGAAATGCGCGATCTTCCGCGCGGTGTTGACCAATATCTCGAGCAGCGTGAAGCGCAGATCGCGCAAGCAAATCAAAAGGAATCGGTCTCGAAGGTAAAGTCGTCTGCAGCACAGGAACGTCAGTTGAAAAAAGATTTGGCGCGCCTTGAGCGACAAATTGAGAAAGCAACTGAACGAACTGCCCAATTACGCACGGATCAACAAGAATTTGCCTACGAGCCCACCAAACTTATAGAAATAGAAAGCGATCTGGCACGGACCAGCAAGATGTTGATGCAATATGAAGAGGAATGGTTGATAACGACTGAGGCTCTGGGAATCTAGGAGATCAATTAATGAGACTGGATTTCATCGCCATGTTGGTCGGTTTACTGACTGCAATTCAATCGCGCGCGAATGGAGAGTTATCCATCCGAATTGATAACAGTCTGCAGGCATCTCTCATCTCTTTTTCAAGTGGGCTCGTTCTCATTCTAGCAATTGCAATTTGGCATCCAGGAATCAAACAAGGCGCGGTACAACTTCGCGCTGCCGTTCGTGCGGGTGCAATTCCACGTTGGCGATTATTCGGCGGAGTGCTCGGCGGATTTCTAGTTGCGATTCAGACTCAAATTGTTCCTATTATCGGAGTGGCTATCTATTCCGTCACAATGATCGCTGGACAAACTACGGCCTCTCTCTGGGTAGATCACAGCGGTCTCACCGGTGGGGATAAAAAGTTGATTTCACGGCGAAGAATCTTGGCAGCTCTTGTGACGGTTGTTGCGGTACTGGTTTCTGTTTGGGATCGAATTGACGCAAAAAATCTTTCCCTCTGGGCGGTATTTATGGGCGTGTTCGCCGGATTCTTCATAGGGGTGCAGCGCGCATTGAACGGACAGGTTAATCAGCAAACTCAGCAAAGTTTCACCACGTCGCTTTTGAATTTCATCATGGGAACTTCTACCTTAATAATTGTGGTAATTCTCGGTTTGGTTTTTCATCGATTCCATTTTTCGGCAATAGTTCCTGGTCCATGGTGGATGTTTCTTGGAGGTATTGTCGGAGTTATTTATGTGGCATTCTCGGCAACAGTGGTGCAGCAGATCGGTCTGCTTAGTTTCACGCTCTTCAGCGTTGGCGGACAATTAGTAGGCGCGCTACTCATTGATTTCTTCTCACCCACTCGCGGAGTTCACGTCGGTCCGTTTCTCATTGCAGGCATCGTGCTTACTTATGTCGGTGTAATCATCAATAACGAAAGCGTTCTGAAGAAGAACCGATTCAGCATCCGTAAAGAATAAGTTGTAACGGTTTTAAGCTTCTTTTTGCTTGGATTTGTAATAATTCCACGTTGCCGAGACCAATGAGCCGCCGATAAAGAAGAAAGCCAAGGCGTAGGAAGAGCTTTTAACCCAAGGGAAACGCGCTGCATAGTAACCAGCCAATGTGATGCCGACGCCCCACAGAAGTGCACCGAGGGAGTTGGCTGACAGGAATCTGTAGTAATTCATCCGGGCTGCTCCGGCAATCGGTGGGACGAAAGTTCTTATCCATGGAAAAAATCGTGCGGCGACAACTGCCCACCAGCCACTTTGTTCGTAAAAGCGCTCTGCCCGCGCAATCATTTTGATCATGCGAGGCGACGTTCGCTTATCCATGTATGGTCTGCCAATTTTGCGCCCGAGCACGAAGCCGACTTGATCTCCCAAAAAAGCCGCTAAGAAGATTAGAAAAACTAACAGGGCAATATTGAGATCATTGCGAGAGGCCGCCACCAGACCAGCACTAAAGAGAATGGAATCGCCCGGCAAGAAAAAACCAAGCACGATTCCAGTCTCGCAAAAGATGACAACGAACAGAATGAGGTAGATCAAAAATGGGGTTAGTGAAGAAAGGTTGGAGTCAAACGACGCCGCGAGTTCAATCACACATTCTTCTTTACTGCAGCGGCCACTTCCTTAACGACATTTGGATCAAAGACGCTCGGGACGATAAAGGAAGTATTGAGTTGTTCGGGTGAAACGCAAGCCGCTATCGCCTCTGCCGTTGCGACCAAGAGTTCGTCTGTGATCTTATGGGCGTTCGCATCGAGCAGACCGCGGAAGATTCCGGGGAATGCCAGTACATTGTTGATCTGGTTAGGTTGATCACTGCGTCCCGTCGCCACTACAGCCGCATATTTTCGCGCGATTGTTGGATCAATCTCAGGATCTGGATTTGCCAACGCAAAGACGATGGAATCCCTACCCATTGAAGCTACGTCAGATTCGCTGAGAATATTTGCTGCGCTGACCCCGATGAAGATATCCGCACCCTTCATTCCTTCAGACAAACTGCCCGTGAAATTAGTTGGATTGCAGTTATCTATGAACCAACGCCGCATGGGATCTTCGGTTTGTGTGCCCGAATGAATTGCGCCCTTCGTATCAAAGGCGATGATGTTGGTAGCTCCGCTTATCGTGAGCAATCGGGCGATTGCGGTGCCAGCGGCACCTGCGCCGCTCATGACAATTTTGCAGTCAGATAACTCCTTCTTGACAAGTTTAAGAGAGTTGCGCAGAGCGGCGAGTACGACGATTGCCGTGCCGTGTTGATCATCGTGAAAGACGGGGATATCAAGCAATTCTCGCAGTCTGCGCTCTACTTCAAAGCAACGTGGAGCGGAGATATCTTCGAGGTTAATGCCACCATATACAGGAGCAATGAGTTGCACTGTGCGGACTATTTCGTCTACGTCCTGGGTATCTAGGCATACTGGCCATGCATCTACATCTGCGAAACGCTTGAAAAGAGCGGCCTTTCCTTCCATTACTGGCAAAGCGGCAGCTGGACCGATATTGCCCAGTCCAAGAACAGCGGAGCCGTCGGTGACGACGGCAACGGTATTTCGTTTGATTGTCAGGCGACGCGCATCCGATGGGTCGTCAACGATTGCCTGGCAGATGCGGGCTACACCAGGAGTGTAGGCACGTGAAAGGTCATCACGAGTTTTAAGAGGCACCTTGGATTGAACTTCCAACTTTCCACCGAGGTGAAGGAGGAATGTCCTATCGCTGACTTTGCGTACCGTAAGTCCTTCATGGGCGCTAATAGATCTTGTTATCTCTTCGGCATGCTCGGCGTTGATTGTGTCGCACGTGACGTCAACTACTACTCGCTCAATGAGAGATTCGACAACGTCGAGCGCTGTAATGGTTGCTCCGGCTCGCGTAATAGCTGCAGTCGCTTCAGCAACTGGTTGCGCAGAAGGATGCCCTTCAACTCGAATAGTGATTCCGTAACCTGGACTAGTTGATGCCATTTATACAACTCCGTATAGTCGATCGCCCGCGTCTCCAAGACCCGGCACGATGTATCCATGTTCGTTTAGCTTTATGTCTAGCGCCCCGGTCACAATAGTGATTGGAACCTCACAATTCTCGAAGGATTTCTCCATATGCGCAATTCCTTCTGGCGCTGCCAATATGCAAATAGCTGTGATATCTGTCGCACCTAAATCAATCAGATAGTTGATTGCCGCAACAAGAGTCCCGCCTGTAGCTAGCATGGGATCTAAGATAAAGCATTGTCTCCCGGAAAGATCGTGCGGAAGTCGGTTCGCGTATGTACTCGCAAGTAAAGTTTTTTCGTCGCGTACCATGCCGAGAAATCCCACTTCTGCGGTTGGTATCAAGCGCACCATTCCATCTAACATACCCAGGCCGGCTCGGAGAATCGGCACCACCAGCGGTTGTGGTGAAGCCATCTTCACGCCTTGCGTGATTGTGACCGGAGTTTTGACCGAGACGACCTCGGTGCGCACGTCTCGTGTCGCTTCATACGCTAACAGCGTGACGAGTTCTTCCACGAGTCGACGGAAGGTAGGGGAGTCAGTTCTTTCGTCGCGAAGTACGGTCAATTTATGCGAAATAAGTGGATGATCAGCGATATGGACTTTCATGTTGACTACCTTACAGGGCTTTCTTTCCTTGCCAATGAGTGTCAATATGCGACATATAGGCTGAAAATATGCGGAGGTAGACGATGAGCGATGACGCAGACATTGCCGTAGTCGCGTGGCATGAGGACGGGCGTTGGACACTTGAGAAGTTGGCTCGCGCGCAAGATTTAACTCAAATAATTGATCGGCTCAAAAGTCAAAGGACCAACGGAGGATCAATCGCCCTCATTTCGATCGATGAGGAATTCTTTATTTTAATTCGAGTTCTCGGAACCCATATCAGTATGTTTCTAAGCGATGCAACGTGCGCTCTGGATTACGAAGTCGCGGCAGAATTTATTGAACTCGCAGACTTGCCAGCGGTCGAAGAGGACGATGAACCGTTTCCTGTCGGCCACCTCGACATCCTTGCGGACCTTGGAATGAACCACATGGAAATTTCCGCATTGTGTGACGACGCAGAACTTTTCCCAGACGAACAACTTGAGGCCATCGCCATGCGTCTTGGCTTTGGTGAACAATTCCGGCAATTGCTAGAACAATAATTTTGCGATGAATCTTGAAGAGGCGATGTCCCTTGCCCTCGATCTTGCTCAAAAGTCGACGCTGATTTCCAATGATGTCCCCGTTGGAGCGGTTATCCTGAACAGCGCTGGTGAAGTTGTTGCAACCGGCACCAACGAGCGCGAGTTGCATAAAGATCCGACTGCTCATGCCGAGATAGTTGCGCTTCGAAAAGCTGCACTCAACTCCAATAAGTGGCGTCTTGATACCCATACTCTGGTGGTGACACTTGAGCCTTGTGCCATGTGCGCCGGCGCTATTGGCCAGTCGCGAATCAACCGTCTTGTTTTCGGCGCGTGGGATGTTAAGGCCGGAGCCGTTGGTTCGGTCTGGGACGTTCTTCGAGATCCGCGCGCGCTACATAAAGTGGAAGTCGTGACAGGGGTGCTGGCCAAACAGAGTGCAGAACTCTTGCAGGATTTTTTCAAGGCTCAACGTCAGAGAAATTAGGAATCGACTTACTGTATCCTCACTCCTGGTGGCGTGTCCGAGCGGCCAAAGGAGCACGCCTCGAAAGCGTGTGTTGGGGAAACTCAACCGTGGGTTCAAATCCCACCGCCACCGCCAGGCGTAGATATGAAAATTCTGATGCTTCTTCGTGATGCCTTCTATAGATTCATTTGAATCGCCAGGGTAATTACCCGATCGTCGGGCAGTCCGTAGTAGTGGGCAGCCGTTGAGGAATTTCGGTGAAGAAAGGAAAAGAATTTGTCCGCCGAACCGCGTAATTCTCCTGACTCAGGTGAGATAAACTTTCGATCGGACAAGTAGTAAGTTGCTTTAGCTTCTTCATCAAGGGAAATACAGAATGAAGTTAGAACTTTAGGAACATTAGGCGTCTCCATGAAGCCCGTGTAGATAGTTACTTGTTTAACGCGTGCGTTGATTGTTGCGAGCTTAGGTTTCGATTCAGACACGGGAAAATCCTCGGTAACGACGGTGACAATCAATATTTTTTCGGGAATGGAATGCAAGTTTCTGATTTGCGATAAGACTGCTTGGGGAACTTTGTTGGCGGCCGAAGATAAATAAATCCCAGTCGTAGGAATAAGTTCGGCTTCACCCTTCTTGATAATGTCTTCAACATCTTGCCATTGAGTAGCATCCTTCATCAACGAGCTTGCAAGTACGGATTGACCCTTTCGCCATACCCACATCATGTATACGACAAACAAACTGAGTAGCAGTGGAACCCAAGCCCCTTTGAAAAGTTTCGTAACGGTTGCCAAGAAGAATGAGAGATCGATAATTCCCAATACTGCAATTAATGGTACGACAAATAATTTGTTCCATTTCCATCTGTCTATAGCCACTATCGCAAATGCCATCGTTGTAATAAGCATGGTGCCAGCAATTGCAAATGAATAAGCATTTGCTAACGCGGTCGAACTCTTGAAATACAAAACTAGAAATATGGAGCCGACTCCGGTGAGAGCATTAACGACTGGCACGTAAATCTGCCCCTCATGCTCTTCGCTCGTGTGAACGACTTTAAGTCTAGGAAAGAGGCCGAGCTGGACGGCCTGCCTCGCAATTGAGCCGACTCCGGTGATTAGAGCTTGGGATGCAATTATTGTCGCCAAGGTGGCCAAGAGTACGAGATAGATAGCTATGGCTTTATTTGGTGCCAAGTTGAAGAAGAGATTCTCTTGTGATTCTGGATGACGGATTACAAGGGCAGCCTGACCCAAATAGCACAGCACTAATGACGGACCTGCTATCAAAAACCAGCCAATGCGAATTGGACGCTTTCCAAAATGTCCAAGGTCAGCGTATAAAGCTTCCGCTCCTGTTATCGCCAATATAACTGAGGACATAATGATGAGCGTATGGAATCTGTGGTGGACGACGTACTCGAAGGCGTAGTAAGGAGAGAGCGCCTTGATCACAGAGGGTTCCTTAAATATCTGAATTAACCCCAGACTACCGATTGAAATAAACCACACCAAGATTACTCCCCCGAATAACTTACCGAGAGAAGCGGTGCCTTTGAACTGAACGCTGAATAGAATGGCAAGAATCAATACCGTTATTGGGACTGAAAGATGGGCCAAACCCGGACTGATAGAGGCGATTCCCTCAGTAGCAGACAGTACTGATATCGCCGGTGTTAGGACTCCATCGCCAAAAAGTAGAGCCGTGCCGATAAGCAGCAACATAAAAATAACGTAACGGTAGCCACCTTCTGCGCGGCGAATTGTTTGGGGAAGCAATGAAAAAAGCGCGAGGATTCCACCCTCTCCTTTGTTGTCGGCACGCAAGACGAATACCAGATATTTAAAGGAAACGACGATCATGAGTGACCAAAATATTAGGGAAACAACTCCGAAAATATCGTAGACCGTGCTGCCAGCAGTGGCGAGAGATTCTTTCAACGCATAAATTGGGCTCGTCCCGATATCGCCGAAAACAACACCCAGGGCGCTAAGTGTCAAGAGTGAAGAAGTTTTAAGACTTGATTTGCCATTTTGCACGGGTTAAAGATACAGAATTCCTGACACCGTGGTTACAAATAGCATCAACTTCCCGAGGTGGTTCTAACAGTTAATCTCATAAGAGGGATTAAGGATGGTGAGATTTCCTTCAATATCGCCGACCATTCCTTCGGCGCGCAAAATTACCCCAACATCGAGTCCAGCGATTTCTCTGCGGCCCAAAAACTGCAAGGTGACTCCACCCGTTTCATCCCACACTTCTACTTCCACTATCGGCGCAGATCCTGTTGGGGCGCTCCTAATGGAGGTGACTCGGCCCTGGACGTGCGCACGACTTCGCCAAGTGATATTTCCAATCGGTGTCATCTTTTCGGCGTAATGGCTAACGGGTTCGTTGCTCTTAAACGTAACCACACTTGAAGGAGTAATTTTTTGCGTTGGAGGAACGATCGGCGCAGGTGGTAAACCTGCCTTCGCATCTGACTCCTGCTTGTCTTGAAATTCAATTTCTCTCCCAGCAATAATGCGAGCAACATCAAACGGAACAATTGTTGCAACTACTCGCGGCAGTTGCGAGATCGGACGGGCAATCTCTTCGGCCGTTTGGTCGTGCAGCAACTTGCCGAGGAAAGGACTGTACGAGCGTCGCGGAAGCAGAAGGGTTAATTCGACATCTGGCGAAACCGTTGTGCGGATTGCGTAATCCATGGCGGAATTGGGAAGCCGTCTATCAGGGCAATCAATTAGTTCGAGCATCACATCATTAAGAGCGGGAGTTTCCGCCCAAACTTTTCGTATATCTTCTGCGCGCTGATCGTCGATGACGAAATGAACTGCCGATAAAGAGTGTGGCTTTAAACTTCGGGCGTATCTAACGGCGCCTATCGTCGCGACGTCCACACTATCGACCAGAATCGTTACGTCGTGTTTGCTGATCGAGGTGGCACGGGTCTGCGCCCCACGTACGTTAAGAGCATCTTGTTCCAGTCGATATTGTCTGTTGAGGCGCAGCAGGAAGAAGATCGCTATTGGCGAGATCGTTAGAACGATCCAAGCACCTTCTGTGAATTTTACGATAGCGAACACGAACACGACAATCAGGGATACTCCACCTGCGAGTCCATTTATGAAAATGAGCCATCGCCAGTGACCTCGACGGTGACGGAATGCGTGTTTTGCCATTCCAAATCCTGCGAGAGTGAATCCAGTGAATACTCCAATGGCGTAAAAAGCGACTAGGTGTTCGACTGAAGCACCCGTGAAAATAACTAAGACGGATGCCGAGCCTGCCAGGAAAATAATGCCATTAGAGAATGCAAGTTTATGTCCGCGCTTTGAAAGTTGATGTGGCAGGTATCCGTCTTCTGCCACGAAATTACAGAGAATCGGGAAAGCGCTATAAGTCGTGTTAGCGCCCGCGAAGAGAATTAACATGGTAGCCGTTTGGACAATGATGAAAAATACCTGACCGGCAGGTCCTTCGCCTAGTGCCGCCTTAGCAATTTGTGAAATGACAGTCGGTGTACCTGATTCATAAGGCATTGCATGAATGCGTTGGGCAAACCATGAAACTCCGAGTACGAGAGAACCCAGAATGGTGCTCATGATGACCAGAGTCTTACGGGCATTTTGCGCTTCAGGAACTTTGAAAAGAGCAACACCGTCTGAGATTGCTTCTAGGCCCGTAAGGGAGGATCCGCCATTAGCAAAAGCGCGCAGCAGAATGAATATTGCACCGAGTGTGAGTAGCCCTTGAGCTTCGCCAAGTTCCACGGCACCTGGCGCATCTGTGGCTAGAACAGGCAAGGTGCCAGTTGCAACGCGATAGAGGCCCATTCCAAAAACTATTGCCATTGATCCGACGAATAAATAAGTTGGCAGCGCAAAGGATTTTCCAGCTTCTTTGACTCCACGTAAATTTCCATAGGTAATTAAGACAATTACGGCAAGTGTCATCACAAGTTTGTACGGGTGAAAGGAAGGGAAAGTCGAAATAATCGCGGCAATTCCTGCCGCAGATTGAATTGCAACAGTCACGATGTAGTCGAGCATCAAGGCAACTGCTGCAACAACAGACATTCCCGGACCGAAGTTGTCGCGTGTGACTATGTAGGCTCCGCCAGTTTTCGTGTAGACAGCAATGACGTTGCGATAACTAAGGGTGATGATTGTCAAAATTATCAAGACGACTATCGTCATCGGCATCATCAATGCGAATGCGGCCAATCCAAATGCAGGCAGTAGAGCGATTAAGATCTGCTCACTTCCATAAGCCGATGAAGAAATACAGTCAGAAGAAAGAATTCCTAAGGCGTACCGTTTTGGCAGACGTTGATGACCAAGAGTGTGGCGATTAAGGGGATTGCCCAGAATGCTGCGCTTGATCTTGTACGACAGCGGATCTTTTAAGTGGGCATGTTCTTTCAATACAACTGGAGTGGGCGCGCCATCAGTCCAAGACTTAGCCACAAATTCTCCCGATAACTGTCAATGATGAATGGCACTGACTCACTCGGTATATCTTAGATTGTCTCGTGCTCGGAGTGGGTATTAGCGCTGACGCCTATCCGACCTATCCGAACTTGCGGCCAACGGAGCGAATTTCGGCCCGGGGGTATGCTCTTTCCATGCGTACACAGCTATTTATTGATGGAAAATGGATCGACGGCAATGCGACCATGCCGGTCTATGACCCAAGTGACGGCTCGATTATTGCCGAGGTCGCTACTGCCGGTGAAGACGAATGCGAAGCTGCCCTCGCGGCGGCAACGGCTGCTGCGGAAGATTGGGCTAAAACAGCGCCGCGTGTTCGTGGAGAGATTTTACGAAAAGCTTTCGAATTGATGATTGCTGAAAGCGACGTTTTGGCCACCTTGATCTCCCGCGAAAACGGAAAAGTCTTCTCGGATGCAAAAGGCGAGGTTGCGTACGCTGCAGAATTCTTCCGCTGGTTTGCCGAGGAAGCAGTTCGCGTGCCGGGCGACTTTAGACATTCTCCAAGTGGAGACAAACGAATTCTTGTGACACATCAACCAATCGGCGTCTCATTACTTATTACCCCATGGAATTTTCCAGCTGGAATGGCAACGCGGAAAATCGGCCCTGCTCTCGCGGCGGGTTGCACCGTGATTCTAAAGCCAGCAGGAGAAACGCCTCTGACCGCTCTCGCGATCGTAGATATTTTGCACCGTGCGGGCGTGCCAAAGGGAGTGGTAAATGTAATTCTGCCAAATCCGGTCGGGCCGTTAATTAGCAAGATTTTGCACGACCCACGAGTTCGTAATCTTTCATTTACTGGATCTACAGAAGTCGGCCGCGTACTTTTGCGCGAAGCCTCGGATCGCGTTATTCGCTGCTCAATGGAACTTGGTGGCAATGCTCCATTCGTAGTCCTCGACGATGCCGATGTTCAGGCAGCAGTACAAGGTCTGATGATTGCGAAAATGCGAAATGGGGGTGCCGCTTGTACGGCGGCCAATCGAATTTACGTGCAACGTCCGATCGCCGACCAGTTCATCACTGAATTCACGCAAGCAATGGCGGCACTTGTTGTCGGTCCGGGGCTTGTAGAGGGCGTAAATCTCGGTGCGAGTGTTTCGCTGAAGGAAAGAAACAAAATCGCCGACCTTGTTGATACCGCTGTCAGTGAAGGTGGAAAGATTACGACTGGCGGCACAACTCCAGATGGCCCAGGAGCTTTCTATCCGGCGACAGTATTAACTGTCGAACGATCTAACTCCATTCTGAGCCATGAAGTATTCGGACCCGTTGCTCCGATCGTCATTTTCGACACCGACGAAGAAGCAGTCGCGCTAGCCAACGACACTGATTTCGGACTTATAAGTTACATCTATTCAGGCGACCTCAGTCGCGGAATTCGAATGGCAGAAGCGATTGAATCTGGCATGGTTGCAATCAATCGTGGCGTAATTTCCGATCCAGCGGCGCCGTTTGGTGGAGTCAAGCAGAGTGGCCTAGGACGCGAAGGCGGATTTGACGGAATTCATGAGTTTCTTGAAACCAAGTTCATCGGAGTAACCATCTAGCCACGAGCAATTTGCGACGCAAATCATGCAGTGGCACCTTGCTCTTTCAGTCGCGAAATATCGCATCAACCCCACGCAGCTCTCATTCAACTTAATGAGAGCTTCTGCCTGTTCTCTGTATCTTACATAACTGAAATTGACGAATTTTGAGTAATCATGCCCGCTTCACTTTGGGCAAAGAGCTCAATTAACATTTCAATTTTTTTGGACCTAGAAGTCGGAATTGGTGCCTGAATGGTCACACGCGCTTCTAAATACAAGGTATGAACGGATTTAGAGGTATATAGACCATCTTGAATTGAATACTCAATTGAGTATTCAGCCTTATTAATTGATAGAAACTCAGTTGATAAGAATTCTGACGCTTGCTTTTCATAGTGCGAGCGTTCATCACGCATTAATCTGAAGCAAGTTGTCAATAAATTTCGTTCCATGCGCTTTTGATCGGGAGTCAGAAAATCTGGATCTTCAATGTCCATATTTGTAGGTTATCTCAAGTGCCGCACTCAAGGGGGATAATTTTGGTGGAGAGCACATGCCGGGCAAATTGCCACTTTCCAGCGATGAATGCTCTTGAGTACGCCACACCGTAATAACTCGTTGAAACTTTATCTATACAGACTCGAAAAGTTTTAAAGTTGTTGACTTGAGACTTTGGAAGTGTTGTGCCGGAACTTAAAACAACGCTTTTCCAGACAAAATGATTACCTAAAGTGCCGGTTTTCCAAATTTCAACCGTTAGGGTGACATTGCTTTGCGGAACGTTACATATTGAAGAGGCATTTACTTTCACTGCCCTAATTCGAGACTTCTCGAAAAGATTCGTCGAAATGTGCGCGATGCCAATTTGGCTTCGGCACGGAGGTTTTGGTTCTGTAACTTTGAATTGATCCCCCGCAATGGCGGAGGATGAGAGGTCCATTTTTATTGAAGAAGGCACTACGGTTGATAAATGAAACGCTTCCAATCAGCTTTTATTTTTGTCACTTCGATAGCGCTCATTCTCTGCGTACCAAGTGCAAGCGCCGCGACCAAAATAGGTATGGCTTGCAAAAAGGTTGGCCAAAGTGCAAAAGATTCTGGAAAAAAATATCAGTGCGTAAAATCTGGAAAAAAGTTAATTTGGTTAGAAAAAATATCGACTGGAGATTCAAATCCGCAAAATAAGCTTGATCCAAAGGTGCAAAGTTTCGCTTGGCCAAGTCCTGACGCTAAATACATCACAGCAGTACCGGTCGACTTAGATCAGATCAATAGTATTTCAAAATATGCAAGTTGCTCAGGTCACAATCGTGATGGATACACTTTTGACAAGATTTTAGTCACCAATCTTTCACTTAAACATTATTGGTACCCGATAACGACATTCCAAGGAACATTAGACAAAGTTAAAGTGTTTGCACCTTTTAATGGAACAGTTTCTACTATTCAACTTGAAGCAGACAAGGGGGGCTTAGGTCGTCCAAAGAACGGCAACGGCTTAGGCCTTTCCACTTCAGAAGATAAGAATGTCATTTTTTCATTCGGTCATATTTATTTTTCAAAAAAATTAAAAATTGGAGATTCTGTAAAGGCAGGAGAGTTGTTGGGTTATGCAGCATTGTCAGACCCGAATTTTGATTTTGATATCGATTTGGAAGGAAAGACGCACGCACCCAATGGTGCTGAAATACTGGGAAGCATTTTTGATCATATGACGAAGAAAGTATTAGATACCTTCGTGGCACATTCGATCACTCCAGAAGAGATGAAGATTCCACTTGCCCAGCGTCAATCAAATCCCTGTGATTACAACGCAGGGAAAGGGCGTACTACTTCGGATTGGGTAGCGCTGAAAGGCGAAAAATTCGCTACTACAGAAATTTCAACACAAAATAAGTTGAGTAATTCAAACAGCGGCGTGAAACCAGCCGAAACTCAACGACCAATTGCTTCTACGGAATCAGGTAATCCAAATTTCCAACAGTTAGGTACCCTCTGTGATCCAACAAAAGGAGCGAGTGGGAAAACTTCTGATGGAAAAGACTTATTGTGCAACGCCGCAAGCGACGGAAAGAGCTATTGGCAGATAAAATAACTAACTAGTCAACATGCCTGATGTATCCAAGGCGAGTGAAGTTGGCGGAGCGTGAGGGATTTGAACCCTCTGTAGGTTGCCCTACACACGCTTTCCAAGCTTGCGCATTTGACCGCTATTCAAATTTACCTAAATCTTTCACCTACCTTTGAGTTTATTAAGTAATTCGCGATCGTTTGTTTTGATTCGATTTACGAGTCCAAGCAGTTTGCCTTTGCCATCAGAATAGTAATTTAGATCGTAATAAGGATATACATTGATACCAAATCCGCTATCGGACTGTGGATTCAAGCCGGGTAAAGGAAAGTTACGTATAACGTCGACATCACTTTGTGCAAAAAATTTCTTTAGTCTGATGATGTCATAAAACTTAATCCCGGTCAGTTTTATTTCACGTATGACGGGAGTAAATTCGTCAGAATCCAATCGGCGTGTGGAGTAATTGACTAATCCGTCTTTGACCAAATAGTAAATCTGACCGTTTGCGATTGTTTTATTTAGCAATCCATTTGTTACTAGTAAATTCGCTTGGGATTTATAATTGCCATTGTTACTTCTTAAAAAGTACTTATAAAGAGCCCTGCGATTCTCCTGGCTCAGCCAATCGCCAAGAGTCAGACACTCTTCTAAAAAGTTCATGTGCTCATTTTGCCACGATCTTGCAGGAAACCGCTACGAATTTTCCTGAAGACCCTTGGATTGGGTAATCCTGACCATGCTTTAAGTGAATGTATCCCTTAGCTTCTCCGCTGTATGCAACGTTTGAACCCTTGACACAGGTTGCGTATAATTCCTCGAAAATGACAACGTGCGGCGACTTAGTTTTTGAGTATCTCCGATCAGATTCAAATTTATGTGCGGTCGCCTGTCTATTATTTTCTATTTTTTGGATACTTGAAGTAATTTCCGTGTATCTCTGAGGCACATTGCACTTTGTAGTTATGTTGAGTTTTATAGCATCTATCTTCTTATATTCATACAAATAGGAGGAGTAATGGGGTCTTTCAATATTTATACTGCACTTAGGCTCAGGGCTATTCCCAAGTCCAAAGACCAGATATTGCGCAGCTAATAAACCTATGACGAACAGACTTGGAATTCTTGGTTGGAGGGGAAAAGGTCTTGGAATTGTGAGTGGCATGCCCCAAAGTACTTTTAGACATCAAGACATGAGTTGAGTTATCCACAAAGGTAAAAAAATGGCGGAGGATGAGGGATTTGAACCCTCGGTAGGTTGCCCTACACACGCTTTCCAAGCGTGCGCACTCGGCCGCTATGCGAATCCTCCAAGGCGAGAACTCTATCGGTGTGCAAACTATGATGAGCACCAGATCCCTCGTGCGGCGCTATCGTGCTGAACTCCCCCAGGGCCGGAAGGCAGCAAGGGTAGGTGCGCTCTAGTGGGTGCACGAGGGGTCCTTCAAGTAGGAAAGGAGCGTGATGCCATGTCGCTAGCGCTCTATCGCAAATATCGCCCATCACTTTTCTTGGATGTGATCGGCCAGGAGCATGTGACGGTTCCACTTTTTAACGCACTTTCGTCCGGACGAATCCATCATGCCTATCTATTCTCTGGACCTCGCGGCTGCGGAAAAACTTCTAGCGCTCGCATCATGGCGCGCAGTCTTAATTGCGTAAACGGACCAACTCCGACCCCTTGTGGTGTTTGCCAATCCTGCACAGACTTAGTCGCAAATGGACCGGGTTCACTTGATGTCATCGAACTAGATGCCGCAACTCATGGACTCGTAGATGATGCGCGAGATTTACGCGACAAAGCATTCTTCGCACCGGTGCAAAGTAAATACAAGATTTACATCATCGATGAGGCGCACCAGCTCGGACCGGGTGCGGCAAATGCGCTATTGAAAGTTGTGGAAGAACCGCCGGCACATGTGATTTTTATTTTTGCCACGACAGAGCCAGAGAAATTGATTTCTACGATTCGTTCTAGAACTCATCACTACCCATTCCGTCTAGTACCCCCCGGAATCTTGGCGGCACATCTTGAAAAAGTTTGCAACGCAGAAGGCGTAAAAGTTGCCAAAGGTGTGATCCCGCTGGTGGTCCGTGCGAGCGGCGGCTCTGTTCGTGATGCACTTTCAGTGCTGGGCCAACTTCTTGCTGGTGCGGGAGCAGAAGGCGTCAGTTACGATATTGCAGTTCAATTGTTGGGATTCACTGACAGCGCTCTTCTTGATGATGCAATCGATGCACTTGCAGCAGGGGATGCCGCGACACTCTTCAAAAGTATTGACAGGGTTATCGAATCTGGCCACGACCCACGCCGTTTTGCGGCAGATTTGTTAGAACGCCTGCGCGACCTCATTATCGTGGATGCGCTTCCCGATGGTGGTGCGCAGGCGATTTTGCGTGAAGTTTCCGATGATCAACTCGAGCGGATGCGCAATCAAGCACAACGTATCGGGACCGCTGGATTATCGCGCTCGGCAGATATCGCGGCAGAGGGTCTGACACAGATGCGTGGTGCTACCGCGCCGCGTCTTATGTTGGAACTTATTTGCGGACGAATGCTTCTTCCGGTGGGTGATACATCCCAACGCGGATTAATGGCACGAGTAGAAAGACTCGAACGCGCAGAAAATCTTGCACCAATGACATCGCGAACGCCAAGTGCTGCCGATCTGCCCTCGGTAGTTTCTACCCCAGCGGTCGACGTTGATAAAGATGTCCCAGTTCGCGAATCAACGCTGGTGCAGCCTGCTGCTTCACGCGTTGCTCCCCAAACACCGACTGTTGCAAAACCAAGTGGACCCTTCGATGTCGCCGCACTTCGGAGGCTTTGGCCCGATGTAATCGAGGATGTAAAGAAGCGCCGTCGCCTGACCTGGTCGTTGCTCAGCACCAGCGCACAGGTCCTTGCTTTAGATGATTCGATGATCACGATTGCAATCGTCAATGCAGGCGCCCGCGATTCATTCCTTCGATCTCAAAGTGATGAGATTTTGCGCCAATCCTTCATTGATGTTGTCGGCATCGATCGCAAAATCGAGGTAGTTGTAGATCCCTCGATTAATCCGAATACGCCACAAGCGCGCGCGGTGCGGGTTGATGAATCACCTAACGATGCCGATCAACTCTCTGGTCCTGCCTTATTGGCTAGCGCGCTCGGCGCGCAGTTCATCAGCGAGACCCCTCGCCCATGAGTGGAATGTACGAAGGTGCGATCCAGGATTTGATTGATGCGCTTGGTCGTTTGCCTGGTATCGGGCCCAAGAGTGCGCAGCGAATTGCTTTCCATATTCTGCAATCTGATTCTGAAGTTGCAGCATCCCTCGTCGATGCGATCCGCACTGTGAAGGAGAGAGTGAAGTTCTGCACCGAATGCGGAAATGTCTCGGAAGAAGCTCAGTGCCGCATTTGCCGTGATCCACGCCGGGATTCGACCTCGATCTGCGTGGTCGAGGAGAGCAAAGATGTCATCGCTATCGAGCGCACCCGCGAGTTCCGTGGTAAATACCATGTACTCGGTGGGGCGATTAGCCCGATCGACGGCATCGGCCCGGACCAGCTGCGTATTCGAGAGCTCATGGCCCGCCTGGCAGATAGTGCAGTCGTGGAAGTCATCCTTGCGACCGACCCCAATCTAGAAGGAGAGGCGACCGCGACCTACGTGGCGCGTCTTCTCAAACCGCTGGGACTTAAAATTTCTCGATTGGCGAGCGGTCTTCCAGTGGGTGGCGATCTTGAATACGCCGACGAAGTGACCCTTGGCCGCGCTTTTGAAGGTCGGCGAACCGTCGACCAGTAGTAATCTCATTATTTGAACGCTTACGTATCTCAAAGATTGGGATTAATTTCCGATTTCGATGTTTTTGCTTCACACTTACGATATGGGATTGATTGTCCAGAAATTTGGTGGCTCCTCCGTAGCCGATGCCGAAGGAATGAAGCGAGTCGCAGCGCGCATTGTGGCGACAAAACGGGCTGGAAATCAAGTCGTTGTGGTTGTAAGCGCCATGGGCGATACGACTGACGAGCTCATTGATTTGGCCAATCAAATTACCCCGATGCCAACGGGGCGCGAGTTGGACATGCTTTTGACTGCGGGCGAGCGGATATCTATGGCCCTGCTTGCCATGGCAATCTCGAATTTAGGCCACGAAGCCCGTTCGTTCACGGGCAGCCAGGCTGGGGTTATCACCGATTCTGCCCACGGCCGAGCCCGGATCATTGACGTCACTCCGGGTCGAATTCAGGAAGCACTGAAGGAAGGAGCAATTGCCATCGTGGCCGGATTTCAAGGGATCAGTCAGGACACTAAAGACATTACGACGTTGGGCCGTGGCGGATCCGATACGACTGCGGTTGCCCTTGCCGCCGCCCTCGATGCCGACGTTTGCGAGATCTATACCGATGTCGACGGAGTTTTCAGTGCCGACCCGCGCGTTGTTCAACAAGCTCGTAAATTGAAATCAGTTACGTACGAGGAAATGCTCGAACTCGCGGCGAGTGGCGCCAAAGTTTTGCACTTGCGATGCGTTGAGTATGCCCGTCGTTTTGAATTACCCATTCACGTCCGTTCTTCATTTTCAACTAACGAAGGCACATGGGTGGTTAAGAACCATCCCGAGGGAGGCACCATGGAAAAGGCCATCATTGCTGGAATCGCACATGACAAGAGCGAAGCCAAGATAACAATCGTTGGCGTGCCAGACCGCACCGGTGTTGCCGCGCGAATTTTCCAAGCGATCGCCGACTCCGACATAAATATCGACATGATTGTTCAAAACGTGTCAGCAGCTGCAACTGGGTTGACCGACATCTCCTTCACTCTTCCGAAGAGCGAAGGCGGTGACGCAACTGCAGTCTTGCAGAAGATTCAAGGTGAAGTCGGTTTCAAGTCGATTCAGTACGACGATCAGATCGGCAAGATCTCACTAGTCGGCGCCGGAATGCGATCGCACCCAGGTGTGACAGCGACATTTTTCGCAGCCATGTCAGAGGCCGGCGTAAATATCGAAATGATTTCTACTTCCGAAATTCGTATCTCGATTATTTGTCGCGCTACAGATGTAGAGCGTGGAGTAAAAGCTGCGCACACTGCATTCGAACTTGATGCGGATAGCCCCGAGGCGGTTGTTTACGGCGGTTCGGGGCGATGACAAAAAAACCTTCACTGGCAGTTGTTGGTGCCACTGGCGCCGTTGGCACTGTGATGCTGGAAATTCTTTCCTCGCGCGAAGATGTGTGGGGAGAGATTCGCCTCATTGCATCGGCCAGAAGCGCTGGAAAGAAATTGATTTGCCGCGGAGAAGAGTTAACAGTTGTTCCCCTTACTCCCGCGGCCTTTGACGGCATTGACGTTGCAATGTTCGATGTTCCTGATGAGATTTCAGCAGAGTGGGCGCCTATTGCTGTTTCACGCGGTGCCGTAGTCGTAGATAATTCCGGCGCCTTTCGAATGGACGCAGATGTTCCGCTAGTTGTGCCAGAAGTCAATCCGGATGATGTCACCAAACGTCCGCGCGGAATTATCTCGAATCCGAATTGCACAACCCTTTCTATGATTGTTGTAATGGGTGCGCTGCATCAGGAATTCGAACTCAAGGAATTAGTTGTCTCCTCCTACCAAGCCGCATCTGGTGCGGGACAGGTGGGGATTGACACTTTGCGCGCGCAGATTAGCGCTGTTGCCGGGACGGCCGCCGGTACAGATGCTGGTGATGTTCGTAATTTAATTTCCGATCTCGGACCTTTTCCTGCACCACTTGCACTCAACGTGATTCCTTGGGCCGGCTCGCTAAAGGCAGATGGTTACACATCTGAAGAGCTAAAGGTGCGCAATGAATCGCGCAAGATTTTGGGGTTGAGTGATCTCAAAGTTGCGGCAACATGCGTCCGCGTACCAGTCATCACGACTCACTCGTTAACCGTGCATGCGGTATTTGCCAAGGAGCCTTCGCGCAAAGCGGCGCAAGATATTTTGCAGAATACTGTTGGTGTGCACTTGGTCGATGATCCCGAAAATTATAAATTTCCAACGCCGGCTGATGTTGTCGGCACGGATCCAACGTGGGTCGGACGTATTCGAAAGAGCATCGATGATCCGATGGCCCTAGATCTTTTTGTTTGCGGAGACAATTTGCGCAAAGGCGCGGCTCTCAATACTGCGCAGATTGCCGAACTTCTCGCGGTGGAATTCTCAAAGTAGGATTTCTACAGCGGGGTGTGGCGCAGTTACTTTGACGTGAGCGTAATGAGTGAAACCTCTGGTGGGCTGGCCACGCGGATTCGCGCGTAAGGACTGGTACCCATTCCAGCCGAAACATTTAGCCATGGTTCTAAGGCAAATTTCGTAAGCCCGCGTGCCCGCCACGTCGGCAAGTCACAATTAGTTGTGAGCGCCCGACTTCCGCCGATCCACGGCAAGCGAACTTGGCCGCCGTGTGTGTGACCGGCAAATATTGCATCTAGATGGTCCTGTGCCATGGCATTGAGTATTCGCTTGTATGGCGCGTGTGTAACGCCGATTGCAATATCTGCACTTTTCGCGGGCGGACCAGCAACAAGAGAGTAATCATCACGGTGGAGGTGAGCGTCATCCGTGCCACGTGCTTCTATGGAAGTTTCATTAATCTTCATTATTGCGCGAGAAAAATTCAAATTTAACCAACCGCGATCGCTTAAACCGGCGGCAAGTTCGTGCCACGGTAGATCGGGACCGTGAATCCGCTTGCCCTTATCGGGAAGTAAGTATGAAAACGGATTTTTCGGAAGAGGGGCGAAATAATCATTCGAACCGAAAACAAATAATCCTGGTAAATCGAGCAAGGAATCGAGAGCTTTGAGTGCCACGGGCACGGCATCTTTGTGTCCCAAGAAGTCACCAGTGCTGATGACGAGATCCGGCTCTAAATCGATGAAACTCTCGATTGCACGAATCTCGGTCCTGCGCGCAGGAGTCAGATGTAGGTCCGAGAAATGAAGTACGCGAATGTCATCATGACCGATCGGAAGTATCGGCATCTGTGCTTGGCGAACTACAAAACTCATCGAACCCCCGAGACTTTCGACAGCGACATGATTCGTTGCAATCGTGAGAAGATAAGCCTATGGGAATTAAAGGCAAACTTAGAGCCGACCTGACTGAGGCAATTCGCGGTCGTGATGAAGTCACTTCAAGCACAATTCGAATGGTTTTGACCGCAATAACTATGGAAGAAGTAGCAGGTAAAACTGTTCGCGAACTCTCTGACGATGAGGTTATTACGGTGCTCTCCCGCGAAGCTAAGAAACGACGTGAGGCGGCCGAGGCATTTGAAACTGGGGCGCGCCCCGAGAAGGCTGCGCAAGAAAAAGCAGAGGGTGAAGTGATTGCAAAGTATTTACCGGCTCAATTAAGCGAAAAAGAACTTGCTTCATTGATCGCCGAAGCGATTGCCGAAACAGGTGCTAACGGCCCCGCAGGGATGGGGTTGGTGATGAAAGTTCTTTCGTCAAAAATCTCAGGCAAGGCCGATGGCGGCGTAGTTTCGGCAGCGGTGAAAGCTGCGCTTGCTAACTAACTTTGGCTAGTTTGCTTTAGCGCGAATTTTCAGCGCTGCTTCTTTGAAAATCTCAAGCGCATCACGATTGAGTTCGACACCAAGTCCTGGTTTTTCGGGAATGCTTACCTTGCCCTCAGATAGTTTTACTTCGTCCGTGACGAGTTCTTTGCGCAGGCGCGATTCGCATAATGCGGGAGGTAGGAACTCGAAGAACGGCATGTGGGGCGTGACTGTTGCAAGATGGGCTGCTGCTGCAACTGAAAGGCCGGTCTTCCAAAGATGGGGAACAACAATCTTTCCTTTGCGAGCAGCCATTTGGGTGACTTTAAGAGCTTCGCTGAGTCCGCCGACGCGACCAATATCTGGTTGAACCACGGCGACTCCTCCTTGATTCACGAGTGCATCGAACTCGTAGTGAGTGGTAAGCCATTCGCCCGCCGCGATTTTGATCGGAACTGATTCGGCAAGTGCGCGGTAGTCATCGAGATCATCTGTCCAGAGTGGAGTCTCAACAAAATACACATCAAAGTCTGCCCACGTTGAGATTGTCTTTTGCGCTCTCTCCAATGAATCGAAGGCATATTGGACATCCACCATCAAAATGAAATCCGGTCCAACTTCATTTCGCACCGCGGAAATCACCTCAGTCATGCGTTCATCTTTTTCGCGGATTCCCATGTTTGCATAAGGGCCAGAGAAGGTCGTCTCTAGTTTGGCGGCTTTGAATCCCATCTCCTTCGCTGATCGTGCCCACACCAGCATCGAAGAAAGATAGGCATCGAAGTTGCTGACTTCAGGTTGCAAAGATGCATATGCACCCAGATGGTCGCGCGATTTTTCGCCTAAGAGTTTCCAGGTAGGAACGCCCGCTGCTTTTCCTGCGATGTCCCACAGGGCAATATCTATTGCCCCCATTGCAGAAACTAGCGCGCCGCGCCGGCCAGTCATCGCGGTTGCTTGGTAGGCATCCCACCAAGCCTTTTGAGGTTCCAGCGGGTTCATGCCAATGTAGACAGAGCCGAGTCCTTGATCCATCGTGTGCGTTCCGGGCGCTTCAATGCACTCGCGCGCAATCCACGGATTGAGGTCAGTTTCGCCAATACCGACGATTCCTTCATCAGTATGGACTTCCACTACGAGATCGTCTTGCGCCGAACTTGTTGCGCCGATGTCGTAATCCGGATCTAGCAGCACATGGCATTCGATCTTCGTAATTTTCATGGGTTACCTTTCCTCGAGTGTGCAGGACGTCGATTGACGGCTTACCTAATTTCTGCGAAGTACTTTTCCTGGTCGTTTGCCGGTATGCGTTCCATTATCGACGACGATTGTTCCGTTAACACTCACACATCGGATTCCGTCTGGGTAGACGCGAGGTTCTTCTACCGTCGAGCGAGTGCGCACATTTGCCGCATCGAAAACAACCAGGTCTGCGAAATTACCAACGGCAATTTCACCACGTCCTGCAAGTCCGAACCGCTTCGCTGGCTTGGCTGCCATTTTGTAAATAGCGTCTTCAAGCGTGAGAGTTTTCATTTCGCGAACATGGTGTGCTAGATATTCGATGTGACCGCAGTACGCCTGCTGGTTAACGGTGACTTCACTGAGCCGTCCGTGAGTGGCGCTCGTGTAGCCATCCACGCCGAGACTGAATTCTGGATGCGAGATCATTTCCGCGAGATGCTCCTCAGTGAAGAGTGTCCCAACTACGATTATTTCGTCCATGTCTTCGCCAGCTTCCATCAAGATATCGAAAGTGGTTTCCCACTCATCCTTCTTCATGAGTTTGGCGATTTCGGGAAAACTCATTGCTTTAAATTCTTGGAAGTTAGGGCTCGAAGACAACCGAAGTCGATCCCATTGGCCCTTATGGACAAATCGCCAGTATCGGTCGCACTCGGTGCGCAAGCGATCGCGTACGAGATTATCTTTCAATGCGTTTGCGGCTTCTCCGAAACCATCTTTTAAAATCCACTCTGGCAAAATCGCGGTGAGTTTACCAATGCCCGTTTTAAATGGAGTGGTATCGGCCTCAACATCCATTCCGCTGCGACGAGCGTCCATCATCATCTCGGTCGCGCGCTTCCAAGCATTTTCCGGCGCATTAGTGTCGTGTCGAACGTTGAAGTGAGAAATTTGCGCGGGCAGATCGCCAATCCGCGCCAAGTCGAGAAATTCTTGGATTGATTCAAAGATTGAGGAGTCACGGTTTCTTACATGGCTGGTGTAAATACCGTTATGTCGTCCAGCTTCTGTGACGAGAAATTCAAGTTCTGCTCTCGTGCAATAACGACCGGGTGCGTACTCCAACCCCGTCGAGAGTCCGAGGGCTCCTGCTTCCATCGCTTCCGCGATGAAGCCTTTCATTGTGCGAAGGTGAACGTCGGTAACGTCTTCATCTCCGACCAACCCGGCAGCGGCTCGAATCGAATTATGTCCAACAAAACTTGCAACGTTCGCGCTAATTCCATCGCCTTCCAGGCTCTCGAGGTATTCACCGAAAGTTCGCCAGTCAACATCTCCTTCGTAGGCATACGACTTTAACCGCGCCGCGACGATTCCAACTGACTCGTCAGTCAATGGAGCGTTGGAAAATCCACAATTGCCAACAACTTCAGTAGTGACGCCTTGCCGAATCGTGCTGTGTGATTCGCGATTGGAATGTAAAGTGAAATCCGAGTGGCTATGTGGATCCACGAAGCCGGGCGAGACAATAAGACCCGTGGCATCAATTTCATTGAGGGCTGTCGGAACTCGACCGATCTCCACAATTTTCTCGCCGACGACTCCGATATCTGCACGGAAGCGTTCCTTGCGAGTGCCGTCAATTACCCAGCCGTTACGAATCGCAAGGTCGATCATAAGCCTGGATATTATCAGCGAAGAATCTGGCGATCTAGAGAAAAGTCCTGCTTATATTTGTCTAGACTGATGTCATTATTGGAGTCTTCACAATAAAGTCGGCGGAGGGTCGAAAATGAAATTTGAATACGTCACAGTCCCGCTTCTCACTCATGCAACAAAACAGATACTTGATAATTGGGGATCAGAGGGATGGGAACTCGTCCAAGTAATTCCAGCTCCGGGTGGCGGAGATCAGTTAGTTGCTTATATGAAGCGAGAACTCAAATGAGCCAATCAAGTCTGGTACGCGCCAAACTTGCCGAACTCGGATTAGAACTTCCGGTTGCAGCCAAGCCACTTGCAGCGTATGTTCCAGCGGTTCGAACTGGAAATTTAGTTTTCACTGCTGGTCAACTTCCATTCGTCGACGGCAAGCTGCCATTTACCGGCAAAGTTGGCGGCGACGTTAGCATCGAGCAAGCGAAGGAACTCGCCAAACTCAGCGCACTCAATTGCCTCAGCGCCGTAGGCACTGTCGCAAGCGTTGATGACATTGTTCAAATCGTCCGTGTGGTCGGATACGTCAACGGCGTTGCTGGATTTGTCGATCAATCTGCCGTCGTCAACGGTGCTAGCGAACTCTTCGTACACATATTTGGCGAAGCCGGCAAACATGCACGCTCAGCAGTAGGCATGGCGGAGTTGCCAATGAACTCGCCAATTGAGGTTGAACTTACGGTGGAGTTGCGCAGCTAAGAAAATTAGCGGCCGCGCTTGCTGAGCCGATCTAGATCGATGATCAGTACGGCGCGACCGTCCAGTCGAATCCAGTTGCGACCCGCAAAATCGGCGAGCGCCTTATTCACGGTTTCGCGGGAAGCACCGACGAGTTGCGCGAGTTCTTCTTGCGTAAGATCGTGATGGACGTAGAGACCCTCGTCGGTAACTTTTCCAAATCTTTCGCCAAGATCAAGCAGCGCCTTTGCGACACGGCCAGGAACGTCAGAGAAAACAAGATCACCTACAACTTCGTTTGTTCTGCGAAGTCGCTGTGCCAGACGTTCGAGAAGATCCAACGCAACTTGCGGATGAGCTGTTATCCAAGGAATCACTTTGTCGTGGCTGAGACTCAAAAGTTTCACGTCCGTGACGGCCGTGGCCGTCGAGGTGCGAGGTCCGGCATCAAAAAGCGAGAGTTCGCCGAACATTTCCCCGGGTCCGAGTATGGAGAGGAGATTTTCTCGTCCGTCTCCGCTTGAGGTTCCAAGCTTCAACTTGCCTTCGACAATCACGTAAAGATTTTCGCCCTCGTCGCCTTCCGAAAAGAGCGTCGCGCCCTTAGGAAGTCGTACGGTCTCCATGCTGGCGCGTAGCGTTGCGGCGGCGGCGTCATCGAGAGCGGTGAAGAGTGGCGCGCGGCGTACTACTGATTCATCGGAAGTCACGGGCGCACTTTACTATCAAAAAGCGCAAAGTTTCACTCCCAGCCCAAGGGCGCGTAACCTCTGCTAAATGTCAGCCGAGCCAGCCCGAGTCAAAAGTGCTCGTGAAACGTATCGAATTCTTAGTAAGACCTACCCCAACGTTCGCTGCGAGTTAGATTACGCAAACCCTCTCCAGTTGCTCGTGGCCACTGTCCTTTCTGCTCAGTGCACCGATAAGCGGGTCAATCAGGTTACCCCCGCACTCTTTGCCAAGTATTCGAGCGCCGCGGCGTTCGCGGCTGCCGAATTACTCGATCTTGAGGATTTAATTCGTCCAACGGGATTTTTTCGGACAAAGTCCCGCAGTATCAAAGGCTTGGCGATGAAGATCGAATCAGAGTTCGGCGGAAATGTGCCCGATACTTTGGATGAACTGGTGAAGTTGCCAGGAGTCGGGCGAAAGACAGCTAATGTCGTTCTCGGTCATGCATTTGGAATTCCTGGAATCACAGTTGATACGCACTTTGGCCGCCTGAGCCGACGTTTCGGCTGGACTGAATCGAATGATCCAGTCAAGGTCGAACAAGAAGTGGGTGAATTAATACCGCGCAAAGAATGGACGAATTTGTCGCAACGAATGATCTGGCATGGTCGCCGGATCTGTCATTCGCGAAAACCGGCTTGTGGAGCTTGTCCCCTCGCGGGCACATGTCCATCATTTGGTATTGGCGAAACGGATCCGATTCGAGCGAAATCCCTTCTCAAGACCGATGCAGATTTTCGATGAAGTGGATCAAAGGATCGAGTGTCTGTGCTTTCGCCGGCGCGACTCTGGCAATTGCACTCTCTGCATGCTCCTCGCCTTCAACGGAGGTGACTACCCCGGCGCGAGTTGTTTCTTGCGAATCTGTCGCTGCAGAAAGTTCCGGTAAGGGCCCAGTCCTCGAATGCTTGGATGGAAGTTCCGCTATCGACGTGAGTACTCTCAAGGGTCCGTTGATCATCAACGTGTGGGGATCCTGGTGCGCACCGTGTAAAGAGGAGATTCCCATCTTTCGTAGTTTTTACGCAAAGAACAAAGCGAACGTCGAGATCCTTGGGGTCGATGTTGAGGAAGCAAAAATCTCGGACGGTAAGGAGTTCGTCGTCTCTGAGGGGATGACGTGGCCCAACCTCAGCGATACTGATGGAATATCCAGGGCGTATTTTGGGATGGGCGTCCCTGTGACGTGGTTTGTGGATTCGCAAGGTAAAGTCGTTTTCAAAAAGATCGGCGCCCTCAAAGATGAAAGTGAATTACGGGATTTAACTGCGAAATATCTCAATATCGTCGTAAGTTAGCGACATGATCATCGACATAATTTTGATTCTGTGCGCTGCGGGCGCTGTATTTGCCGGTTATCAAAGAGGGTTGCTGCACACCCTTCTCTCCACGATTGGTTACATCGGAGGAGGCGTTCTAGGACTTCTGTTGGCGCTGAATTTTCTGGATAACGTTCACACAAATTTCAACCGATTCATGGCCGTGATAATTGCGATTTTTCTTGCCGCAGAGATAGGACGACGTCTCATCGGTTCGTTGGCCAGATATGTCCGCACAAGAATTTTGTGGGCGCCACTTCGATTTCTTGATTCCGTTGGCGGCGTGGCTCTCGAACTCGCCCGCTTGGTAGTGATTTCCTATTTGGTGATTTCGGCTCTCTTGTGGTCTCCGTGGCAGGTTGCACGTGAGTCAGTTGCAGACAGCAAGATTTTCGCAAAGGTCAGCGAGTACCAACCGAAATTTGTGGACCAACTTCGTTCAGAAATTGATAAGAAACTCTCGATCAGTCTTCCGAAGTAGAAGCTTGTAGACCTTCCGAGATCAATTTCATTACGTTTGGATCTGCCAATGTTGTCGAATCACCAACAGCGCGGTGCTCGGCCACATCTTTCAAAAGACGCCGCATGATTTTTCCACTGCGAGTTTTTGGAAGCTCAGCCACAACAAGAATTTGACGTGGTTTGGCGATCGCCCCGATTTCCTTTGCAACGTGATTTCGAAGTTGCTGAACCAATTCATCTCCGTTGGCGTGCTCGATGCCACTTCGCAGAATCACGAATGCAACAATCCCTTGGCCCGTCATCGGATCTGCAGCGCCCACCACTGCAGCTTCTGCGACGGCAACGTGCGAAACGAGCGCTGACTCAACTTCGGTAGTTGAAATGCGATGACCAGAAATATTCATAACGTCGTCTACTCGACCGAGCAACCAAATCGCGCCATCGTCATCCAACTTTGCGCCATCGCCAGCAAAGTACAAATTATCAAACTTCGACCAGTAATTTTCTTTGTATCTTTCTGGTTCACCCCAGATTCCGCGCAACATCGAGGGCCATGGTTGATCCAGGATCAAGTAGCCTCCGTGCCCATTGGCCACTGATTTTGCATTGTCATCAACTACTTTTGCGCTGATTCCAGGTAGTGGGCGCATTGCCGAACCCGGCTTCGAAGCAGTAATTCCTGGTAAGGGCGAGATCATGATCGCGCCAGTCTCTGTCTGCCACCAGGTATCGACGATCGGGCAACGTTCTCCACCAATGATCTGGTAGTACCACATCCAGGCTTCAGGGTTGATGGGTTCGCCGACGCTACCGAGCAATCGCAATGAAGAAAGATCGTGCGCTTGCGGAAATTGATCTCCCCATTTCATCCACGTTCGAATAAGGGTTGGCGCGGTGTATAAAATCGTGACTCCGTATTTTTCGATTAATTCAAAGATGCGCCCTTGATGCGGCGTGTCTGGAGTTCCCTCATACATCACCTGTGTAGTTCCGTTGATCAGCGGCCCATAAACAACATATGAGTGTCCGGTAATCCAACCGACATCGGCGGTGCACCAATAGACATCGGTTTTAGGTTTGATATCGAAAACCATTTTGTGCGTGAAGGCAACTTGGGTTAAATATCCCCCGGTAGTATGAAAAATGCCTTTTGGTTTTGCAGTTGTGCCAGAGGTGTACAAAATGAACAGCGGATGTTCGCTGTCAAAACTTTGCGCAACATGTTCGGGACTCTGGCGATCAACGATGTCATGCCACCACACATCGCGTTCTTCATCCCACGCTACAAATTGTCCAGTGCGCTTGACGACCAGAACTTTTTTCACATTAGTTTCACCATTGAGGGCTTCATCGACAGCGGACTTAAGTGCGAAGGCATTTCCTTTTCGGAAGCCACCATCCGAGGTGATGACTAAAGTCGCATCGGCATCTTGAATTCGCGAAAGAAGCGCTTCTGCAGAAAATCCCCCGAAAACTACTGAGTGCGGGGCGCCAATTCGAGCGCAAGCCAGCATTGCAACAGCTGCCTCAGGAATCATCGGCATATAGATTGCTACGCGGTCTCCGGCGCTTATGCCAAGTTCAGTTAGCGCATTTGCAGTCTTTTTTACTTCAGTTAGTAGATCGGAATAAGTGATGGTGCGAGTGTCACCAGGTTCGCCTTCGAAGTGAAATGCCACTCGATCTCCGCGGCCTGCTTCGACATGACGATCCAGCGCGTTGACCGATGCATTGAGTTTTCCGCCGATGAACCATTGTGCGTATGGCGGCTCCCATTGCAAAACCTCATCCCAAGCCTTCTCCCACGTCAGTTCGCGTGCCTGCTCCTCCCAGAAAGCCAGCCGATCCCGGTTGGCCTGCGCGTAAATGAAGGGTTGTGCAACCGCGTCGGCGGCGAACTCGTAACTGGGAGGGAAGGTGCGAGTCTCGGTGAGGAGGTTTTCGAGAGTCTCGTGGGGTTCGTTGTCATTCTCTGGGCTCATAGTTTGAGGACATTACCTTGCGCGGCTCGACTTAGGTAGGCGTACACCGCAATGAGTTGCTCACATATCTCACTTTCTTTCCCGTCGGCACTGGAGGAAAGCCTCAAGATGCTCCAGTCAGCCAGATATCTGGACCCACTCCCTAGAAAGGAATATATGACTCTTTTCGCATTTTTAGGCGCTCTGTTGAAGCTCTTGGGCAACCCTGTCCTCGTCAGCGCGTTTGCCTCGCTTATCTCCAAGATGATGCGGCTTTCCGGGCACGCTTAATTCTGGGCCACCCGCCAGGCGGGTACACGGTCGCCATACCTCCCTTGCAAGAAGGGGCGGTATGGCGATTTTTCGTTGGGGTGAATATGTGGTGGGATTGGGCGTAAGCCTCCGACCGGCTCAAATCTGCTCAACGTTGCGCTAGATACGAGATTTACATCCGCAACGACATTTGGAGTCAGAATGCCAATCGCCAGCCCTGAGATTTATTCGCAAATGTTGGATCGCGCCAAGAGTGGTGCTTTTGCATATCCAGCAATCAACGTTTCTTCGTCATCGACTCTTGTTGCCGCCTTGCGCGGTTTCGCCGAGGCGCAATCAGACGGAATCATTCAATTTTCTTGGGGCGGCGCCGAGTTTGCGTCTGGTTCCACAGTCAAGCAGATGGTGGATGGTGCAGTTGCGCTCGCAGAATTCGCGCACGTTGTGGCGAAGAACTACAACGTTCAGATTGCCCTCCACACGGATCATTGCCCCGCAGAAAAGTTGGATGGCTTTATGCGTCCACTTCTTGATTTCGGCATTGAGAGAGTTAAGTCGGGCAAGGCCCCGCTTTTTAATTCGCATATGTGGGATGGCTCCGCGGTATCGATGCCGGAAAATATGACGATCGCTGATGAACTTATTGTGAAATCAATGTCAGCAAAGACAATTTTGGAATTAGAAATTGGCGTTGTCGGCGGAGAAGAAGACGGCGTCGAGGCTAAGCACGATGCAAAGCTCTACTCCACACCCGAGGATGCAATCTTGACTGCCGAAACTTTGGGACTCGGAGAACGCGGTCGTTACATGCTTGCCGCGACTTTTGGAAATGTGCACGGCGTTTACAAGCCGGGCAATGTTGTTCTTCAGCCAAAGATCCTCAAGGAATTGCAAGATGCAGTTTCTGCAAAGCGTGGACTTCCTGCGGGCTCAAAGCCTTTTGATTTGGTATTTCATGGCGGGTCTGGCTCGCTCTTGAGTGAAATTCGCGAAGCACTTGATTACGGTGTCGTCAAGATGAATATCGACACTGATACCCAATACGCCTATACCCGTCCGATCGCTGATCACGTATTGAAAAATTACGATGGCGTACTCAAGGTTGATGGCGAAGTAGGAAATAAGAAGGCCTACGACCCACGCGCGTGGGGCAAATTAGCAGAAGCAGGAATGGCGGCACGCGTCAAGCGTGCATGCGATGACCTGCGATCAACTGGGACTTCATTGCTTGGTTAATACGTTTATTTATCTCCAAAAATTAATTTTCTGACCATTTGATCAAGGGATAACTAAGAGAAGGGTTGCACCAATGCCTGCAATAGTTCTGCTGGGAGCGCAGTGGGGCGATGAGGGCAAGGGCAAAGCCACTGACATTCTCGGTGACCGAGTTGATTACGTTGTGCGCTATCAAGGTGGGAACAACGCCGGCCACACAGTAGTCATCGGAGATCAAAAATACGCGTTGCACTTACTGCCTTCTGGCATATTGAGTCCGAATGTTGTTCCGGTGATTGGTAACGGTGTTGTAATAGATCCTGGTGTTTTACTTAAGGAAATGAAGGATCTGACAGATCGCGGAATCGATTGCTCTCGATTAGTCATAAGTTCCAACGCCCATTTGATCACGCCATACCATCGCACAATCGACAAAGTCACCGAGCGTTTTCTTGGCAATTCCAAGATCGGCACTACCGGTCGTGGAATTGGTCCCGCTTATGCTGACAAAATCAATCGAATCGGTATTCGAGTGCAAGACCTTTTCGATCCTTCGATCCTTCGTCAGAAAATCGAAAGCGCATTGCGTGACAAGAATCAGGTATTGATCAAAGTTTTCAATCGCAAGAACATCGAACTGCAAGAGGTCTTAGATGAGTATCTTGCCTACGCAGAAATTCTGCGACCTCATGTAGTTGATACTGGGTTGCTTCTCAACCAAGCCCTTGATGCAGGCAAGACGATTCTTTTAGAAGGATCACAAGGAACGTTGCTTGATGTCGACCACGGCACATATCCATTTGTAACATCCTCCAACCCGACCGCTGGCGGAGCTTGCACTGGATCTGGCATTGGACCGACAAAGATCACTCGGGTCATCGGAATTATCAAGGCATACACGACTCGCGTCGGTTCAGGTCCATTCCCGACCGAGCTTTTTGATGAAGATGGTGAAAATCTGCGCAGGATTGGCGGCGAAATCGGTGTCACCACCGGAAGGGCCCGTCGCTGCGGTTGGTATGACGCTCCGATTGCGCGGTACGCAGTACGCGTGAATGGGTTGACTGATTTCTTCCTTACTAAGCTTGATGTTCTTACTGGTTGGGAAAAGATTCCTGTTTGCGTGGCGTACGAAGTTGATGGAAAGCGCGTCGAAGAACTTCCTTCTTCGCAATCAGATTTCCACCACGCTAAGCCGGTTTATGAATATTTGCCGGGATGGACCGAAGATATTTCGGGGGCGAGAAAAGTTTCTGATCTTCCGATCAACGCGCAAAAGTACGTTGAATATCTGGAGAAGATTTCCGGTGCTCCGATGAGTGCAATTGGCGTCGGTCCGGGTCGCGATCAAACAATCGTCGTAAAGGAATTTGTCTAAGTATGGATACCTTGGTGGGGGCAACGGTTCGGTTAGAACCCCTTGCGCCTCACCATAGCGCCGGACTGTTTTCAGCGCTAGGCAACGATGACGAGGCTTGGCGGTGGATGCTGGTGGAAACACCCCGATGCCTCGACGATATGCAAAGACTCGTGGGCTCCTACCTAGAGGATATGGTGAGAGGAGATCGCGAGCCTTATGCCGTGATAAATATTCCAAATGGAGAAGTAGTAGGCACAACTTCTTTTATGGATATCTCGAATTCTAATCGAACTCGTGAAATTGGCAGCACTATTTATGGACGTGCATTTTGGCGATCGCGAGTAAATAGTGAGACAAAATTTCTTCTCTTGACTCACGCATTTGAAGTGAAGGAAAGCAATCGAGTCTTCTTGAAAACCGACCACTTAAATCTCAGATCGCAAGTCGCCATCGAGCGCATAGGAGGAGTGCGTGAAGGCACTTTGCGTGCTCATCGGATTCGTAAAGATGGAACTTTACGAGATTCAGTTTACTATTCGATTCTTAAGCCAGAGTGGCCGCAAGTAAAAGCCAAGTTGCAAGGGTTTCTCGCATGAAAATCCTTCTTATTGGCAGCGGCGGTCGCGAACACGCATTAGCTAGAGGTCTTTTAGCGGATCCGATTGTCGAGGAATTGCACTGCGCTCCGGGAAATCCTGGAATAGGCGAAATAGCAACACTGCACAAAATTGATATTTCGAATAACCAAGAGATTGTCTCGTTAGCCGAAGAGTTACAAGTCGATTTCGTCGTGATCGGACCAGAACTTCCCCTGGTAAACGGCGTAGCGGATGCGTTACGGGCGGCGGGTTTCCCCACTTTTGGCCCTTCGAAAGCAGCTGCCCAAATTGAGGGGTCTAAGAATTTTGCAAAAGAAGTAATGAATGATGCGGGCGTGCCGACTGCGCGCAGCGCCACTTGCGCTACTCGACAGGAAATCGAACGCGCTTTAGATTTATTCGGTGCCCCGTATGTTGTGAAAGATGACGGATTAGCTGGCGGAAAAGGCGTTGTAGTAACTCAAGATCGCGACGAAGCGCTCGCACATGCGCTTTCTTGCAACAAGGTAGTGATTGAAGAATTTCTCGATGGTCCAGAAGTTTCACTTTTTGGAATTTCAGATGGCAAAACTGTTATCGCGATGCAACCAGCTCAAGATTTCAAACGAGCCTATGACAATGACAAAGGACCGAACACCGGCGGAATGGGCGCCTATTCACCTCTGCCGTGGGCACCGAGTGACATCATCGAGCAGACCCACCGCGAAGTTCTCGCACCAGTTATTGCGGAGATGGCAGCTCGCGGAACACCATTTGTGGGGTTGCTCTATGCAGGACTTTCACTAACTGATCATGGAATTCGCGTCATCGAATTTAACGCGCGCTTTGGAGATCCAGAGACGCAAGTGCTAATTCCTCGTCTTATCACACCGCTTGCCACCTTGCTCTACAAAGCAGCAACTCGTGATCTTTATGGCGTGGAATTGCAGTGGCGAGAAGATTCGGCAGTGAGTGTGGTTTTGGCAGCAAAAGGTTATCCCTCTGCCCCAGAATTCGGTGGTGCTATTACGGATATTCCAACGATTGCTGACGTTGAGATGTACCACGCAGGAACGGCAAGCAGTGATTCCAGTCTGGTCTCAAACGGTGGAAGGGTAATGACAGTGACGGGACTCGGACCCAATCTCACTGAAGCCAGAAACCGCGCATACCGTGGAATAAGTCATATTGCGCTTAATGGGTCTTTTTACCGAACCGATATCGCACTCAATGCGTCGATAGCAGAGATGGGTAATTAAATGGTGGAGAATGCCGCAGTGAACGTGCTCGCAAGTAGATACGCCTCTGATGCGATTCGCGAGATTTTTTCGCCGCAAGCCAAAATTATTGCCGAACGAAAACTCTGGCTAGCAGTTGCGCGCGCCCAATCAAAACTTGGACATGCAATTAGCGAGAGCGCGATTGCAGATTATGAAAAAGTAGTCAGTGAGGTAGATCTTGCCTCAATTGATGAGCGGGAGAAACTCACGCGACACGATGTGAAAGCCCGCATTGAAGAATTCAATGCGCTAGCCGGACACGAATTAATTCATGCAGGAATGACCAGTCGCGATTTAACAGAGAATGTGGAAGCGCTTCAGATTTTGCAAGGTCTCACAGTAATTCGTGACAAGACAGTGGCAGTAATGGCTCGCCTCGGGGAGCGCGCTGTTGAATTCTCGGACCAACCGATTGCTGGACGCTCACACAACGTTCCGGCGCAAGTTACGACTCTAGGCAAGCGATTTGCCAGTGCTGCAGAAGAGATGCTTTTTGCTTTTGAGCGTTTGTCATCTCTCATTGATCGCTACCCCATACGCGGAATCAAGGGTCCGGTTGGGACTTCGCAAGATTCCATAGATTTACTTGGTTCATCTCAAGCTCATCACGAACTTGAAATGCAGATAGCTCAGGAGCTCGGCTTTGAAAGAGTTCTTGATTCGACGGGCCAGATTTATCCACGCTCATTCGACTATGACGTTGTCACAACGCTCGTTCAACTTGCCGCGGCGCCTTCTTCTCTCGCCACCTCGATTCGATTAATGGCGGGGGCTGAACTCGTGAGCGAAGGCTTTAAGAAAGGCCAGGTTGGCTCGTCTGCGATGCCGCACAAAATGAATACCCGCTCGTGCGAGCGAGTCAACGGTCTGGCGGTGATTCTGCGCGGATACGCCTCTATGGTTGGCGAATTGTCGGGAGACCAATGGAACGAAGGCGACGTATCGTGCAGCGTCGTTCGAAGAGTTTCCATTCCGGATTCCTTTTATGCAATTGACGGTCTTCTCGAAACTTTCCTTACAGTTATTGCTGAGTTCGGTGCTTTTCCGAAAGTAATTGCAGCCGAACTCGAGCGTTATTTACCCTTCCTAGCTACCACCAAAATTCTCATGGCCGCGGTCAAGGCGGGAGTCGGAAGAGAAGTCGCCCATGAAGTAATTAAGGAATACGCGACAAAGGCCGCTTTAGAAATGCGAGAAGGGAAAATGAACACCTTGTTGGATGCACTTTCTGCGGACCCGCGTATTCCACTTGATGCAAAGGATCTCGCCGCACTGATAAGTGAACCGATTGATTTCACTGGAGATGCGCGCGCCCAAGTAACGCGGGTCGTGAAGCGGATAGAGGCAATCACCTCTGTGTATTCGAAAGCCGCTTCATACCAGCCGGAATCGATCCGATGAGCGGATTTGGCTTAGCAGGTCCACCGCCCGCGCCTCGTATTGAGGGATGGACACATCTACGCACCGGCAAAGTACGCGATATTTATACAAACGCATCCGGCGAACTTCTACTTGTTACCTCTGATCGCATCTCCGCATTCGATTGGGTTCTGCCGACAGAGATTCCAGGAAAAGGTGCGGTACTTACGCAGCTCTCACTCTTTTGGTTTGAGAAATTGTCACACCTGGTGCCGCACCATGTGGTGAGTGAGAATGTTCCTGCCTCAGTTGCGGGCAGGGCGATCATTGTTAAGCCATTGACGATGTACCCGATCGAATGTGTCGCACGCGGATATCTCACCGGCAGCGGATGGAGTGAGTACAAGAAAGCTCAATCAGTGTGCGGGATCGACCTTCCCTCGGAGTTGCTTGATGGTTCCAAACTTCCTTTCGATATTTTCACCCCAGCAACCAAAGCGCAGATCGGCGATCACGACATCAACATCACCTTCGAGCAAGCGGAGCAGATTGTGCCCGATGCGCCGAAACTTAAGGAATTGACGCTGACGCTTTATTCGCAAGCAGCCGAGTATGCCCGCACTCGCGGCATTATCTTGGCTGATACAAAATTTGAATTCGGGACCAGTGTCGACGGGGTCATAACTCTCGGCGATGAAGCCCTCACTCCGGACTCTTCGCGATTCTGGGAGGCCTCAACATGGAATCCCGGTGGGGCTCAACCATCTTTCGATAAGCAGTATGTGCGCGATTATCTAGTTGCCAGTGGGTGGGATCGTGAATCTGCGCCACCGGAATTGCCACTCGAAGTCGTGGAGAAGACAGCCGAGCGTTACTGGGACGCATACAAGAGGCTGACCGGAACCGCCTTCACTTTCTAAATTTCTGTTTTACAACCGCAAAGGGGATCACGACATGACTGAGCTAACCGGGCCGACGAACACGACAAAAGTAGTTGTGGATGTGATGTTAAAGCCGGAAATTCTTGATCCGCAAGGTCAAGCGGTCAGTGCCGCGTTGCCCCGCCTTGGTTTTAATTTCGCTTCATCAGTGCGCCAAGGGAAGCGATTTGAGATTGAGGTCGAAGGAGAGGTTACTGTTGAAAAATTAGCGGAAATAACCAAGGCTGCCGAGACTCTCCTTGCCAATCCCGTCATTGAAACTTTTGTCGTGAAGGTGGAGAACTAAGTGAAGGTTGGAGTCGTAACTTTCCCGGGTTCTCTAGATGACCGCGATGCCGCCAGGGCAGTGCGAGCAGTGGGCATTGAAGCAGTTGCTTTGTGGCATGGGGATGCTGACTTACACGGCGTGGATGCCGTAATTCTCCCAGGAGGATTTTCTTATGGTGATTACTTGCGCTGTGGTGCCATTTCTCGATTTGCGCCGGTAATGACAACCATCATGGCGCGTGCCAAAGAAGGCATGCCTCTATTGGGAATATGCAATGGTTTCCAAATTCTTTGCGAATCTCATTTGTTGCCCGGCGCGCTGACACGAAATCATGAACTTCATTTTCTCTGCAGGGATCAAAAACTACGTATTGAAAATAACACTTCGGCGTGGACGTCGGCCTTTGATGCCGGGCAAGAAATCGTCATCCCTCTTAAAAATGGCGAAGGCTCGTACCAGTGCGATGACGCGACACTGGAGTCCCTCGAAGGCGAGGGGCAAGTTGTTGCGCGTTATGTTGGCGCGGATCCCAACGGCTCCCGGAATCTCATCGCTGGAATTACCAACGCAAAGCGAAATATTGTGGGTCTCATGCCACATCCGGAGCATGCGATTGATTCGCTTACCGGCCCTACTGCCGATGGCCTCCCTTTCTTCACTTCAATACTCACGCAGATGGTTGGGGCATAGATGTCACTTGATACAGTGCAGAGCGCCCAGACCACTCCTGATCGAATTCAGCCGTTCGCAGAACTTGGCTTGAAGCCAGAGGAGTATGCGCGGATTCGCGAGATTTTAGGTCGTCGCCCCACATCCAGCGAACTAGCCATGTATTCAGTTATGTGGAGTGAGCACTGCTCATACAAATCCTCAAAAGTGCATCTCCGCCAATTCGGTGAGAAGGCTCCGCATAGTGATGCTCTTCTTGTGGGAATCGGTGAAAATGCCGGGGTCGTTGATGTCGGCCAGGGATACGCGGTAACTTTCAAAATTGAATCGCACAACCACCCTTCTTTTGTTGAGCCCTACCAAGGTGCAGCCACCGGAGTGGGCGGTATCGTGCGCGACATATTGACGATGGGTGCGCGACCAATTGCCGTCATGGATCCGCTGAGATTTGGTCCCGCAGATGCACCCGACACACGCAGGGTTTTACCTGGAGTTGTTGCAGGTATCGGTGGCTACGGAAATTGTCTCGGACTCCCGAATATCGGCGGCGAAATAGTTTTTGATGAAACTTATGCGGGTAACCCGCTCGTCAACGCACTCTGTATCGGCGTGATGCGTCACGAACAAATCAAACTCGCTAAGGCATCTGGTGCTGGAAACCTAGTAGTTCTCTTCGGCGCGCGCACTGGTGGAGATGGAATCGGCGGAGTATCTGTACTCGCTAGCGAGACTTTCGGGGCAGACGGCCCGGCGAAGCGTCCTAGCGTCCAGGTTGGCGATCCGTTTGCGGAAAAAGTTTTGATCGAATGCTCACTCGAAATCTTCGCCGAAGATCTCGTAGTCGGTATTCAAGATCTCGGCGGCGCAGGGCTTTCGTGTGCAACTAGCGAATTGGCATCCGCTGGCACAGGCGGAATGCTCGTTGCACTCGATGATGTTCCTCTCCGAGATCCAAGTTTGTCGCCCGAGGAAATACTTATGAGCGAATCACAAGAGCGCATGTGCGCGATTGTGGAGCCAAGCAAGATTGCACGTTTCCTTGAGATCTGCCAAAAGTGGGATGTGACAGCGACCGTGATCGGCGAAGTCACGGACGGAAACCGTTTAGTAATTACCTGGCACGGCGAGGTAATTGTGGAGGTTCCACCGCGCACAGTTGCCCACGAGGGACCTGTCTACAACCGCCCCCTTGCTAAACCTGCTTACGTTGATCGGGTTGCTCGCGAGATACTGGAACTTCCGCTGCCGTCTGATTCTGAAGCGCTGAAAGAGGCTATTTACAAGCTTATTTCCAGTCCTAACATGGCAGACAAATCTTGGGTCACGTCGCAATACGATAAATATGTGCAAGGCAACACAATTCAGTCTCAACCTGAGGATTCGGGAATGATCAGAATTGATGAGCAGACTCATCTTGGTGTTGCAGTATCAACGGACGCAAATGCATCGTGGTCGTATCTCAATCCGTATGAAGGTGCGAAGTTGGCACTCGCTGAAGCGGCCAGAAATATAGCCACTGCAGGTGCTCGACCACTTGCTGTTACTAACTGTCTTAATTTTGGGTCACCAGAGGATCCTGGCGTTATGTGGCAGTTCGCTGAAACTGTGCGCGGCTTAGCAGATGGGTGCCTGGAAATGGGACTTCCCGTCACTGGTGGAAATGTTTCTTTCTACAATCAAACTGGCGAAGTTGCAATTCTTCCTACGCCAATCATTGGTGTACTTGGCGTAATCCAGGATGTCCGTGCCCGAACTCCAATGTCACATTCAGCAGGTGATCTTGAAATTTATCTTCTCGGAAAGACGGAGCAAGATTTTGCTGGAAGTGAATGGGCATACCTGCATCATCAACGTGGCGGAGTTGCACCAACTTCTGATCTCAAGAAGGAAATGCGCCTAATTGAATTACTGCTCGAAGGTCAAGAGATTTTCGAAGCTGCTCACGATGTAAGCCAAGGCGGAGTTGCGGTCACCATGTGCGAGATGGTGTTACGCAATAAAATTGGTGCAACAATTAATTTGGTCGATGATGCGGCAGTCGCCCTTTTCAGTGAAACTCCTGGTCGAGTGATAGTCGTCGTAGATCCGCGCAATTCTGAGAGACTTGTTGAGCTTGCCAAGAAATTCGAAATTGAATTAACCGAACTCGGAAGGACCGGCGGCGCACTTCTGCGAATAAACGAGATTGAGATTCCGCTTGCAGAGCTAGACCTCGCCTACACTTCAACTTTTCCAAGGCTCTTCGGTTGACTCGATGAGTGACCAAGAGATTCGCGACGAGGTGAAACGAACTTTGGCACTTTTGGTTGCTCGTGCACCCGGTAGGGGAATCGAAGTGCGAATTCCCCCGTTTGCCGCTATTCAGTGTGGCGATGGCCCGCGCCACTCGCGAGGCACACCACCAAATGTCATCGAAATGTCTGCAGATACGTGGTTATCGCTCGCCTCTGGGGCGCAGACTTGGGAGCAAGCGCTCGCGGGGGGTTCGCTATTCGCCTCGGGCACGCGCGCTGATCTTTCTGCCTATCTTCCTTTAACTGTGCCACTCACTGGTGCCACCCATGTCGACGATCAGAAAATAGGATGACCTCATGACGCGACGCCCCGATGGACGTTTGACTCACGAACTATTTAGTGAAGACAAGGGTCCGCAAGACGCGTGCGGAATCTTCGGAGTGTGGGCTCCTGGTGAAGAAGTCGCGAAGCTTACTTTCTACGGTCTCTATGCGCTTCAGCATCGCGGACAGGAATCAGCCGGTATCGCGACGAGTGATGGCGAACGAATTCTTATTTATAAAGACATGGGGTTGGTCTCGCAAGTATTTACCGAAAGTGATTTGGTTTCTCTCAAAGGTGAACTTGCAATCGGCCACTGCCGTTATTCGACCACAGGATCTAGTACATGGGTAAACGCCCAGCCAACTCTTCGTCCAACAAAGTACGGAACACTTGCTCTCGCTCACAACGGAAATTTGACGAACACTGGTGACCTTGCGGAACTTCTACAACGTCAAACGATATTTGCTTCTGGAAAAGAGCGCGGCGCGACAACTGATACTGAGTTGATGACCGCCCTCATTGCAGGACAGGATGAAAAGAATTTGGAAGCCAGTGCAATGGCTGTGCTTCCGTTACTTGAAGGTGCCTTCTCACTCGTTTTTATGGATGAGAACACTCTGTATGCCGCTCGTGATAGACACGGCGTGCGGCCGCTGGTAGTCGGCAAACTCGAACGCGGTTGGGTTGTCGCATCAGAGACCGCGGCACTCGACATCGTTGGTGCATCTTTTGTTCGCGAAGTCGAGCCGGGCGAATTCATCGCCATCGATGAGAACGGAATTCGTTCGCAGCGTTGGAGTACGCCAGATCCAAAAGGTTGCCTCTTCGAGTATGTCTATCTGGCCCGTCCAGATACATCGATCGCCGGCCGTGGAATCCATGCAACCCGTGTCGCCATTGGAGTGCAACTCGCTAAGGAACATCCCGTCGTGGCCGACTTAGTTATCCCTGTTCCCGAATCAGGAACACCCGCAGCAATCGGCTATTCGCAGGCTTCAGGAATTCCGTACGGCGCGGGATTCGTAAAAAACTCATATGTGGGGCGCACTTTTATCCAACCAAGCCAGACGATTCGCCAACTCGGGATTCGCCTCAAGCTCAATCCTTTGCGCGAGATTATCGAAGGCAAGCGGATTGTTGTAGTTGATGACTCAATAGTGCGCGGTAATACTCAACGCGCAATTGTTCGAATGTTGCGCGAGGCAGGCGCTCGAGAAATTCACGTAAGGATTTCGAGTCCACCGGTAAAGTGGCCGTGCTTCTACGGAATTGATTTCGCTTCGCGCGCCGAATTAATCGCCAGCGGACTTGAGCTCGAAGAGGTGCGCCGTTCTATCGGCGCAGACTCGCTCGGATATGTTTCGTTAGAAGGTTTGATTCAGGCAACACAAATTGCAGAATCTAACCTCTGTCATGCATGTTTTACTGGCACATATCCGATTTCAATTCCCGCAGATATGTCCGAGGGCAAGATGCGCCTTGAGATCACACCCGTGCAAGGGGCGAATTAATGTCGAATTACCGTGACGCTGGCGTAGACATTGATGCAGGAGAACGCGCTGTCGAGTTAATGAAAGCATCAATTGCTAAAACAACTCGCAAAGAAGTCGTCGGTGGCATCGGCGGCTTTGCCGGACTATTCGATGCAAGTGCACTCAAGAATTATCAGCAGCCGCTTCTTGCCACATCCACCGACGGTGTCGGGACGAAGACAGAGATAGCGCGACAGATGGGCATCTACGACACAATCGGGGAAGACCTTGTAGCAATGGTGGTTGACGACTTAGTCGTCTGCGGCGCCGAACCTCTTTTTATGACTGACTACATTGCGGTAGGCAAAGTGATTCCGGAAAGAATTGCGGATATCGTTAAAGGAATTGCGAGGGGTTGCGCAAAAGCTAACGTTGCACTCATCGGCGGGGAAACTGCAGAACATCCGGGGCTGCTCGACGACGACGAATTTGATATTGCTGGTGCCGCGACGGGTGTAGTTGATGCGCCGAATCTTTTAGGCGCCGCGAAAGTGAAAGCTGGTGATGTTCTGCTCGCGATGCCTGCGAGTGGATTCCATTCCAATGGTTACTCACTTATTCGCCATATTCTGCGAACTGCCAATCTGGATCTGGCACGGCATTTTCCTGAGTTGGGCACCTCTCTCGGCGAAGAGTTGCTGACACCGACTGAGATTTACACCTTGGATTGCTTGGCTCTCATTAAGGTCCTCGGACCCAATCTGCGCACCTTTTCGCACGTGACTGGGGGAGGCTTAGCGGCCAACACGGCCCGCGTCGTGCCGGATGGGCTGTGCGCCATATTTGAGCGGGGCACTTGGGCACTTCCCGCTGCGACCACTCTCCTAGCCGATCTAGGCGGGGTAGCCCAGGCAGATTTCGAGCGCACCTGGAACTGTGGCGTGGGCATGGTGGCGGTCATAGACCCCGCGAGCGCCGATCTGAGCCTGAAATCTTTGGCTGCCAGGGGAATGAGGGCCTGGATAGCAGGTGAGATTGTGCTGAGAGGCGACTCTGGAGGCTCCACTTTGGAAGGTTCCTACCAAGCGCGATAGCCTTCCCCCCTGATTAAACCTGATTAAACATAGGTAAGGAGGTCTCGCTATGGGGCGCGGCCGATCAAAAGCAAAGCAAACCAAGGTTGCTCGCGACCTGAAATATTCCACGCAGGAAATGGACCTAGATCGTCTGGCAAAAGAACTTCATGGAGATGCTGATTCCGTGAAAGATCGTGACGATGAAGATCCTTTCGCTGAAGGTAACTACATCCCGAGGGCTTAATTAGCCGTCCTCATGCGCCCAACCCCATACGTTGCATCACTTCGTATCTACGAACCGCTGAGCGCTTTTGAGCCTGCCGACCAACTTCGCTGGGCGCCAATTCAACCTACCGATAATACGAATCAACTCGAACAAGAATTAGCGCTGCAAAGAATTATTTTTCCCGAATCCCCCGTGCTGAGACCAGATGGCGCACACGTTCTCGAAATTGATGGTCAAAAATTTGTGTCACCATGGTCTACGGCTGCGCGATGTTGGAACGCACTCGAGGATTTCAAGAATTCCTTACCGAGTTCAGTGAGCACCTTCTTCCTTCCGCATTCTCTTGAGGAAGTGATTGTTTCCGGCATTGATATCGCGGAGACCAAAGTTCCGCATATTTTGACTGAAACATGGATGGTGCCCCCTCGTTGGTTCTCACTATTCATTCCGGAAGAGCGCGTACGTGGAAGAAATGACCAAGGTGCATTCACGGTGATGCGTACATCACTCTCTCTTGCAAAGCTTCGATGCGAAAGTGCACATCAAGTTGTGCGAGAAGCTTTTGGCTTTGGATCCGTCGAAGAAGAGATTGAAGAATTAGGAAGTTGGCTGGAACTTTTCCATCCGCAGTCATATCTCGAACTGGATTACGGTGGTCTCGCAGATTACTTGGAAAAATCACTCATCCAACGCGGCGAGGACGGCCTGGAAGCTGATACTTCTATTGAAGATGTGTTGAGTTCTATTTCGGGTCTCGCCGCGAGTGATGCACTTCTTGCGGGGCGCGGTTACGAAAGGTTGGTTACGCGTTGGCGGGCTGTCGCCGCATACGAACAAGCGATTTAGAAGCAAATTTCACTTGCTTCGCGGCCGACAACAGCGGATACTTCGCGCCATACTGATATTAATCGGTGCAAGATGAATGTAAGAAAAGTTACTGGAGGAGAAGACATTGAACAGGCTTACAGATGCTGAAAACCTGCTTACTCCAGCCGAGGTTGCGGCACTTTTTCGAGTAGACCCAAAGACCGTTACCCGATGGGCTAAGGCCGGCAAGTTAACCTCGATCCGTACGCTTGGCGGACACCGTCGTTATCGCGAATCGGAAGTAAAAGAACTACTTGTAAATCAGCCTAAAACCGGAAATTAACGAATAGTCCCTATTTCACACACAGTTTCCCCTTAAGCAGTATTTGCTTCTCAGAGTTATTGACTTTTTCTAGGCGGTTGCGATCACATCTCATACAGATTGTTAATCCAGTACCCTTACGTCATGACTCAAGACGCACCCAAAGATGATGCTCGCGCCAAGTTCCTGGAGGCGTTAGAAAAGAAGAAGCAAAAGGGCGCAGGCGGAAGTACTAGTGGCCCCACCAGCGGATCGAAAGTCGGCGGCGGACAAGCTGCAGGTGGCGCACCTAAGCGTTTCCAACGTAAATCAGGCTCTGCATAGACTAGACCTGCTTCAAATTCGCGCAAGAATGCAGTTGGCGGCGCTGTAGGTGAACCCGCTCGAGACAAAAGTTTGCGTGTAGAAAGCGATGAAAAAGTACTGAAATATCGCTGTGAAGAATTTATAAGTCAGCCTAAGTTCCTCGATATCCACGCAATGACAATCCCCTGACACTATTTCCACAGAATTTCGTAAGAAATCGGGACCTAACTAGGTGTTAGCGGCATTAGACCGCAACGGACTTACGGCCCCTAGTAGGTGCTAAAGGTTCTCAAATTTACGAGATCCAGGAGCGAATGATGAATTCAGAAATTTATAATACAAAGCGAAGGGTGGGCAGAACCGCGAAGGTTCTCACAGCTCTTCTGCCGATGATCGCAACCGGACTTGCAGTCGTTGCATCTCCTTCGGCGTCGGCGGCAACAACAATTACTCTCGGAACATCCAATAACTTTGCCGTACTCGCTGGCGGAGGAATTTCAAATACTGGCAATACCGCAGTGCAAGGAGATATCGGCGCTTATCCAACCGTTTCATTTACTGACGCAGGAGCCCTAGTTCTCTCTGGCGCATATCATTTTGGTGATGCGACAGCGATTGCTGCTAAGGCCGCGCTAGCTACTGCTTACTCAGCAGCCGCCACTTCAACACCGTCTTCGGCATTAGCCGGCGACCTTGGCGGAAAAACTTTGCTTCCAGGTGTTTATAGCAACTCAGCCGGAATTGGAGTAACTGGCACCTTGACTCTTGACGCGCAAGGAAATCCAAATTCAGTTTTCATTATCCAAACTCCGGCCGGTCTTAATACGGCCGCAGCCAGCCAAGTAAATATTGTCAATGGCGGCCAAGCCTGTAACGTATTTTGGCAGGTCGGAACAACTACAAACCTGGGTGCGAATTCAGATTTCAAAGGAAATCTCCTCACGAATTCGAATTTTGTTGGTGGAGTTAACGCAAAAGTTGCCGGACGAGTCTTTTCTTTGACCGGTTCTGTAGCGCTTAATTCAAATACGATCGTTAAGCCAAATTGCGTCGCACCTGAGATGCTATTTGTGACTCCGGAAAGCAAGACGGTTGCTTTTGGATCGAGTTCAGTTTCATTCTCCGCTAAGTATCAAACGATGGTCAACAATGTCGCGACTACAGTCGGCAATCCAACCGCTGGAAATGTTGGCTGGGTAGTGCCTGTTTGTGCAGCAACACCCGCATATACAGCAACGTCCCCTGTTGGTAGTGCAGTGATTACATGTACTGGTGGTAACGGCGGTTCACTTTACGTGCTCGACCATTCACGTACGGCATCACTGACTATTACTAAGGCTGAAACAAAGATCAATGTTGTTGGTTCTTCTAAAGAGAAAATGACAGCTGGCACCGCAATTACCTTTAGCGGCACAGTGTCACCAAAGAATGGCGTTGGAGTTTGCACCGGCCCAGTGACCTTCTCACTCGACAAGAGCCCACTGACAGGTGTCGCAGGTGTCTATGCAATCACAAGCCCTGTAGTTACTACCAACTGGATGAATGGTTCATATCGCCTGATCGCAAGTTACCCAGGAGATATCAACTGTCTTGCTTCAACCAACAACTCGACAGAGATTAAGATCGGCACAGCCGAAGCTCCAAAATCTCAAAACGTTGTTAATGCTGCGGGTAGTTACCTTTCGCCATTCGGTAAGGCAAGTTTCAATCTGCAAATCAAGTCCACGATTGCAACTGCCACGACACCTGTTGTGGTTACAGGAAAAGTAAAGTGGATGGTTGACAAGCAGTGGAAGTTCGAAGGAACCCTTAACTCTTACTCCGTTGTTAATGGAGTGGGAACTGCAACAGGGACCGGAACTCTTTCAAACCGAAACCGTTCGGACCGCAAGGGTAAGTGGACTCCTGCTACAACAGGTGCATCGGCTGTGACCATTAAGTTCACAGTTCGCTCAAAAGGAGATGATGACGACAATCAGCGACTCGCTAGTTTCGCCATCGGATTCACGGGAACCGCTATTGCTGGGATCCCAGCCCTACCTGTCCTTGGGCCTCTAGTAGTCCTTGGTAAGAGCTCTCATTAGTTCTTAACCAAAGGCTTGACACGCTAAAAACAAAACACTCGGCCCCCTGGCAACGCGGGGTCGAGTGTTTTGCACTGTGCTATTTGTCTATAAAGAGTGAAGGTTTACCAAGGAACTATTTTGCGATCTTCCCAGAGCACCCCAGTTTGATCTTTGCCAACTTCGAAGTTGCGAGTTGCCAACCAAATCGCGGTATCGGCCCCTTCTTCAGCTGACTTAGGAGCGGTTGGTCCACCCATGTCTGTTCTACTGTGATTGGGACACATGGCGTCTACCAAGATTCCGCGCGCACCGAGACCTGTCTCATGCGCAAAATTACGTACGAGCGCATTAACGCCGGCTTTTGACACACGATAAGGCGCTAAGCCTCCGGCATTTCCTGGACCTGACATTCGTCCTAAACAAGCTGAGTAAACAACAACTCTTCCACTTCGTCGCTCTGCCATACCTGGTGCAAGTACGTTGATGCAAAGAAATACTGAATCCAAATTTACTGTAAAAACTCGTCTCCACTCAGTGAGTGTGGTGCGCATTGTTTTAGACATCTTTTCACTCATGACTCCGTGCGCAAGAATGAGAATATCTGGAACCCCAAAACGCATGAGAGAATCTTCCAGAACTTCTTGAGATTTATTCAAGTCTAAAAAATCAATTGCTTGGTATTGAGCTCCGATAGATTCTGCCGCGACACTTAAAGTTTCTCCGTTTGTCGCAAACAGAACAACATCGATTCCTTGCTCTCGAAGTCCCTTCGCAGTAGCAAGACCTAATCCTCTGGATCCTCCGGTGACAAAAGCTAAAGTCATACTTCATTCTAATTCATTGCAATCTCAATCGCATGTTAGGCTTAATGAATGCTCGGAGGAAATGATAATTGGTTGTTTTTACAGGGCTTGGGTGGAGTTTTTGTACTACTGATCCTTATTTATTTCTTAAAATGGGCTTTTCCTAGCAAAAAAGATCCGCTGGCCAAGGCTGAGCGAAGAGCTTTGCAAAAATCTCTGCGGGAATTAAAACGCAAATAACACTTTCTTGTAAAAAGCACCACGCGCGATGAAAAACGAGAACGCAGCGGAAGGTCGACAGAAAGAGTAAGGAATCGCGAGGACATTTCGTGGGTTGTTGACGCTCACAAAGTAGAGTGGCTAGGGCCGGGATCGAACCGGCGACCTCACGATTTTCAGTCGCGCGCTCGTACCAACTGAGCTACCCAGCCTCCAAGATTTCGGACACCCGCCATGGAAGTAAAACCTGCATGGCAATACCGAACTCTTGCGACCCAGACGAGACTTGAACTCGCGACCTCCGCCGTGACAGGGCGGCGCGCTAACCAACTGCGCTACTGGGCCAATCCGAGGTTTCTGATCGATCACTCGATCTGACGTTTCCTCAGAGCCAACTGTATTGCCCAGGAGATCCCGAGAATTACTGTCGACCCCTTCGTGCCCCCAACGGGATTCGAACCCGTGTTACCGCCGTGAAAGGGCGATGTCCTAGGCCCCTAGACGATGGGGACGTTTGAGGCTCGCAAAGCGTACCTTTTTTGATGCGAGTAACCAAAACCGCCCCATCAGATTGTCTCCGATGGGGCGGTTTCGCGCAGGAATAGGTTGTTCAGGTTATAACAGTCCCCATTGAATTGAGATGGTGACAGTGACATCTTGTTGTCCCAAATCAATTTGAGTGGATGGGGCCGAATCCTTGGTCACCGTCTGCATCACCGGGTACGACACTGGTGATGAATTCTCAACTAGGTAGTTAATTTTTCCGAGTTTGAGACCAGCCAAAGAAGCATAAGCCCTGGCTTTTGCTTGTGCGTTTTTGACAGCTGCTGCTCGCGCTCCCACAACAGCTTTTGTTGTGTTGAGAACGAAAGGCGTGACGCCATTGAGCAGGACGTTGTCGCCACCTGCTTCAACGATTGCATCGGTGATCGCACCAGCAGTCCTAGCCTTGCGAACGATTACCGTGAAATTCTGACTTGCGCGATACCCGAGGAGTATCTGCCCACTATCTTGCACGTAATTGTATTCGGGATTAACAGTCACACTTTGAGTTGCGATGTCTTTCGTCGCTACTCCGTTAGCAAGAAACGCGGCACGCATTGCAGCCGCAGCTTTCGCGGTTGATGCAAGGGCTGCTTTCGTCGTTGGTAGGAGCGAAGTGGCCGTTGCATTGATTCGGACCGCGTCCGGAACGACTTTTACCGTACCTTCTGCGGAAACGTTGAGGTATCTCTTGACAGGGGTTGCAGCAGAACTTGCCGGAGCGAGAACGACACCACTAAGAAGAGAGAGGGATATTGCGCTCACGAAGAGTCGCTTGATCATTTTTGTATTCATGTGATTATTGTGATGGGAATATTTCCAAATTGCCAGTCAGATCGCTGAGGAAGTTCTATGAACCTTCTCATAAGTGCATGCGATTTCTAGTCCTAATTTTTCTTTTGAAATCAAAACCGCGCATTAATCGCGACACTTGCAGGGACGGTCCACTGACGTTTATCTTCGCTATGATTCTTATTGTTCGAATGCGCTCATCGCGCCTTTCCGTTCTAGGAGTATCTTGTCTCATTTCCTTTCTCAGTGCAGTGTTGAAACTCTCAGCGCAGCCGCTGACAAGTTGAAGCACGGATTTCTTGTTGCGTTTCCGACGGAAACTGTTTACGGTCTCGGAGCTGATGCCACAAATGCTGATGCAGTAAAAAGAATTTACGTCGCCAAGGGTCGGCCCGCAGACCACCCGCTTATCGTTCACTTGTCGAATATGGAAGACATGGCGTTGTGGTCGCGGGAAATTCCTACATATGCGATCGCACTTGCACGAGATTATTGGCCCGGTCCCATGTCTTTAGTTCTGCTTCGCAGTGAGTTGGCGCAGGATTTCATTACTGGAGGGCAAGACACTGTTGCAGTCAGGGTGCCAGACCACCCGCTGGCATTGGGACTGTTGCGCGAGTTTCGAAAAATCGGCGGCACGGGGCTTGCCGCACCCAGTGCAAATAGATTTGGCCATGTATCTCCGACGACGGCATCTGCGGTGGAGGAAGAAATCGGCGACTACCTGACAGCAGATGATCAGATTCTTGACGGAGGTTCAGCCCTTGTCGGAATCGAGTCAACGATTATTGACTGCACCGGATCGCATCCGCGCATCTTGCGAAGCGGCGCAATCACCAAAGAAATGATTGAAGAATCAACTGGCCTCGAAGTTGTCGAAACAGGGTCGAGTGAAATCCGAGTATCAGGTTCGATGGTGAATCACTACTCTCCGCGCGCGAAAATAATCCTAGATGCAATGGCAGAAAGTGGTGAGGGGTTCATTGCACTAGCGGCAATTCCCACGCCGCGCGGGGCTATTCGACTCGCTGCGCCGAAAACAACAGAGGAATACGCACGTGTGCTTTATGCGGCGCTTCGCCTTGCGGACGAAAAAGGACTCACGCGAATCGCAGTAATGCAACCAGAGGGAAACGGATTGGAAATCGCGATTCGCGATCGGTTGACTCGTGCCGCAGCTGGCAGAGAATAAGAAACTAGAAATCTAAAGGATAGAGTGCAGTTTCTCGCTAGCCTGAAATAGCAGGTCAATTGTCTGCGGGGTGGAGTACTTAATCACTACTACCTTTTTGACGTCGGTGAATTCCACGGTTAGTTCGTCAAGTTGAGATGGGTTGTAGATAATTTTATTTCCCATGGAATTAATCGCCGAGATATCGGGGGTACCACGGAGCGGACCTCGTACTCCGTTGTAATATTTCATCGGATCGTTGTACGTTTGAATTGCCACGAAGGGTTTGACTGCTGTGGCTTCCGCGGCATCAACTGAAACGTAATCGACCGTAACGGGATCACGAGTGACTACCACAATTGCATATTTTGTTCTTCCCATTGGTCCAACCCAATACATATCGATTCCGTGTTGCTGCACCTGGGTCTTTAGCTGGGCTTCTGTCAAGGTTGATAACCCTAGGTCCACTAGGGTCTGCGGATTGCGTTCGAAAATTCCGTTTGAAGAAGTGACCGCTAAGCCACCTCCGACGAGGGCCAAAGTAATAATTGCATCGAGGGCGATATAAAGAAGAAAATGTGGGTGTGAGCGGTGATAGCGGGTTCTTAAGTAGTGCTCACGTTTGCGAAGATTCCGTAGGATTCTAAGCAAGGCTAACATCGTAGTTTCGCCTCTCTTGCAGGTTCCTAGTCAAGTTAACCAGCGGTGATCTCACAAGTACACCCAACTTCGGTAGAAAATTCAGAATCAAGGATGCTTCAAATATAACTTGTTGCTTTCTAGCAAATTGGGGATTCTGGCAATGGCAAGGAGCCTTGAGCCTGTATCTACGCTGACAATTCGGCACTTTTGCGACTTGGGTGCTAATCTCGCGTCTCCCTGAGTGCGAGATCGCACGGGGTTTGCAGCGGGCCTCTAGCTCAGTCGGTAGAGCAACGGACTTTTAATCCGTGGGTCGTCGGTTCGATCCCGACGGGGCCCACCCACTCATTGTGCGGTTTACTAAGCCACGAAAGTGGAACTGCCGAGTTGGGTCAAATGGAAGTGCTTCATCTTCAACCACGCATATGCGGAACATACGAACGAAGCCAGACGTAGTTAATCCAGCAGCTTCCCAAAATTTCCGCAGCTCTCCTCTTGATATCTTCCTCAGTGAGGCGACAACACTTTGAGGCCAAATTCCTGAGCCGTGATCGCCATGTTGGTGTCGTAGGTGATGAGTCCTTCAATGGAACTTTGGACGAGGAGTGCGCTCGCAATATGAATAGCGTCCAGGGACCTTAGCGTCGGCGCATCAGGAAAGTTTTCCGCAATTCGAATGACTGATTCATTGATCGGAATAAACGTAAGTTTTGCAAAAGCGTTCCGAGCGGTCACTAAATCTTTGGGATTTGTTCGTTGAACCACCCGCATGACTTCTATGCGCGCCAATGTTGATGAAATTGGCGCCGAACTCAAGGCACTTCGAAGGGCTTTTGACAACGGTTCTTTAAAAACAAGTTTAAGGATGGCGGAACTATCGAGATACCAGCTCACCGTTCTCCTTCACGCATTTCCATTAGCAACTGCGTGCTTGTCTTAGCGCCATTCATTTTTATTCGTCGGGTTGGGGCGCTCCATGGCTCAGCGGCCGGAATAACTAAGCCAGCCGCAACGAGTTCTTCCCATCCAGACCTTTGGATCGGAATGATGTGCGCAATTGGGTGCCCATGTTCTGTAATTTCAATCGTGGCGCCCGCTTTAACATCCTTAAGGACGCTGCTCGCATCTTGCCGCAGTTCGCGAATTCCGACTTTTCGCATATGGGTGGTCATGCTTTGAGAGTAGCACAATTCATTTATTGTGCTACTTAGGAACGGGCAATCCTTCGCCGGGCGATCTGCTGGCTGGGCGATTCTTGGCCGAGCACGGCGCTTAGGAAATTGAGAATTCTGCGACAGAGAAAGAGCCAGAAGCGGCTGACTTTCTTCAGACCGAGTATGTCTCGTTGCGCATCGCTAAGGGATGCAATCGCAGCATTGGCCAGAATCGAATAAAAGAAGAGACTGGCTCGTCCCACTGGCGGGCGCAGAATAAATTTCACGACTTCATCGGTCTTGGCAGAACGCATCAGATCATGCTCAACGAAATCCTGCATGACCTCATCTAGTTCAGCCTGCGACTTCGGAGCGTTTGTTAATCCAAGACCTTTCGCGCTTGTGCTCCACTCGCGAATGTAAGCATCGGCTCCTGCTTTGATGGGATAGCCGAGTGCGAGGTGGGCTTTGAGGAACGACTCAGTGAAAGCGCAATGGACCCAAAGTAGAAAACGCGGATCCGTCGCCTTGTATGTTGATTCTTCTCCTTCTTTGTTTTGGTATTGCCCGGACACGTGTGAGTGCATTGCGTTAACTCGTGCAGCTTCGCGATCAATCGCTTCTTGTGTCGCGAAAGTAGTGATGGTGAGCCAACGAGCAGTACCTGCCAAACGACCCAAGAAATCTTTTTCGTATCGCGAATGTTGGGCGACTCCTGCGAGCGCTGCCGGATGTGCAGCTTGCAGCAAGAGCGCGCGGATTCCGCCGACCAAGGTGGCTATGCAACCGTGGACTTCCCACACGGCGCTATCGGGACCGTAATTGCCAGGACCTTCGCCCATGTCGATATACCTGACCCAGTCGGGCATTCCGTCGGGGGAACCGGAAACTATTTCTCGAAAGCGATTGGCGATGCGATCTTTAATCACGTACCAAGGTTACTTATATAAAAATGTATCGACTAATCCGAACAACTCTTACAGCGGTGTGAGAGTAATTGCAGCCTTGACTGCCTCTCTGGCAGAGCCAGAAGCATCTAGGGCAATCCTGATTTTCATAGTGTCAAGCATGCGCAACATGCCTTCTCCCACATGGTCTGCAACGACCATACTGACTCCGTTTGAAGTCAGAAATTTGGAGATGCGGGCGTGATGAGATCCGTGAGTGCCTTCATCATGCGCCTTGTCCCACAAGACTTCGATCTCCTGCCAATTCGTGATCTGACCATTACCTACTTCAGCGATCGCCACCCAGTCAGCCCGACCCCATCGATGATCGATAACTGGATCAGAACTTCCGTCACGGATTATTGGAACTGCAATTTTCACGTCAACTCCTTTCTGGAATCATGATGATGGAACCTGCTGGACATTCAGTCACGCAGATGCCGCAACCTTTGCAATAGTCGAGATTGAATTCGAAGCCATTTCCTGGTCCTAATTTGATTACTGCATTATCTGGACAGACGCCGAAACAGTTGTCGCATTCGAAACAGTTGCCACATGACATGCAACGACGCGCTTCGTAGAGCGCAGTGGATTCATCCAACCCCTGTACGACTTCATCGAATGTGGAGGCGCGACGTGCGCCTTCCAACTTCGGACGTACTGCATGTGGTGCATCCGTGTAGTACCAAGGGTTGAGGTCTTTGTACTCGACAACTTCGGAAGTCGCAGGTTTCATGTACTCGGATTCGCGAAGCCAGGCGTCGATATTTCGGGCTGCCTTCTTTCCGTGGCCCACACTCGTGGTGACAGTTCGTTCGGCAGGGACCATGTC
>JACMQL010000029.1 GCA_014377015.1 Actinomycetota bacterium
ATCTTTGATTTTGATTCGCTATCCATGTCCCATGCTCTCCAATCGGTGATTCTGAACTTTCCAAAAGAGATAAGGGGAATCGAGTTCTCTAAGAGAATCAGAAAGGGCGACCTATGTAAATCAAACTCACACACGAGGCTCTTTTTGTTAGGGCTGACCAAACTCTAAAGAGACGCGGATACCCACAAACTCAAGTTCGCGATGTGTCACTTTGCCCATCCCTATTAATTTGGAATTGTGGTCCAAATACCTTCTCTTTTGCAATCAATCGCCTTTACACCCAACTTTGCGTACATCCGTCTCGTATTCGCGTTCGACTCTATCGCCAAATAATTAGCCTGTTCGCCATGCTTGGGAAACACGTACTTTTCCATCAATTCCTTTTTGATGCGCGGCGGGGCTTTGCCAGGAATTCCCGTATCGTTGAAGAGAGCTTCTTGGGGATTCCAGCCCGACTCTTGAAAAATTCGCTTCAGAGTTGCTTCCTTCCAGCGATCATTTCGAGCCGTTATTACGATCACGTATTCAGTCTTTAGAAGATCAATCAACCAAAGTTGAAACTTCTCTTCCAACGCTATGAAATTGACAAAACTGTGATTCTTCGTCTCGGAAAAGTTTTCCGAAAGGGCGACATTTAATTCCATGAGGATTATGCGTTGTGGGTCGTCTTACAATTCCAAAATCCAAGAGGTCCAGTTTGTAAATTGGCAAATACTTTCTGAGTAGATCAAAAGTGCCGACACTTTCTCCTAGACGTGGCATTCTTAAAGAGCTTCGATCGCTTGAGGCTGTTTTGACTCTCTCTTGTCTTTAATTGTGGGGCCTGCTGTTACGCTCACCAACTGCACTAATGGTAGCGTAGCGACTGCACTAATGGTAGCGTAGCGAGTGCACTAATGGTAGTTTAGAGGAGGGTAAATGAGTTATACGAGACGGGTCTTAGACGACGAACTTGATGACTTACTAGGTCAAATACCTGCCATTCTTATTGACGGCCCGAAAGGTGTTGGCAAAACCGAAACTGCTCTTAAACGTGCCAAGACGGTGTACCGATTAGATGACCCAAGCGTGCTTCAGATCATCCAAGCAGACCCAAGTGGCGCTCTTCGCGACCCCGCCCCCATCTTGATAGACGAGTGGCAACGATTTCCACCAATTTGGGACGCAGTGAAAAGAAATGTAGACCTGCCAAAACACACAGGACCTTTCATCATGACCGGATCCGCCTATGTGCCCAATGCAACCGTGCATTCCGGCGCCATGCGGATCCACGATCTAAGAATGCGACCCATGACCCTAACCGAAAGAGGCGTGACAAGTCCTACGGTCAGCCTGCTCGCCTTGGCTTCTGGCGAGCGAAAAGTGGCCGGCAGCATTGAGGATTTTGGACTTCAAAACTACGTCCAAGAAATTGTGGCTTCCGGATTTCCGGGAATCCGAACTCTAAATGAAAGGGCTCAGCAGGCGATGCTTGACTCGTACCTTTCAAACATAGTTAAGAAGGACTTCCCCGAAGCTGGACATAAGGTGCGAAAACCAGATTCGGTCATGGCGTGGTTACGGGCCTATGCAGCAGCAACTTCGACAACAACTTCCTATGAAAAAATCCGAGATGCCTCAAACCCGCGAAATACCACTGTTCCGGCCAAGACCACCACTCTTGCTTACATAGAAGTACTACAGATGTTGAGAATTCTAGATGAGGTCCCGGCTTGGTTACCGGGTAGCAATTTCCTAGCGGAATTAGGGCAAGCGCCGAAGCACCATCTAGTAGATCCTGCACTTGCGGCGCGTGCTTTAGGTATGACCAGGAAGAGATTGATTGGGGGCGAGAACGGTCCAATTGTCTACCCAGGACAGGATGTACTTTTGGGTGCTCTTTTCGAGTCTCTCGTCACTCTTTGCGTACGAGTTTATGCTCAAGTTATGGGTGCGCAACTCTTCCACCTACGAACGAGAGATACGCGCCACGAGGTTGACCTGATTCTCGTAACGGCTGATGGAAAAGTCATAGGAATTGAGGTGAAACTTTCTCCCCAAGTTAAATCGGAAGATGTAAAGCACCTGCACTGGTTGAAAGAGAATGCAAAGACTTCCGTGATGGACCTTGTCGTGATTACGACCGGCAACACAGCATTTCGGCGCTCTGATGATGTAGCCGTTATCCCGCTAGCGCTACTCGGGCAGTAGTCTTTTCCGAATTCCGAATCAAGACTAAGCCGGATTTTTGACGTCAGTTTCAAAATCAGTGGAGCTGAGGGGAATTGAACCCCTGGCCTCCTCGTTGCGAACGAGGCGCGCTACCAACTGCGCTACAGCCCCCAACCATTACATGCGTTATGGATTGCACTATCCGCAAGAGGTTAGCACCCACGTCTAGGGCTTGAAATTACTGGTTTGCAGCGCGGTTTTGGCGAAGGCGCTCAACGGCCTCTTCTGCAAGTTGCTGGTCAAATACCTGATCGCGAGATGGTGCGCCAGCCGAGAGCGCTTCTTGCGCAAGCTTTCCTTGCTCATCAGACCATGCACCAGGAATTGTTAAATCAATGGTTCGTTTTGAGACGACGGCCTTTGGTGCGTTCATGTATGTAGGAACTGGCACGCTATTTGGCTGCCATGTATTTCTTTGCGATGCAGTGCCCTTAGGCAAGATCACTACACCGGAAATGGCGCGCTCGGCAAGTGGGACCCAGTGATCGCGAGAGTCTCTTGGGGTTAGGACCGGTGAGAGATTAGTTGTTGAAATACCAGCGGTGGACTTATGTAATTGCGAGACTCGGCGGATCTGAAGTTTCTCGGCCAGACTCTGGCGACGCACATGTGCGACATAAATTGCTAAACCGCTGATCGGTACTAGCGAATAAACGAAGGAGACATTTGCCAGGAGTACTTGGAAAGTTGTGAAAAGAAAAATTGCACTCAGCAATCCGAAAACAATTCTTCTTGTTAAAAGAACTTGAGCGACTCGAACTTGATGCTCGTATTCTGCATGAACCAGATTTGGACTGTGCGCACTTTCGGATGCGGAACCCGCGACGGTACGCAGCGCACTCTTAGTGCGTTCGACGGATTTTCCGGAGAACTCGTCGTGATTATGAACCCAACGCGGCACGAAGTATGCAACCCACATCCCGACAATCAGGAGATAAATGATTCCGGAGGTCATAATGGGTAAAGATAGACGGAAACTACGCGTAGATATCGGATTTAGGTGCGCAATTTGCACATAATTTCAAGACGTTTGAATCTATAAAATTCGCGGATTTTCTTTAACGAAACAAAGATGGTCGCGCCATTGCCCATCGATATGTAGGAACCTCGGTCTCTCGCCTTCGAGTTGATACCCCGCCTTTTCGGCAACTCGACGCGATGCGGCATTTTCTGGTCGAAGATTGATTTCAATGCGGTGCAAATTCAATTCATCGAAGGCGAATTTAGTTATAACCGTAACGGCGTGAGTGGTAATCCCTTGATTTGCGGAATTCTGATCAATCCAATATCCGATATGGGCGCCCCTTAAGGCTCCAAATACGACTCCGCCCAAAGTTATCTGGCCCACAAGATCATTTTTGTGCCATATCGCCAGATTAAAGGACCTTCCTGTCCGACCCTCGCTGCGATGTATGCGGATCATCTGCGAAAAGGTCGGCAATTTACGATTTGAATTCTCGCCAGGAACCGCGGGACGCGTGGCTTCCCATTTAGTTAGCCAATCTCGATTGTTTTCGCGCACCCGATCCCAGGCGCGACGGTCACGGCGGCGAAGTGGTCGCAGAATTGTTTCACCGGCGCGCAATACGAGCGGCCAAGAATGTGCGGGAGCCCTAGACACAATGTTTCGCTCGCATTTCGCTCATCAAGATTGGACCTTAGAAATAACGTCGGCGCAAGACAACAACACTGACTTCGGTCCCGGCATCGAGGTCGGTATCGGATTCGGGAACGGCGATGAGGGCATTGGCATCAGAAAGCGTTGACATTTCATCTTGATCATCCAGGGCGCGCGCTATTTTGCCGTCTGGCGACAAATATGCGCGCAAATATGAGCGATTTCCGCCTGTAGATGCGACGGGTCGCTCGAGTCGAGCGCGCACCGATGGGCGATGAACGTTGCTCGAACCGAGCATGGTGCGGATCATGGGTCGGACGAAAAGTTCGAGGGAAATGTAGGCAGAAATAGGGTCACCCGGCAGGGTCACAACCGGAGTCTGATCTGGACCGATGTGGCCATAGTTATGTCGACCACTGGCCTCGACCGCTAAGTCGACAGTTGTAATCTCGCCGAGTTTGCTCAAGGTTCGCGTGATCAGATCGAAAGAGTCGTCCCCGCGTTCCCCGCTGATCACGAGCAAGTCGGCACGAACGAGTTGGTCCTCGACGACTGCTTTGAGTTCATGCTCGTTGTTGGGGATCGAAAAGACGCGATAGCCGACTGCGCCTGCCTCGCGCACGGCGGTGGTGAGAAGCCAAGAGTTGGTCTCGTATTCCTCGGTGCCTTTCAGGAGCTTTCCGGGTTCGACTAGGTCAGGGCCAGCAGAAATCACCACTACGCGCGGGTGGGGGCGGGTGGGCAAAGAGCCGAGTCCGATAGATGCAGCCAGGCCGATTTGCGTCGAGCGAATTCGCGAACCAGCGCGCATCACTACCCGATCACCGGCGTATACGTCTTCCGCGAGAGTGGCCCCGTGGGCATCGAGCAACGGCATTTGGAATGACTCAAGTGGTTTAGATATTGCAAGGAGGGCAGTAAGGAACTCATTTACACGCACCTGCTCTGACATAATCCCACCATACTTGTTTATCCATTATTTCTAGGGATTTATTGAGGAATAGACGCGAATGACAACGATCGCGCAGGAAAAGTCGCAATTGCGCCGACGCTTTCGTGAAGAACGCGCGGAACGCTTTGCAGCAATGCTGACTGGCGGCGAGGGAAATACTCCGAATTTCATGCACCTTCTCGAGGTTCCAGATATCCGTGAGGCCACATACGTGACGAGCTATCTCTCGGTAAGTAATGAGCCGAGTACCACCAATCTCAATCTGGCGCTCATCGCCGCGGGCAAAACGCTGCTGCTGCCACGGGTTGTCCATCCAAATTTAGAGTGGGTGGTGTGGATCGGGGACAGCGCGATGCTTCGCGAATGCCGCGGATTGCGCGAGCCGATAGGTGAGGCAATCGCTGAATTGTCCATAATTGACGCTGTTATTGTGCCCGCCCTGCAAGTGGATGAGCAGGGATATCGCATGGGCCAAGGTGGGGGATATTACGATCGATCACTCCCCAAGATGTCAGGTTGGAAAGTCGGGATCATCTACGCCGAAGAACTTTCGACCACATCACTGCCCCGTGAAGCCCACGACGTGGCCCTCGACGCGGTTGCGACCCCAACCGAGGTATTCCGCTTTCGCTAGATCTTGGGGAGATTGCGCGCCATCAAAATGCGCTGCACCTGATTGGTGCCTTCGTAAATCTGCGTCAGTTTGGCATCTCGCATCATGCGCTCAACCGGGTAATCCGAGACATATCCGTATCCCCCGAGAATCTGAACCGCATCTGTCGTAACTTTCATGGCGGTATCGCTGGCAAAGCATTTGCAGGCCGCGGCATAGAACCTGAGGTCGGCATCATCTCGTTCGCTCTTGGCAGCGGCGGCGTAAGTAAGTTGTCGGGAGGCGGCAATCTGCATTGCCATGTCCGCGAGCATGAATTGAATACCTTGAAAATCAAAAATCGGCTTACCAAACTGCTCGCGTTCTTGCGCATATTTGGCGGCAACATCGAGGGCGCCTTGGGCAATGCCAAGAGCCTGCGCGGCAATCGTGATGCGAGTGTGGTCCAGAGTGCGCATGGCGAGGGCAAAGCCTTCGCCAACTTCGCTGATGCGACGATCGTCTGGTAACTCGACGTTATCAAAATTAACTTCGCGAGTAGGTGATCCGCGAAATCCCATCTTTTTTTCATGTGCACCGAAAGAGACCCCTGGATCGCTTTTTTCTACAACGAAAGCAGTAATTCCTTTCGCACCGGCGGCAGGATCTGTCGCGGCCATGACGGTGTAGAAGTCTGAAAAACCAGCGTTAGATATCCACTTTTTACTGCCGTTAAGAATCCAAGAGTCGCCAGATTTCTTGGCTCTGGTGCGAACGGCGGCGGCATCGGATCCAGCACTGGATTCGGAGAGACAGTAGGAAAATCCTTTGCCTTGCGCCAAAGGTCGCAGCCATCTTTCTTTCTGCTCGTCAGACCCCGAGAAAATCAAAGGCAATGACCCCAACTTGTTTACAGCAGGGATGAGTGATGAAGATGCGCAGGCACGGGCTACTTCTTCAACTATCAATACAACAGCGAGCGCATCCGCCCCTTCTCCTCCGAATTCGGTTGGCACATGCGCGGCCGCAAGTCCCGCACGTTGCAGAGCGTTGAACGCCTCTTGCGGAAAGCGCGCGTCCTCGTCGACATCGTGCGCAAAGGGCGCAATTTCTTTTTCGGCTAGCGAGTGCACGCTGGCGCGCAGGTCCTCGTATTCCGACGGAAGGGTGAAGAGTGAATCAAGTGCCACGACGGTCTCTCTCTGCTAGCGCTGCTAAATAGGCGTTGTACTCTGCTAATTCATCCGGGCGTCCCATCGCAGCGAGCCGCTCGGTATTGCGATCGATCCTTCTTGTCTCGCGCGAATCATCGCGCACCCAAAGTATGAAGGTGGCGACGAGGGCGAGCAATATCGGTATCTCTCCCATAGCCCATCCGATTGCGCCGCCCTGGCGTTGATCAGCCAGCAGGTCTGTCAACCATGGCCTTTGTAGCGAAGCGAAATATCCGCCGTCGACCAAGCCGCTCGATGACATCAGCGCCACCGAGAAGAAAGCGTGAATACTCATTGCGGCGAAGAGAATGACCACCCGCACTAGGTGGGGAACCTTGCGCGGGTTAGGGTCGACTCCAATGATGACGTGGAAAAAGAGCAAGCCAGATAATAAAAAATGCACATCCATCGCAAAGTGGCCAATGTGGCTTTGCATCATTCCACCGAACAACGAGGTGAAGTAAAGCCCGAAAAGCGAACCATCGAAAATCAAAAGTGCAACGACCGGATTGACCCAGAATCTCGTGAGCCGTGAATGCAGCGCTGCGATCAAGGTGCCGCGAACCCCACGTTCGTCACGAGTCCGGCCGATGGGCAAAGTGCGAAGCGCCAGAGTTATTGGCGCACTCAAGATGAGGAATATTGGCGCGATCATTCCTAGAATCATGTGCGCGACCATGTGGTAGGAAAAAGCGAAATGCGAATACACCCCGTATCCGCCACTTGTCGCGTAATCAATCAACAAGATACCAACGAAGAACATCGTGGTGCGCATCTTCGGCCACTCATCGCCACGCTTTTTAAGAATGATGATGCCGCGAATGTAGAGGGCACTTGCGAGTACCAAGAGGCCAATGAAAAGCGCGTCTGGGTCATAGCTGAAAATCAACCGAGTGAGGTTTGGGGCTTGTGGCATGGGCAACCCGGCGATAGACAGAGCCGGATCAAACTCGCCAGTGGAAGGCGCGGCGGGAGGCGGATTGAAAGAGAGCCAAGATCCAAGTGCGACGGCCGTGATCATGATTATGAGTTCGATAGAAACGATCTTGGAGAATTTCGCCAGATTAATTACTGCGCTATTTTCGCGGGAGATGTTTCGCCGTTGCTGGAATCCGAAGTAAATAAGCACGCCAGTCAGCACAATTTTGGCGATTACTACGTAGGCATAACTACTTGTCCATGCATCAAGGAAGTTAAGTCGAGTTAATGCATTAGCGCTTCCGCTGACCACCACCGCGATAGCGGTCCACAGCGCTAACTGACTAAAGCGCGGGATGGCGAGCGCGCGGGCGCCGGGATCCATAACGGCAAGGGCGAATATCCCACCGATCCAAAGTGAGATTGCGACGACATGGATACACAATGACCCGATCGCAAGGGGGTGAGAGCCACTTGATGCTGAGTGACTTTGAAAAACCGGCGCCAGAATTCCAATCAAAGTTGCGATAAGGAGAAGCACTGTGCCGCCGACTCTGCGCAGTCTTGTCGTGCAAACCAAAACAAATATTGCAACCAGCAATTGAAAAAACATGTACTGGCCGAGTGTGATTTGCGTGATGAAAGATCGGATAATTGTCGGGTCAAGTGCGGCGCCCATAGAGGAACCCAAAATGTCAGCGACTGATACCCAAATATTCAGAGCCGCAGCAGCTGCCCATACTGCGGCGGCGAGAGTCGCCACACGCTTGAGTGCAAGGGCAGCCGGCGAAAGTTCGCCGTTGCGGTCTTCAAGTAGAAATCCACCTGCCAGCAAAACACCAACTACGGCGATGCTGGCCGCAATACCGAAGAACTTGCTCATGGTTGCGATCGCGCTCACTAAAGGCTGGCCACCCGCGGCGGCTGCTGCCAAAGAAATCATCTTTTAGTGATTATTTTCCATGCATAAAGTGCCAAACCGACGAATACCAAGAATGCAGACATCATCAAAACAATAATGAAAGTTGGGGCCCCTGATGGATTGGCAGGTCCCGCGGTCGTAGTCGGCTCAGGGATGACTACGGTCGGCGTAGGAGAAGAAACGACATTTGGAGCTTTGAAAGTAAAAGTGAAAGTGCCTTCTAGTGGGACGTCGTTGTCGGTTAAGAATGTATAGGCCACGGTATAGACGCCGCTGACTTTGAGAAGTTTCAGGCCAGCCAAAATATTGGAGCCATCAACGCCGAGGGTTCCGTCATCGACGCGGTTGCCCTGGGGGTCCGTCACGACGACCGAGTTGCCGAGGTCCATGATGGGGTCGGTGGTCCGAATCGAGACGGCGCTGGGGGATGAATTGACCGTAGATCCGATCGTCGGATTGGTGCTGATGAGTGAGTTGGCGAAAGCCGAGCCGCTGGAGATCAGTGCCGCCCCGGCCAAAAGAATGATTACCAACATCTTGCGCGCCATGAGGGTCCTTTCGCTCTAATTCGCCTGAATCGTCTCACTTCTTTAGACTTCCCTCTACTACCTCGGCTTTTCTCAGACTCGATTACTCGTAGAAAGGATGCAGATGCCCACTTATCAATATGCATGTAGCGCCTGCAACCACGAATTCGAGGTCTTTCAGGCTTTTACTGACTCATCATTAACCCACTGCCCCGAATGCGGCGGAGAGTTGAAGAAAGTTTATTCCGCCGTTGGAGTGGTCTTTAAGGGGTCAGGTTTTTACAAGACGGATTCGCAATCGTCGAATAAATCTTCAGCGGCGCCAGCCGCCCCTGCGTCAGCCACAATCCCCACACCAGCGCCGGCTCCGGCAACTCCTGCAAAAAGCGATTAGCCATACTTTTTACGAAATAACGCTAGCCGTGATGCGGCGGTTTGTCGGAATTAATTTCTTCCTCGCGTCGCTTTGCATCTTCTTCATCATCTCGAGGGTCGCTCTCCTCTGACTTTGCTTTGGGCCAAATTTCACTCATTTCTTGCCAGCCTTTCTCGGCAACCGCGCGAAGTGAAAGGTGCAATTATAGCCACAATAATCTTCACATCGTTCAAATGAGGAGAACCCATGTTCAATGCCATCGCGCATTTTGTAGTTCGCCGGCGAAAATCAGCCCTTTTTGGCTTTATCGCCTTAGTGATCACAGCAGGGGCCGTCGGTTCGATGGCATTCTCCCGATTGGATAGCGGCGGTTACTCCGACCCGAAGAGTGAATCATCGCGGGCATATAAATACCTGACGGACAACTTCGATGTGAAAGATCCAATCGTGGTTCTGATTTTGGATTCCGGCAAGAAAGGTCTTGCCGATCCAGAAGTAATCGCATCAGCTGCGAAATTGGAAGCAGAGATTAAGAAACTCAAAAATGTCTCGGGGACTTTGTCGTATTGGACGGCAGGTCAAGCTCCGACCTTGCGATCAACTGACGGCAAGGCTGCCTTTCTTTTCGTTTACTCACCTACGACAGATTTTGCCAAAGCAGGTAAACTTGGAAAGATAATTCAAGATCGCTTTGATGGTAAATATGGAGCCCTCACCGTTTACGCGTCTGGTGGCGGAGTCATCACCCACGCAATCAACTCGAAGATTTCTAAAGATCTTGCACTGGCAGAAACCATCGCCATTCCTCTTACCTTCGTACTTCTCGCATTTGTATTCGGCGCACTCGTTGCATCCGTAATGCCATTGGTGGTGGGAATTAGCGCCATCCTCGGCGGCTTCTTCTTAATTTACATTTTCACACTCTTCACTGATGTCAGCATCTACGCTCTCAACCTGATCACTGGACTCGGTCTGGGGCTCGGTATTGATTACGCGCTTTTGATCGTCAATAGATTCCGTGAGGAACTCAACTTAGGCAAATCTGTAGAAGAGGCAGTTTTCACAACAGTGACAACGGCGGGAAAGACAGTCTTCTACTCTGGTTTAACTGTGCTGGTCACACTAAGTTCGATGATCCTCTTCCCGCTGAGCTTCCTTAAATCATTCGGGTACGCGGGAATCTCTGTGGTGATACTTTCAGTAGCTGGCGCACTCATTCCGCTGCCGGCCATCTTGGCTATCTTGGGACGAAAAGTTGATAAAGGCGTGGTCCGCAAGAGCGCCATTGAACACAAAGAAGATGGCCGCTGGGCAACAACCGCCCGAATGGTGATGCGCCGCCCAGTCTCCGTAGTGCTGGTTTCATTGATTATTTTAGGTGTTCTCGCCGCTCCGATTAAAGGCATGGCTTTTGCCCAAGTCGATGCTCGAGTGCTACCCGCATCTGATCGAGCCGCGATTGCTTCACAAGTAATTACAGATAGATTTACTGGACAAGAGGGAAGCCCAATTGAAATTGTGATCCCTGGTGGCGCCAGCAAACTTACTGAGATTGCCTCTTACTCGGCCGCACTAAGCAAAGTCAGCGGCATCGTTCGCGTCAATCCACCGCAAGTGATCGGCAAAGATGTCAGAGTCACTGCGATTCAATCAATGTCTTCGCGCACGACTCTTGCCGAGAAGCTAGTCCATGATCTACGCGATGTTCCCTCTCCTAAGGGCACAATGATCGGCGGAGCGGCAGCGGACTTTACGGATTCTCAAGATGGAATTGCGAACACACTGCCCTGGGCGCTGGGTTGGATCGCAATCAGTGTCTTCATTTTGATTTTCATCTTTACGGGGTCGATCATTTTGCCGATTAAAGCCGTCATCCTCAATGTGATGTCTCTGGGTGCAACGTTGGGGGTACTGACATGGGTTTTCATTGAGGGTCACATGAAATGGTTGATTGGAGATTTCACAACGACCGGAACTCTTGACACCGGAACAACCATTCTGGTTGCCGTAGTCGTCTTCGGCCTTTCTATGGACTACGAAATATTCCTACTCTCACGTATTCGCGAAGAACACGTGGCAGGAAAATCAAATACAGAGTCTGTCGCAATTGGTCTGCAGAAATCCGCTCGAATCATTACGGCCGCTGCGATGCTGCTGGCAGTTGTTTTCGCTTCCTTCGTGACCAGCGGAGTGACCTCCATTAAGTTGCTTGGCCTAGGCGTGGCGGTTGCAGTTCTACTTGATGCAACTTTGATTCGTGCACTTTTGGTTCCTGCCTTAATGCGTCTTTTCGGCGAACGAAACTGGTGGGCCCCGAAGGCACTTAAGCGATTCACACTTACGCACTAGTAACTATTACGCTCCCCGAATGGAACTCATCCTCACGTTGCAATGCAAAGACCAACCAGGGATCGTCAATGCCGTCACTTCTGCAATTCTTAAGTGCAACGGCAACATCACGGAAAACCAGCAATTCACCGACCCCCAATCCCAAATTTTTGTCATGCGTACTCGTTTCGAGACCGATGAGGCCGAAGCTGCTTGCCATCAAATCTTGGCGCGAGACCTAGATCGATTCGATTCGGCGTTGACCTTGCGTGGTGCGGATCGAAAGAAGAAGGCACTTGTCCTAGTAACCAAAGAAGACCACTGCTTGCGCGAACTCCTTTATCTTCATGATCTCGGCGAACTCCCAATTGAGATTCCTGCCGTGATGTCCAACCATGATGATTTGCGAGCCGTTGCAGAGGG
>JACMQL010000030.1 GCA_014377015.1 Actinomycetota bacterium
AAGAAGAGTGGCGGATTTATAGCGATTATTGTTGCGCTGATAGCCGTAATTGTTTTCCTTGCATTCAATCGCTCTGATGACAACTTCATGAATAACATGGGACATTCCAACGGAAATACAAATCAAAATAGTTCAAATGAATTTATTGGCAGTGACCTTATGTTTGCTGAAATGATGATTCCACATCATGAGCAAGCCGTAGAGATGGCCGACTTAGCTCTAAACGTTTCTAAAGACGCAGATATATTGGCCCTAGCACGTGAAATTCGCGATGCTCAGGCGCCAGAAATTCTTCAGATGGAAAAATGGCTCGACGTTCCGGGGATGGGAACGGGGATGGGCACGGGGATGGGTCATTCGATGGGTATGGGTGACATGCTTTCTGATTCTGAAATGAGAGAACTCAAGAATTCCACGGGAAAAAGCTTCGATCAATTATTTCTAAAGGGAATGATTGCACACCATGAAGGTGCGATTCATATGACCCTCATGATCAAAGATTCCAGGAACGCTGAAGTGAAAGCTCTCGGAAAAAACATTGTTACTTCTCAGACTGCGGAGATTGAGACTATGAAGGAAATGCTAAAGCAGTATTGAGGATGCTGATATAGTCGCACGATGTTGAAGACCAGAGGCAGAGTCTCGATAATTGTCAACATTTGCTTGGCGCTTCTGGTGATGCTCGGTTTGGGGTCCACAATTGCTCGTCAATGTCATTCACCTGTTGTATCCCAAAAACTATTGGCAATAGATGCTTCATCAAGCGACACCCAGGCGGTGCAACTCTCGACCCGCCTGAGTAACTCCCCGGTTGGCGAAGTTTGCGTCGGTATTTTCGTCCTGATTCTCTTGATTGGTAAAGGATTATTTAACCGAATTGGACGGCCACCTAAGTTATTACTCCTTCCAGAAGTATTTGCAAGTAGAGTCAGGAAGCTTAGTCAAACTCAATTTGTTTTTACATTGACCTTGCCACAGTTGGGAATCTCTAGAACCTAATTCTGATTTCGTTTTGTGTGTCCTTCAAAGCCACTTACGAGAATTGGAATTTCTATGTCCAGAAAAATTGCTAGGTTTCTTTGCGTTGGATTGCTGGCAGCGAGCCTCCCCTTACCCCTTGCGGCTGCTTCTCCGTCGGGTTCCAACGCTCAACAGAGAGTTGATGATCTTCGCACTCTCTCTGCGGAAAGATTCGAATCTGCCAACGAAATAAAAATCCAAATTGCCAGAATTATGCGTGAAACTTCCGTTCTCACCCGAAATACCAAACTCATTGAAAAGAAACGCGATTCCGCACAACTTACATTGTCCAGAATAGCAGTTGAAAAATATAGGAATGATGGCTTCAGCGACAGTTTCGCCATGCTCTTTTCAGGCAATCCGACCCAATACCTATCCGATGCGGCGAAATTAGAAATCATCGGTCAGCGGTACGCAAAATCGCTCAACAAATACATTGCCTACCAACAGCGCCTCTCCGCAAGCAAATTGGTTTTAAGAGATAGAACTGCTCAACTTAGACTTCAGCAACGACGGTTAAACATAGAAGTAAATGGTGCAAAGTCTGATTTAAAAGAAGCAAATAGAGTTCTATATTCACTTAAAGTCGATGATCGGAAAAAGCTACTAGCTTCGGAGAAGAAACGTGAACAAAGAATTCTAAAGACTTCAAAGCGCGCGGCAAAAGTTTACAAAGGGGATTCCAGTAGGGGATCAAAGGCTTTGCGGTTTGCTTTGCAACAAATTGGCGATATTTATGTTTGGGGTGGATCCGGTCTAGAACGTTGGGATTGTTCTGGTTTAACGCTCCGCGCATTTCAACAGACGGGTGTCTCACTCCCGCATTCGTCGGCCGTGCAATTTAATTATGGAAAATCCGTTAGTTACAAATCATTAAAACCTGGCGACCTGGTTTTCTACGGACGGCCCATCAGCCATGTGGCCATTTACATGGGCGGGGGCAAGATGGTTCAGGCGCCACGCGCCGGTAAGAGAGTGGAGGTAGTCTCTCTTACTTTGCAATTTGGTTCAAAGCCATTTATTGGCGCAAGACGCCTTTGAATTTGAAAACTTTCTCAAAACTTTATCTAAAGAACATCTAGAAATTAGTCACCACTGCAAAAATCAGGCAGTGAGATTTGGATGAATCGGGTTTTGGAGGCGAAATGAAAAGAACTGCGATGGTCGTAGTTGGGCTGGTAATTGTCGGCAGTGCAGTTGGACTCGGGACACAACTAGGTAAGTCGGGCACCACGCCTCAGGCATTGAATGCGCCAATGTCTTCCAAAGTATTTGTAGGAGGAGATTTACATTCCTTAACCGTCGATGGATCGCAAATGGTGGTTACCGGGCATCAGAGTGCGGCCAAATCAATGGATGGCGGTCAGAATTGGACCGCACTCAAAACTCTTGATGGCGAAGACATAATGGGTTGGGCTTCTAATCTCGGGAATACTTTTGCCGGAGGACATAATGGATTTCACATGGCTCCCACCAATGGAGATGAATTTAAAAGAATTGATTTGCCAGGGGGAATTACTGACATTCACGCGCTTGGAGCTGCTGGCGAATTCGTTTACTTAGCTAGCCCGCAAGCCGGCTTCCTTGCATCCGAAGACGGTGGTAAGACATGGATTCTTAGAAACTCAAAAGTAGGACAAGGATTTATGGGATCGATGTTAGTAGATCCAATTGATCCGCTAAAAGTTTTTGCACCTGACATGCAATCTGGCTTGGTGTCTACCATAGATGGCGGATTAACTTGGCGAAAAATGGGCGGGCCCGCAGGGTCAATGTCGGTAGCTTGGAACCCAGAGAATAGGAATCAAATTGCGGTAGTAGGAATGAGTGGAGGAGCATTAACTTCAGATGGTGGCGCCACCTGGTCTGATCTCGCTCTTCCTGAGGGAGGATCCGCGATTGCATTCTCTAAAAATGGTAAGACCATTTATGCGGCAACTCTTGATTCAGAATATGCAACTATTTATCGAAGTTTGGATTTTGGAAAAACTTGGACAACTTCCACAGGGATTGTTGCAAAGAAGCAGACTTCCTCGGGTAAAAGCCACGATGAGAAACCGGGTATGGATCCAAATATGCCGGGTATGGGCCACGATGAGAAACCGGGTATGGATCCAAATATGCCGGGTATGGGCCACGAGGAAACTGCGGCTTCCGATCACTCTGAAACTGCCCCGGCTGAGCGACCTCTTAAGACCGTTCTTGGAGTATTCGGTTTGGCCTCAACCCTAGTTATTTCCAGCGCTTTTGCTTTACGCAGGAAAGACAGGATTGAACAGACTCGAAAAATGGCTCAGCGAAAGTCTGGCGGTAAAACCAAATGAAAACCATTGATAAGGGAGTTGATGTAGAAGATATTTCGGAAGAGCCGCTTGGTAGAGATTTACTAAAATATCGACTAATTAAGGCAGTAATGAAAAGCCGATATTTTCCCAAAATCTTTCAAATTCCAGTGGCGGCCGTCTTCGGTCTAATTGGTTATCAACTGCTTGTCGGACCATCCAGCGCCCACGAGAACCCTGGTACCGCTTTAATGTGGGTGCTTTGGTGGCCCCTCATCCCAATAGTTTTTCTTTTCTTAGGTCGATTCTGGTGTGCAATTTGTCCATTCGCAACACTCTCGGATTTCGTACAGAAGCTAGTCGGTGTTAATCGACCAGTGCCGGCGTTCCTCAAAAAGTATGGAATTTGGATAATTGATGGAACATTCATTGCCATAACCTGGGCGGACCACGTTTTCGGGATCGTAGCTTCCCCATGGGGATCGGGAATTTTGCTACTACTAATTACATTCGCAGTAATTGTTTCTGGTGCTTTTTTTCAAAGGCGCACATTTTGCCGCTATTTATGCTTTCTAGGTGGACTCTCTGGGAACTATGCACGTACTGGAATGATTTCATTGAGGGCAAACACAAATATTTGCGAAACCTGTACCTCCAAGGCGGCGTGCTTCAATGGCACCGAAAAAGCCCCTGCTTGTCCTCTTTTTCAATTTCCACGGACCATGGATTCCAATGCAAATTGCACTTTATGTGCGAATTGCATTAAAAACTGTCCGAATGATGCAATTACTCTAACGGTGCGAAAACCAACCAAGGAACTTTGGTTCATTCGCAACCCGAAGATTGAAGAATCATTTCTAGCGATGGCTATCATGGGAATTGTATTAATTCAAAATGTAACCATGCTCGAAATTTGGACGCAATTACTAGCGAAAATACAGTCCTTCACCGGTATAAATAATGAAGCCATCATTTTCACCGCATTATTTGCCTTAGGGGTAATGCTCCCCGTCGCGTTGCTAAGCGTCGCGGCCAAATTTGCATCGAGATCGAATCCAGAGAGTACTTTCCAGAATTTTGCTCGCTTTGGATATGCCCTAATTCCATTGGATGTGGCAGGGCACATTGCCCATAATCTTTTTCATCTCCTGGCCGAGGGCAAATCCGTGTACTACTCAGTAGCCTCCATATTTGGCAGTGATGCCTCAGGATCAGCGGCGCTGGTTAGTAATCAGACAATTCGAATTCTGCAATTTGCCGTACTAGCTTTAGGACTTTGGGGTTCGATTTACACCGCCCGCCGAATAGCGTTTCGAAAGTACAGCACTTCAAAGACCAGAATTGCGACATTGACTCCATACTTAGTGCTCATTGGAATTCTCATGGCGCTCAATATTGCAATGTTTCTTTTCCCTATGGCTCATAGAATGTAATGCAAGAAAACGGGAGGTTATTTTGAATACGTCAGAAATTGCGGTTTTAATAGGAAGCGGTCTTGTGCTAGCCCTTATGGGCTGGTATTTCTTTGCTCCACGTCGCGCCACTCAGACTTTAAATTCCGGTGGGGCGCAGAGCATTGAAATCCTGGTGAAGGGTGGTTACTCCCCCGCCACAATTGAAGCCACCGTAGGTATACCGCTAGTAATTACTTTTGATCGTCAGGAATCTGGCTCGTGCACTGAGAAAGTTATATTTTCAGAGCAAGGAATAATGGCCGAATTGCCGGCATTCAAGCGAACTGAAGTCGCATTCATTCCCAAATCGGTTGGCTCTTTCGACTTTGCCTGCGGCATGAACATGGTTCATGGGACCCTCGTAGTGAAAGCTAGTACTGATATTGGTCAGACGGATTCAAATCTCGAAAAATCACTTTTCGACTCTACTAACTTGCAAACGCAAATGCCTGGATCCCAGGCAACGCACGCAAGCGAACTTGAAAGTTCGATTGCACGAAAATCAGAGTTAGTGGATCTCAAACGCCGTGTGACTATTGGTGCGCTCTTAACTTTTCCGGTCCTTCTAGCAATAATGCTGGATGCCATTGACGTGAAGGTCCCATCCATCCTAATGAACTATTGGACTCAATTTGTACTCATCACCCCAGTAATGTTTTTTGTTGGCGCTCCAATTCATAAGATCGGGTGGCTGACTTTGCGTCACCGCACTGCCGAAATGAACACCTTAATTACTCTTGGAACCACTGCGGCATATTTGTTCAGCGTTATCGTTACTTTCGCTCCGAAGTTACTTCCCGAAACCTTACGTGGTGTCTACTTTGAAGCCGTAGGAGTTATCATTACCCTCATTCTCTTTGGAAGGTTTTTGGAAGAAAAAGCTAAAGCTGGGACAGGTGAGGCAATACGTCTTCTACTAAATCTTCAGCCACAGACTGCGAGAGTTATTCGCGATGGTGTCGAAATAGAAATTGCCATCGAGGAAGTCCTGGTCGACGATCTCATTATTGTCAGACCAGGTGAAAAGATTCCAGTTGACGCAGTAGTTGAATCAGGCGGATCAGCAATTGATGAATCAATGGTCACTGGGGAATCCATTCCCGTAGAGAAAATCGTGGGAGACACTGTCATTGGTGCAACACTTAACGGTGTCGGAGCCTTACACATCCGGGCGACCAGAGTAGGAACTAACACGGTTTTAGCGCAAATAATCAAAATGGTGCAACAGGCTCAAGCCACTAAAGCACCTATTCAGCGCACTGTGGATGCCATTAGTTCAATATTTGTCCCGGCCGTTATTGCAATATCTGTCTTGACCTTTACGAGTTGGTACATATTGGGTCCCTCGCCAACTTTCACAAATGCACTTGTTGCAGCGGTGAGCGTTCTGATAATCGCTTGTCCATGTGCGCTAGGTTTAGCGACTCCCTTGTCCGTGATGGTTGGTACAGGTAAAGGCGCGCAGGCCGGAATTTTGATTCGCTCAGCGCAAGCTCTAGAAGCCTCGCAAAAAATAGATGCGATTATTTTGGATAAAACCGGAACTATTACCCATGGAAAGCCGATTTTGACCGATGTAATAGTCATGTCGGGCTTTGATGAAGGCGAAGTATTGTCAATAGCCGCTGGAGTCGAACAAGAAAGTGAGCACCCTCTCGCTTCCGCGATTACACGCGGAGCTGTTGAGCGCGGCTTAACCTTTCCGAAAATTTCGGACTTTCGTTCGCTTACGGGTCGTGGAGTTCGCGCCATGGTCGGAGAGAAAGAAATCCTGGTGGGAAATAAGTTGCTTCTTGAGGAAAATGAAGTGAATACAGAATTGCTTTTGGAAATCGCTGATCAACTTTCCACAAACGGTAAGACGGCCATGCTTGTCGCGATAGACAAAAAGGCGGCAGCCGTTATCGGGGTGGCTGATACCGTGAGGGCCAACAGTGCCGCAGCTATTGCCGCAATTCGCCACCTTGGCATTCGGACTTTAATGATTACGGGCGACAACGCTCGAACCGCGAATGCGATTGGTAAGCAAGTGGGGTTACTAGAGACTGATATTCGAGCGCAAGTTCTTCCTGAAAATAAAGCGGCCATTACTAAGGAGTTGCAGTCACAAGGACATTTTGTCGCAATGGTTGGCGATGGAATTAATGACGCACCAGCCCTGGCACAATCAGATGTTGGGTTTGCAATTTCCACCGGAACCGACATAGCCATTGAAGCCTCCGACATCACTTTGATGTCGGGCGCACTATCTGGCGTGGTAACTGCAATCGAACTAAGCCGAGCGACTATGGGAAATATAAAACAGAATCTTTTCTTCGCCCTAATTTACAACGGCTTGGGAATTCCTGTTGCCGCGGGAATTCTTTATCCCGCTCTTGGCTTGAGACTTAGCCCAATGATTGCCGCAGGCGCTATGGCATTGAGTTCGCTTTCAGTGGTATTGAATGCCAATAGATTGCGACGTTGGAAGGGGCGAATGCAGTGATTTAGCGTTGCAATGCCGGAAGAGTCAACGTAAATGTAGTACCAGTTCCGTGACCCCCACTCTTGGCGGTGAGCGTTCCGCCGTGACTCTGAGCAATACTTCTGGCGATAGTTAAACCAAGTCCAGATCCTGAGTCGCCTGACCGCCTAGCGGAATCCCCTCGATAAAGTCTTTCAAAAATATGTGGGAGTTGATGTGGCTCAATTCCGTCTCCACTATCCTGAATTGAAAATTGAACGAAGTCATTCTCTCTTACTACGCCCATCTCAACATTGCCGCCGGTGGCTGTATGACGAAGCGCATTTTCCAATAGATTAGAAAGCACCTGTCCAATACGGTGCGAATCCACTTCGACTAAGGGTAGATTTCCCTCACTTCTCATTTCAAAAAATACTCCCTTATTTTCAAAGCGTGGTCGCCATGCTGCAAATGCAGTTGCAGAAAGGTCGGCTGGCTTGAATGGCTCGACTACCATATTTAGAACTTGATCGACACTATCGGAAACATTCCTCACATCACGTGACAACCGATTGAGCCTTTCAAGTTGGTCGCGAATGGTTTTCCAAGAATTTGGGTCACTCTTAACAACTCCGTCTTCAATTCCATCCACTATCGCACCTACGGTAGCGATTGGGGTGCGAAGTTCGTGTGCTAAATCGCTCAACATTCGCGCTTGCTCTTCCTTACTTAAAGCTAAATCACGTGACATTCCAATCAGCGCCTGCGCTAATTGATCAATCTCCGGTGTCGAAACATTAAAATTGGTATGGCCTTCAGACTGGCCTGCAGCAAGCGCCTGCGCAAAAGTTGCCATATCTTCAATCGGCCTCACAATTCTTAGCATGAAATACCAGGCGATGAATCCAGAGATTATTAGTGAGGCAACTGCTGACAGTATTAACGAGAAAGTCATAGCGGCAGAGAAAGCATCCGCGACATGCAACTGAACGCTAGTTGAAGTGATCCCTGCCTCAAGAAGATGCCTATCAAATATCGCGGGCGCGATGAAAAGGGCAGTGCCCACGAGAACAAGTCCGGTGATCGCACCTATCACTGCTTGACCCGCAAACATTTGGGTCATAAGTCTGCGTCGTGCAAAACCCCTCATTTCAATTCCATTCCATAGCCGACTCCACGTATTGTTCGAATCAGCCCCAGAGAAGCACCTGCGTCCGATAATTTTTTCCGAAGGTGCCCGACATGAACATCGACCACATGAATTTCTCCGTACCACTCACCTCCCCAAACAGCTTCAAGGAGAGCTCTTCGGGAGAAAACATTCTTAGGAGATTCCATCATTATTTCGAGAAGATCAAATTCTGTTCGCGTTAAGTCTACGGATTTCGATCCGACCATCACGGTTCGCGATGTTGGGTCCAAAGTTGTGGAATCGAAATGTAACTGTCCATCAAAAATGAGAGCGTCCTGTTCTAACATTTGCTGGCGCGGTCGACGGAGTATGGCTTTGGCTCTGGCGATGAGTTCACGGGGAGAAAAGGGCTTAACGACATAGTCATCGGCACCTACGGCAAAACCCACAACCTTATCAATTTCTTCATCTCGAGCAGTAAGCATTAAAATGTATGCATCTGAAAAAGTTCGAACTTGCCTGCAGACTTCTATTCCATCGAAGCCAGGTAACATAACGTCAAGAATAATTAGATCTGGCGGCGAAAGTCGTGCCAAGCTAACCGCGCTTGGACCATCAAATGCTTGATCAACTAAATAACCTTCGCGTTCAAAATAACTGACTATTACATCAGCCAATTCTTTTTCGTCCTCAACCACAAGAACACGCAAGTCCTTCGTCACATCATCCCGTTCCTAGCGCATTTTGTAGGTGATCGAATGTAAGACTACCTGATCTCGCCAGTTTCGAAAGAGTGCCCTTCAAGTAATCGTTTCGCTTGCGCGTACTCTTGCGCGTCAATTTCGCCAAGGGAGAATCGCCTATCAAGTATTTGGCGCGGAGTTTCTTCGCTGACATATACCTTGTCACGTCGGGTAAGCCAAGCAACAAACCAAAATCCGACACCAAGGATGATTATCCAGGACAGAGTCATGAGAAGTATTGATCCACCGTCCATACCACCATTGCGATACCAATTCATCATTTCATCCCATTTCCTTTACATTTGTACTTAAGAGTAGAAGCCTCTACCTACTATTACCCCTTAAATAGGTTAAAGATTTGGTAAATGTAATCCTTTAGGAAATTGATATGAAGAGCATGGCGGTTAGAGCCTACGACGCAGGGTCGGCATCTTGACCCGTTTGAGGTACATCGCCTAGGACAGCCACCTTGTAGTGAGGAACATAGAGTTCGCGTACCATCACATTTATGCAAGATGGAGAATTTTCGGCCGACGCAAAATGGCCTCGGGCGAGTTCACTTTTATATGGGTCCAACGAGGAATCCGACGTTGCCATAATCGGAATTCCGGCGCATGAAACATCACTTTCCAAAACATCGGCACACTTAACGCCAAATGCAATAAGAAACGCGTTGGCTCGATATTCCACATATTCCAGTAGCCATAACGTGGATTTGATGGATTTGGCAATCAAAGATCTAGGAGACGTGGATTCACCAGACCACATTGATGGGGAGGAGCGAGTGGCCAAAGTTGTGGCTAAGTCTCGAAACACCAACTCCCTACTCATTGCCTTGGGCGGGGATAATTCAATTACGTACTCAGTGGCAAAAGGTATGTGGGGTGATTTATCAAAAGTAGGCTTAATAACTTTAGATGCACACCATGATTTGCGTGATGGGCATTCAAATGGCTCTCCCGTTTGGCGATTGATTGAGAATGGCTTATTAGGCAAAAATATTGTGCAAATTGGGATCAGCGATTTCGCAAATAGTCGTGAGTACGCTGAGCGAGCCAAAGAATCAGGAATCAATATTATCTATCGCGATGCCTTGCGCGAACGACCTATAGAGGATGTTATGTACGAGGCGCTCGAGCTCGTTGGTGGCGATGGTCGCGAAATATATGTGGACTTGGATGTCGATGTGTGTGATCGGGCTGTAGCCCCTGCCTGTCCCGCTTCTGTTCCGGGAGGAATAAGCGCGAATGAATTGCGGCGAGCCGCTTACGTAGCTGGAGCCAATAAAAGAGTACGTGGATTGGATATCACTGAAATTGATGCCGAACTCGATGCACCCGATCAACGCACAATTCGGCTCGGAGCCTTACTTATTCTTGAGGCTGCGTGCGGAGTTGCAACTCGGTAATAATTAAATCAAATTCCTGACAACCTCTCGAGCAGCATCGACGATCTTGCCGGAATTCACTAATTGGACAGCGGCTTCCAATTCAGGAGAGAGCCACCTATCAGGACCAATTCCGGGCACAACAGTGCGTAGGGTCTGAATTACGTTTGCCGCTGCCGGAGAGGGTGTAAGTCCGACACGAAATTCGATTGCTCTTGCTGAAGTTACTAACTCAATGGCCAAAATACGAGAAAGATTCTCGACGACTTTGCGCAATTTGCGTCCGGCACTCCATCCCATGGAAACGTGATCTTCCTGCATTGCCGAACTGGGAATTGAATCCACACTAGCGGGGACGGCCAACCGCTTGTTTTCACTAACTAATCCAGCTTGGGTGTATTGGGCGATCATGAGGCCTGAATCAACTCCTGGGTCGTGCGCCAAAAAAGGTGGCAATCCGGCAGAGCGGTGCTGATCGAGTGCGCGGTCGGTTCGCCTCTCTGACATTGATCCCAAATCTGCGGCTGCTATTGCCAGAAAATCCAAGACGTATCCGATCGGTGCTCCATGGAAATTGCCGTTCGACTCAATTCGGCCATCAGGAAGGACAACTGGATTGTCGATGCTGCTTGCAAGTTCTCTTTGCGCAATTGTCGCGGCGTAGTCCACCGTGTCGCGGACTGCTCCATTTACTTGCGGTGCACAACGCAGCGAATATGCATCCTGTACGCGAGAGTCATTCTCTAAATGTGATGCCACGATTTTAGAATTCTTTAGAAGAGCATAGATATTTGCAGCACTTACGGTCTGGCCAATTTGTGGACGAAGCGGAGCATGCAAATCGGGCGCATATACCCGATCAGTGCCCAAGAGCCCCTCAATGCTCATTGCTGAAGTTATATCGGCAACCGTGCATAATGCAGCTAAATCTGAACAGGCCATGATGAGCATGCCGAGCATTCCATCCGTGCCGTTTATAAGAGCCAAACCTTCTTTCGCTTGCAATTCAATTGCAATGATTCCAGCAGCCTGCATGGCTTGAAGGGCAGGTATTTCGACTCCGTGAGCGTCGTGGACAACTCCTTCTCCCATAGTTGCAAGAGCGCAATGTGAAAGTGGTGCCAAATCTCCACTACAACCTAGGGATCCAAATTCAGGGACAACTGGCGTAATTCCTGCGTTCAAGAATTCTGCATATATTTGCGCGACGGCTAATCGCACGCCAGTCCGCCCCGAGGCCATAGTGCGCAGACGCAAAAACATTAGGGCACGTACGACTTCTCGCTCTACCGCAGGACCCACTCCTGCGGCATGGGAACGAATTAGTGATTTCTGAAGTTGCGTGCGATCCTCAACATTAATATGACGATTAGCTAGCGCTCCAAAGCCGGTCGAAACGCCATATACAGGAACTCCCCCGGCAGCATATTGGTCAATAAATTTACGAGAACTTTCAATCGCGGCAATTGCCTCGGCAGATATCTCAACTATTGCACCACCACGCGCCACGGCAATCACATCTTCGAAAGTGACTCCCGAAGTGCCAAGGACGACTGAACTAATTGATCCGCTTGGCATTGCGCCAAACCTCATCAATAAGTGGAACACCAGGGCGATAAGCAAAGTGAATATATGACGAAGTGCTCATGATTGAAAAATCTGCTTTTGCATTTACTCCCAAATGACCAACGTCTTTGCGACGAAGCGCATCCGCACCGCCTTGTGTACTTGACCATATTGCCTGCTCTGGAGTGAAGTGCAGATCGCGAACCGCAAGCGCAATTACGAAGTGCATGTTGGTTGTGTACGAAGTTCCGGGATTGCAGTCAGATGCTAGAGCCACTTTGACTCCTGCCTCAAAGAAGCGACGCGCGTCTGGATAGTGCCCGCGAGTTGAAAATTCTGCTCCTGGGAGCAATGTCGCGACTGTCTGCGATGTCGAAAGGGCTGCAATGTCATCGTCGGAAACATAACTCAGATGGTCAACCGAAGCGGCACCGAGCTCGACTCCTAGTTGGACCCCTTCGCCGGGTTCAAGTTGATTGGCATGAAGGCGGGGCATCAGTCCCTGAGCAATTCCTGCTTTGAGAATTCGGCGTGCCTGGTCCGACGTGAAGGCGCCCTTGTCGCAGAAAACATCAATCCATTTTGCATTCGGCCGCGCAGCATCCAACATCGGACCGCAAACAAGGTCCACATAATCATCCATGTTGTGTGCGAATTCCTTTGGAAACACATGCGCGCCGAGAAATGTGGTCTCCTCCGTGATCTGTTTTGCGACCACCAGTAAACGTGCTTCGTCCTCAACGGTTAGGCCATATCCCGATTTGCACTCAAATGTGGTTGTGCCCGAGGCATTAGCCTCGGCGACCAATCGACGAGCACTTTGGAGAAGCTGTCCATTCGTTGCCTTGCGGGTCAAATCGACGGTGTAATTGACTCCGCCTGCTTCGTATTTCTGACCAGCCATTCGCGCACGGAACTCATTGCTTCTGTCACCCGCGAAAACCAAGTGAGTATGGGAATCAACAAATCCAGGAATAATGCAACGACCTTGTGCATCAACAGAATTGGAGATTTCTTTTCGAGGTGCAGCAGAGGATTCGCCGATCCATTCGATGACTCCACTTTGCATAATGAAAGCAGCGTTGTGAATGAGTCCAAGCGGGGTGCCATCCTGCGAAGGATCGTTCGTCACCAGCAAGCCGATATTGTCGACGAGAGTTCGGGTCATATCTACTCCGTATCTAACATAGGGATGTGCACGTGCTTTTCGCGAGCGGTTTCGAGAGCACTGTCATAGCCTGCATCCGCGTGGCGGATAACACCCATGCCTGGATCATTGGTAAGAACACGAGCCAGTTTCTGAGCCGCTAATTTCGTACCGTCTGCGACGCTAACCTGTCCAGCGTGAATTGATCTCCCAATGCCAACACCTCCGCCGTGATGAATAGACACCCAGGAGGCGCCAGAGGAAATATTCACCATCGCATTTAGCAACGGCCAATCTGCAATCGCATCAGATCCATCGATCATTGCCTCCGTCTCACGATAAGGCGATGCAACTGAACCGCAATCGAGGTGGTCGCGACCAATCACAATCGGTGCCGAAACTTCGCCACTGGCTACTAATTCATTAAAAGCCAAACCTGCTTTATCTCTCTCTCCATATCCCAGCCAGCAAATTCGGGCTGGCAATCCCTGAAACGCCACTTTCTCTTGCGCCATCGTGATCCAGCGGTGCAATCCCTCGTTTTCGGGAAAAAGATCCAGAACCGCTTTATCGGTGCGATAAATATCTTTGGGATCACCTGAAAGTGCCACCCAGCGAAACGGACCCTTGCCTTCGCAAAAGAGTGGGCGGATGTATGCAGGAACAAAACCGGGGAAAGCAAAAGCTCTGCTGTATCCGCCTTGACGAGCTTCGTCTCGAATCGAATTTCCGTAATCAAATACCTCTGCACCTTTATCGAGAAAACCGACCATTGCTTCTACGTGCGTAGCCATCGCTGCACGTGATCGCAAAGTAAAATCTGCTGGATCTTCTTTTGCCAGACGCGCAGCATCCTGGAAATCGACACCTATCGGCACGTACGAAAGCGGGTCATGTGCTGATGTTTGATCGGTAACGATATCGACCGCAAAATCCATGGAGAGAATTTTCGGAAGGAGCACTGCTGCATTTCCTTCAAGCCCAACCGAGAGTGGACGATCCTGCTCCTTCGCTTTCAACACTCTCGACATGGCGTCGCCTAAGTCATGAGCGATCTCGTCTAAGTATCTGGTAGCGATGCGCTTTTCGAGGCGCGATCTATCTACATCGATAACTAGGCAAACGCCGCCGTTCATCGTCACAGCCAACGGTTGCGCGCCACCCATTCCGCCACATCCTGCCGTCAACGTGAGAGTTCCTTGCAAAGATCCATTGAATCTCTTCTGTGCTATTGCATAAAAAGTTTCATATGTACCTTGCAGAATTCCTTGCGTGCCAATATAAATCCACGAACCCGCTGTCATCTGGCCGTACATCGTCAGACCCATCTGCTCGAGTCGACGGAACTCTGGCCAGTTTGCCCAGTCTCCAACTAAATTTGAATTGGCGATAAGCACTCGTGGTGCCCATTCATGCGTTTGAAAAACGCCGACCGGTTTGCCAGATTGAACCAGTAGCGTCTCGTCATCTTTTAACTTGGTCAGCGACTTTACAATCGCATCAAAAGAGGGCCAATCACGTGCCGCCTTTCCAGTGCCACCGTATACAACTAAGTTCTCGGGATGCTCGGCAACGGCCGGATCAAGATTGTTGTGCAACATGCGGATAGCCGCTTCTTGACCCCAACCGAGTGCGCTTTTTTGTGAACCCGTCGCGGCGTGAAGGATGCGGGAGCCGGCGGTCATAATCTGAAGAATAGCCCTGCCTAGCGCAGATGTCCCTGTTCGTTGGCCGACCTTAAAGCGCGTAATCCGTCACTTGGCCAAATGGAAAGAGATGTTATTGAACATGGCGCGACATCCATGTGAAATATGGAGTCGGTATGGGCGCCTAATGCCAATCGAATGGCTTGCTTGATGACACCGTTGTGAGTCACGACAACTATCTTTCGACCCGGATATTTCGCAACAAGTTTGTCTATCGCTTCGTCAACGCGCCAACCCAGAGCTTCATAAGACTCTCCACCTAGCGGTGCGAAGGATGTAGATGAGACCCACTTTTGATACTCCTTCGGATAGGCAGTTTTCACCTCGTCGATGGACATGCCATCCCAAAGTCCGAAATCACATTCGTACCAAGCCTCGTCAAAAATAATCTCCATGCCAGTACTTAAGGAAATAAGAGCAGCAGTCTCTGCCGTACGACGAAGCGGAGATGCGATCAGAAGTTCTGCGCCCAACTTGATCGCTTCAACGGCTACTCGTTGCGCCTGATCTTTTCCAGTCACGGTCAACTCTGGATTCGGCCCCGCACTTCCGGAGAACTTTCGGTCCGGAGTCAGAACAGTCTCACCATGGCGAACAAAATAAATCATCGTCGGAACTTCGGCCATACGCAGTCGTTCCAGAAGCAAGTTCTTCGGTTGCGGCACGCTGCCATTTCGATCATCTAGTGCTTTGTTAGCCAGTCGATCCGCATGCGCATTTTCCTCGCGCGGAATCCAGGTATACGTCACAAATGTAGGTTCGTGTGCTTCGCGTGCCTCTTTCGCCAAAGTACGCATGTCCGCGTGCTTTATCTGCCATCTCCCCGACATCTGCTCAACTACGAGTTTGCTGTCCATGCGAACATCGATTGTGGCATTTGGATCAATCTCGTGAATAGCTTTGAGTCCGGCGATTAATCCGCTGTATTCAGAAACATTGTTGGTAGCGATGCCGATGTAGTCGTACAACTCGGCGACAATCACGTTGCCCTCGTGCACGACAGCGCCGTACCCAGCAGGGCCTGGATTTCCTCGTGAACCACCGTCCGCGGTCATGATGAAATGACGCGCCACTATTTGGCTCCGCGCACCAAGATGCAGCGACACTCTTCGCAGCGCACAACTTCATCTGATGCAAGGGTTTTAATGCGACTCAACTCAACGCTATTGATGGGCAAGTGACAACCATCGCAACTACCATCTTTGATTGCAGCTGCACCAGTGCCGCCATTTGCGCGAATCTTTTCATACAGGTCTACGAGTGCGCCTTCGATACTTTGTACGGTGGCCAGACGTTCTGCGCTGAGAGAGGAAATCTCCGAATCGATTGTGCTAAGAACGACGTCTTTTCGCCTCTGGATCTCGGCGGACTGAGTGAGCAACTGACCCGCTTCGAGTCTTAATTCTTCAAAACGTTCCTTGATTGAATCAATTCGCAACATGATTTCAAGTTCAACTTCTTCGAGTTCGGCGCGACGCGAAGTCAGCGTCTCAACCTCGTGCTGAAGTTTCTCCAACTCCTTAGCGCCGGTCGATCCATCGGCCATTCGCTTCTCGTCGCGATCAAGACGGAGGACCACCTGCTCCACATCAGCTTCGGCGCGGAGGAGCTCCTTTCTAATGTCACTTATTTGCGTTTCGGCCGCGACTTGAAGATCGCGGACCACCGTAAGTCGCTGGGTGGTCGCCAAGAGTTCGGCGATTTCGGGAAGAGCAGCCGCCTTGTTTTTCAGCGTGGCAATATGAAAATCCATACGCTGGACATCAAGTATTTGAAGTTGATCACTTGGGTTGGCTTTCATGTTCTCACAACCCCTCTAATGTCGAGATTGGTGGGCGCTGAGGGTTTCGAACCCCCGACATCCTCGGTGTAAACGAGGCGCTCTACCACTGAGCTAAGCACCCTAAACGGCTTGCGAATTCTAGTGGAATACCCACGTTTGGACGAATCCCCGCTGCATTCTGCTCTCTTTGGTGAATTACCTAGAGTTGCGCGAGGGCCGCTTTGTAATCTTCAAGTAGTCGTGCTTCTCCGATTGAATTAAGGACCTGCCATCGCAAAATGCCCTCTTTATCGATCACAAAAGTGCCGCGCGTCGGACAGCCGCGGGTCTCATTGAATATCCCGTATGCCTTGGACACTTCCCCATGTGGCCAAAAATCAGAGAGGACCGGAAACGTATATTCCTCTTGTGCTGCGTACGCCCTCTGCACGGCAACCGAATCGCAAGAGATCGCCAGGAGTTCTACATTCTCATTTTGGAAAAGCGATAGGTCATCCCGCAAAGCGCAAAGTTCGCCGGTGCAAATCCCCGTGAAAGAAAAGGGATAGAACACGAGCACCACGTTTTTCTTGCCTTGAAAACTTGCAAGAGAGATTTTATCGCCATGCTGATTCATAAGCTCAAATTCAGGTGCTGGATTTCCTATGGTTAAAGACATGGGATGAAACTTATCTCTTGGCTGACTTTCGTGCCACAAGTCGCGTTGCCGACCAATCTGGCGCGGCGGCTAAAGATGAGGTTTGGCTCAAGCCCGCGGTGGGTGCAGCATCTTGTATGTCACTTGGTTCTACATGGTGCGGTCGACCAGCCTTCGGAGTAAGTAGCCAGATCGGTCCGTTATCAATGAGAAAAGTTAAGGCATCCACCAATTCATCAACGAGATCAGAATCTCCTTCGCGCCACCAGAGAATGACTCCATCCACGACTTCGTGCGCGGGTCCCGCGATTAATTGATTACCTGTGACACTCATTATTTCCTGGCGTAAAGCCTCATCGCAATCTGGGCCGTAACCAGATTCCAAGATCAAGAATCCTGGCTCAAATCCCATCCGACCCGCCATCGACCCCGCAGGGGTAGTCACCAACGCTCCTCCTTTCGCGCCATAGTGCCGAGCCACTCTGGCCCCACTATTAGGAATTCCCATGAACATTTACAGAGGCAAGTTCACCTAAGGTTCGCGCATTTCGCAAGAGTATTTGACCTGAAATCTTGAGTTTTTTAGCAATCTCAGCCGACAGGAAAAGTTGGCGAGCAACCTGCCCTGTTCAATGTGACTAACCGAGCCGAAGGGGGAAAGATAGGGTCATGAGCGAAAATTTACATGCGCCCGAGCAGGTCACAGATCAACTAGTCGATACTGACCCTGAGGAAACTGCCGAATGGCATGCCTCCTTTGACGCAGCCCTTGCACACGCTGGTCCGGTCCGCGCCCGCTACCTGATGTTGAGTTTGCTCAATCGAGCACGTGAGAAAAATGTCGGGATGCCTTACCTTCGCACCACTGATTACATCAACACGATCCCACCGCAACGCGAACCTGCATTCCCCGGCGACGAGGCAATTGAGAAACGAATTCGGGCTTATATTCGTTGGAATGCCGCGATGCTTGTGCACCGCGCGCAACGTCCTGGAGTTGGAGTCGGCGGGCACATTTCGAGTTACGCATCGTCGGCTACTTTGTATGAAGTTGGATTCAATCATTTCTTCCGTGGAAAAGATCACCCAGGTGGCGGCGACCATATCTATTTCCAAGGACATGCCAGCCCAGGCATGTATGCCCGCGCATTTATGGAAGGTCGTTTCACCGAACATCAGTTGGACGGTTTCCGACAGGAAATCTCTCACGAAGGCGGCGGACTATCCTCCTATCCTCACCCACGATTGATGCCAGAGTTCTGGGAATTTCCCACGGTTTCGATGGGACTCGGACCACTCAATGCGATTTACCAAGCGCGCTTTAATCGCTACCTTCACAATCGCGGAATTAAAGACACAAGTGACCAGAATGTCTGGGCATACCTAGGCGATGGTGAAATGGATGAGCCCGAGAGTTTGGGGGCGATCGGTTTAGCAGCTCGCGAAGGTCTGGATAACCTGACCTTCGTCATCAACTGCAACCTACAACGACTTGATGGACCAGTCCGCGGCAACGGAAAAATCATCCAAGAACTCGAATCAATATTCGGTGGGGCCGGATGGAACGTCATCAAAGTTGTGTGGGGCCGCGAATGGGATCCTCTACTCGCGCAAGATCGTGAAGGTGCCCTCGTGCAGCTCATGAATCAAACTCCAGATGGCGATTATCAGACTTTCAAAGCCGAAAGTGGCGCCTACGTTAAGGAGCACTTCTTCGGCCGTGATCCGCGTACTGCCGCACTTGTTGCGAATTGGAGCGATGACCAGATATGGAAGCTACGACGCGGTGGTCATGATTACCGAAAGATTTTCGCCGCATATAACGAGGCTCGAGAGCACAAGGGTCGCCCAACCGTCATTCTTGCAAAGACAATTAAGGGTTGGTCACTGGGGTCGAGTTTTGAGGGCCGTAATTCGACGCACCAAATGAAGAAGATGACAATGGATGACATCATCACTTTCCGCGATCGCTTGCGAATTCCTATTGCAGATGACCAATTAGATGCGAAGTTACCACCATATTTCAAACCAGCGGAAAATTCTGAAGAGCATCAATACATGATGGAGCGCCGCCGCGTACTTGGTGGCTCCGTTCCTCGTCGTCGCGCTATTTCTAAACCACTTCCGCAGCCGCCGGATTCGGCGTACGAATCTGCAAGGCGCGGATCAGGAAATCAGGAAATCGCAACCACGATGGCTTTCGTTCGAATGTTGAAGGACCTCATCAAAGATCCAGGTTTGGGTTCACGATTCGTGCCCGTAATTCCCGATGAAGCGCGAACCTTCGGCATGGATTCACTCTTCCCTACTTTAAAAATCTATTCACCGCTCGGTCAGACTTATACCTCGGTAGATCGCGAACTTCTCCTGTCCTACAAGGAATCCACTTCGGGAGTCATTCTTCACGAAGGCATCAACGAAGCCGGTTCGGTCGCATCATTTACTGCCGTGGGAACTTCATATGCAACGCACGACGAGCCGATGATTCCGATCTACATCTTCTACTCAATGTTCGGATTCCAGCGCACCGGCGATTCATTCTGGGCTGCCAGTGATCAGATGGCACGCGGCTTCGTGCTGGGTGCGACGGCTGGTCGAACCACCCTCAATGGTGAAGGTCTCCAACATGAAGACGGACATTCGCATCTGCTTGCTTCCACCAACCCAGCCGTCGTGGCTTACGATCCCGCGTTCGCATTTGAGATCGGACATATTGTCAAAGATGGTCTGCGTCGAATGTATGGCGAGAACAGCGAAAATATTTACTACTACCTGACTCTTTACAACGAGCCGTACGTCCAACCAACCGAACCAGAAAACTTGGATGTCGAAGGTCTACTTCGCGGTATCTACTGTTACTCAGTCGCACCTGATGAGGGCAAGCAGCCAGCCCAGATTCTTGCATCTGGCGTAAGTCTGTTGTGGGCACTCAAAGCCCAGCAGCTGCTTGCCCAAGACTGGGGTATTGGAGCCAACGTGTGGTCCGTGACTTCTTGGAACGAACTACGACGCGACGGCCTCGAAGTCAATCGCCATAATCTGATGCATCCACATGATCCTAAGCAGGCTTACATAAATGAGAAACTGCAAAATGCACAAGGCCCAATTGTTGCAGTGAGTGATTTCATGCGTGCGGTGCAAGATCAAGTTGCGCCGTGGGTCTCCCAATCATTCCTCTCCCTCGGCACTGATGGATTCGGATTATCTGATACGCGCGGTGCGTTGCGACGTCATTTCAAAGTGGACGCCGAATCGATTGTGGTCGCCGTGCTTACTCAACTTGCAAAGGATGGTGAAGTTTCCATCGATTCAGTTCGGGAAGCGATCGAGAAATATCAACTTTTTGATATTTCCGCCGCGGACCCGGGAAACACTGAAGGATCCGGTTGATAGGTCGAATTCCTATCACCGATATCTCTCCCGTAGTTTCTTTCGGGAGAGATATTTTTCCTGCCAAAGCAATTGTTGGTGAGCAGATTAAAATAGGTGCGACGGTTTTTCGAGAAGGACATGACGCACTCGGAGCTGTTGCAGTACTTGTAGATCCAAGTGGAGAGATCGTCGATCGCGGCAGAATGCGAGAAATATGGCCCGGTAGCGATCGTTACGAAGTAGCCCTCACCCCGCAAGATATCGGGGAATTTACTTTCCATATCGAGGCGTTCGATGATCCGTATGAAACTTGGCACCATGATTCAGAAATTAAGATCTCAGCAAATATAGATCCAGAATTATGCTGTGAGATTGGGGCAAAGATATTTGCAGAAAAATTGTCAGAAGACAGCGATGCAGAAGATTTGCTTCTTCCAGTTCTCGAAGCTCTAAAAGACAAGAAACTTGCGCCGGCAAATCGTTTTTCAATGGCGAGCAGCCCAGAGATTCGCAGGTATTTTCACGAATTTCCGCTGCGCAGACTACTCACCATTTCCGAAACTTTTCCTTTACGTGCGGCACGCGAACGCGCCCTTTTCGGAGCATGGTACGAATTCTTTCCTCGCAGTGAAGGCGCAACAAAGAATAAATCTGGGACTTTGAAGACGGCAGCAAAACGTTTACCTGCCGTAGCCGAAATGGGCTTTGATGTGATCTATCTTCCGCCAATCCATCCGATTGGAAGGAATTTCAGAAAAGGGCCCAACAATTGCCTCCATGCAGGTCCTTCAGACCCCGGTGTGCCGTGGGCAATCGGGAACGCCGATGGCGGCCATGACGCGATTAACCCCGAACTTGGGACAATGGAAGATTTTGAATACTTTGTCTCAGTTGCAAAGAAAAATAATCTGGAAGTTGCTCTTGATTTAGCGCTGCAAGTGTCTCCCGATCATCCATGGGTGAGCGCACATCCCACGTGGTTCAATCATCGACCTGATGGAAGTATCGCGTACGCAGAGAATCCGCCAAAGAAGTATCAAGATATTTACCCGATTAACTTTAATTCAGATAACGCCGGAATTCTTACCGAAGTTCTCCGAATTATCCGCCTCTGGGTGGGTAAAGGCGTGACATTGTTTCGCGTGGATAATCCGCATACCAAGCCGGTGGCATTCTGGGAAGAACTGTTAGCGATAGTTCATAAAGAAAGCCCTGAAATTATTTTCCTTGCTGAGGCATTTACGCGACCGGCAATGATGTCTTCACTTGGCAAGGTCGGATTCCACCAGTCGTACACGTATTTCACATGGAGAACGAGCAAGCAGGAACTCATTTCTTATGGCAATGAATTAGCGCACGAAACTAGCGCGTTCTTCCGCCCAAATTTCTGGGTCAATACCCCAGACATCCTTCCGTTTCATTTACAAAAGGGCATACCGGCAATGTTCGCCCTGCGCGCCGTACTTGCTTCGACTTTGAGTCCCTCCTGGGGCATGTACGCCGGCTACGAACTATTCGAGCACCTGCATGTCAAAGATGGCGGCGAGGAGTATCTCGACTCCGAGAAGTACCAAGTACGCATCCGAGACTGGGACGGCGCTGCTAAAGCAGGACTCACACTCGCGCCGTTTATCACGCAACTCAATCAAATTCGTAAGACTCACCCTGCTCTACAACGACTTCGCAATCTGGCATTCCATAACACGGGATCAGATGCGATCATCGCTTACTCAAAGCGTGAGGGCGCTGATCTAATCCTTGTCATTGTCAATCTAGATCCCACTTTTGCGCAAGAGACCACGGTTCATTGGGATCTCAGCGCCCTTGGAATCTCCTCAGAAAGATTCCGCGTCAAAGATCTCTTGGATAACTCAGAATTCGAATGGTCGCGCGATACTTACATACGACTCGATCCGAGCCAACATTCCGGCAAAGTCGCCCATATCGCGCGCGTAATTCTGGATTGAGGAAGTTATGAAAGATAAGAAAAGTACTGATGGGAGTGCGTTTTTGCACCCTAACTCAACCCTTGGCGAACTTGATCTGTACCTCATTGGTGAAGGTCGACACGAGCGATTGTGGGAGGTGCTCGGTTCTCACCTGCAGAGAAATGAGGCAGGCGATGTTATCGGCACGGCCTTTGCGGTGTGGGCACCTAATGCCCGCGAAGTAAGTCTTATTTGTGATGCAAACTTTTGGGATCGCAACACACACAAGATGCTTCGAGTTGGGAGTAGCGGGATATGGGAGATCTTTATCCCTGAGTTGGGTATTGGACTTAAATATAAGTTCGCAATCCATCAACCGGATGGTCGTTGGGTGGATCACGCAGACCCGCTTGCGCAAAGGACCGAGGTTCCACCACTTACGGCCTCAATAGTCACTGAAGCCGCACATCAATGGACCGACTCCGCCTGGATGAAGACACGAGCAGAATTTCAACCTTGGCGTGGGCCAGTTTCTATCTATGAAGTTCACTTAGGCTCCTGGAAGCTGGGATTGAATTATCAAACTCTCGCCGTTGAGTTGATTGCATATGTAAAGGAACAAGGCTTCACGCACGTGGAATTCTTGCCTGTAATGGAACATCCCTATGGTCCATCTTGGGGTTACCAAGTCACCTCCTTTTTTGCTCCAACTTCACGCTTCGGTACCCCAGATGATTTCCGCAATCTCGTTGATGAATTACACCGTGCTGACATCGGAGTGATCTTGGACTGGGTGCCAGCACACTTTCCTAAGGACGAATGGGCGTTGGCTAATTTTGATGGGAGTGCGCTTTACGAACACGCTGATCCCAAACTTGGAGAGCATCCAGACTGGGGCACGCTGATCTTTAATTTCGGTCGCAATGAAGTGCGCAATTTCCTAGTTGCCAGCGCCTTGTATTGGCTGACAGAGTTCCATATCGATGGCCTGCGCGTCGATGCTGTCGCGTCGATGCTCTACCTCGACTACTCCCGCAAGGCCGGTGAATGGGTGCCAAATAAATATGGGGGACGTGAGAATTTAGAAGCTGTTGCTCTTCTTAAAGAAGCCACATCCGCTGCCTATCGCATACATCCCGGCATCATGATGATTGCCGAAGAATCCACTGCTTGGTCGGGCGTTTCACGAAGTACTGATTCAGGAGGCCTGGGATTCGGCTTCAAATGGAATATGGGTTGGATGCACGACACTCTTTCTTACCTGCAACGAGATCCAATCCATCGGGTTCATCACCACAATGAAATTACCTTCTCAATTCTTTATGCCTGGAGTGAAAACTACGTTCTTCCGATCTCGCATGACGAAGTAGTCCATGGGAAGGGTTCTCTTGTAAATAAGTTTCCTGGCAACCGCTGGCAGCAACTTGCCACTCTTCGCGCCTTTTACGGATTCATGTGGGCTCATCCCGGTAAGAAATTGCTGTTCATGGGCAGCGAATTTGCACAAAGCGATGAGTGGGATGAGAGCCGTGGATTGCAATGGCACCTCACTCAATTCGAAGAGCATCAAGGCATTCAGCGAACAATCTCAGAACTGAATCAGAACTATGCTGCAATCCCCGCGCTTTGGGAGAAGGACACTTCGCCTGAGGGATTCACTTGGCTTGTCGGATCCGATGCGGCAAGTAACATTTTAGCCTTTGCCCGATGGGACGAGCGCGGCGAGCCCTTGGTAAGTATCACCAATTTCTCGCCCGTACCTCACGAGCGGTATGCAATGCCCCTTCCAATTTCTGCAACGTGGAAAGAGATAATCAATACAGATGACCACAAATTCGGAGGCAGTGGGATCGTGAATGGCGAGATTGTTTCCTCTCATACCAACGGAAATCAGATCACCCTTCGGGTGCCGCCCTTGGCCACTATCTGGTTGCAACCCAATTAAACGCTGGTACCTCAATGGGTAGTGCTTTTTTAAAACAAAGCGTTAGCTAGCGCTCCACGTGCTTTGATCAGACGTGGATCCCCAGGATCGACCAAGGTAAACAATTCCAACAGATGATTCTTGGCTAGATTCTGATCGTCACCAGATAATGCGCCAACGCACCTCAATAATCGGGAGAATGCGGATTCAACTTTTCCTGAGATAATTTCGCAGTCTGCGCACTGAATCTGTAATGCCACGTCATTCGGAGAAACTTCGGCTGCGACAAAAATCTGTTCTGCATCGAGGGCTGTCGTACGAATCAGGAGTTGTGTCTGAGCCAAACCTAATTTTGCGAAAATTTCTTGTGGTTTGCGAGCCAGCCATTTCTTATAAGCAACTTCAGCAGCCAGGAAATCGCCAACTTCAAGAGCTGCGAGCGCCTCTTCTTCTTCGGGTTCGACAATTTCTTCAGGGACAGACCCAATGCCCTGTTCGGCTGCAATAGACAACACTTTGTCAATTACCTGCCGAATTTGCGCTTCGGGATAACTCTGCTCAAACAATGGAACTACTTGCTCTGCAATAAGAGCTAGCGCATACGGAACCGTGCGGACCTGAAGTGCTTGCGCGACTTGAGTTTCCACATCCACATTAACGGTACCCAGACTCCATCGATCGCTTTCGCCACTCTGCAATTTAGCCAAGATGTCCAAGATTGCAATCGACTCGGGACTTCGATTGGACCAGCAGAACAGCACAACTAACTTTGTGCGAGACAAAGGTAAAATTTCGCTCGTCAGATTGGCTGCGGTGACTTCGATTCCGACACTTACTGTGGACTTGGCGGGTGCAGGTTTTCCGAGTCCACTGAGATCTACTGCACGGCCAAAATTCGCAGGTAGAGTCACGCGCTTATTCTCCCCCTACTTCAACGCCAGAATCCCGCCGAAACGGGAGGATTTCCGAAATGTACGAATGCGCTGCAAATACTAGACCGACATCGTGGCCGGCTTTTTCACTGAGATACCAACGATGTTCGAGAACTTCATGGAAAAGTTGCGCGTGTTCGATTCGGCCCTGATGTTCAGTGGGAACTAACGCAATTATCGGATGGAAGACTTCACGTAGCCACTTCCGCGCACTCACGTCAATCGGACCGCGCGGCGGTTCTTCACGGGATCGATATCTGTCGAATGAGGCAAGAAGTCGCTTTGCTTGCAACTCCTCGGTCTCCAACCCTGTGATATCACGCAATCTCGCTTGATGGTAACCAGCGGCGACCAACTTCGGCTGAAACTGCAAAGCATGATGTTCGCCATCTAGTGAGACTGATACTTCTTCAACGGCAAATCCTAAATCCTGGAGTTGGCGCATTGCGCGCTCCACCGCATGTCGATCCTGCGGATCAAGCAACTGCGGCTCTTTCAGGGCTGCCCATAAGCGTCTATAGCGCTTGATGACCGCATCACTAGCGCGGATTGGATCCATTCCAGGATAGAGCACACCTGAAAGCGAGAGGTCCTCCAACTCGGCGGCAACATTAAAATGCGCGATATCGAGATCGTGTTCACGCTGACCAGCCGTTAATGTCTTTTGAAATTCCCCCGTTTCGGCGTCCACGAGGTAAGCAGCAAACCCTTCAGCATCTCGTCGAAACAAAGTGTTCGATAGCGAACAATCCCCCCACCAAAAACCAAGCAGATGCAGACGCACAAGGAGCAAAGCCAGGGCGTTGGCCATAGTCATGACGTCGTGGGCCGTTACATTTCCCGAAAGGAGCACGCGATAAGGCAGAGAATATGGAAGAAAGCGGGTGGCGAGGGCGCATGGCAATTCCTGCCCTGAAGTATCAGTGCGCCCCTCGACAACTGCGATTGGAGCGACACTCGGAGCACCCAAATGGACCAACTGGCGCAACAACCGATATTCGCGATTGGCAAACTCCGCTACGGTCTCCTTTACCGCATAAATTTCGCTATCCGGCGCATCCGAAGCGCGGACCAGCCGGACAATGTGACGAGATATTCCGCGCTTTTCCGCAAGATTGGGATCCTCGGGCCATGTCTCAAGGGGCTGTTCCCATGGGAGACCCGTAACTGCCGCGATTTCCTCGCCGAGTCCTGTTATGCGTAAAGACATAAGGACATTGTCTCCTTTAAATGTTAACCCAAGATGAACTGCCCTCACGGATTAGACTCAGTCTATGGCAATCCCACGTAGCGAGAAGAAATCACCTGCTAAAGCATCTGTGAGGCAGGATTTCGGGGTACCTGGCGCCCCAATCAACCAAGCACATCCTTTCTATTTCGGATTTCTCGCAACTGCAGGTGGTGTTGTGGCTCTTACCGTATTGCGTTCGCTGGCGGCGGCGAGCCAAATATTTGTCTTGATAATAATTGCCCTGTTTTTTGCGATGGGACTCAACCCGGCGGTCGAGGCAATCAGAAGGCGCGGAATTTCACGAACTAAAGCAGTGGGCTTGATCTTCTTCATTGTCACGGTATTTGCTGCACTTTTTGCTTGGTTGATGATTCCACCTGTTGTGTCACAGGGCGCTTACCTCATCAATCATGCTCCAGCACTCTTAAGCGAACTCAAAAATAATTCTGCAATTGCTTCATTTAATGATCAATTTGGTGTTATCGACACTCTGCAAACGAAACTGCGTGAAGTCACACGGGACGGAACAATCATTGTTTCAGCTTTCGGCGGGGTTGTTGGTGTCGGAAAATCCGTACTGTCGGGAACTTTCGCGGGATTGACGGTACTTATTCTCTCCTTGTATTTCGTCATCTCATTGCCGAAAATGACTGAAATGGGATTGCGATTGGTTCCTGCTAGTCGACGAGGTCGAATCACCCCACTCACACAGGCAGTTATTGACCGAATCGGCGCATTTGTCGGAAGCCAAATTACAATTTCATTTCTGGCGAGTTTCTTTGTGCTCATCCTCTCAATTTCACTAAGGCTGCCATCTCCTATAGCACTCGCGATGTTAATTCTTATTTGCGGACTCATTCCGCTCATCGGTCATTTCATAGGATGTTCGATTGTCACGATCGTGGCGCTCAGTCAATCAGTTTGGACCGGAATAATTGCCTTTCTTCTTTATGTGCTTTACGTGCAAATTGAAAACTACGCAATCACACCTAAAATTATGCGAAAGACATTGGCAGTACCGGGTGCGGTCACAATTATTGCGGCACTACTGGGATCTTCCTTGCTGGGCTTGGTGGGTGCGCTCCTTGCCGTTCCCATCGCCGCTTCGATCATTCTGATACTTGATGAAGTTGTTTACCCGCGGGCAGACCAGAGCTAATTTTTAGTTCAATTCAAGATCAGTATTCGGTGGGCAAAGGCAATTTTTCTGGTGCCACGCATTTTGTGATTTCGCTCAATACGCGATAGACAGAAGGCTCACCGATCCATAAGTGCTTTGCTTCGTCAACAGCAATCAATTTAATGTGCGGAACGATTGCAAAACGCTCCCGTGCTTGGTGCGGCTTCAAATAATCATCGAATTCGGGAATCAAAGCGATTATTGGTCGAGGATCTGAATTCCAGTACGCCAATTGTTCAGGTGTAGAGGTACGCAGCGGCGGACTCAGAAGAATCAAACCCTTATGCCGCGCATCCTTGGCATGTTGAAGAGCGAGGTCCGTCCCGAATGACCAACCAACTACCCAGAGATTCGCAAGTTTCAATTCGTCGAAGCAATAGGCAAGGACTGCCTCTACATCATGTCGTTCGCTTACGCCGTTATCAAAATGTCCTTCACTTGTACCCGCATCACTTGTCGTCCCACGTGTATTGAAACGAACGACAGAAATGCCTGCTAGTGCGGGCAGGCGATTAGCAGCTTTTTTGTAAACGTGACTATCCATCATTCCGCCAGCAGTAGGGAGGGGATGAAGACAAAGAATTGCACCAGTGTTCTCTCCGAGCGGCTCGGCGATCTCGGCCACCAAGTCCAATCCGTCCTTGGTGCGTACCTTGAACTGCGTTCGCTTTGATGGAAGCACAGTATTGGCGCGGATAATTTCGCTCACGAGAACAGTCTAACCTCCCGGCGGGACTAGACTTTTTAAATGAATGTTTCTGAACGGCCCACCTTCGACTCCCATAATCCCGTAACGAGTCAACCGATTTTTACATTTCCGATTCAAACGGCAGGGGATGTCCAAGAAGTTGTATCCAAAGCCAAACTCGCTTCCAGCGCGTGGAGGGAACTCGGCTATGGCGGACGGCGAAAGGTGTTACTTGCTTGGGCTAATTCTCTTACTGAACGCATCGACGAATGCGCCGAACTCATCTCCCTCGAGACTGGAAAGCCAGTCGGGGATGCAAAATTGGAGGCGGTGTTGGCAATTGGGCATTTGGCATGGTCCGCCCGGAATGCAGAAACCGTGTTGAAAACACAGCAACGACGTCCCGGATTATTGATGGCCAACATGCAAGCAAAAGTCGAGCGCTCACCGCTGGGAGTTGTCGGGGTCATCGGCCCGTGGAATTATCCAATATTTACTCCGATGGGATCTATTTCTTATGCGTTGGCCGCCGGTAACACTGTTGTATTCAAGCCGAGCGAATACGCCCCTGGAGTCGGCACGTGGATCGTAAAATCATTTTCGGAGATCGCCCCGTGCGAGGGAATTCTTTCGATCATTACTGGTCTGGGCGACACTGGGAGAGCGTTATGCGAAAGTGAAGTGAACAAGGTTGCCTTTACGGGATCTGCCAAAACTGCAAAACTGGTAGCCGCCGTCTGTGCAACGCGGATGACACCGGTGATTCTCGAATGCGGCGGCAAAGATCCGGTAATCGTCGATGAGGATGCAGATATTGATCGAGCCGCGGAATACTCACTGTGGTCGGCACTTTCTAACGCCGGACAGACGTGCATAGGCGCCGAACGAATTTACGTACACGAGAAAGTGGCAGCGCACTTCACATCTGTGATCCTGGAGCAGGCGAAGAATATCCTTCCAGGTGCGCCTGGTACGGGTAACTACGGTCCTGCAACTATGCCAAAACAACTCGATGTGATCGAGGCACACATAAGTGATGCACTCACCCGTGGCGGCAAGGCGATACTCGGTGGAATGAAATCGATAAAACCCCCATTCGTAGAGCCAGTAATTCTGACGGGTGTACCGGAAGACTCAATCGCCATGACCGAGGAGACATTCGGGCCGATCATCATTATCAATAAAGTCGCCGATATGGAGCAGGCGATTTCACTTTCCAATGCCTCCAGTTACGGACTGGCTGCCTCTGTCTGGTCCAAGCGGAACGGAGAAAAAATTGCTTCGCGCTTGCATTGTGGGATGGTGGCCATTAATTCAACCATTTCATTCGCTGCGGTTGCCTCTGTGCCATTCGGTGGAGTAAAAGAAAGTGGATATGGGCGAATTCACGGACCCGAGGGGCTCCTCGAATTCACCTACTCTCGCACGGTAGTGCGCGCGCGTTTTCAATTGCCAATTTCCTTCACCAGTTTTAAACGTACGAAATTCGCAGATAAGTTGATTGTCGGACTTGTGAAGACTCTGCACGGTCGAAGCCTCGGCTAATAACGAGGGGCGTTTCGAGTTCGCTCAATCCTTGGAGTCCTGTGTGAACGTTTTGTCCAACAGGCTGTGTGCCAATGCCTACGACTTTCGACATCTTCTTCAATCCATGCAACAACATGTGGAGTGGCCATAGGAATCATTTGATCGCAGCCTGGGCACCGATAAGGCTTCGTAGAACTGGATCCAGTGATTCGGCGAACTCTATAAATGCCCTCGGCGTGTTCCTCGATGGATTCGCCAGAAGTTGCGATGTCACGATCTTCTGATTTGGGTTTGCGACCCTTCGGGTAATTTCGACGCGGACTCATGTGCCTATCATCTCAATACTTTCGTTATTTCCCCATATTCGATGGTCAATGAGATGATATCGCCATGTCTGTCATCGACGTTAAAGACCTTCGCAAGAGCTACAACGGGCTCGCGGCAGTCGATGGGATTGATCTGACTATTTCGCAAGGCGAGATTTTTGCGCTTCTCGGACCAAACGGCGCCGGCAAAACCACAACCGTAGAAATCCTAGAAGGGTTTCGTTCTCGCGATTCAGGCAACGTAACAGTGCTTGGCTTTGACCCACAAGCGACAGGAATTGATGCGCGAAGATTTCGCGATCGCATCGGCATCGTTCTGCAGTCGACTTCAGATGCTGGAGATCTGACGGTTGCAGAGACCGTGCATCATTTCCAGAGTTACTACTCAAATCCGCGCATGGCAGAAGAAGTCATCGCTGCCGTAGGGCTCACGGAAAAAAGTAATTCGCTGATCCGGGTGCTCTCTGGTGGTCAGCGACGCCGTCTCGATGTGGCCTTAGGAATTGTCGGTAATCCTGAGTTACTTTTTCTAGACGAACCCACCACTGGCTTTGATCCAGAAGCACGACGTGCTTTTTGGGAACTTGTAAAAGACTTGCGAAATACAGGCACAACGATTTTGTTGACAACTCATTACTTAGACGAAGCTGAAGCCTTGGCTGATCGAGTCGGAGTGATCAATAGGGGAAAGATTGTTGAGATTGCCGCACCTTCAGAACTGGGCGGACGAGACACTTCAATGGCTTATGTCCGATGGGTCGTTGACGGTGTGTCGTACGAAGAACGGACCAACTCTCCGACGGCAGTAATACGGCGAATCTCCGCAGATATCAAAGGCGAGATTCCACAGTTAATAGTTTCTCGACCCTCCCTTGAGGAGATTTATTTGGAGATGATCGGGCACGCCGAAAGCACGGAAATTCTGACCAAAGAAGTTTCAGGCGCATGACCAACTTGCCACCCTTACCTAGCAGCCTCACACTCGGATTGCGGCGCGGAAAGATTGAAATTCGACAATTCGTGCGACAACGCGAATCTGTTGTTTTCACTCTTTTATTCCCGCTCATCTTGATGGCAATCTTTGGATCCGTTTTCACCGGCGAAATTGCGTTTGGTGTCACATTTAGTCAGTACTTCCTGGCCGGCATGATTGCTACAGGATTAGTGAACAGTGGGTTTCAACAACTCGCCATCAACATTCCGATGGAGCGCGATGATGGTTCGCTCAAAAGATTACGTGGGACCCCGATGCCTGTTGCCAGCTACTTCATCGGCAAGACAATTCTCGTCCTAGCCAGCATTGTCTTCCAGGTTTTCTTTCTACTGTTAGGCGGATTGATTTTCTTCGACATCAGATTGCCGTCAACCGGTGCAAAATGGTTGATTTTAGCCGCAATTCTCTTTATCGGCACTGCTGGATCAACGGCACTGGGAACGGCATTCTCGTCAATTCCGAAAAACGGACGAGGTGCTTCCGCGCTAGTAACGCCGTTGGTTATCGTCTTGCAGTTCTTCAGCGGTGTCTTCTTTGTCTTCACTCAACTCCCCCAATGGATGCAGCAGTTTGCCGCGCTTTTCCCACTGAAATGGCTGTGCCAAGGAATCCGTTCGGTATTTCTACCGGACGAGTTCGCACAAAACGAAGTCGCGCACTCTTGGGAGACTGGTAAAACACTGCTCGTTCTATCTATATGGTTTGTAATAGGGCTGGCATTTTCCATCCGAACATTCAAATGGGATCGAAATTGAAGCGATACATTACTTATCTCGTAGTTTCCGTTATGGTTTTTTCTGGATCAAGCGCATTTGCAGCAACTTCAAAATGGCCCCCGAAGGGTTTTCGTGCAAATGGAGATGTGTATGCAAAAATCCCCACCACAAAGGAACTCACCGCACTTCTCTCAATGAGTAGAACTTTGCGAGCGCAAGCAAAAACGTGTCCGGTCTATGCATGCGGGGTTGTACAAGTGGCTTCGCGCGTTGGTTGTACCTGGTGGGAAATTAAGTCAACCGTTTATGGACCACGTTCAGCAAAGGATTCAACGCGCATTGCACTTGGCTACATGCGAACGACTCTAGGCGCCACTGCACCCAAGAAAATCACCACTGTCTACTTAAGAAGTCGCGCACCCCTGAAACCGAAAATTGTCGTCGGAGGAATTAACATCTCTTGTTATCACTCACCGAAAATCGAGGAGGTACCAACAACGACGTACAAGCGGGTTATCAGACCAACACCGACTCCTACACCCACTGTGACCACATCAGTTTCGCCTTCACCAAGTGAATCGCCGTCAGAGAGCCCTTCATCTTCACCCAGTGAATAGGGGCCGCGACGTAACTATCGATTCGCTCCTGGAACCCAAAGTTGATCGCCAATTTCGCTATTGGAAGTCCGGGCCAGCACAAAAAGTAGATCTGACAATCGGTTCAGATATTTTGCAGTAAGTGGATTTACCCCCGCACCGAAAGCATGAATTGCTGCCCAGGTGCGCCGTTCTGCACGTCTGGTTACGGTACGCGCGACATGGAGCAACGCCGATGCCGGAGTCCCGGACGGGAGAACGAAGGATCGCAATTGCGGAAGTGGCTCGTTGTACTTATCAATTTGTTCTTCGATGTATGTAATTTGGGACTCCAATACCCGAAGCGGCTCAAAGGCCGGGGCATCACTCACTGGCGTGCACAGGTCAGCTCCCACATCAAAAAGGTCGTTATGGATTCGAACCAGCAGGGCGGCAATATCGGCTGGGAGATTTCCCATGGCGAGCACTACCCCGATAGAGGAGTTTGCTTCGTCAACAGTTGCGTACGCCTCTAGGCGTGGGTCGTTTTTGGAGGTTCGACTCATGTCCCCCAAGGAGGTCGTTCCGTCATCACCAGTTTTTGTATAAATCCGCGTCAAATGAACCATAGGTAGAGCCTAATCCGACCGTTACGATGAGACCACTCGGCATTTGTGCCGCGGCAGATCAGAGTCTTAGCGTCGTGAAATTGTGGAAAGGGTCGCCCTTGTCTGAGCGGTTACGAATCGTTGGAGGAGCCAGACTCGTCGGTGAAGTCCAAGTAACTGGTGCTAAGAACTCAGTTCTCAAATTAATGGCGGCCGCCCTGCTGGCTCCCGGCACGACAACAATTCAGAATGTTCCTGACATCGCAGATGTCTCTATTATGGCTGAATTACTCACACGCTTAGGTTGCACCGTGCATCGCGAGGCCGGCCTCGTTTCGATCGGAGTGCCTGCGCAACCAGGACATCGTGCGGATTATGACCTGGTGCGCAAAATGCGCGCCTCTATCAACGTCCTGGGACCTCTGGTAGCTCGCATTGGCGAAGCTGAAGTCGCGCTCCCCGGCGGAGATGCCATCGGCTCGCGCGGTTTGGACTTCCATATCAAGGGACTGGAGGCACTCGGAGCCGAAGCCCATAACGAACATGGATACGTCATCGCTTCTGCCCCTAATGGACTGCGTGGGGCCGAGATTACTTTAGATTTTCCAAGCGTCGGTGCCACCGAGAATTTGCTCACTGCTGCCGTGCTCGCGCAAGGTACAACAATCATCGATAACGCAGCGCGCGAGCCCGAGGTGGTGGACCTAGGTGAATTTCTCATCACAATGGGCGCCGAAATTAAGGGCTTGGGTACTCCGACTTTAGTTATCCAAGGCGTCCCACGCTTGCACCCCACTATTCACACAGTGCTGCCTGATCGCATTGTCGCTGGAACGTGGGCCTTTGCAGCGGCGATGACTCGTGGAGACATCACTATCCACGGTGGCCGTGCCAGCGATTTGGAAATTCCACTCGAAAAACTCACCTCTGCCGGCGCAATTGTCACTTCTACGGTGGACGGTTTTCGCGTCAGGATGGATTCACGACCTCAGTCGATCGACATCGCCACACTCCCCTATCCTGGCTTCCCCACGGACTTGCAACCGATGGTGATCACCCTCAATGCAATCGCTGACGGGAATGCCATCGTGACCGAGAATGTTTTTGAAGGTCGTTTCATGTTTGTCAACGAACTCATACGACTCGGAGCCCAGATAAACGTAGACGGACATCACGCCGCAATTCACGGTGTGGAGCAACTCTCGGGCGCGCCCGTTGCGGCAACGGATATTCGTGCTGGTGCGGGATTAGTGCTCGCCGGTTTGGTCAGCGATGGAATCACACTTGTAGAAGATTCATTTCATATCGATCGTGGATATCCAAATTTTGTCGAACAACTGCAAGCACTTGGCGCCGATGTAACCCGAGAAAGCGGAGACTTACGATGATCGAACACCTAAATCCAGATCGCAACTTGGCCCTTGAACTTGTGCGAGTGACCGAGACGGCTGCCATCGCTGGATCAGCATGGGTGGGACGGGGCGATAAGAACCTTGCCGACGATGCCGCCGTTCAAGCCATGCGAAGTCAGATCAACACGGTCGATATGGACGGCTTCGTGGTGATTGGTGAAGGTGAAAAAGATGACGCCCCAATGCTCCACAACGGCGAACATGTTGGCAACGGCCTCGGACCTGCTTGCGACGTTGCGGTTGATCCGATTGATGGAACCTCGCTGACCGCCAATGGCATGAACGGAGCGATCAGCGTGATTGCACTGGCCCCACGAGGCACCATGTATGACCCATCGGCAGTTTTCTACATGAACAAACTTGTCACTGGCCCTGAGGCGGCCGACGTTGTCGACATCACTTTGCCTGTTGCAGAAAATGTGCGCCGAGTAGCGAAAGCGAAAAGGATGTCAGTCAATGACGTGACCGTTGTCGTTCTTAATCGCCCGCGACACCAATTGCTCTTGCAAGAACTGCGTGAATCTGGCGCACGCATCCGACTTATCCAAGATGGTGATGTGGCTGCTGCAATTGAAACAGCTAGACCCGGCACAGGCATAGATATCTTGATGGGCATCGGAGGCACTCCGGAAGGTGTTATTACTGCAGCCGCTATGACGTGCCTAGGTGGAGTAATCCAAGGGCAACTCTTTCCACGAGATGACGTCGAACGCCAAGGCGCTATCGATGCCGGACATGACCTCAACAAAATCTTATTGACGAGAGACTTGATTAACTCACAAGATGTATTTCTCTCCGCTACTGGAATAACAGATGGCGAACTCCTGCGCGGGGTTAGGCACACATCCTTCGGAGCAATAAGTCACTCAATTGTGATGCGCGGAAAAAGTCATACGGTGCGAATTATTGAAACAGAACACAATCTGAGGTTCTGATTTTTAATTAACGATTGTTGATCGCACCAAATATTTTCGGACGTAAGCCTTCGATGTCTAAATCAAAAGGAAAGAATGGTCGCGGCATTTTCTTATACGTGAGCGACGTGCAGGTCGCCGGCGTCGGCCCAGGTGAATCGATAATAAAAAATTTTCCAGTAATCGGAAGATAGGTCATGAAGTAGTTCATGGGATTCTTTGCCACGATGATTTTGTAATTCTTTGGATCCAGCCCCATTGCGCGATATTGCTCATCGTGCCACTCGTAAGTTGGATGAGTGGTCACAAGGATGTCGATTCCGCGAACTCGCAGCACAGCACTTTGCCCCATTTGGCCCTCTGCGCCATTCCAGATTCCGCCTATGTACGTGAAGTTGCCACTGCCCAACGCAACAACTTCGGCGTGAATATCAACCGGCGGTCCCCATTTTGTATCGATCTCGGCACCCACTGAAATGCGAATCCACTGACCCACTCCTGCATTGTGCGCAGCAAGTGCCGCCAAAGGTGACACGACGGGATAAAGAGCGGTGAATTCGTTGTCTGACTTAAGCAATGCGTGCAATGTTGCAACACAATCACCCGCTGCACCACCCCCACAACAATCCGCCGCTTCAGTTAGTACAACCGAAGTTTCACAATCGGCTCCTGCAGCCGCCACTGCTGCATCCGGTGTCCAAACTTCTGGTTCGAACTCAAGTCTTCGATCCCAATACTCCTGCGCAAGTGCCTCGGCGTATAGCGCAGCAATCTCTGGCTGGTTGTCAGTAATTATGAGTGCACCGCTTCCCATTTCGGGACGATCGATGTAGGGGTGTACCAAGAAAACACTGCTGCATAACACTTTGCCGCTGTGTTCGAGGTCCTTTGCTTTCTTCATCAAATCGAAAAAGGGTCCCGGTCTCTCCGTCGAAGCATTTATGGCACTGGTTAGCACGGGAACTTTGGCCATGACCTGAACAGGTTTTACTTCTCCATGAAGAGTGCGCATCATCAAGTTCGCAGCTCTCTCACCCGTGCGGTGAGAATCCATGTGGGGGTACGTTTCCCAACCAAAAAGCGCAGTTGATAATTGCACCATCTGGTCAGTGACGTGGGCGTGCAGATCCAATGTCACCATGATTGGCAACTCATCTCCGACGATCTCCCGAACAGAGTTCAACAAGTAACCTTCGACATCATCAATACTCTGGGCAACCGCTGCTCCGTGCATAAGCAACAGCACTCCATCTACTGAACCAGCATCTTTGAGGCGTTCGATAATTTCATCATGCAATTCATAAAAACAATCATCAGTGAGTGCGCCACCAGGACTTGCCGAGGCAAAAAGCAGGGGTACTGGTTCAAACTCCTTATCTTTAGCCAACTCATGCAAAGTTCCGCCGACTATTCCATCAATCCTGTCGAGGATTTCGTTGCCACGAAGTAGTTCAGCACGCGCAAAATCGGCAGTACTAATGAAAGTGGAGGTGAAGTCATTGCACTCGGTAAATATCCCTGCGATAACAATTCTCTTGACCATGGCTTGTCCAGTCTCGAATTGTGGCTTTTAGTTAGTCGGTGCTCTCCGTCAAAATCGAAACACGATCGTTGGAGACGGATAGAAAGCCACCATGAATTGAAAATTCGGTGGCTGTTCCATCTTCTGCCGTAATACTTACTTTTCCATCAACGAGTACGCCAAAGAGTGGGGCGTGACCTGGGAGAATTCCCAAGTCACCTTCAATAGTCCGCGCCGAAACCATACTGGCCTTGCCGGACCACACTCGTTGAGATGGTGAAACCAACTCAACTGATAAGAGTGCTGGCGACTCTGACATTAGTTACCTTTTGCAATTTCGGCTGCGCGTCGCTCGACATCATCGAGGCCACCGCACATGAAGAATGCTTGCTCAGGAACGTGGTCGTACTTGCCATCAGCCAAAGCCTCGAAAGCTTCGATGGTCTCAGAGACAGGTACGAATGAGCCTTCAAGGCCGGTGAAGGCCTTTGCAACGAAGGTGTTCTGTGACAAGAAGCGCTGGATACGGCGGGCACGGCCGACGAGAATACGATCCTCTTCGGAGAGTTCGTCGATACCCAAGATCGCGATGATGTCCTGGAGATCCTTATAACGCTGCAAAATTTGCTTGATTCGGTTGGCAACACGGAAGTGATGCTCGCCAATGTAACGAGGATCCAAAATGCGCGAAGTTGAATCGAGCGGATCAACTGCAGGGTAAATACCGAGTTCGGAGATTGGACGCGAAAGAACTGTGGTTGCATCAAGGTGAGCGAAGGTTGTATGAGGAGCTGGGTCGGTGATGTCGTCAGCAGGAACGTAGATGGCCTGCATAGAAGTAATTGAGTGACCACGTGTTGAAGTAATGCGCTCCTGCAATTGACCCATCTCATCAGCGAGGGTTGGCTGGTAACCAACTGCAGATGGCATACGCCCCAGCAGAGTTGATACTTCAGAACCGGCTTGCGTGAAGCGGAAAATATTGTCGATGAAGAGCAGAACGTCCTGCTTTTGCACATCGCGGAAATACTCAGCCATCGTGAGGGCGGAAAGGGCAACACGCAGACGTGTTCCTGGTGGCTCATCCATCTGGCCGAAGACCAAAGCGGTCTTATTGATAACGCCCGTCTCCATCATTTCGAGGAAGAGGTCATTACCTTCACGAGTACGCTCACCAACACCGGCGAATACAGAAACTCCGCCAAAGTTTTCCGCAACGCGATAAATCATTTCCTGAATAAGAACAGTCTTTCCAACACCGGCACCACCAAAGAGGCCGATCTTTCCGCCCTTTACGTATGGAGTCAGAAGGTCAATAACTTTGATGCCGGTCTCGAACATCTCAGTCTTAGACTCAAGTTGATCGAATGGTGGTGGGTCGCGGTGGATTGACCAACGCTCTTTAATATCAAGTGACGAGGTGGGTACATCGAGTGATTCGCCAAGTGTGTTGAACACATGGCCCTTAGTGACGTCACCAACTGGTACGGAGATTGCTGAACCAGTGTCGGTTACCTCGGCGCCACGTACCAAACCATCGGTTGGCTGCATCGAGATTGCACGCACGAGGTTATCGCCAATGTGCTGGGCAACTTCCATCGTCAGGGTACGAGGTTGACCACTTAGGGTCACCTCGACGTGTAGCGCGTTGAAGATCGAGGGCATCGAATCTGATGGGAACTCAATGTCCACCACTGGACCGATTACTCGCGCTACGCGACCTCTGCTGGATACTGTCATCATTCACTCCCTGCACTAGCCGAGGCGAGCGCGTCTGCGCCGCCAACAATTTCACTGATTTCTTGGGTAATTTCGGCTTGACGAGCCGCGTTCGCAAGTCGGGTGAGCGACTTGATCAAATCATCAGCATTGTCAGTTGCTGACTTCATCGCACGACGGCGCGCAGCGTGCTCGGAAGCAGCTGATTGCAACATCGCGTTGAAGATTCGGGCTTCTATATATCGTGGAAGAAGCGCGTTAAGCACTCGCTCTGCACTTGGCTCAAACTCATACATCGGAAAAAGTCCCGTAGGTGCAGCAACTTCGCTTTCGACAACCTCCAGAGGAAGCATGCGTTTTGCTAGCGCACTTTGGGTAAGCATCGACTTGAACTCCGTGTAGACGATATGGATCTCATCGATACCGTGCGCCTCTGTCTGAGCATCTGCAAGAAAAGCGCCAATGACTGCATTAGCGACCTCTTTGGCTTTTTCATAGGTTGGGCTGTCAGAAAAGCCGGTCCATGAACCAGCAACGGGTCGGTTGCGGAACTTGTAATAGCTAACCGCTTTGCGTCCAACTAAGTAGGAAGAAATCTCCAAACCTCGTTCGCGCAATAACGAAGCCAATTGTTCGCCCTCTTTAATTGCATTGTTTGAATAAGCGCCAGCCATACCGCGGTCCGCAGAAATAATCAATATCGCTGCACGTTTTGGATTCGCTGAAGGAGTCGTCAAAGGATGATCAGCAGATGAATACGTCGCGACCGCAGAAACTGCCCGAGTCAACTCATTTGCATAAGGAGTTGACGCCGCGACTCGTTGTTGCGCCTTGACAATACGGGAAGCCGAAATTAATTCCATGGCTTTCGTAATCTTCTTGGTCGCTTTTACGGATCGCATCCGTCGGCGATAAACGCGAAGTTGGGCACCCATGTTGTTACTTCTTCACCGGTGCCTGAACGTACCTGGTCACTTGCTCATTAACTTCAGAATCCAACGCATCTTCGGGCATCTCATATAGTGCCTGAGCTTTTGAGGATACAAAGCGAGTCTTGAATGCGCTAACCCCCTCCTTCATGGCAGCAATCGTGTCATCGGTTAGCTCTTTGGTCTCAGAGATTACGTCGAAGATCGCCTTGCGCTCGCGGCCAATAAACTCAAGTAATTCAGCCTCAAAGCGGCGAATATCGGCAATATCGACTGAATCAAGTTGTCCGGTGGTGCCGGCCCAAATCGAAACAATCTGCTTCTCAAGTGAGTAAGGCGAGTACTGACCTTGCTTAAGAAGTTCAACCATACGAGCACCTCGCTCTAGTTGTGCCTTTGAAGCAGCATCAAGATCGGAACCGAAAGCAGAGAATGCTTCCAACTCGCGGAACTGTGCCAAGTCAAGCCGCAAGCGTCCAGCAATCTTTTTCATTGCCTTGGTCTGAGCAGAACTACCAACGCGCGATACCGATACACCAACGTTAATAGCTGGGCGAACACCCGCATTGAAAAGGTCTGTCTCAAGGAAGCACTGACCGTCAGTAATAGAAATTACGTTGGTAGGAATAAACGCAGAAACGTCATTTCCCTTTGTCTCAATGATTGGTAAACCAGTCATCGAACCGCCACCGAGTTCGTCGGAGAGTTTTGCGCAACGCTCAAGGAGACGTGAGTGTAAGTAGAAAACATCTCCTGGATAGGCTTCGCGGCCCGGTGGGCGGCGAAGAAGAAGTGAGACCGAGCGATAAGCCTCAGCTTGCTTCGAAAGATCATCAAAAACGATAAGTACGTGTTGTCCTGCATACATCCAATGCTGTCCGATAGAAGAACCGGTGTAAGGCGCCAAGTACTTAAAGCCGGCTGGGTCGGATGCAGGAGATGCAACGATGGTGGTGTACTCCATTGCGCCAGCCTCTTCGAGAGAAGCCTTTACGGATGCAATTGTTGAACCCTTTTGACCGATAGCCACATAAATACACTTAACTTGCTTCTTTGGATCTCCAGAGAGCCAGTTCTCGCGCTGGTTAATAATGGTGTCCACGGCAACTGCTGTTTTGCCAGTCTGGCGGTCACCGATAATCAACTGACGCTGTCCGCGACCAATGGCGGTCATTGCGTCGATCGCCTTAATTCCAGTAGCCAGTGGTTCTTTAACTGGCTGGCGTTGCACTACAGAAGGTGCCTGAAGTTCGAGGATACGACGTGCATCAGCCACGATTTCGCCCTTGCCGTCGATTGGACGACCAAGTGGATCAACTACGCGACCGAGGAATCCGTCTCCCACTGGAACAGAGAGAATTTCGCCTGTTCGACGAACTGAGGTTCCTTCTTCAATGCCTTCGTAACTGCCAAGGATAACTACGCCGATTTCGCGCACATCGAGGTTGAGAGCGAGACCAAGAGTTCCGTTCTCAAATTGCAGAAGCTCGTTAGCCATTGTCGAAGGCAAGCCTTCAATGCGAGCGATGCCGTCTCCTGCCTGAGTGACAGTTCCGACCTCATCACGTGCGGCGACACCGGGATCGTAGGACTTAACGAAGTCCGCGAGAGCATCGCGAATTTCCTCGGGTCGGATCGTTAGCTCGGCCATGTGTATCTCCCTCTAGTTTCTTTAGCAGTTCTTTTAGCAGTTCTTCGAGCGGTTCAGAGCGTTAATTCTTCTGGCCGGCAAGTGCACGCCCGGCCCCAGCAAGTCGACGGCTAATTGTTCCGTCAACTAATTCATCTGCGAACTTCACGGAAACCCCCCCGATAACAGTTGGGTCAATTTCAATATTGACACGCACTGGTTGTCCCACATTTGCAGTCAACGCACGTACCAGTCGTTCCTTCTGAGTAGGTGACATTTCATTTGCCACTCGAACGTGGGCAATGACGCGGTCACGTCGGGCAGCCAATGCATATAAGTAATCAGCAAAAGCACCTTCGATGCTTCGTCCGCGCAAGTGCGTCACCAACTGAACTACCAACGTTGAAGTTGAGGCGTTCGCCTTGCGGAGGAGGTTTGTGACCAAAGAACTCTTGGCAACATCCGCACCTTTAGTGGTGAGTGCTTTGCGAAGATCAAAGGATCCAGAAATCGTCTGCGAAACTTGGAAAAGTTCTTCTTCCAAAATATCGAGATAATTCGCGATATTTGCCGAAGATGCCTCGGCTTCAATTGCAAGTTGTTCCACGATGGGCACAAGATCTCCCGATGAAGACCAACGCAAGGAAGCGAGCGTCTTGAGGAGTCCAAGTGAAGGGGCTCCCAGAACTTTGCCGAAAATCTCGTTGACCAGATTTACCTTTGCATCAGTATCGCGAGATGGATCCGTCAACGCGCGACGCAAGGAGATATTGCCAGCCAAAACGTCAGTGGCAAAGAAGAGTTCGGTGCTGAGAGAAGAGGCGACATCGGCGCTAACACCTTTTACGGCGTTGTCCAAAGCAGACCGCATAGCCACTAATGACTGGCGACTGCTTCCACCGAAGTGCACTCTCATCTGAGTTAATCTCCTAGTTTCTTATAGATTCTTAGCTAATTTGCGCTTAATTACTTACTGGACTCGAGGTCATCAAGGAAGCGATCAACGATGCGGGATTGGCGGGCCTGGTCATCTAGGGCCTCTCCCACAATCTTGGACGCTAAATCAACCGCCATCGCGCCAACTTCATTTCGAAGAGAAGTGATCGCTTGCTGACGCTCCGCCTCGATTGAAGCGTGCGCTGAGGCAGTGATGCGAGCGGCTTCTTCTTGAGCTTTAGCCCGCATCTCTTCAATAATTGCAGCACCTTGCGCACGTGCTTCTTCGCGCATGGATTGCGACTCCTCGCGTGCCTTCGACAGTTGCTCGTTGTATTGAGCAAGTGCGCGTTGCGCCTCGAGTTGTGCTTTCTCGGCACGTTCGATGCCACCTTGAATTGCCTCCGTGCGAGCAGCGAACGCCTTTTCAAACATCGGCACTACCTTGGAGCGCAAGACTAAGAACAACAGCAAGAAGGCAATCGCGCCAACGATCAATTCAGCGGTATGCGGAATTAACGGATTAGCGCCTTCTGGGGCTGCCAAATTTATTGAGCGAATCACTCTCTAACTCCCAATCTCTTAAAGTGCTACTGCGAGTTTTAGAGAACGAATGCGAGTACGAGGCCGAAGAGTGCAAGAGCTTCAGCGAGCGCGAATCCGAGGAATGCGATTGGCTGAAGAACGCTACGTGCTTCTGGCTGACGTGCAACGCCGCTGATGTAAGCAGCGAAGATCATTCCGGTAGCAATCGCGGGTCCGATTGCAGAGAGGCCATAACCGACCAGGTTGAGTGTGCCTGTCATTTTCTTACCTTTCTAGCAAGTCATCAAGCGGAGTGCTTGATATGGGTTTGTCTTAGTGCTCGTCGGCGAGGGCGCCGGCGATGTATAGAGCTGTAAGTAGGGTAAAGATGTATGCCTGTAAAACTTGGACCATAAATTCGAAGAATGTCAGTCCGATGCCAAATGCAAAGGCAAATGGGCTGATTAACTTCAAACCGATAACTCCTTGAAGCAGATGATCTCCGCCCAAGATAAAAACGAGAAGCAGCAAGTGCCCCGCGAACATATTTGCAAAGAGACGTAAGGACAGAGTCAGTGGTCGAACAATAAAGAATGTAGCCAACTCAAGCGGGGTGAGCAGAATGTATGCAGCCTTAGGAACACCAGGCATAAACATGATGTCCTTGAGGTACTTACCAATTCCTTGCTTACGAATTCCAACGTAGTGAAAAACCACGAAAGTAAAAATCGCAAGGACGTAAGGAAAGCTCACGTGCGACATCGCAGGGAACTGTAGAAGCGGCACAATTCCAAAAATGTTATTGGTAAGAATGAATGTGAAAAGAGTAAACAAATACGGTACGAATCGCATGAATTCGTGGCCGATGTTGTCGCGCGCGACATCATTGCGAACGAATGAGTAGATGGTCTCACCGGCAAACTGAAGTTTCGATGGTACAACTGCAGCTTTGCGTGATGCCATGATGAAGAAGATCGAAATCACAATTACTGAAAGAAAAACCAACAAAATTGGCTTCGTAGTGTAAGGATTATCGCCAAAAACTGGAGGGAGGTTGAAGTCGTTTGTACTCGGCGGGACAAAGCCTTCGCCTTCCATCTTCAACAAGTGCAACGAACGCACGCACACTCCTCAAGTTTCGTCGGTATTCGGCTAAACCATTTCTTACGTTTCCCGCGCCTGGCGGAGCCAACCTTATTGTGAAAGACCCGTTCCTGTTAAATCGGCAAAACCTGGAACACGACGGGAATTCTGGTACTTATTCGCGTCCGAAACGGAGCCAAACTAAATAGATAGCCGCCCCTGCGCCCAAAATCAAACCACCCAACAGGAAGTACTTGGTGCCGAGCCATTGGTCGAGCGCCCACCCCACGCCGCCCCAGAAAATCAAACCGGAGAGGAGGTACCCGAAGATCGACCAGGCAGCGCCCTCATCTTTCACACCCATCTCAAGTCCAATCTGAGCCCATTGTTTTCATGCTCCGGGAATATCCGGTTTTCCAGAATCCGAGGATGTCCCTTGTGTGGGCAATGGTAAGTGCAACTGAAGTTTTAGGAAACTTCGTATTTCCCCACCCAGCCAGGCGATCGTCAACGCCAGCGCCACAACCCCGAAACTCGCGCGGTCGATAGTTTCCCGCGAGGTGAACCTAGAGATGAGCCACAGACCCACGCCCAGCAAGGCAATTTTTGCGAAGTAAGAAAAGAGCGCGAGCGCGAAAGTGGTCAACGGGTCCAGCTTTCGAGAAATTGAAGAGACCACAAGATGGACAGTGAAGTACATCACTACGACCAACTGGGCCAGAACGGCTGCGAATAAGCCAGCCTTGCCACGCGTCACCGCCGCAATCACTATTCCCAATACTCCGACGACTAATGATGGCATCAGTGCGCCTCGGATGAGATCTCGCTCGGGGCTACTCGTCTCACTCATCGGCACTCGTCCTAGTCGTCAGTTGAGAGATGAAGGATTTTGAAAGCGCAAGGCTGATAGAAATTAAAATTATGGCGGTGACCCCAGCAATCCAGACGGGACAAAAAGCCAGCACGGTGGTCGGAATGGCCACCGTTGCAGTCCAGCAGTACATGATCAACGCAGTGCGCGGGTGCGAGTTACCCGCGCCGAGTAGGCGATGGTGCAAATGCTCCTTATCGGGAGCAAACGGTGATCTCCCTGACTTCGCGCGTCGGATGACAGCCCAAATCAAATCGATCAAAGGGATAGCCAAAACAGCAAATGGAAGCAATAACGGCAAGAGGGTCGGACCTTGGTTCTCTGCCGAAATTGCATTGGCATCCACTTGGCCAGTAAGAGTAATTGCGGCCGATGAAAGCAAAAGGCCCAGGAACATCGAACCCGAATCGCCCATGAAGATTTTTGCCGGGTGCGAGTTATACGGAAGAAAACCGATGCAGACTCCCACGATGATTGCGGTAATTAACGATGGCGAACCTGCACGATTGAATCCATTCACGACGGCGAGGAGATATGCAAAAGCGAAAAATGAAGCAGCGGCAATGGCGATCACACCTGCCGCCAAACCGTCTAATCCATCGATAAAATTCACCGCATTAATCGTAATAAGGACAACAAGCACCGTGACTAATTGACCGATGCTCTGCGGCAACGTCACAACTCCATTGACAGGAAGCCAGAGGATTTGAATTCCAAAGAGAAGTAGCACTCCGGCAGCTAATGCCTGTCCTGCCAATTTGGTTATCGCATCGAGTTGAAAGCGGTCATCAATCATTCCAAGCACGATCACGCACGTGGAAGCAAGAAAAATCCCTTGGAGTTCACGTCCGAAAGATTTGCCCACCAGCGACAAATTTTCAACAATCAATAACGTAAGCGACATAGAAATCCACATCGCCAATCCGCCCCATCGGGCGGTTGGGAGCTTATGTACATCTCTGCCGCGAATTTCTGCCACAGCGCCAAATCGTTCCGCCAATCTTTTTACAAATGGCGTCGCTATGTAACATAGAGCGGCTGCTATGAGGGTGGTGGCGAGGTAATCCCGCATGATCGATTACGGCGCAGTCTTTATGCGGCGTAGATCGGAAAACGAGCAGTGAGCGCGTGCACATCGGACTTGATGGCCGCGAGCGCGTTCTCGTCATCAGTGGCGATCGCGCGTGCGATGAGCGATGCAATCTGCTTCATTTCTGCGGCACCCATTCCTTGCGTCGTCGTCGCAGCTGAACCGACTCGAATGCCGCTTGTGACCATCGGTGACTCTGGATCAAAAGGAATCGCGTTCTTGTTAAGGACGATTCCCGCCTGACCGCATCTTTGATCAGCAACCTTGCCATTCACATTTGCATTGCGGATATCGATCAGCGCCAGGTGCGTTTGAGTCCCTCCGGATACTGCGCGCATTCCTTCATCTTCAAGCGAGGCCGCCAATACCTGACAATTAGAAATTACCTTCTTTGCGTACTCTTGATACTCGGGAGTTGCGCACTCTCGAAGAGCGACGGCTTTGCCCGCGACTGCAGACATAATCGGACCGCCTTGCGTTCCAGGAAATACCGCTTTGTCTATTGCAGTTGCATGTTCGGCTTTACAGACGATCATTCCACCGCGCGGTCCACGCAAAACTTTATGTGTGGTGAAGGAAACGACATCGGCGTATGGCACTGGTGACGGAATTGCCTTGCCTGCCACAAGTCCGATGAAGTGCGCCGCGTCCACCCACATGATTGCGCCCACTTCATCGCAAATTGCGCGAACTTTTTCGAAATCGATCAAGCTTGGATACGCGGTGGCGCCAGAGCAGATCATCTTGGGCTTGTTGGCAATAGCCAAGTCGCGCAATTCGTCGTAATCAATGAGTTCATTGTCAGCACGCACACCGTAGGAAACTATGTTGAACCACTTTCCAGAGAAGTTCACTTTGGAGCCATGGGTCAAGTGTCCGCCGTGCGGGAGGGACATCGCCAGAATTGTGTCGCCAGGTTTGGTGAAGGCAGCATAAACCGCAATGTTCGCGCTCGCGCCAGAATGCGGCTGAACATTGGCGTGCTCAGCCCCGAAGAGCGCCTTGGCACGATCAATGGCTAAGTTCTCAGCCTTGTCAACTTCTTCGCAGCCACCGTAATAACGCTTCCCTGGATATCCCTCAGCATATTTATTAGACAGGGTTGAACCTAAGGCAGCTAGAACTGCGCGTGAAGTGAAGTTCTCGCTCGCAATTAACTGAACGTCCGTTTGTTGTCGATGCAATTCTGAAAGCAGCACGGCCGCGATATCCGGATCTTGTTGCGAGAGTAAATCAAAGTCTGGACCGTAAAAAGGTGTATCTGACATGATCCAAGCCTATTGCCAGGGCGGACTAACTATTCACTCCGCATGTTTACTCCGGCGTAGTGTCTTCCAGAATCGCCGGGAGCACCTCGGCCAATTGTTCGAGAGTAATCGCGCCAACTCTTTCCACGAGAAGTTCTGTCTCAGTTGCTAAGACGATCGTCGAACTCGGACCGCTTTCCAATTCGCCCGCGTGAAAAATTCCCGCTAAATCCCTGTCTAAGGCGGGAATGGAAGAGACATCCAACGTCGCCGGCTGGCCAACACGCGCCGCACTTGCCACGGCAAGTGGACCAGTCTTGCGAAGCAGGCGCAACATAAATTCAGATGACGGAACGCGAACACTTACTTCGTCGAGCCGCTTATCGTCGCCAAGATCCCAGGACAGCCCGCGATGTGGCAACAAAGTAAACGAAAGGAGACCCGGCCAAAATGCATCCATCAAGGTTCTAGCACCAGTCGGCACTTCACGCGTAATTCCGCTCAACACTGAAGTATCCGCAACCATTACTTGTGCGACAACGCCTAAGTCATCTCCGCGCAGCACATGAATCGCGCGCACCGCATCATGAGAAAAAGCGTCCGCAAGAAAGGCATAACCGTGTTCCAGAGGCGCGACGATAATGAAACCGGAGGCGATCCATTGACGGGCTTGCTCGACATGTTCGTCGAGATCTCCTTCCCGAATATCAACTTCCTGCGCCATAGCTACCGCCTCTCTGCGCTGGTCCAGCGCGCCCGCTCATTGTGGTCGAGATGCTGCGTGATGCCAACGAAATTGCCTGCCAATTCATCTGAAATCAAATCAGCCTGTGCTTCACCATGCTCGATCAGCAAGAGCCCACCCGGTTTAAGGATTCGGACGGCGGCCGCGATGAAGATCTTGGGAACTTCCATTCCTGTCGGACCGCCAAACAAGGCAACAGCTGGTTCAAATTCGACGACTTCGCGCGGAAGATCTGCCCCATCGTGGATATATGGAGGATTTGCTACGACGATATCGGCCTTCACTCCCTGCAGTGCTGTCGCTACATCTTCTTCAATGACACTGATTTGTGCCTCGCAGGCTGCAATATTTTTCTTTAGGTAAACCAGCGCCGCCGGATCTTTTTCCACGGCAACAACTCGTGCGTTTGGAGCCTGGGTAGCAATTGCAATCGCCAATGCGCCAGAACCTGCGCCAAGATCAACGACGCTGACCTGAGTACGAATTTGTTGCAGGTGAGTCAGTACGCTCTCCGCAATTGCCTCCGTTTCGGGTCGCGGTACCAAGACTCCAGGTCCGACACTCAAAGTCACATTATGAAAGTATGCAACTTCGGTGATGTATTGAAGTGGTTCACCCGCGAGGCGACGCTGGCAGGCGATCTCAAATTCATCAAAAATATCGCTGACGTTGTGCGCCTCAGAAAGTCTTTGCTCAACTTTGACGCTGTTATGCAAATCCATTCGACTGATACCTAAGAGATGCGCCAGCAGGAGTTCTGCATCAACTTCGTTGATGCCCACCTCACGAAAAGCGGACTTTGAATTCTGAAGGCGTGTTCGAAGTTCCATCGTTATTTGGTAGATGCCAGTTTCGCGGCCTTATCGGCATCGAGAAGCGACTGAATGATCAGATCCAATTCTCCGCCAAGTACGGCATCCAAATTATTGGCTTTGTAGTTAACGCGGTGGTCGCTGATGCGGTTCTCGGGGAAATTGTAGGTTCGGATTCTTTCACTTCTATCAACTGTGCGAACTTGACTCTTGCGTTCGGCTGATGCCACTTCTTCAGCAGCTTCTTGAGCTGCAGCAAGCATGCGCGCGCGCAGAATTCGAAGTGCGGATTCCTTGTTCTGTAATTGACTTTTTTCATTCTGACAAGAGACAACAATGCCAGTCGGGACATGTGTGATACGAACAGCCGAGTCGGTTGTATTGACACTCTGACCGCCAGGACCGCTCGAGCGAAAAACATCGATTCGAAGATCGTTCATATTGATGTCAACATCAATTTCTTCAGCTTCAGGAAGAACCAGCACGCCTGCCGCTGAAGTGTGAATTCTTCCTTGAGATTCGGTCTCAGGTACGCGCTGCACTCGATGTACGCCGCCTTCGAATTTCAAGCGAGCATAAGGTGATTGGCCAGGCTCGGCTACGCCACGTGACTTAACCGCGAAAGAAATATCTTTGTAGCCACCGAGATCGCTCTCCGTTGCATCGATAACCTCGATCTTCCACCCTTGCTTCTCCGCATACCGCAAGTACATGCGCAAAAGATCTCCTGCAAAAAGAGCGGACTCATCTCCACCCGCACCAGCTTTGATTTCCATGATGACATCTCGATCATCATTGGGGTCACGGGGCAGAAGTAGTTCTTCAAGTTTCGTTGCCGTGGCATCACGCACATTTTCCAACTCGGGAATTTCTGTCTCAAATTCGGAGTCTGTCTCAGCAAGTTCCTTTGCAACTGCCAAATCATCTTCAGCGGCACGCCATTGCCGATATCCGGCGACCACTGGACCGAGCTGGGCGTAGCGACGTCCCAAAGTACGGGCTTTGCCTTGATCGTTATGGATCGAAGGATCAGCCATTTGCGCTTCAAGTTCGGCGTACTCACGAACCAAGTCGTGTGCAGATGCAAAACGATCATTACTCATATTCGCCCCCGCTCCGCTTGATCTTGTCGCCGTTCATTACTTTGGAAAATAAAAAGACCGCAACCGTCACCGAAGCAACGGAAGCGGTCTATTTAAAAAGCTACTTAACGCCTGATTTTCCGAAGCGCTCTTCGAACTTCGCAACGCGTCCACCAGTGTCAAGAATTCTCTGCTTGCCGGTGTAAAAGGGATGGCATGCGGAACAAACTTCAACGTAGATGGAACCGCTAGGAACGGTTGAGCGAGTAGTAAATGTCTCGCCACAGCCGCAGGTGACTTTAGTTTCACCGTATTGCGGATGAATTTCCTTCTTCATGGTCAGTCCTTTCGATGTGACTGGGTCGGTACTTAATCAGGTCGCCGCCTGTTGAATTCCGTGAACCAGTTCGTGAGTCCCCAAGAGTAATGGGCGACACCTTGGCTTGCGAAATCCAAAGGTTAAAACTATGAAATCAAGCGTAAAAAGAGCCAGGATTTAACCGTCAGCCCCCGGTCCCACGATGGTCTTTTGGACCTGCATGAGGAATTCAACGTTGGATTTCGTACCCTTCATTCTCTCCAAGAGAAGTTCTAGGGCTTGCTGGGTATCGAGTGCGTGGAGCACGCGGCGCAATTTCCAAACAATGTTGAGTTCTTCGGCACCCATCAGAATCTCTTCTTTTCGAGTGCTTGAGAGATCGACATTTACCGCTGGGAAGATTCGCTTGTCCGCCATACGGCGATCAAGGATGAGTTCCATATTTCCGGTGCCCTTGAACTCCTCGAAGATAACCTCATCCATGCGAGAACCAGTGTCAACTAGCGCAGTTGCAAGAATTGTCAACGAACCGCCGTCTTCGATATTTCGGGCTGCACCGAAGAACTTCTTTGGTGGATAAAGCGCCGCAGAATCTACGCCGCCGGAAAGGATTCGACCACTGGCAGGTGCTGAAATGTTGTAGGCACGTCCGAGGCGAGTGATCGAATCGAGAAGAACTACTACATCGTGTCCGAGTTCGACCAGACGCTTTGCCCGTTCAATCGCGAGTTCGGCGACCGTCGTGTGATCTTCTGCCGGACGATCAAATGTCGAGGCGATAACTTCACCCTTGATTGAGCGCTGCATATCGGTAACTTCTTCTGGACGCTCGTCGACAAGCACGACCATTAAGTGGCACTCTGGATTGTTGGTGGTGATGGCGTTGGCAATTGCTTGCAAAACCATCGTCTTACCAGCCTTCGGGGGCGACACGATAAGTCCGCGCTGACCTTTTCCGATTGGTGAAATCAAGTCGATCACGCGAGTTGTCAATATGTTTGGTTCGGTTTCCAGACGCAGCCGCTCTTGCGGATACAAAGGAACTAGTTTTGCGAACTCAACGCGGTTGCGTGCCTCTTCTGGCTGCATTCCGTTGATGGTGTCCAAGCGCATTAAGGCATTGAACTTCTCGCGACGCTCACCCTCGCGCGGTTGACGAACCGCACCAGTTACAACGTCACCCTTGCGAAGGCCATATCGACGAGCTTGTTGCAGAGATATGTAAACATCGTTTGGTCCTGGTAGATAACCGCCGGTGCGGATGAATGCGTAACTCTCCATAATGTCGACGAGACCGCCGACTGGTACAAGAACATCATCTTCGGACAAAACTGGCTCTCGCTCTTCGCGCGGCGCGCGATCTCGATTGCTTCTATCGCGCCCCCGTTCGCGGTCACGGCCACGGTCTTTGTCGCGGCCGCGTCGAGAATTTGAATCACGATCTCCGCTATCGGCTTGGCTGTGCTCTGTGTTGCTGTCTGGGCCGCGATCTTCTGCCTGAGTAGAAGTTGAGGAACGGTCTTCTTCTGACTCCTCAGCAGCTTCGCGCTTCTTACTACGATTATTGTTGCGCTCAGCTCGTCGCGTTTCGCGTTCGAGTTTGGCGGCTTCACGGTTTGCGGCTTGTAAATCACTAATAGCCTGCACCAGTGCGTCTTTCTTCAACTTGTTGGCTCCCTCAACGCCAAGTTGTGTAGCAACTTCTTTGAGTTTCGGCAGGAGCATGGAAGATAATTCAGGGCTGCTCGAGCGTATCGTGCCTTTTTCAGTCATTGAGCTTCATTTCAGTTATGGGAAAAAATCCCGTGATTTTTATTTTGGTTATCTGAGAATCACACGCCTTGAGAAATTCAACTGGGGCGGATCAGATGTCACAAGGCTAGCATCTCGATCGATACCCTGCAAAACCAGGAAAACCAGCCAAATCAGCCAAACCAGCCAAACCAGCCAAACCAGAAAAAACATGGAGGCGCAAAGGTTAAGCGGAAACCACCATTGCACCAACGTCAGAAATCTTTAGTGGAGTTAACGAAAATTTATCCCCAACCATTCGCTGCAACGCTACAACTTCCTCAGAACCGCCTGTGTGAAGCACCAATACCGTCGGACCGGCGCCGGATATGAACGCAGCTGCACCCGCACTTCGAAGTTTGCTGACGAGGGCAAAAGAATGTGGCATCACTTCTTGACGATACTTCTGGTGTAAGAAATCTTCGGTCGCAGTGAATAGCAAGTCAGGTCGAACTGATAGTGCATGCACCAAAAGTGCGGCATGCGTTGAATTAAGTACTGCCTCGGAATGAGGAATCATCTCAGGCAGCAACTTGCGTGCCTTCGAAGTTGAAACAGCGAATGAGGGAATTAAAGCGAGCGCAGAAATGCGTGGGTCTACAGAAATCTTTACTGCACGTGCGATTTTCTGTCCGTGCAACATCTCTTGCCACGACACTGTCGCCCCTCCCAAAAGCGCAGCCGCAACGTTATCGGGATGCCCTTCGAGTTTGGTCGCCAGAGTCAAGAGCGCTTCGTCATTCATGCGATCATTTCCCGACAGAACTAAGGCCCGCGCAAGAACTAAACCACCGACAATTGCCGCTGCCGATGATCCCAATCCACGTCCATGGGGGACGACGTTGAGTGCCCGAACAGCCAGCCCGCGCGGGCGCCCTCCCATAAAATCAAAACCCCTATTCATCGCAGTAACCAGGAGATTTTTCTCATCTCGGCGCAAATTATCGGAACTTTCGCCAGCAATATCTATATCTAGACCTGGCTCATCAGTGACTTGGGCTATGTAACGATCCTGCATTCCCAAAGCAATTCCAAAAGCATCAAAGCCGGGCCCGATGTTGGCACTTGTAGCGGGAACAACTACCTCGAGAGGTGTCGCACGAAAAGTTGGTTTCGCCACGAGCGTCTACACCAGACCTAAAGCTTGCGCTGCAACGGATGCAATCGGTGCAACCACAATCGGATCTGGAGCGCTCTCGAGTGCCCAATGAACATCCTTGAGTCCGTGCCCCGTAACGGTGATCACGATTCTCTTCCCGTGCGGCAATTTTCCCATTGATTCATATTTGATTAGACCAGCTAAACCTGCCGCACTTGAGGGCTCTACAAAAACTCCTTCTGCCCTCGCTACTAAGCGATACGCACTCAAGATTTCTTCATCCGTCACTGAGTCGATTAAACCGCCTGACTCATCTCTTGCTGCTACTGCTTGTTTCCACGAAGCTGGATTGCCGATTCGGATTGCCGTGGCGATTGTTTCGGGGGACGTCACGATTTTATTTCGCACGATAGGAGCCGATCCTGCGGCCTGGAATCCCCACATTTGTGGCAGTTGAGTTGCGAGAGCATCGGCGCGATATTCGTTATACCCGAGCCAATAGGCGGTGATATTTCCGGCATTGCCAACTGGTAGCGCATGAATGTCGGGCGCATCGCCGAGCAAGTCAATGACTTCAAACGCGGCCGTCTTTTGTCCCTGAATTCGAAATGGGTTAACTGAGTTAACCAAAGCAACTGGATAATTCTCGGATAATTCGCGCGCCAAGTTGAGGCAGTCGTCGAAATTTCCATCGACTTGCAAAATTGTTGAACCGTGAATGATGGCTTGCGCCAATTTACCCATTGCGATTTTCCCCTGCGGAATCAACACTGCAGGAACCATTCCGGCTTTAACGGCATATGCCGCCGCACTCGCGCTGGTGTTTCCAGTCGAGGCGCAGATGACTGCCTTTGCACCGTCTTCTGCCGCTTTGGAGATGGCCATCGTCATGCCGCGATCCTTGAAGGACCCGGTTGGATTAGCGCCTTCGAATTTCAACCATACGTCGTTGTTGAGCATCTTCGAAAGGTGAGCAGCCTGAATAAGTGGCGTACCGCCTTCGCAAAGTGAAATTACCGGGGTTTTTCCTGACACAGGCAGGCGATCGCGATATTCCTCGATAACTCCGCGCCACTGGTGCGCTCCAGTTGTCGTCATAATTGCGCAACCCCTTCGACGCGGATAACACTTTCAACTGCCCTCACCATATCCATCGACGCAAGTCGTTTCACTGTGGAGGCAAGCGCCTCTTCCGTCGCACTGTGCGTCACAACTATCAACTCCGCATCTCCGCCGCGTCCGGTCTGGCGCACGGTCTGGATGGATACATTTTCGCTGGCAAAGGCTTGGGCAATCGCAGCTAGCACGCCTGACTTGTCGGCGACATCGAGGCGAATCAAATACTGAGTTCTAATTTCATCAATTCTCACGACATCTCGATCTGCGTAATCACTTTCTCGCGGACCTAACGAATCTTTCATTATGTGACGTGCTACAGCAACAACATCACCGAGAATTGCACTCGCAGTTGGTGCCCCACCCGCGCCACGTCCGTAGAACATCAACTCGCCTGCGGATTCCGCTTCAACAAAAACTGCGTTGTAAGCATCTCTGACTGCTGCGAGAGGATGTGTCCTTGGGATCAACGCAGGATGTACCCGTACCGAAATGTGATCTTCCGCCGTAAGCTCTGCGATCGCCAGTAACTTGATGACGTGATTCATTGATTTTGCGACAGCAACATCATCTGGAGTTATTCCACTAATTCCTTCTCGATACACCTCGTCGGCTGTCACGCGAGTATGGAAAGCCAAGCCAGCCAGAATTGCAGCCTTTGCGGCAGCGTCAAATCCCTCTACATCTGCAGTCGGATCCGCTTCCGCGTACCCCAGTGATTGCGCCTGCGCTAGAACATCCTCGAAGGCACGCCCTTCTTCATCCATCTTGGTCAAAATAAAGTTGGTCGTTCCGTTGACGATTCCCATAATGCGCGTGACGTGATCGCCCACGAGTGATTCGCGGAGGGTACGCAGAATCGGAATCGCGCCCGCAACCGCAGCTTCGTAGTAGAGGTCGACACCTTTCTTTTCGGCAGCGCTATAAAGTTCATCCCCATGGTTTGCTAGGAGCGCCTTATTTGCCGTGACTACTGATTTACCGTTTTCAATCGCTAGCAAAATAAGCGAACGAGCTGGTTCGATTCCACCCATTACCTCGATGATGAGATCGATCTCTGGATCGGCCACGACCGAATTTGCATCAGTAGTGAAAAGTGATGGATCCAGACCCTCACGAGATGCAGAAATATCGCGCACAGCAACTCTGGCAAGTACAAGTTTGGCAAGGGATCGCGTCGAAAGTTCATCCGCATCCTGGGTAAGCAGACGGGCAACTTGCGCCCCGACAACTCCGCAGCCGAGCATGCCGATCTTCAGCACGGGCAATTCGGAATTCATATGCTTACTCTTTCACACATCAAGAGATAAGAGATCGGACAAGGTTTCGCGTCGAAGAATCACACGAGCCTTGCCGTTTGAAACTGCTACGACTGGAGGGCGAGGGACGTGGTTGTAGTTGCTGGCCATGCTGCGGCAATATGCACCTGTTGCGGGAACAGCCAAGAAGTCACCCGGGACTACGTCAACCGGAAGTTGAATGTCGCGGATAACGATATCTCCGCTCTCGCAGTGTTTGCCGACGACTCGAGATTGGCGCAGCGCCGCACTCGCCGCACGATTTGCAATTACGCCCACATACTCCGCTCCGTATAAAGAGGTACGAATGTTGTCGCTCATGCCGCCGTCAACTGAGATGTAGTTACGAGTGCCGCCGTCGTCTAGGACAACCTCCTTTACCGTGCCTACTTCGTACAGGGTAAACATCGACGGACCCACAATTGCGCGACCTGGTTCGATAGAGATTTTCGGAATATGTAGATCATTGCGCTTGCACGAATCGGTAACTGCCGCTGCAAGGGCGAACATAGCCTGGTTGGGTGATAGCGGATCATCACTTTCAAGATAGGAAATCCCATAGCCTCCGCCAAGGTTCAATTCTGGCAATTCTGCGCCAAACTCATCGCGATACCTAGCCAACAAAGCGATTAAGCGATCGGCGGCTTCTCCAAATGGCTCTGTATCAAGAATCTGCGATCCGATATGACTATGGAATCCGACAAGTTCCAAATCCTCGTGATGGTGCACCGCAATAATCGCTTGCCAGGCAACGCCACTTGCAATAGAGAAACCGAACTTCACGTCTTCGTGCGCGGTAGAAATAAATTCGTGCGTGTGCGCTTCAATTCCAGGAGTGAGCCGCAACATGACTTTTTGTCGAACCCCGCAGGCTTTCGCGGCGGCGGCTATTCGCTCAATTTCATAAAGTGAGTCGATGATAATTTTGCCGATTCCATTTTCAACCGCCTGATTTATCTCTGCCACAGATTTATTATTTCCATGTAACTCCATACGAGCGGGTGGAAATCCAGCCGCTATCGCCACCGCCAGTTCTCCACCAGTACATACATCTAGGCCGATACCAGATTGGTCAATCCAGCGCGCGACTTCTACGCAAATAAAAGATTTGGCGGCGTAATAAACCGTTCCCGCGTTTTCGCCGAAAGAATCCTTCAACGAATATCCCCAAGCAGTTGCTCGAGAGCGAAAATCTTCTTCGTCAAGAAAAAAAGTGGGTGTTCCGAATTCACGGGCGAGGTCGGTCGCACTGATCCTGCACAAAGAGAGTTTGCCATCACTGAATTTAACTTCAGAAGACCAAGGATTTGTCATTGCATTTACATCCTTTCGGGTGCAGAGACACCAAGTAACTCGAGGCCATTTGCCAATACTTGTTTGGTGGCAGCGCAAAGATTCGCACGGGCCGAGTGAATCGGTGCTGGTGCCTCATCCCCCATCGGCATGACGCGACAATCTGCGTAAAAACGGTGATACACGCCCGCCAACTCTTCTAGGTAGCGTGCTACTCGATGTGGCTCTCGCAGGTCAGCCGCGCCTTGGACAATTCGTGGATATTCCGCAAGTACTCCCAGTAATTCATTTTCGCGCTCGTGCGAAAGTAATGCCGGCTCGAAATCGTTTAACTCGAAAGGCACACCGAGGTCCGCCGCATTGCGAAGGACTGCCGCGATGCGGGCGTGCGCATATTGCACATAAAAGACGGGATTTTCATTGGTGCGTTGTTTCAGAACATCAACATCCATCACCATTGGTGTATCTACCGGGTAACGGATGAGTGTGTAACGCGAGGCATCTACGCCTATTTTTTCGACTAATTCCGCAATCGTGATAATCGTTCCGGCTCGCTTAGAAAGTTTTACTTCCTCGCCGCCTTCCATGATTTTCACGAGTTGGCCGATAAGTACTTCAATGTTGTGGTCAGGATTGTCTCCAGCACAAGCCGCAACCGCGCGTAGTCGATTCACATACCCATGATGATCTGCGCCCAACATATAAATGCAGACCTCAAAACCGCGTTCACGCTTATTAATGTAATAAGCAGTGTCAGAAGAAAAATAGGTGAGCACTCCACCGCTCTTCACTAGGACGCGATCTTTGTCGTCGCCGAAGTCGGTCGTGCGCAACCACGTGGCATCGTCAACTTCAAAGACATGGCCCTGGTTACGAAGTTTCTCCAAACCATGCTCGACCGCCCCGCTGGCATGCAAACTCATTTCAGAAAACCAAACATCAAATTTTGTTCCGAAAGTTGCCAATACCTCTTTCTGCTCTTGCAACTGCGCAACATAGGCGCGTTCTTGGAATGCAGTTTCTTGTTGCGCTTCAGGCATATTTAGAATCGCAGGATCCAACAAAACGATCTGTTGCGCTAAATCATTTATGTAGCCGCCGTGATATCCACCTTCGGGAGTTTCAAGTCCATTGGCAGCGGCCATCACGGATTTTCCGAAAAGTTCCATTTGATTTCCACGGTCGTTGATGTAGAACTCGCGACTAACGTGAGCTCCTGCAGCGCTCAGAATTCGACCGAGTGCGTCTCCAACAGCGGCCCATCTCATATGGCCAAGATGTAAAGGCCCCGTTGGATTAGCGCTAATGAATTCGAGATTGATCGAGATTCCTTTCAGAAAATTCGACGTCCCGTATTTCTCGGCCTGCTGGCGAATCTGACGTACGACATCTGCCTGACTGGCAGTATCTAGCGTGATATTTATGAAGCCGGGGCCAGCAATCTCTACCTTGGCCACCTCTGGGAGTGCTTCTAGTTCGCCTTTGAGTGCCAAAGCGATCTCACGGGGGGCACGACCAGAGCTCTTGGCGATTGCGAGCGCAATAGAGGAGGCATAGTCACCGTGATCGCGATTCTTCGGCCGCTCCAGGGGGATGTTTGCCGGGATTGCCCCGCTCAACTCCCCTTTTTCGACCAGGCGAAGCAGCGCAGTGTGGATTTGGCTGGCGAGAACTTCGCTATGGGAGGACACCCGCGCAAGGCTACCGTTTAGAGAGCTTATGGCGCCCCTCAAATCGACGGCAAGGATGGTTACATTTGCAGAAAACTCGAGAATTATCACAAAAGCGTTACCAAAATTTGGGGAATTGAACTGGAAAATCTAATGACTATCCAGCGATTTCCACCTAGGTTCACAGAGTCCCAACAAGGTTGATCCCGCCTCCAAAATCCTATTCTGGAAGCTGTTGGGCAAACCAAATCGAAAGGTACCTACCCCTATGACCAAACGTCGTAGCGCAGTTGTCGCCGTAATTTCCGCAGCGGCAATTGCATTAACCGGCTTCGTGAGCACGTCAGCCACCGCCGCAACTGGCTTCGTTGGCGTGATTTTGCCGGATGCAGCTTCATCAAATCGCTGGGAATCCGCAGACCGCCCATTCCTGACTGCTGCTTTCAAAGCAGCGGGCGTAACCGCAAAAATTCAAAACGCTAACGGAGACGTAGCAGCGTTCCAAACCATTGCCGATCAAATGCTTTCATCCGGGGCAAAGGTTCTCATTCTCGTCAACCTCGATTCCGCATCTGCCAAGGCAGTACAGGACAAGGCGAAGAAGCAAGGTGTTCCAACAATTGATTATGACCGTCTGACCCTCAAGGGATCTGCGTCGTATTACGTTTCATTCGACAATGTTGCAGTTGGTAAATTGCAGGGTCAGGGCATCAAGTCCTGTCTCGCTGCAGCCGGTAAGAAAAAGGCGCGCATCGTGTACCTCAACGGTTCACCCGACGATAACAACGCCACCTTATTCAAGCAGGGTTATGACTCAGTGCTTCGTCCAATGATCAAATCGGGTGCTTACACCTTGGTTGATGACACTGCAGTTCCAGGATGGGACAACGTTAAAGGCGGGACCATCTTCGAGCAGCAACTATCAAAGGCAAAAGGAAAGCTTGATGCAGTTGTAGCGGCTAACGAAGGTCTCGGACTTGCAGCAGTTGCAGTGCTAAAGAAGAACAAGCTCAATGGCAAGGTATGCGTATCAGGACAAGATGCAACAGTAGATGGTCTTCGCGCCGTCTTGACTGGCGATCTTTCTAACACCGTTTACAAGGCCATCAAGCAAGAAGCTCAAGGAGCTGCTGACCTCGCTGTAGCACTCATCAAGGGCAAGATGTCAACAATGGCAAAGGGCAAAACTAACAATGGCGTCGTCGACGTTCCATCTGTTCTTCTCGTCCCGGTTGCTATCACCAAAGCAAACGTAAAGGTAGTTATCGCTGACGGATTCCAGAAGCGCGCTGCTGTTTGCAAGGGCATCGAAGCAATCTGTAAGAAGAACGGCATCTAATAACTGCCTCAAGCCCATGAAAATCATCGGCTGAACTAGTAGTTCCGGCTCGAGATTAATTCTCGAGCCGGAACTATTTTCATGTAGAACGCACTCGGTTAATCTTCACTGACAAACACAGAGCAACACTTCACAAGGAGACCACATTGGGTACACCGATACTTTCGCTACGGGGAGTCAATAAATCCTTCGGACCAGTACACGTTCTTAAAAATGTTGACCTCGATGTTTATGCCGGACAAGTCACTGCATTGGTTGGTGACAATGGCGCAGGTAAAAGTACCCTGATTAAATGTATTGCTGGGATTTACTCACCAGACGACGGAGATTTTCTTTTTGAAGGAAATAAAGTTGATATTTCGGGTCCGCGTGAAGCCACCGCGCTAGGAATTGAAGTTGTCTACCAAGATCTAGCCCTCTGCGACAACCTCGACATTGTTCACAATATGTTTCTTGGCCGAGAAGTTAAAAATGGTTATGTGTTGGACGAATCCAACATGGAGTCGCTTGCTCGTAAAACGCTTGATGGTCTGAGCGTTCGAACAGTAAAGTCAATTCGTCAGACAGTGTCATCACTTTCTGGTGGCCAGCGCCAAACCGTTGCGATTGCGCGCGCGGTACTTTGGAACAGCAAAATTGTCATCCTCGACGAACCTACAGCTGCACTTGGTGTCGCTCAGACTGAGCAAGTACTTAACTTGGTGCGCCGATTGGCAGATAACGGACTAGCCGTAATTCTTATCAGTCACAATCTCAATGACGTTTTTCAGGTTGCTGACAATATTGCTGCGCTGTATCTAGGAACAATGGCTGCTCAAGTGAATAAGAATGAGGTCATCACCAACCAAGTCATTGAATTAATCACAACTGGAAAATCCGCCGGTGTCGAAGAAGGAGCCAAAATATGAGCACCATCGATGTCGAGTCATCTGTAACTTTGAAGGAATCGATGGGAGATTATTGGAGTCGAGTTAAAGCCGGAGATATCGGCGCTCTTCCTGCTGTACTTGGCCTCGTTGCACTGTGCGCAGTATTCGGTGCCATGTCAGATGTATTTTTAACGCCGGGCAATTTTGCAAACCTGCTTACGCAGGCCGCTGCAGTCATAGTCATCGCAATGGGGCTCGTCTTTGTTCTACTACTTGGAGAAATTGATCTCTCTGCGGGATATGCCTCAGGAGTATGTGGCGCCGTTCTAGTAATTTTGATTACCAATAAGGGGTGGCCTTGGTATGCGGCACTTGCTGTCAGCATTCTCGTCGGAGCAGTACTTGGATTCTCTATCGGTTCTCTTGTATCTCGGTTAGGAATTCCTTCTTTCGTTGTAACTCTCGCGGCATTTTTAGGTTTCCAAGGCTTACTTCTGCTGCTAGCGGGCGAAGGTGGCACGATCAGAATTGAAGACAAAGTTATTCTCTCCGTTGAAAATAACAATCTGACTCCTGCAGCTAGTTGGGTGTTTTTTATTCTTGCGGCCGGCACGTACGTCTTGCTTGGCCTCAATCGCATTAACAATCGGCGCAAGGCCGGATTAAAATCAGAATTATTCAAGTTATGGCTCGCGAAGACTTCTGGCCTCCTCCTTGTAATGGCAATAGCCGTTTATGCGTTGAACTTGGAGCGCAGCAACAATCCGGATCTCGTCAGTCTTAAGGGCATTCCAATTGTGGTACCCGTCATTCTTGGACTTCTCGTTATTGGAACTTTTGTTCTAGGTCGCACAGCATTCGGTCGCCACATTTATGCAGTCGGCGGAAATGCCGAAGCCGCCAGACGGGCGGGAATAAATGTGAAGCGAGTTCGGACCGCAGCTTTCGTCATCTGTTCATCGTTGTCTGCAATTGCCGGAATGCTTTTTGCTTCTCGTCAGAACTCCATCTCTCCTACGACTGGTGGAAGTTCCACGCTTCTCTACGCGGTCGGAGCAGCGGTGATCGGGGGGACGAGCCTCTTTGGTGGCAAGGGCAAAATGCGCGATGCCATTCTCGGTGGTCTCGTCGTCGCAGTTATTGATAACGGTATGGGTCTCTTGGGTTATGCAGCGGGTATCAAGTACATAGTCACCGGGGCAGTACTGCTTGTATCGGCAGGGGTGGATGCAGTTTCCCGTCGCGGAGCATCATCCACGTAGAAGAAGTCCCTTGATTTTGGAGTAACGCGCCTCAGGCAATAGCCTTGGCGCGCTCACCAGAGCATGCACTCTTGCGGGAGTGGTGAAATGGCAGACACGCAGGTCTTAGGAACCTGTGTCTTCGGACGTGCGGGTTCAAGTCCCGCCTCCCGCACTCTTAATTTTTTTAGCAGCTAGATGCTGCTAGTTGCTACCAGAAAAAGTAGCTACAGGATAAAACTGTAAGCAAGAAGCAATCCACCCACGACGATGATTGCCAAACTGGCGTTTCTGTTTTGGAGCCATTGCTTACCAGGGGACGTTAGCGAAACTAAAAAAATCATTAAGCCCGGAATGATCAAGGTCAGACTGCTGGGCAAGTTTCCTGATGAACCAGTTTGATACCTAAAGTTGATGAGCCCTACGGCAATAGTTGCGTAGGCCACCATCCGAGAATTATTTATACGGCGCGAAAGATCAGCACCCGACCCAAGAAAAGGGCGCTGGTTGCCCAGCGCCCTCTCTTGTTTTTTGGACATTAAGCCTCTACCGCCATACCTTCAGCATGCGATTTCATTCGCGCTATCTTCAGAATCGTAAGTCCAAAGACGCACTTAGCAAGCACATCTGCAATCGTGTAGCCCACTTGCACGCCGACGAATGATGACGCAGTTGGATCTCCATTCATTCCTAAAATATAGGAGACTGGATAAACACCCCATGTTGCAACCAGCAAGAGTCGAAGTCGCCCAATGGTGGCAGCGACGCCTTCTGGTTGGCGCTCAAGAGATTTACCTAGTTCGACAAACAAGACGTACAGAATATAAATAAATGGAATCGTGGAAAGAACACCGAACAAAATAGCTGTTCCTTGATCTGACGAAACTTCTCCTGGATATCCGAGGGCAATCATCGCGGCAGAGGCAGGAACTAAGCGCATGATAAGCGACTTCGAAACTTCCTTTGCGAGTGCAAGAACTGCGATCACTTCAACTAGCAGAAGTGGGACTGTGAGTAGCCAATCTACGTAACGATATGCCTCGTTAAAGGAACCTTGATTTCCAGAAACATCGACAACCATTGCCTTGGATGCTTCTCCGAAAGAATTGATAATTCGAAAATAATGGTAACCAGCAATGAAAGTAACCATCGAAGACATAACTAGCGCGTTCCGATACTTTGGAAGAACGCGAGATTGAGACACCAATGTATAAACGGTGCATGCGAGCATTGCAATAAGAGCGAATGAAAAAATGTTGTAAACAAGATTCCATTGGTTGCTGCTGAGCATTAACGACATTAAAATTCCTCCATGGACAGGTAGAAAAATGGGCTAGATGGGTGCTAGAAGGCTAATGCCACTTTGAGCCGTTAAGGTCCATTTGGGCTATTTTTGACAGTAACTTTCGCCACGGTCATGTGGAATCAGCTATGGCGGACGCCCGTACCAAAGGTATTTTTCGAAATTGAGAACGACCCGGAGTTAAGGCAAAATGAGGCCATGGTCAGCACGGAAATTGGCAATGGAAACGGGTGGCCCTGTAACTGCGGTCACACGGTGCCTTCTCATCTACTCAGGTGCCCTCGATGTCAGAGCGCTTTGAGTCTCGATAAGGCGCTCACGGGCGTCCCGACCAAACTTCCTGAACCCCCAATAGATGAATGGGTAAAGGAAGATGGAATTCGGCGGGTGTACAGCGAAGAAAGTCTGAAAGAAGTGATGGCGCAAGCTCGCAAGCGAAAGAAGAGATCGCGCAAAAGGAATATTAAGTGGTCATTGGTGATCTCTCTCTTCGTTACCACCCTCCTTCTCGTTGCCACCTTAGTTATTTAATGGTTATTTAATGGTTATTTGATCCAAGATGGCAAAGAAATCTCCAGCTAAAGCCAAAATGATTCGTGCAGAAGCCATGCGTGATGCAGCCAAGAGGCGTGCAGACATGGCCGCTGCTAAGAATTCGGTCTCCCGCGGTGTAATCGAAGTTGATGAATATGCGCAAGTCGACGGAGCGTGGCGTGAAATCGGATTGGAAACACAAGCTCGCCGCGCACTCGTCGATGATGGACTCTATAAATTGAGCGATCTGCGCAAAGTTTCACTTGCTGCGCTCAAGGACTTGCAGGGCATGGGTCCTAATGCGATCCGAGTCATTGTTGCCGAAATGAAGAAAGCGGACCTCTCTTTTCGCAAATGAATGACTGAGGCATAACGGCTATTTCTAGTTGTGATTGATTAGGCTCTGACTGTGAGCGCATTTCGTATAACGGCTTCGTCCCTGGGAATACTCCTCGTAGTTATTTATGCCCTCGGATCAGGGTTATGGGTATCCACTGGTGATGGTTGGTATCGATCTCTCAATGCGCCATCGTGGCAACCGCCCGATTGGATTTTTGGAGTTATCTGGCCATACAACTTCATCGTCCTTGGAATCAGCTCTGTGATCGTGAGTCAGAGACTTTCGAAATTTACATCGGTACTTTGGCTCGCGTGCTTGGCGATGAGTGTCGTCTGCGCCCTGGTTTGGGCATACCAGTTTTATCGGCCGCACAATCTCGGCGTTGCATCCATCGCATTGGCGGGCGCGGCAGCGTTCACAACTCCGCTTTTAGTGATTGCTTACAAAGCGTCGTGGCCGCTTCTCATCGCGCTGATTCCGTACCAATTTTGGTTGGTGACTGCAGCATTTCTGAGTTGGGGATACCAGAAGCGAAACTAATAACGCTTTCGTAGCCAAAGAGAGACATACACCAACCCCACTAAGGCCGGCACTTCAATGAGCGGTCCAATTACACCAACCAGGGCTTGACCAGAGGCCAATCCCCATACTCCAATACTCACGGCAATTGCGAGTTCGAAATTATTTCCCGCTGCCGTGAAAGCAAGAGTTGTCGCCTTGTCGTATTTGAGTCCGAGCTGCTTGCCGAATGCATACGAGATTCCCCACATGACGAAGAAATAAATCAACAATGGCACTGCTATTTGCACCACGACACTCGGAGAATCCACGATTGCTTGGCCTTGCAAGGAGAACATCAACACGATGGTAAAGAGCAATCCGTAGAGTGCGTATGGTCCAATTCGCGGGATGAACTTTTCTTCATACCAAGCTAAGCCCTTGCGTTTGACACCAAATTTTCGAGTCAAATATCCCGCCACCAATGGAATTCCAAGAAAGATCAAAACCGCTTTCGTAATTTCTCCGGTAGAAAATGCGACATCGAAAGCGTCCCAGCCCAGCCAATCGGGAAGGATTCTGAGATAGAAGGTGCCTAGGAGGGCGTAAGCGCCAACTTGAAAAATCGAATTGATTGCGACGAGTAGAGCGGCAGCTTCGCGACTGCCGCAGGCGAGATCATTCCAAATCAAAACCATCGCAATGCAACGTGCCAATCCGATCACAATGAGTCCGGTCCGAAATTCTGGTTCATCGGCTAGAAATACCCACGCTAAACCAAACATGAGCGCCGGTCCGATGATCCAATTCAAGATTAAGGAAGATGCGAGCAATTTTTTGTCTGCTCGCAATTGGCCCATTTCCTCGTAGCGCACCTTTGCCAACACTGGATACATCATTAAGAAAAGCCCGAGAGCAATTGGTAAAGAAGTTCCCTCGATCTGCACCGCCGTGAGAGCGTCATTTAGTTTTGGGAAAACTTTACCAAGTAGCAATCCAAGAGCCATAGCCGAAATAATCCAGACTGGCAGGAATCTGTCGGTTAGCGACAGCTTGGATAATGGTTTTGCATCTTCAATAGAATTTATCGGCTTCACGACATCAACTTTCCGAGTAATTGAAGATTTACTATGTATGTGGCTTTTTTAAAAGGGCAGCTTCGCGGGCTGTTCCGAAATCTCCATCGATGTTACATGCGAACTAACAGCAACTGGCGTTAGCGCCAACTGACTCAGAACTATCTTGGGATGTTGGTGAGCAACATGCCACAACTTCAGTCGACGACGAACAGGCACAGGTTGAGATTTCTTGAATCTTGATTTCAGTCACGCGATACTCCGTTCATAAATCGAATTATTTCGATATCAAAATTATAGTCTCATATCGAAGATTGTCAATATGACAAGAACAAGCATGAGAACGGTGATCTGTACCATCGATGAAAGCTGGAGTAGTGTCCTGATTTGGAGGTGAAACTATGACGGCGCACAGTGAAAATAGGCACTTTGCGGTAACAAGTTACGGTCAATGCTGGGAAATGCTCAATCGAGAGAGAACCACAGAGGAAGATAGAAATCTGCTGGGTGCTTCCCTCACATCGAGATTTCACTGGCAACAAGTTGGGGGCGATCAAGAAAGGGCTGTCGCAGACTGGATGGTAAGTCGGGCCTGCGCAGCCATCGGCGAACCGCGCCTCGCCATCAAATTCGCCTGGGCTTCTTTGAATTACGAGAATCGAACTTTTCCGGCTTGGCTCAAAGCAAGTTTGAATGAAGGCATGGCACGCGCCCATGCCTCGGCTGGCGAAATCTCCGAACGAGATCGCTACACATCATTTGCGCTGAAGGAGTTGGAGGCGGAAAAGGATCTGGAAGACGCCGATCTAATCCGCAACCAGATCGCCGACCTACTTCCGTAATTTCGACACGTATCGATTAATATCAATACGTACAGATGTATGCTCCGTGTATGGCGCAAGGAATATCTCTCACCAAATCTCCCAAGGTAAGAGAGAAGTTGGTTGAGCAGTTTCGCGCCCTCGGCGACGAAACCCGCCTCGGATTAATGATGGCAGTTTCAGAGAGCGAGAATGCCGAAGCATGCGTCTGCGACCTGACGCCCGATACGGGATTGGCGCAGAGCACCGTGAGCCATCACCTAAAAATGCTGGTTGATGCGGGACTACTCAGCCGGACTCAACGGGGCAAATGGGCGTATTACGCGCTCACTAAAGAAGCGCAGAAGATCCTCAAGAATTAAGAGTTAATCAGCAAATAATTTAAATTATTTGGGCCAATCCCAAAATGAAAAGCAAAGAAATTGTTCCTGCGATCCAAATCAACCGAGATTCCTTCTTCAAGTCGGTGGCGTTCTTTAGCCATTCATATTCAGTTTTAGCTTCCTCGACTTCGACTGGAATCTTTTGTCCCTTAGGTATCGAGGCACTGGATTCTGCGATTGCCAGAAATTTGGCGCAAGCCGCAGACAATGTTTTAATCTCCGAATTCAGAAAAACAACGCGCGCTAATCCGCCAGCCGCCATCACTCCTAATACAACTAATCCAATGGTCATGCGCAGACTCTACGCTCTGACACGCAATTCAGGCTTTAATGGCGGTCATTATCTGGCTATGTTCTATAAGTCACACGATCATGCTCAGAAGTTGCCCTGCTTTCATTGAGTTGGCGGTCTAAGACTTACTTGGCGGAGTTGCCGACCGTAGACTCCTTACTACCGTATGAGATAGAAGTTGATACTTTTCAATGGCAATATGGAGGAATAATTATGGACGAATCGACAAACCAAGCCCTTTCAAACGTTACGCCTGGCTGGTACACGAATGTAGATTCAGGTTTGCAACAGTATTGGGATGGTGCAGCCTGGTCGCAAATTCCGGCGCCCACTCATGTAGATGGTCAAGCACTGGTCGCACAGAAGTCAGAGACTTCAGATGTTGCCGTCATTGCATTTGTGTTCAGTCTGCTCGTTCCTTTCGTGGGTTGGATACTGGGATTCAAAGCTCGCAAGGACATCGCTGAATCCAACGGAAAGAAGACCGGCGGCCCATTAGCGACCGCAGCAATCTGGATTGGCGGAATCGTGACCATCGGAGTTGCAACGATGATCGCGCTCTGTGCAATCACTTCGATTGCCTTCGACCATCACTTTGATGATCGCTGGGGCGGACATGGGTACCGCAATTACATGCTCTTCCAAGACGGCGGCCCTGATTTCGGTGGAATGATGAACCCTAGAAATGGCGACATCCCAATGATGGGCTCAGATCAACCGGGTACTGACATGGTTGATCCGCGTGGAGGAATGATGTTCGGGGATCAGAGCACTAACTAATCTCCTTGACTCTTGAAAATTCCAGCTGGAATTTCTTCAGTAAGAGTAAATCAGTGAAGTGTCTCGTCTGCCTCATCTCGGATGAATCGGGTGAAGCGCACTTTTAATCCCTCGCGACTCGGTGCAGCCAGATGTGGTCCCGCTCTCCAGAGCAAGTCCTGTTTAATTGGAAAGAGCCGCACTAACTGCCACGAAACACCAAGGTCATCGCATTTGGCCCGCACCGTTACAGCATTACCTTGGCGGCTCGCTCGGAATGCAACCTCATGCCCAAACCATTGAGTAATCGGCGCCGTTGACCAATCAGAGTTCACATCTGTGACGACGGCACCAATTTGCAGGGCTCCGTCGGCATATTCAATTCCAGCTTTGGTCCAATGCTCTTCATCCGCGTAGACAACTAGCCCTGCTTGATCCCAAAGTTGGTCAAAATCAAGGATAAATGAGACTTCGATTGCGGATTTATCGGGGAAGTCGATCAACAACGCATGTGCAGAATCATGGACAAAACCGTACGAGGTATTACGCCAAAAATCGCTTTCTTTGATTGCCGTGACAATCATCTGGCCAGACTGAAACTTCACTTCTGCCGGTGGATTTAGCCATGAACCGTCATTCCACTCCACCGTGTGCATAATACGAAGCCTAATAGACTCGCGCCGTGCCTGACCTTCACAAGAGAAGCGCTTCGCTTATTTTGGCTGGGGTCTTCTTTGGAACCACCGGAACTGCGCAGGCGCTCGGCCCGAAAAATATCTCACCACTTGCCGTGGGAAGTGCGCGCTTACTTCTTGGCTCGTTATGTCTTTATCTCTTGCACCATTATGCGACGAAAAATTCGGTCAAAATCCCTCGCACCGATTTGTGGCTAGCCGCCATCGGGGTAGCCCTTTACCAACTCACTTTCTTCTCCGCAGTAAAAAGCACCGGAGTTGCGATAGGCACCGTCACCGCTCTCGGTTCGGCTCCGGCGCTGACAGGATTGATCGCCTATTTTCTCACGCGCGAGAAGCCAACAATTCGTTGGTTTATTGCAACTCTCATCACAACGACGGGCATTATCGTATTGAGCACATCCAAGGGAACCACTGATTTCAATGTGAAGGGATTTATGCTCGCACTTGGAGCCGGAGCCTCGTATTCACTCTTCGCGGTAGCAAGCCGTCGCTCCCTTGCCGTAGGAGTCGGTATTACCGAGGCCATGTTCAAAATATTCGCACTCGGAGCTATTCTCTCTTTCCCACTTCTATTCGTTGGGAACCCGAGTTGGCTATTCACGTTCCGTGGCTCGCTCATGATTATCTGGCTGGCAGTCGTTCCAACTGCCTTGGCGTATATCGCCTACGCATATGGATTGGTGCGAGTTAAAGCAACCACCGCATCTACATTGATTCTTGCCGAACCTGCAACGGCCACCATTCTTGCCTCAGTCGTGCTCTCCGAATCCATCAATTTACGTGGCTGGGCAGGCATCGGGATAGTCATCCTGGGGCTGCTTTACTTGGCAATCTGATTCTAAAATCCAAAGTAAAATAACAGTATGCGCGTGAAAGGAAATGAACGAAAATGATCACCGAAATTGCTATCGTGGAAATCGTCGTCGGAAAAGAAGCAGAGTTTGAAGTTGCGTTGGCGACAGCCGTAAAGACCATATTGCCCCAAGCCAAGGGCTACATCAACTTTCGTCTCACTCGTGGAATCGAACGGACAAATGTTTACACATTCTTAATCAATTGGGATACGTTGGAGGATCACACGATCGAGTTTAGAAACTCAGATTTATTTGTCCAGTGGCGAACTCAGATTGGCTCTTTCTTCCTCAATCCGCCTCAGATTGAGCACTGGACCACTGTATTTAAGGCTTAACCAGTTACAACTTTGCGGCGGCAAAGCCCAACTCGAGATCGGCACTAATGTCTTTAACATTTTCCACACCGAAACTTAACCGAACGAATCCGGGTGAGATTCCAGCGTGCAATAGTTGTTCTTCATTGAGTTGGGAATGCGTAGTAGAGGCGGGATAATTAACCAGTGATCGAATCCCAATACCGCCCTCCAGGGCTGCAATACGCTGCTCTACCGCATCCTGTGTCGGATTATTAATTCGTGCATACACATTGCCTGCTTCGGCAGCGTTTCAAACTCCCACTCAGATGGTATCTCGGTCATGGGTAGAGCCCCCTTAGTCGATGAGCTTCAGCAACCCGACTAACTCCAAGCATGTGGGCGGCTTCTCTCCACGTAACTTTTTTAAATGCGGCCATCTCCTCGACTTCGATGATGGCTTTCATCAAAATGGAATTGAGGTTGTCTCGTACATCTTGCGCGCTCCAGAAATAATTTTGCTTATCCTGAACCCATTCGAAATACGAGACAATCACGCCGCCAGAATTCGCCAGAATGTCAGGTACAACTTGAATCCCATTGGAATTCATAATCGCATCACCTTCTGGAGTGGTGGGAGCATTCGCCCCTTCAACGACAATTCTTGCCTTGATCTGCGAGGCAGTTGCCTTAGTAATTGCATCGGCCAAAGCCGCCGGAATTAAGACATCAACATCGAGCCATAGGAGCTCCTGGTTAGTGATCGAATCCGTTCCTGGTGCTCCCGACAACGTCCCATTCGCTCGGTAGTAATCCCAAATTTCAGCAACTGAATTGAAGCCCGTCACGCCGCCATACACATCGCTCACCGCGACAACCTTGAGACCCATTTTCTCCAGCGCAACTGCAGCCCAGTAACCAACTTTTCCAAACCCTTGAATGGCTACTGTCGCGCCTTCGGGATCGATGCCGCGCAACTTCAGCGCCTCACGAGTAGCAATCGCCACGCCATCACCGGTTGCAGACGTGCGTCCTAGAGATCCGCCAAGCACGATCGGTTTGCCGGTCACTACACCAGGTACCGAAAAACCGGCGTTGACGGAATATGTATCCATCATCCATGCCATGTTTCGTTCGTCAGTTCCTACATCGGGCGCAGGAATATCTCGTTCGGGCCCGATTATGGGCAAAATTTCGGATGTGTAGCGTCTTGTCAATCTCTCATTTTCTGCGAGAGAAAGAGTTTGAACATCAACGGCAACTCCTCCTTTCGCTCCACCGTAGGGCAAATTGGTGAGAGCGCACTTCCATGTCATCAGCATTGCCAAAGCAATTGTCTCATCGAGATCTATGTCTTGATGAAATCGAACTCCACCTTTAGACGGACCGCGAGTCGTGGAATATTGGACGCGGTATCCCTTGTACATCTCTACCCGGCCGTCATCTCGCCTGAGTGGCACTGCGACTTCTAGAATTCGTCGCGGAGTGGAAAGCGTATTCCAATCATTTTCTGGAAGTTCAAGTTGTTCTACTGCCCGCCGTAACTGGGCAAGGGCGGTTGCCATTGGTGACTCCATTGTCATGTTTTTAACCTAGTGGAGAAGAGTTAAAAAGAGAAGGAAGCACCACTCGTCGTGACTAATATCTAATCATGGACGCTCATGAAGTAAAGGAAAAATTTACTCAATACACGCAACGTCTGATCGAAGCGTGCCGCGCCACACCGTCGGTCATTGGCCTTGTCCTTGTCGGATCAGTCGCGGATACCGCTCGTGTTGATGAGTGGAGTGACCACGATTTTTTCGTAATAACGCAGACGGGCGCTCAAGAAGAATTGAGGCAAGACTTGTCCTGGTTGCCGTCGCACAACGAGATCGCTTTTTCTTTCCGAGAAACAGAACACGGGCTGAAAGTTGTGTACGTTTCAGGTGCAGTCTTAGAGTTTGCCATCTTTGACACTGACGAACTGCGATCTTGCGCTGTAAACCACAATAAGTTGGCCTTCGGTACAGACGAGGTAAAAGATGCGCTTTCAATTGCATCTGGTCGAACTGCCGAAAAGATCCCAGGAGATTCGCTAACTGATTTCCGACATTTTCTCTCCCTCGTTCTCATTGGAGTGGGTCGGGCAAGACGAGGCGAAGTACTTACCGCCGGACAGGGCATTCGCTCGTATTCACTTGCCGCTTTAATGCGAGTTTTCGTAAGAGAGGCTCCGCACGATTCACGGCTCGATCGCCTGGATCCATTTCGCCGCTTTGAGCTTGTCCACCCCGAACTGGGTTACAACATAGCCGTTGCTCTAGAACACTCTCCCGAATTGGCAGCAAAAAATCTGCTCAAGATTGCCGAAGATAACCTAAGTCAGTCATGGCTTCAGTACCCAATCGAGGATGTTCGGGTAATAAAAGAAGCCCTAGGTTGGATCACCTGAGGTAAGTTGTAGGTCATGCGCGCGCCGGCGCCGTATCTTGGAAGGGTTCTTAACGGATGCAAAGAAAAATTATTCTCCTATCAGCTTGGATCGCTCTGCTCTGGAATCTTTATCTTGTCGCAGGAGCTACTTTAAATATTGAAGCCATTCTTCCGCGGGTAGCTGGCGGGGGTTTTGAATCTATGCCTACCGGGCTGCGCTTTATTTACGGTGTTCAGACGTTGCTAGTCGGATTTCAATTCTTCTTTCTTGCGCGTCTCTACTATCGCAACGGCGCGTGGTCGAAGAACAGTTATCTCATCACACGGATTTTTCTCGCCTTATCAGCAGTGGGCGCTTTGGTAAATGCAGTATCAAGAAGTCATTTGGAGCGATGGAATGCCATCTCAGCCGCGGTAATCGCCATTGCCTTTTATGTCTTAGGGAATGTGAAGACCCGACCCGCTCGTTAGGTAATGTCAACCATGGAAATTTCACTCTGCGCATCTGTAGGCGAATTTCTACATATTACGGAGAACTTCAGGTCGGCCCTTCCATACGAGACAAACATCATCTCCAGCGTTGCCGAGTCAGTACTCGATGGAAGTAGAACCTATGACGCTTACTTCT
>JACMQL010000031.1 GCA_014377015.1 Actinomycetota bacterium
AATGTGGCTCGGCTCGCGTAGGAACATGTCGGTACTCTCCCGTTTCGTGGTGGTGCTTGAATATATCCCACAACGCTACCTCAGAAAACTGGGACCGCGGCCCCAAAAGGCGCCCGAACTTCTACGTAACCTGCGACCTGGCATACGCCCCCAAAGCCCGGCGAGATCGTTCCGAAATTTGCTTCTTGACGGTCTCGGGTTCAATGACCTGCGCCGCACCCCCCAGACTCATAACTTCCCGAACTATCCAGTCCGGGCTGTAGCACTGAATCTGAACTTCGTCTGAGATATCGGAAATTTCATTTGACGGCCGTAGACGCTCAAAAATATCCCTTTGCCGACTACGTGTGCGTACCTGCGCTACAAAAGTTGGCAGAATCCTTTGGTGTGATAATTCCCCACCACTGTGATTTGTCAAAGGCGTGTCGCTGAAATCAATCACCCGATCTAGACGGAATGTTCTGTATCCGCCTGAGAATTCGCAGAAGGCGTAGACATAGGAGAATTTCTCGTCAGAAGTTATCTCCAGCGGATAAATCAAGCGCTCCGAAATCTCGTCACGGGCAATTGAGTGGTACCTAATTGTCAGCCCGGAGCCATCTGCAATTGCCCTCTTGCATTGAGCCATTAATGCAGAACCCGATGAATTGCCAGCTTGCACACTCTTTCCGATAGCTGAATCAACAAGAGAAGTAAGTTGTGAAATCGCCGCAGATACTGCGTTACTCAAATGCTCGTCCGACTCTTTCAAATCCTCTCTCAAAGATTCAAGGCCAAGGAGCAACGCGAGTACTTCATCCCGATTGAGTGCGCGCGGCTTTTCCAGGGTCTGCGCATTTGAAATCGTCACAAATCCAGAATCGAAAGAAAGATCAATCAATTCGTACGGCGTATACCCTGGCAAACCACACATCCACAGCGTCGTTAAGTCTTTCGTCATTTGTTCGGTAGAAACCGAGAAAGCGCTAGCAAGTTCGGTTAAGGCGATGCCTTGGTGTGTGGTCAGGAAAGGCACGATATCCAATAGGCGGGCGACGGTCTCAAGCCCGTCCGTTGTTGAATCTTTAGCCATGTGACTCCACTAGATTTGTGAGCTTAGCAATTACTTCTTCCTGCAAATCTTGCGGACCAAGTACAACTACATCTTCGCCGTGCCATAGAATTTCATCAACAAAGCGTTCGCGATTGATGTAACTAACTTTCATTCTTTGAAATTCATCGTCATCACCTAACAATTCTGAATCTCTGCGCAATGTCCACCCCTTGGATCGGCGAATCAAAATCTCGGCAAAATTTCCGCGATCGAAATGATTGGAATCGAGAAAAGCAAGCACATCAAAATCTGAATCCGCTTGGAAAGAATCTCTTTTGGCATCCTGAACTACGGAGCCCTGGATTCGATCAAGTCGGAAAGTGCGCGGTGCGTTACGAGTCAGATCAAAACCAACCAAATACCAATTGCCTTTCCTGCTTCCCAGCCCGAATGGATTTATGGCACGTGATGTTGTTGATAAATCGTCAGCAAGATAGTCAAACGAAACAGCGCGACGCTCCATGATTGCCCGCGTCAGAGGTTGGAAATTCTCAGAGACCACACCCAACCGAGGAGAGAGCATAGGAATTAAATCGTAATCAGATTCAATTCCCATCGACTTCAACTTAAGGAGCGCGGATTGTGCACTTTCGTTCAAGGCAGCACCACGCCATGCTTCAGCAGCTAATGAGAGCAAGGCAACATCACTTCCACTCAGGTCTGAAAAGTTTAGAGCGTAAGTATCTGGGAGAATTCGATATCCGGGTTCATCTTCGAAAGTCGGATCAATGCCGCGGACATTGATGACAATACCTAAAGTACGCAGTGCGTCCTTATCTCTTTCAAACATACGTTCTTTGGACTCGTCATTTCCTTCGTATCCCTCAACGCTTCGAAAAATCTCAGACTTCGTGAGGTAGCGTCTGGTAGCCAGTAGAGCCATTGTCAGGTTGACGAGTCGCTCAGTCCGGCGCGATGTCATCGTAACTTCCCTTGGATGGTCGTCTTCTGCGCGGTAGCACGTCAACTCCGGGCGCCATTCGGCGCGATTGAATCAAGAATCCGGTATGTCCAATCATGCGATGCTGCGGACGAACCGCTAAGCCTTCATGGTGCCAGCCACGCACGATTGATTCTGAACTCTCAGGCTCCGTGAAATTGCCGTCATTTTTGAGCGCTTCGGCCGTGGCAGATAATTGCGTTGTCGTCGCAACGTACGCGAGAAAAACACCCCCCGGGCGCAGGACTTTTGCAGCCAATTCAATGCACTCCCACGGAGCAAGCATGTCCAAAATAACTTTGTCGAAAGTTTCAGTAAATTCTTGGTCCTGTAATGAACCTAACCTCAACGACCAGTTGCTCGGTGTTCCCGAAAAATAATGCTCGACATTTGAACGCGCATTTTCTGCGAATTCGCTGCGTCGCTCAACGGACATAACCGTCCCTGTCGGTCCCACCGCGCGTAAAAGGGAGAGAGTAAGCGCACCGCTTCCGACTCCGGCTTCGAGAACTCGGGCTCCAGGGTAAATATCGGCAAATCCAACAATAAGTGCGGCGTCTTTGGGATACACGATGGTCGCGCCACGCGGCATGGACAATACATAATCAGCCAAAAGTGGCTTAAATGCCGTAAAGCGCAAGCCACCGCTGGTCGCCACGACAGAACCTTCCGGGACGCCAATCAATTCATCATGCACAATCCAGCCTTTGTGCGTGTGCCACTCTCGACCAGGCGTAATAGTGAAACTGTAAAGTTTGCCTTTTGGGTCGGTCAGCTGAATTCGATCGCCGGCGGTGAAATAACCAGGAGTAGACACGGGAGCATCTTAGGCTGGCTGCGCACTCTATGCCGAGTAACTTGACCCTTATGGAAAAGATTCGTCTCTCCCCCAGCCGAGTGAACGATTTCTCAAACTGTCCACAACTTTACAAGTATCGAGTCATCGACCAGATTCCCGAAGAAATTAGTTTAGATGCTGAGCGCGGCAAACTCGTGCACTCAATCCTCGAATCCCTCTTTGACGCCCACTCATCAGAGCGCACCCTGCCGCACGCTTTAAGTCTGGTGGCCGATAAATGGCGAAAGCAGGTTGAAAGCCAGCCTGGACTCCACGTTTTAGTATCCGAGGAAAAAGAGTGGTTCGACCGAGTTTCCTCGTTATTAGCGACCTACTTCACCCTGGAAGAACCGGCCACTTTCGATGCTACTGCGCGCGAATTGCACTTGGAGCTCGATTTTACAGAAGGGGTCTATTTGCATGGCTACGTAGATCGTTTAGATATCGCCCCTACTGGCGAAGTGCGAATCGTCGACTATAAAACAGGAAAATCTCCGCGGAGCGGTTGGGAAGAGAAGGCGCTCTTTCAGTTACGTATCTACGCGCTTATTTATTGGAAAAACACGGGTGTTCTGCCGCGCTTACTGCAACTAATTTACCTTGGAGATGCGCAACTAGTTAAAAGCCAGCCTACGGAGTTGGATCTTTTAAAAACAGAACGCAAATTGCATGAAATAGCCGAAGAGATTGCAGATGCCATCACGTCAGGCGTGTGGAAGGCAAAAAAATCTCGCTTATGCGATTGGTGCTCGTTCAAACCAATCTGTCCCGCACATAAGATCTAAAAGTTCCATTTTGCGTAGAGCGCTTGAATCTTCTGCAAGGACAGTTCTTCAATTGACGCAACGACCGCAACTCGCTCACTCGCGCGGATCGGAACAAGGTGCGGAATCGCCACAACCCAAGCCCCGCTCGCCATTGCTGCTAGCACTCCGTTGTAGGAGTCTTCCAAAATCAAACATTGAGCAATGTTTACCCCCAGATGCTCCGCTGCATTTAGATAGCCCTGCGGATCGGGTTTAACTCGCTCCACATCATCTGCCGAGATTGTGATTCCAAATTTGGCATTCTTAATTTCCAAAGTTGCAGCGTCGACCAAGATCCGTGGACTTGCGGAAACGAGAGCTATCGGAAGTTTGATTTCATTACACAGGCTCAGCAATTCATGAGCTCCATCCATGAGAGCCACGCCACGTTTTAATTTTTGCACCATTCGATCTACCAATGAATTCGTGAAAAATTCGGGCGATTGTTGATTGCCAGATAGCGGGTACATATATTCACCGACTCGCGATATGGGCCCGCCTAAACAATTGCCTTGGTCTTGCCTTGTCCACGCGTAGCCGTAATCAGCCATGAGTTCAGTTTCAGCTTCGAGCCAATACGGCTCTGTATCTACCAATGTTCCATCCATATCGAAAAGGATTGCCGCAAAGAATCCAGTTGGAATTTCTCTAGTTGGCATTGAAATACTTCGCTTCCGGATGGTGAACGATAATGGCTGAAGTTGACTGCTCTGGATGAAGTTGGAATTCTTCCGAAAGTTCTACTCCAATTCGTTCCGGCTCTACCAAGGCACATAATTGAATCTGCTGCTCAAGATCAGGACAGGCAGGATATCCGAACGAATAGCGAGATCCGCGATATCCCTGATCAAGAATTTCTTGCAACTCGGGAGAGTCGCTATTTTGGAGATTGAGCTCCTCACGAATTCTGGCATGCCAGCGTTCGGCAAGTGCTTCCGTGAGTTGTACCGAAAGTCCATGCAACTCTAAATACTCGCGGTATGAATTCCCAGCGAACAATTCGTTGGCAGCCACACTCACGGCCGATCCCATGGTTACGACATGGAAGGCGACGACATCAATCTTGCCCGAGTCTTTGCTCGCAAAATAATCACTAATGCAAAGCCTTCGATCGCGGGATTGTCTCGGGAAGTTAAATCTGACGCGCTCCATACCTTTCAGTTCGCCCTCGTGGTGCAAGATGATCAAATCATTTCCTTCACTCACGCATGGGAAATATCCGTATACGACGGCCGCGTTCAGCCATCCTTTCGATAGGCATTCATTTAGCAAGGCGCGCAATCGAGGTCGCCCTTCTTCCTCGGCCATAGTTTCAAATTCATTTCGTGCGCCTTTGAGACCCCATTGACCCACAAACAAAGCCCGCTCGTCGAGCATGTCGGCATATTCATTCAAGGCAATGCCTTTGACTATGCGGCTCCCCCAAAAAGGTGGAACTGGAATTTCAACTTCTTGCGATACGTCACTTCTTCGGGTGTCAATGACAACGGGCGAATCCGAATGAGACTTGGCTTTTACTCGTCGCTCTCGTAACGGGGGCAGGGCCGCACCGGGTTCGCCGCGTTTGACGGCCATGATCACATCCATAAGGCGCAAACCCTCGAAGGCGTCTCGCGCATAGCGAACTTCACCTGGAAATAGTCCAGCAAGATCTTGCTCTACATAAGCTCGTGTTAGCGCGGCTCCCCCAAGAACAATCGGCCAGCGTTGATCCATTCCGCGATCCGTCAATTCTTGAAGATTCTCTTTCATAATCACCGTAGATTTGACGAGCAATCCACTCATCCCGATTGCGTCTGCATCGGATTCCATTGCGGCATCGATTATCTGGTTGATTGTTTGCTTAATGCCGATATTTACCACTTTGTATCCGTTATTAGACAAGATAATGTCCACAAGATTTTTGCCGATGTCATGTACATCCCCGCGCACGGTAGCAAGCACAATCACGCCACGACCGTCGCTACTGGTTTTTTCCATGAAAGGTTCGAGAAACGCCACGGCACTTTTCATGACTTCGGCACTTTGAAGAACGAATGGAAGTTGCATTTCGCCTTTACCGAAAAGCTCGCCAACCTCTTTCATACCATCCAATAAAAATGTATTAATAACTTCCAGAGCAGGAATGCCTTCATCAAGTGCGGTCATCAGATCTGCTTCAAGCCCAACCTTTTCGCCGTCGATGATTCTTCTAGTAAGGCGTTGTGAAAGTGGCAGTGCCGCGAGTTCCGCGGCTCTCGAAAGACGGCTAGTGGCAACTTCGACGCCTTCAAATAGTTGCAGAAATTCTGTCAGCGGATCATAAGTACAAATATCCCCGTCGTAGCTGCGTCGGTCGTAAATGAGGTCAAGCGCAACTTCTCGTTGGCGGGTGTCGATTCGAACCATCGGAGTGATTTTCGACGGATGGACAATCGCGGAATCTAATCCAGCAGCTACTGCTTCGTGCAAGAAAACTGAGTTAAGAACTATGCGGGCTGCAGGATTGAGGCCGAATGAGATATTGCTAACGCCTAAGGTCGTCTGAACTTTCGGGAATTCCTTTTTAAGTGCCTTGATAGCATTAATCGTTTCTAGGCCGTCCCGTCGAGTTTCTTCCTGGCCGGTGGCTACTGGAAAAGTTAGGCAGTCGATCAAAATGTCCTCTACATTCATTCCCCATTTTTGCGTAAGCTCGTTTATCAATCTCCGTGCAACGCGCATCTTCCATTCCGCATCGCGTGCTTGTCCAACTTCATCAATGGTTAAAGCGATCACGCTAGCGCCATGTTCCATCACAAGGGGCATAACTCGCGCAAAGCGCGAATTAGGACCGTCGCCATCTTCAAAATTAACTGAGTTAATGACGCTGCGCCCACCCAGCTGCTCAAGTCCAGCTTTGATTACTTCAGGTTCAGTTGAATCCAGAACGATCGGCAATGTAGATGCCGTGGCAAACCGGCTGGCAAGTTCGCGCATATCTGCGGCTCCGTCGCGTCCTACATAGTCGACCGAAAGATCGAGCAGGTGCGCTCCGTCGCGGATTTGATCTCGGGCAATCTCCACGCAGGTCTGCCAGTCTTCGGCGATCAGCGCATCCCTGAAAGCTCTTGATCCGTTGGCGTTGGTACGTTCCCCGATAGCTAGATATGTGAGTTCTTGTTTGAAAGGCACAAACTGATAAAGCGAGGAAGCACCGGCTTCCAAAGTTGGATTGCGATCTATCGGATGAACGTCCTTGAGACGATCAACTACTGCCTTTAAGTGCTCAGGCGTGGTGCCGCAACAACCACCGACGAGTGATACGCCGTACTCTCGCACAAAATTCTGCAAAGCATCAGCCAATTCATTCGGAGTCAACGGATAAGTTGCGCCATCAGGACCCAGAATTGGCAGCCCAGCATTTGGCATGACTGAAATTCCACATTTGGCGGACTTACTTAGATACCTAAGATGTTCCGACATCTCCGCAGGGCCAGTTGCGCAATTGAGACCAATTAAATCAACTCCCAGCGGTTCTAAAGCGTTGAGAGCTGCACCAATTTCACTGCCAAGCAACATCGTGCCAGTCGTTTCAACGGTTACCTGTGCGATAAGCATGACGTCGCGGCCCGCTTGCGCAATCGCTGCACGGGCTCCATTGATTGCCGCTTTCGCCTGCATCAAATCCTGTGCCGTCTCGATGAGCAAAGCATCCACTCCGGAGTCCACAAGACCTTTGGCAGCAATGTGGTATGCCTCTCGCAACACCTCGTAAGTTGTATGACCCAAACTTGGCAATTTAGTACCTGGTCCAAGTGAGCCGAGTACATACCTTGGTTTTTCATCCGTCGAATACTTATCGGCGCTTTGGCGAGCGAGTACTCCTCCGGCATAAGCCAGTTCGTAGATTCGATCTTCGATCCCGTATTCGGCAAGATTGGCCCAATTGGCTCCAAAAGTATTCGTCTCAATCGCATCGACACCGACCTCGAGATAGCGCTCATGGACGGCTTTCACGATATCCGGGCGCGAGACATTCAATATCTCATTACAGCCTTCATGTCCTTGAAAGTCCGCCAAAGTGGGATTCGCAGCCTGCAACACCCTGGCCATCGCGCCGTCTGCCACGATGCAACGTTGGCTTAAAGATTTTCGAAGCGTTGCAAAATGGGTCCTCACACGCGGAAGGTTACCGTAAGGTGGAGTTATGGAGATTATCCGCATTCCTGCCCTCCGATCCCCGCGGATGATAGTGGCCTTCGGTGGCTGGAACGATGCTGGTGAAGCGGCATCCGCAGCACTTACACATTTGCTTGATATGGGTGAGTCTGCGGCGCACCAGCCCATTGCCGTCTTCGATGCAGAAGATTTTTATGACTTTCAGGTCAATCGACCTATCGTCAGCACGAATTCTGTGCGTGGACGTGAAATTTCCTGGCCGACAACTCATGTTTATGGACTTTCTACGCCGAAGTTTTCCTTCGACTTGGTTCTCGTTGCGGGACCAGAACCGTCGATGAAATGGAAAACATTCGCACGCGAACTTCTTGACCTCGCAGATGATCTCGACGTGTCGATGATTATCTCCCTAGGCTCCCTTCTTGCAGATATTCCCCACACTCGACCAATCACCGTGACTGCAAGTGGTGCTACTCCTGAAATAGCACACCGCTTAAAGGTTGCAGTAAGTGATTACCAGGGGCCAACTGGAATTCTTGGCGCTATACAAGACACTGCTTTGCGGCGCGGCATAGATGCAATCTCGTTGTGGGCGGCCATCCCCCACTATGCATCGATAACTCCGTCTCCTAAGGCGACTTTAGCTTTGATAAACGCGCTCGAGGATTTCTTGGACGTTTCAATCCCACAAACAGATCTGCCAGACATGGCACGCTCGTGGGAGATAGCAGTGGATGAGTTAGCGAGTGAAGATAGCGACATAGCAGATTATGTTCGCCAACTTGAATCCACCCGCGATGAAACCGACCTACCGGAGGCATCCGGTGATTCGATTGCACGTGACTTTGAAAGGTACTTACGCAGGAAAGAAAGCGAATAGATTAAATCGCAATCCCGAGCAAAAGATCAATAGCACGAGATAACTCGCCTGCATGCCCGCCGATTTCACCGTTTTCAGTTTCTACGCACCAGGACCGCAAAATCTCAAACGCACCGACTGTATCGAGATTATTTGAAAGCGCGAAGATCAAATTTTGGATAACTTCCGAAGTCGGCGCTACTTCGGGTCGCGAAAGAAGCAAACGTAACCTATCCAAAAATTCGATTCCCTGCGTCAAGAGTGAGTCATTCCACATCCGATCCTTTGCGTAATGATCGGAGAGAAGCGCAATGCGAATGGCCATTGGATCCACTCCAGATTTCACCAGCTCAGAGAGAAAAACTAAATTGCCGAGGCTCTTGCTCATCTTTTCGCCATTGAGGCCAATCATGCCCGTGTGCATATACAAACGAGCGAATTCTTTGCCCGTGATCAGCGCAGCCTGTGAAGCACCCATTTCATGATGTGGAAAAAGAAGATCACTTCCACCGCCTTGAATATCGATGACAAAAGGATCCGCCGAATCGGCCACGGGTGTCGGCAAATAGGTCAGCGCAATCGCACAACATTCGATATGCCAGCCTGGCCTTCCTTGTCCGAATGGTGATGGCCAACCTGGTTCATGTGGACGCTGACGCAACCACACCAATGCATCAAGTGGATCGCGCTTTCCTTCTCGACCAGGATCTCCTCCTCGCGATGAGAAAATCTCGATCATCTCATCGCGTGCAAGCTGTGATCGACTTCCAAATTCAGGATCAGCATGAACGGAAAAATAGAGATCTTCATCCACCTTATAAATCGCCTCGCGCGCCGATAGATCCTCGATTGCCGCCAAAACAAGTGGAATAGCTTCAACTGCCCCTATGTAACTCTCCGGAGGGATCACGTGAAGATCACTCATGTCTCCCCTAAAAAGATCCACCTGTGATTGTGCTAAATCTTCCCAGTCGATTCCGTCGCGATTTGCGCGCTCTAATAGTGGATCGTCAATATCGGTGACATTTTGAACGTAATGGACTATTTTTCCCATCGCCCTTAGATACCTATTGACCAGATCAAAGACGAGATACGTCGCCGCGTGTCCAAGATGAGTTGCGTCGTACGGAGTAATACCGCAGACATAGATACGGTACTGCTCCTTAATTGGCAACAGCTGATTCTGCGAGGTAACCGAATTACAAAGGGCTAGTTGCGGAAAGAAATATTTGCCGTCGATTGGTGGCAGATATACATCAGACCAAGACTTCACTGTCGCATCCTAACTGAGATTAAAATGGGGGCCATGGAACAGATGGCCAATCTTGGGTTGGTTCAGGAAACAGATTATTCTCTAAAAGTCGATTCGTTCTTCGTTTGAGGGCATTGATCTCCGATTCGATCAGCAAAACACCGAGCGCATCCCCCAGTTCGGAATCCAAAGCCCGCGAAACGATTCCGAGCAATTCCCTTTCTTCATCATGCAGCGACTTTCCCGCCCACTGCCACAAGACAGTTCGTAATTTGTCCTCTTCGTGAAATGTAACCCCATGATCACATCCGTAAACCAATCCTTCGCGGGTTGGAAGAATATGACCGATCTTTCGATCGGTGTTATTGATCACCGCGTCAAATAGGGCCATCTTCCGCAACGCCGACAGTTTCTTTTGAAAGAATTCAATTAAGTCCACTTCAGGATCAATTTCAATCCATTGCTGGACTGCGCCTGGTCCGAATGGACCTTCGCGTAAAACTGTAAAAGGCACAACATGAAAACCACCGAGTGAGCTAAGTAGGTAAGCGGCATATTCTCTATCTGCCAAAGTGCCGTGCGGAAAATCCCACAGAGGGCGTTCGCCTGCAACAGGCTTGTAAATCACTTTAATGCCGTCAGCGCCATCCTCAATCGTCGCCAACATGGTCGCGTTCGAGGCGTCTACGAGACGACCCGTGATTTTCATCGGCGCATCAGCTATCAGAGACTGAGTTTCATCCATAAGAAATCTATCTTCGATAACCGTTAGCACGGGGACACAAGTGTCCCCGCGGATCCAATGCTAAACCGCAGAAAGGACACGGTGGCCGACCCGCGCCGACGACGACATTGGCTCGACTAATGAACATCTCGGTTTGCCCAGGGGTTAAGAGCACCCTCATTACATCGATATTTTCCTCGAGATCCTTGGCATCGTCATCATCGATATTAGACTCCGCATCACCTAACGTGGCGACTGCTTGGAAATCAATGGCAATCAGCGAACGATCATCTAGCCAGGAAAGAGCAATAGCACCGACACGAAATTCTTCTTCGATCGGGCTTTCGAGAGGCTGGTCATCTTTTGGGATTGAACTGTAAGCGAATGACGAGTCGGCTCGCTTTAATTCGCGAAGCATCTGACCCAGGCGCGCGGCAAGAGCAGCGACTTGATCCTTCTCAACGAGAACTGCGACCAATCGATTATCAGTACGGGCTTGGATATAAAAGCTCCGTTCGCCAGGTTGGCCGACGGTGCCCACTATGAAACGATCCACCGGATCGAAAAGAAAAATGTTGCCCGACATCTATCGCACTTCCTTCGTGGTCTGTTTCGGCTTCTTCGCCTTATTGGATGGCTCCCCTGCACCAGAACCACCTCCGATGAGAGGTTGCTTTCCGCGCAGGCTAGTGTTTCCAAGACGGAGAGGCGAATGCGAATCGTTGAGTAATAGCACGCGCGGTCGCGAACTACTGAAATCTAGAACGGAAAGTGAGGCGGGATCTATCACTATTCTTTGAAAATCGTCGAAGGGCATATTGAGCACTCCGGCGACAATTGATTTTAAGATATCACCGTGGGAAACAAGAACGACGCTTCCTTTGCCGCGGATTTTGAGCGCTCGCTCTAGGGCCGCCATCGCTCTTTCTTGCATTTCAATCATGCTTTCGCCTTGTGGGAAAGTAACTTTTGAGGGCGAGTTCTGCACGACTTTCCAGAGCGGTTCCTTGATTAGCGATTTGATTTTTTGGCCGCTCCAAAGGCCATAATCTACCTCTGCCAAATCATTATCTGTTCGCATTTTCAGTTGTTGATCGTTCGAGAACTTCTCTCGGTAGCGTAGCCATGGCGCAATTGTTTCTTCGCATCTGATGAGCGGACTCGATCGCAGCGCCTTAACTTCATAACCTCCCAATCTCTTAACAAGCAGATTTGCCTGCTTTCGTCCCGTCTCAGATAGGTGGGTCTCGTGGGTTCTTCCGGCAAGTATTTGCGCGGCATTGGCAGTTGAATGCGCGTGCCGCAACAGAATTATTTCGGTCATGATAATTCTCCCCGTTCTTTTCCCCGGACGCGCTAATGGATTCCTTAGGCAAGATTATCGGGATTTGATGCGCTGATATTGCTAGGGTCGGGCTATGGAAATGTGAAGGGCGGGCAAAAGCGGTTTGACTATTTCCCGGCTCGGGCTGGGAACCATGACCTGGGGTCGAGATACTGATGAGCATGAGGCTGCGGAGCAATGTCGCGCCTACCTGGACGCAGGCGGTAATTTTCTGGACACGGCTGCCATATACGGGGACGGAGACAGCGAACGTGTTATCGGCGGTCTGCTTGGGACGTTGGTAAAACGCGAGAACATTGTTATAGCCACTAAAGCTGGCATATCCATGCAAGAGAGCGGACGCATGGTAGACACCTCAAGACGGGCACTTATAAAGGACTTAGATGCATCCCTTCTGCGACTAGGAACTGATTTTGTGGATCTATGGCAAATTCATACGTGGGACTCAAATAACCCCCTGGAAGACACGCTTTCTGCTCTGGATTATGCCTACTCAAGTGGCCGCGCCAGGTACGTCGGCTTATCAAATTTTTCTGGATGGCAAAGCGCTCGTGCAATTTCACTTCAGCAAAATATAGCGTCAAAAGCACCTGTCACAACTTTGCAAAATGAATACTCATTGCTCAACCGTGAAATTGAGCGTGAAATTCTTCCGTGCGCTGATTCACTCGATGTGGGATTACTGGCTTGGTCGCCATTGGGTCGCGGAGTTCTTACCGGAAAATATCGAAGTGGAACTCCGAGTGATTCGCGTGGAGCAAGCCCGCACTTTGCCGGTTTTGTTCAGAACTATCTAGGCGATCGAAGCAGTCGAATAGTTGAAGCTGTCAACGTGGCAGCCGAAGGCTTGGGCTACTCGCCGCTGGAAGTTGCGTTAGCGTGGGTTCGAGATCGCCCTGGCGTGACTAGCTCAATAGTTGGAGCTCGCACGGGCGCCCAACTGCGCGGAATTCTTTCTTCGGAAGAGATCGCACTTCCAGAAATTGTGAGAGGCGCGCTAGATGACGTTTCGTCGTTAGCAGTTCTCTAAAAAGTTCTCCAGAACGCGTACTCCGAAGACGATTCCATCCAGAGGAACCCGCTCGTCTACTCCGTGGAATAGTGATGCAAAATCCAACTCTGCCGGGAGTTTCAGCGGCGAAAATCCGTAACCCACTATTCCAATTTCTGAAAGAGCTTTATTGTCTGTGCCTCCGCTCATCAAATATGGCACAGGGATTCCCTCCGGATCTTGTGACACCAGAGCGTTACACATTGCGTCCACCAGATCTCCCGTGAAATCTACTTCGAGTGCAATGTCGCGCGTGATCGTTTCGATCTCAATATCTGGCCCGATCAAACTGCGAATCGTGTTGTTAAGTTCGTCCTCGTATCCGGGCAAGAACCGGCCATCAATAACAGCCGAAGCGGTTTGCGGAATGACATTGGCTTTATATCCGCTCTCTAACATTGTGGGATTCGCAGTGTTCTGCAATGTTGCGCCAATCATCTTGGAGATTGGTCCGAGTTCTTTCAGCAAAGGGCGAAGATCTTTCTCGTCAGCGGCCTGGTTTGTAGCAGAGGCAACGTGTTTGAAGAGAGTCTTCACAGTTTGGGTGTAACGCTGTGGCCACTCGTAACTACCTATGGCGGCAACAGCTTTCGAGAGCGCCGTGACAGCATTCTCATTATTCATCATTGATCCATGTCCGGCTCTTCCATGCGCGGTGAGCTTCATCCAGTGAATACCTTTTTGTGCGGCTTCTACCAGGTAGAGACGCTTGCCGTCTCCGACAGTTACCGAGAATCCACCTACTTCCGAAATCGCCTCCGTACAACCTGCAAATACTTCTGGGTGCTCTTTAGCCATCCAGCGTGAACCATAAATGCTGCCAGCTTCTTCGTCTGCAAAGAACGCCAAAACGATTGTTCGCGGAGGCTTGTATCCAGTTCGCGCCCATTTTCGGACAATCGCCAGAATCATGGCATCCATATTTTTCATGTCCAGAGCTCCGCGACCCCAGATCATCCCATCCTTAATCACGCCTTCGAAGGGGTCGACGGACCAATCAGCCGCATTCGCGGGGACTACGTCAATGTGCCCATGAACAACCAATCCTGGTCTGGCTAAATCTACTCCAGGAATCTTCGCGATGACATTGCAGCGACCGGGAGCGGACTCATAGATCTTAGATTCGATACCAACCTCGGACAATTTCGAAACTACATAAGCAGCAATCGCCGTTTCGTCCCCTTTGCCATCACCAAAGTTCACACTTGGGATGCGAATCATTTCACGGCATAGTTCAATAGTTTCGGCTTCAAGTTCGCTGAGGTTCATTCCGGAAAGTGCACTAGCCAGGTACTCCGGATCATTCTGCGCATTTGTCATGTCTGTATTGTTGCCGAAAACTCTCCATTTGGTCACACCTGCCTGGATTGATACCCTTGCGTCTCACTCGTCCGGGTGGCGGAATTGGCAGACGCGCTAGCTTGAGGTGCTAGTGCCCGCAAGGGCTTCGGGGTTCAAGTCCCCGTTCGGACACTGGTTTTAGAGCTAGAAAGCCATGATCTCAATGACCATGGGAAGTAGCTGGCTGATAACAGTGAGGATGGCACGACGTGTCCGACTCGCTGTCCGCCGCTCGTGACTTAATTCGCGTAATTCCTGATTACCCCTTGCCAGGCATTCGTTTTCAAGATTTAACGCCGTTGCTTTCAGACGGATCTGCTTTCAGTGCAGTGGTCCATGCGTTAAAACCCCAGACCGAGCGCTTCGATGTTATAGCCGGCATAGAAGCCCGTGGCTTCATCTTCGCGGCCGCCCTCGCTCATTCACTCTCGCTGGGATTTATTCCGATTCGTAAAAAAGGCAAACTGCCCTTTCTTACACATGCTGAAAGTTATGGATTGGAGTACGGGCAAGATGTCATCCAAATTCACCAGGACGCGCTCTCTCCTGGTTCTCGCGTGCTACTCATAGATGATGTGCTCGCAACAGGTGGAACCGCCGTAGCCGGCATACGCCTACTTCAGAGAGCGGGCGGCCATGTCGTTGGTTTCTCATCCGTACTCGAGATCACGGGGCTCAGCGGACGTGAAGTTATCACTGCGGCATATCCGAAAATCTCCACACACTCTTTGTTCAAAGTTTGAGATTTTCGTGAAATGCGATGGCGCGATCAGTTGTAAAAAAGTGGCAGGATTCTCTTCGTGGCCGAACTGATCTACTACTGCGGGACTATGGATAGCGGAAAATCAACCCTCGCTTTGCAAACAGCACACAACCACCAAAGTCGCGGACGCACAGGATTAATGTTCACCAATCAGGATCGCGCTGGATCCGGTGTTATCTCTTCGCGCTTGGGACTGCAGCAACAAGCCATTGAAGTTGGACCCGAACTCGATCTGCATCGCTTTGTAGTTGATCAACTCTCGATGGGCGAGAGAATCGATTATGTGATTTGCGATGAGGCTCAATTCTACCAACCCGTCCAAATCGAACAATTAGCCAAAATTGTTGATGGTTTGGGCATTGACGTTTTTGCTTTTGGAATTCTCACTGATTTTAGGACATCACTTTTCCCGGGCTCAGCTCGCTTAGTTGAACTAGCCGACCGAGTTAATGCACTTCAAGTTGAAGCCCTGTGCTGGTGCGGAAGACGGGCCACACACAACGCCAGAACACTTGGCGGGGTGATGATCACAGAAGGTGAACAGATAGTGGTCGGAGACGTGAGTGGCGATCAGGCGGTCGCTTACGAAGTCCTCTGCCGTCGCCACCACATGCGACAAGTGACAGCGCGCGCATCTCGAGCTGGGCACACATCCAGCCAACCATTGCCTTTCAAAGGTTTTTAACGAAGCATCCCTTAACTAACTTACGAAAGGCGAATATGAAAACTCGTGGATTAGCTGTACATAGTGGTTCAGCACCACTTCAGCCTTTTGAATTTGAAAGGCGATCTTTACGACCAAATGACGTTGCTCTCGATATTGCCTATTCCGGTATTTGTCACTCTGATATCCATCAGGTTCGCGAAGAGTGGGGTCCTGCATTGTTTCCTATGGTGCCGGGTCACGAAATCGTCGGGGTCGTGCGTGAGATTGGAAGTAACGTAACGAAGTTCGCCATAGGAGACCCGATTGGCGTCGGAGTGTTTATTGATTCATGTAGAACCTGCGCTAGTTGCCTAAAAGGGTTAGAGCAATACTGCGAGAATGGGATGACTGGCACTTATAACTCTTACGAACGTGACGGATCAACGGTCGCCTACGGTGGCTATTCAAATCTTTTCGTGATCGATGCCGACTATGCAGTGCACGTTCCGAAGAATCTAGATATGGCCGGCGTAGCTCCACTGCTTTGTGCGGGGATAACTCTCTATTCACCGCTCAAGCATTGGGGTGCATGTCCCGGCATGAACGTTGGCATTGTGGGACTCGGCGGACTTGGGCATATGGGCGTGAAATTTGCCAAAGCACTTGGTGCCACCGTCACGGTGTTCTCGCATTCGCCCGAGAAAGAGAAGGATGCATTGGCAATGGGAGCCGACAAATTCGTAGTAACCAAAGATGCGCAAAATCTTGTCGCCCTGGAAAGTACTTTCGACCTGATCCTCAATACGGTCTCTGCTCAATTGGATATAAATCTCTACCTCAATCTTTTGAAATTGGATGCAACATTGGTAGTCATAGGACTGCCAGGTAAGGCATATGAAGTGAATGTGGGAAATCTACTTGGCGCTCGACGATCGATGGCTGGTTCTATGATCGGTGGAATTCCTGAAATTCAAGAGATGCTTTATTTTTGCGGCAAACACAATATTACCAGTGACGTCGAAGTTATAGATGCGGACTACGTTAATACCGCTTACGAACGAACTGTCGCGAGCGATGTGAAGTACCGTTTTGTGATCGATGCAAAAACCTTCTAAATCTCACACCGTCAGCAGATGAAGTCCCCATGCAATTACTGGGGCAAATGCCAATGCGGGAAGAAGATTTCCAACGGCTACGGTCTTAATATTTAAGAGTTTGAGCCCAATGCAAAATAGTAAAACTCCACCGGTAATTGTCATGGCATCCACCTGATAGGCAACAAGCACACTGCCCAAGAAGACTCCCACTACGGTCCAAAAGCCTTGATAGATGCCTACTGGTAGGGCCGCAACCGCCACGCCCCAACCCAATGAGGCAGAAAAGGCCATCGCAGCAAAGAAGTCCAGAGAACTCTTGAGGAGCAATTGATCGATTCCGGTGGACATCCCATCACTGATGCTGCCGAGAATTGACAAGGGACCAATCGCAAAAAGCAAGGAAGCAGATACAAAACCTTGCACAAAATTACTCTCACTTGAAGCCTTGAATCTCACGCGCAAACTCTCGCCTAGGTTCGCAAGGCGATCTTCGAGTCGTGCCATTGAGCCTACAAGTCCACCCAGCAATAGCGCGGCAAGTATCGCGAGGAGAGCCCAACCTTTAGGCAGTGACCCAACGAAAGACTTCGACCAAAGAGGTATGAAAGCCCCCGCTGCGCTCAGCAATACCGTCAATCCGAGAACGTCAGTAATTAGTCCGCGAGTGCGTTGCGGCATTTTTGACCCAATAAGAACGCCGAGTCCTGAACCCACCACAATTGCAATTACATTGATTGCCGTTCCGATGCCTGGAAACACTAAATGAACCGAATCACCGAAACGATGCCAAGTATCAAGCAATAGATAGCGAATGGATACAACGTTCTCGATTTAAAATAGCGAATCAGGAATGTGACTGATGCATAGGTGGAAATAAAAGACACAATGGAACCCGCTAATAACGGTCCCGCCAAATCTGCGTTCTCAGGGGTGAACAACTCGGGCAACTTCACAATCGAAGCGCCGAGGATTACAGGCAGTGCTAAAAGAAATGCGAAGTCGGAAGCTGCGCGGTGGGATAGTCCGCGAAAGAGTCCAGCACTCATTGTGATGCCGAATCGACTGATTCCAGAAAAGAGAGCTAAAGCCTGGGCGAATCCGATTGAGATCGCCACTGGAACAGATACCCGGCGGGCAATCTCGATATTCTCAAGTTCTTCGGTGGCTTCAGATTTTGCTTTACGTGACGCCCTCTCCGCCACAATGAGGATGATCCCGTTTATGGTAAGAAAGCAAGCGGAAGCAAGCGGCTTCGAAAATAAGGTTCGCAAAGGCTTTTCGAAAATGAATCCGAGCGCCGCGACCGGAATGGTTCCGATAACGATTCGCCAGAAGACTGACCCCCCGACCGATGGGCGCTTTGCTAGTACTTGCAGTCCGCCACTGATGAGATGAATCCAGCGAAACCTGAAAACCCAGAACAAAGCTAATGCACTCGCAAAGTGCAGAGCTACAGTAATTGAAAGATAAGCGGAATCAGGATCGGTCGTGAAGGTCTTCCAACTGCCACCAATCCACGCAGGAACAAGCACCGCGTGGCCCAAACTCGAGATCGGAAATAACTCAGTAATTCCTTGGACAAACCCGGTGATAATGGCCTGCGGATAAGTGAGATTCATAGGACTAGGAATACTACTGGTCCATCACGATCGGAATTATCGGTGCGCTCGTTTTCAATTCTTGGTGCAGTAACCTGCGTGCATGGCGATCAACATTGTTCGTAGCGCTGGTGATTGGTTTCGGCCGCATCGCAGCATTCCGATAACACCGTGGAGGGCGCGCCATCGCTGGGATCTGTCCGTGTCGCGGGTTGCAATCCTCGGCGGTGGACTTTTCTTATTTGGAATTGGTGAGTCTTTTCTTGTTCAGTCCAATTTAGGCAATTCACCGTGGGTGGTGCTTTCGCAAGGCGTTTCGGAAAAAACCGGCATTTCCTTGGGCTGGGCGACATTCGCGGTGAGTTGCGCGGTGCTTTTGCTCTGGCTCCCACTCAGTGAAAAGCCAGGGTTTGGAACTTTCATGAATATCATCGTGATCGCGATCGCACTTCAGATTGGCGTGGAAATAATCCCCCGCCAAACCAATTTTCTTGTTGGGCTCGGATTCGCATTCTGCGGGGTCGCCCTGGTCGGAGTTGCGTCGGCGATTTACATCACATGCGGACTCGGACCAGGACCAAGAGATGGGTGGATGACAGGTCTGCACCACAAAACGGGGATTCGGATTGGCAGAGTTCGATTGGCCATTGAATCCTTAGTGCTGGTACTTGGAGCGTTGTTAGGCGGAAGCGTGGGCCTAGGAACGGCAATTTTCGCCCTCTTCATCGGACAAAGCGTGGCAATCTCCTTCGGTGTTTTGAGCCGCATTACCCGCCAGTAATAAATATTGCCCACTAGCCTGCCTCTCAACTTCCCTAAGTTGGCGGACCGCAAATCCACCCGGGGCAACTCGCGCCCCATCAACAGAGTGAGGGGATTTCTGTGCTTGACACATATTTTAAAATTTCGGAACGAGGATCCACGATCGGCCGCGAAATTAGAGGTGGCTTCGTCACCTTTTTCACCATGGCCTACATTGTTGCTCTTAATCCTTTGATCATCGGACTTTCCAAAGATGCCGACGGCAAATATCTAGGCGGAGATGGCTCCCATCCCAACCTGGCGATGATTGCCGCGGCCACCGCACTTGTTGCCGGCGTGCTGACCATTCTCATGGGAGTCGTGGCTAACTTCCCATTGGCACTAGCCACTGGACTCGGCCTCAATACCTTCGTGGCTGTTGGGATCGCGACCAAGATGTCGTGGGCGGATGCCATGGGTTTGATCGTTCTGGAAGGCTTGATCATCCTCGTTCTTGTGCTGACTGGATTTAGAACTGCGGTTTTCCACGCAGTACCACGCCAACTTAAGGTGGCAATTTCAGTAGGAATCGGATTATTTATCGCCCTAATCGGTTTGGTTGATTCGGGATTCGTACGCCGGACAGGTTCCGGACCGGTTCCAGTAACTCTCGGTGATGGCGGAACATTAGTGGGCTGGCCAATCGTGGTATTCAGTTTCGGATTGTTTTTGATGATCGGACTTCTCGTTAAGAAAGTAAAAGGCGCCCTTTTGATCGGGATTACCTTGGCGACCGTTTTCGCTGTCATCATCGAATCCGCATTCAAAATTGGACCAAACTTCATCGCCCCCGACAAGATCAACCCCAAGGGCTGGGGATTAAACGTTCCTCGCATCCCAACTGATGTCATCGCAACGCCGGACTTCAGCCTCTTCGGCCACTTTAGTTTGCTCGGATCCTTCAGCCGAGTATCTGCTATTTCAGCAATCCTGCTGCTATTTACGCTTCTGCTTTCGGATTTCTTCGACACAGTCGGTACTGTGACAGCAATTGCAAACGAAGCCACTCTTGTCTCCGAAAATGGCGACATCCCAAAGATCGAACAG
>JACMQL010000032.1 GCA_014377015.1 Actinomycetota bacterium
AGAGCCTGAGCTGCCGTTGGCCCGACATGGCGAATTGAGAGAGCCACGATAACGCGCCAAAGCGGGCGATCCTTCGCACCTTCCAGGGCTGTCAGTAACTTGCTGACATTGGCGCCCGGAGTTCCATCCTTTTTTTGAAAGAAATCTGAGTGCGACAATTTTTCTGCTGTCAGATCAAATAAATCCGATTCATCCCGGATGACTTCATCGGAAAGCAGCGCTTGAGCTGCCTCATAACCAAGTACGTCAATATCCAAAGCGGCGCGAGATCCGATGTAGAAAATGCGTTCTCTCAATTGCGCAGGACAGGTGCGCATATTCGGGCACCGAATATCAACATCACCTTCGGATATTGCGCGCAATTTCGATCCGCAATCGGGGCAGTTTGTGGGCATCACAAAGGCATGTTCTACTCCAGTGCGCCTTTCAACGACCGGACCGAGAACTTCCGGGATAACGTCCCCCGCTTTTCGAATTACAACCAAGTCACCGATGAGGATGCCTTTGCGCACGACTTCTTGCGCATTGTGCAGCGTTGCGTTGGTGACTGTAGAGCCGGCGACTTTAACGGGCTCCATGTAAGCAAACGGAGTGACTCTGCCTGTGCGACCGACACTGACTTTGATATCTATGAGTCGGGTAACCACTTCCTGTGGAGGGTACTTATAGGCGATGGCCCACTTTGGCGCACGCGAAGTCGCACCTAAAGTCCGTTGCTGTTCTAGCAAATTAACTTTTACCACAACGCCGTCAATCTCGTGTTCGACATCGTGGCGATGGGCTTCGTAATGCGCGATGAATTTGATGATCTCGTCATGAGAATCGCACACTTGGTATCGCTCACTTATAGGCAGCCCCCATTTACGCAATGACTCGTATGCGCTGCTCTGGGAATCGAATTCAACTCCTTGGCAAGCGCCCACTCCGTGCACTACGAAACTCAAGGGCCGCTGAACGCTCACCCGGGGATCCTTTTGTCGCAAAGAACCTGCGGCCGCATTTCGCGGGTTAGCAAAGAGAGTCTTGCCCGACTCTTCCAACGAATTATTCAATTCTGCGAAAGCTGCTAATGGAAAGAATACTTCTCCCCTCACTTCAATCAGCGCGGGGACTCCCTCGCCTTTGAGTTTATGGGGAACGTTTCTTATCGTCTTCACATTGAGCGTTACATCCTCGCCTGTATCGCCGTTTCCACGCGTAAGTGCGCGCGTCAGAGTGCCAGCTTCGTAGAGCAAATTTACGGCTAGCCCGTCGACTTTCAATTCGCAGAGCCATTGTGAGATTGGCACTGTCTTCTCCGATCGATCAAACCAAGAGTGGAGTTCGGAATCGTCAAAAACGTTGTCCAAACTCATCATCTTCTCGAGATGGTCAACTTGCTTGAATTCAGTAGAGAAGCCGCCGCCAACATTTTGGGTCGGTGAATCAGCTTCGCGCAGTTCCGGATATTTGGCTTCAAGGTCGGTAAGTTCGCGCAACAATAAATCGAATTCGGCGTCGGTGATGACTGGCTTATCCATTACGTAATAACGGAACTGATGGTCGCGAATCTGCTCGGTTAACTCGGCGATCCGATGACGCGCTTGGTTGTTCATTGCGCAGTCTCACAAATCGTGGCTGACCCCACTACTCGATCATCGTCGTAAATAGCCATTGCTTGACCAGTGGCAAGCCCGAAAATCGGTTCATCGAGGCGCGCAACGAGCAAGGATCCGTCGAAGAAATACTCGCACGGAAGTGGTTGGCCATGCGCACGAACTTGAACAAATCCGCGGCGCGCAGTTGCGTCAAGGAGCGGTCCGCACCAGATCGGTTTCTCTCCGTACATAGTGCTGACAGCCAAATCTTCGTGGGCTCCGACGACAACTGTGTTCGTGACAGGCTCGATCTTTAAAACAAATCGAGGAGAGCCGTCCGAAGTTGGAACAGTGATACCCAGGCCCTTTCGCTGGCCGATCGTGTATGTATACGCGCCCTTGTGTTCGCCGAGTTTGTTTCCATCTTGATCAAGAATTGGGCCGACTTCACTACCAAGTCGATCACGCAACCAGCCGGCATTATCTCCAGATGGAACAAAGCAGATGTCATGGCTATCTGGCTTTTGCGCAACCGCCAACCCCCTCGCCGCGGCCTCTTTTCTAATATCAACCTTCTCGGTATCACCGAGCGGGAATATTGCACCAGCGATCTGTTCGACGGACAGCACGGACAGCACGTATGACTGATCCTTAGATGCATCAACCGCGCGATGTAAAGTTTTTCCCATTGACCCTTCCTGCGTAGTCGCGTAGTGACCCGTGACAACACCATCGAAGCCCATAGCCCGCGCACGATCTAGCACTGCGGCGAACTTAATTTTCCCATTGCAGCGAAGACAAGGATTGGGGGTCCTCCCTATCGCGTATTCGGAGATGAAATTCTCGACGACTCCAGCGTGAAATTCCTCCGCCATGTCCCAAGTATAGAAAGGGATTCCGATTACATCTGCGGCACGTCTGGCGTCGTGCGAATCTTCAATTGTGCAACAACCACGGGCACCTGATCGATATTTCTGCGGATTCGATGACAGGGCCAAATGGACACCTACGACTTCGTGTCCGGATTCAACTGCACGTGCCGCGGCGACTGCAGAATCAACTCCGCCGCTCATTGCTGCAATGAGTCTCATCGTAAGTTCGCCGCCCTTGCGCGAGTTAGGACAGCCGGTAGTAATTTCAAAGTTTGGGCGATGTCTTCTGCAGTATTCGAAGGACCAATAGAAAAACGCAAACTCGACCGCGCACTTACATCAGTGTGTCCCATGGCCAAAAGCACGTGACTTGGTCGCTGAACGCCGGCACTGCATGCTGATCCAGTTGAACAAGCAACTCCTTCCGCATCGAGTAGTAAAAGCAATGTGTCGCTCTCGGTACCTGGGAAAGTTGCATTCACTATGCCTGGAAGTCGATCAGCCGAAAGCCCGTTGATGTATGCATCGGGCATCTTCGCAGCAATCCCGCTCTCCAGGGCCACCCGCAACGATGCAACTTTCAAACTATGTGAAACAAAGTCAAGGAAAATTTCCTCAACTGCGGTTGCAAACCCTACGATCGAAGGAGCATTGAACGTGCCGCTGCGGATGTCGCGCTCTTGGCCACCTCCGTGGAGCAAAGCTGGAATGTCAAAGCCTTTTCGTAAGACCAAGATGCCGATACCAAGTGGTCCACCAATTTTGTGCCCGCTGAGCGTCATCGCAGTCAGTCCGAGTTTAGAAAATGACAAAGGAACTTTTCCGAAACTTTGCACGGCATCCGAATGCACGGCGACGCCGTAGTCGCTGGCTATCTCAACAATCTCCGAAATTGGCTGGATGACTCCCGTTTCATTGTTAGCACTCATTACGGAAATCACGGCGATCTCATCGGCGCGGTGAGAAAGTAATTCTCGAACTTGGTTGAGGTTAATCAGTCCGTTGGAATCCACGTCAAGAAGAATTACTTCCGCCCCTTCATGATCGGTTAGCCACTGCGCAGGATCAAGAATTGCGTGATGCTCGATCGCGGAGATCACAACGACATTGCGTCCGTGCGCCTTACCACGCCAAAAAAGACCTTTCAAGGCGGTGTTATCAGCCTCAGTGCCTGATCCTGTGAAAATAATCTCGCTCGGGTGGCAATCGACATGGCGGGCGATAATTTCCCTGGCACGTTCTAATTCTTTACGAGCCGCACGCCCAAATGTGTGAAGACTTGAAGGGTTGCCGAGCACCTTCAGCTGGCGAATCACCGCCTGGGTGCACGCCTCAACCATCGGCGTTGTCGCCGCGTGATCGAGATAGATCGCCATGGTGCAAGTCTAGGACTTGCGAGCGCGGACCCCGTCAGTCACTTGAGGTAGAACTGCGAAGAGATCTCCAACGACACCAAAATCAGCCAGCTCAAAAATTGGCGCGTCTGGATCCTTATTTATCGCCACGATTGTTTTACTCGTCTGCATGCCGGCCCGATGCTGGATTGCCCCTGAAATACCGCACGCCACGTATAACTGAGGACTAACTGTCTTACCAGTCTGCCCGACCTGTAGTGAATGCGGATACCAGCCTGCATCCGTTGCGGCGCGGGAGGCGCCAACCGCAGCTCCGAGTGCATCTGCAAGTGCTTCGACAGGACCGAAATCTCCATTAGTGCCTCGTCCACCCGAAACGATGTACTGCGCCTCTGTGAGATCCGGACGACCGCCGGTCACAGGTGGTTGAGTCGAAACGGTGAGCGCCAATTTTGCCAAATCGCCGACGCTCATCTGCTTTATTGAAATCTGCGGAGTGGCCGGAGCCATATCCGGCGCGATCGAATTCGGGCGCAATGTAATGATGGAACATCCATGAGTGATGCGAGAATGAACAGTCGTTGATCCGCCGAAGACAAGTTGAGTGGCTCGTAGTTCTGCGCTGAAATCCACTGCATCAGTAATGATTCCCGAATCCGTGCTGACCGCGACGCAGCCCGCAACTTCCTTGCCGAATGCGCTGGAGGAAATCAACAACGCAGCAGGCTTTTTCTCACTCACAACCGAGGCAATCGCTTCGGCCGCCGCAGCTACACCGTGCTTTGCAAAATCAGCACTTTCTAAAACGAGAACTTCAGAAACGGATCCAACGTTGAGCTGTCCAGCAAGGGCTGGTCCTGCACCGACTTCAGCTAAAACAAGTGCGGTGACGCTACCGGCGCGGGCTCCAAAGGCAATCAATTCCAGCGATGCTTTTGCGATCTTTCCGTCAACAAATTGCGCCAGGATTACGACCTCGCTCATATCAACTTCTTCTCTACTAGGAATTCGACGAGTGCATTTCCGGCATTTCCTTCATCGACAACCTTTATTCCTGCCGACCTGGCAGGTCGCGCCACCGCGTCTTCGACGACGCTCCAAGCGCCAACGATGCCTACAGTGTTTGCATCTAATGACAGCGAAGCAAGATCACGCACATCCATAACTTTTTTCTTAGCGGCCATGATTCCTTTGAAAGACGGATAGCGCGGCTCATTGATTTTCTCGATCACGCTAACTACGGCGGGCAATTTTGCTTTTATTAAATCAACTCCAGATTCGGTAACACGAGTGATGGAGATGTCACCAGTGTCGGGAGCCACAACAAGAGATCCCGCAAATGTAAGGCTGGCCCAATTCAATCTTTGCGCGATCATTGCTGGAACCACACTCATTCGTGCATCTGTTGATTCTGTCCCGCATATGACAAGGTCAAAATTTCCATCCGTAATTACTTTCGCCAGAACGCGCGAAGTGGCAATCGCATCAGATCCCGCCAGCGCGCCATCCGTAACCACAATTGCGCTATCTGCACCCATCGACAATGCTTTACGCGCAGCATCAGTGGCACGACTTGGTCCCATAGAAATTACGGTTATTTTGTGCGGACCAGCATCACCGTTGCCACCATGCGCTTCAACTATTCGCAGCGCTTCTTCCACTGCGTACTCATCTAAATCGTTCAGCACTGCTTCAGCGCTCTCACGATCGAGAACTCCAGCGACCATCTTTTTTTCAGCCCAAGAATCCGGCACTTGCTTCACGCATACGGCAATATTCACATTGCAGATGTTACTTGTTGGTAGGTCGCTCACCAAAAGGGGCAATCACGGCTCCGATGAGGCAAGATGACCTCGTGCTTCCAGCAGACCACCGATATCTCGGTGCCACCCTCACTCATGGCGGCACCAATTTCGCCCTTTGGTCTGAAGCTGCCGATGCGGTCGAACTCTGCTTATTTAATGAGATCAACGGACGCCTGGTCGAGACTCGCTTCGCCCTCGCTCACCGCACTGGTCCTATTTGGCATGGCTATCTTGCAGGTGTCAGAGAGGGTCAACGATACGGATTCCGCGTTTATGGTCCTTGGAAGCCAGAGCAAGGGTTGCGCTTTAACTCCGCCAAATTGTTGATAGATCCGCATACCCATCATCTAGATGGAGACCTCACCTACTCCCCTGAAATCTACGGTCACACCAGCCTCGATGCGCTGGGGTCGGGCGACGTGATGGTGCGCGATGGTCGAAACAGCGCTGGCAAAGTGCCTTACTCGGTGGTGACCGGCCATAAGCCGCGCACAATCCACCGGCTTAACACGGCCTGGACCAAAACTTTGATTTATGAAGCACACGTCCAAGGACTTACCGCCCTCAATCCGCATATCAACCCTGCAGAACGCGGAACGTATAAAGGTCTCGGACACCCGAGCACAATCGCCCACCTGAAGAAATTGGGCGTGACGGCGCTGGAGCTCTTGCCAATTCATCAAGCAATGACTGAACCCGCAATTTGGAATCGCGGTCGGCGCAACTATTGGGGATATAACCCAATTGCATTTAGCGCGCCACATCAGGGGTACGCGGCAACAAGTGATCCAGTCGATGAATTGCAATCGGCGGTAGACCAACTGCACTCTGCTGGAATTGAGATCATTCTTGATGTCGTCTTCAATCACACTGGTGAAGGCGGAATTGGGGGTCCAACTCTTTCTTTCCGCGGAATCGACAACAAATCCTGGTACCGCCACCGAAGCAACGGGGAATACATGGATGTAACCGGTTGCGGCAACACGATTAATGCCAGCCAACCGCACATCGTTCGCCACATCACTGATTCACTTCGCTGGTGGAGTGATGTGATTGGGGTTGATGGTTTTCGTTTCGATCTTGCAACTGCACTCTATGAAGATCATGCCGCCGAAGATTCCTCGTTGTTTTCCGCAATCACGGCTGACCCGGGTTTGCGAGATCTAAAACTTATTGCCGAACCGTGGGATGTAACCAGATACAGCTTGGGCGATTTTGCATATCCCTGGCGCGAATGGAATGACCACTTTCGAGATTCAGTTCGACAATTCTGGTTAGGTGATTTATCGCGAGGTTATGGTGAAGGTGTTGCTGACCTTGCTTCGCGCATCAGCGGGTCAAGTGACATCTTTTATTTTCGTGGACCAACATCCTCCATCAACTTTGTGACAGCCCACGACGGATTCACACTCAATGACCTCGTTTCGTACTCGCAAAAAAGAAACGAACCCAATGGAGAAGATAATCGTGACGGCGGAGCGGCCAATAGATCCTGGAACGCGGGCGTGGAAGGACCCAGTGATGATCCGAAAATCAAAGCAACCCGCAAAAGTCTGAAAAAATCAATTCTGACCACCCTTTTTCTTTCCTCTGGTGTCCCGATGATGTCGATGGGTGACGAAGTAAGTCGAAGCCAAAACGGTTCCAACAACGCTTACTCACAACCACTTGACGGGCCAGATGATTTCGGCGTGAATCTTTCGTGGGACCTCAACGAGGACGAATCTAACATGCTCGAAACGGTCAGCGCCTTGTCCCAAATTAGATCTACATATCTGGCCGACGTTGCGCATGATTTCTTCACTGGCGCATTCGATCGTGGAACCCAACGAAAAGATATTGCCTGGTTCAGTCTCGGGGGTCGCGAGATGACAGATGCTCATTGGTCTGACGGTGAAAAGCGCAGCATTACGGTGTTCATCGAAGCAGGTGCGAATCGCGCGTTGTTAGTGATGCTCAATTCGTCCGTGGATGAGACTTTGTTCACCCTTCCGGATGAATCTTGGGGCAACACATTTAGGTGCATTTTTGATGCTTCACAACCCAGTGCCACATACCAACCAGTGATTGCAGCCCCCTCGACAAGGGTCGCTGTTGCACCGCACACTGCTTTGGTTTGGCTAGTTTCGCGCCCATTCTCCGCGTGATGGAGTGCCTAACTCGTAAGTAATCTGCTCTTTCGCCTAAAATCGGCCAGTGCTCGCAATCCTCGCCCCAGGTCAAGGTTCGCAGTCTCCGGGGTTTCTCTCCCCTTGGCTGGAGGACGCATCCCTTCTCGAACTTCTTACTTCGTGGTCTGATGCAGCCAAAGTGGACCTCATTCGATTGGGAACCAGTGCAGATGCAGATGAAATCCGCGCTACCGAAAATGCGCAACCTTTAATTGTGGCTGCCGGGATGCTAGCGGCGCGGGCGCTGGGAAATCCAACTCCTGCCGTTACGGCTGGCCACTCGGTCGGTGAAATCACCGCTGCAAACATCGCCGCAATCCTGAATGATCACGATGCACTGACTTTGGTGTGCGAGCGCGGTCAGGCGATGTCTGTTTCTGCTGCGCAAACCGCCACTGGAATGAGCGCACTGCTTGGCGGTGAACGCGACACGATCATTGCTGCACTTTCGGAGATGGGTCTGGTTGCCGCTAACGAAAATGGCGCTGGGCAAATAGTTGCCGCTGGTCCTTTGACCGCGTTGGAATTACTTGCTGCTAATCCCCCTGCAGGTGTGCGAGTCCGACCACTGGCAGTTGCTGGTGCCTTTCATACTGACGCTATGTCGGGAGCCGTTGCTCGCGTTGCCGAATTCGCGCGCACTCTTACCGCGTGCGATCCAGAATCGAGAATTCTCTCCAACGCAGACGGCGCCTCAATTTCTTCTGGACAAGAATTTCTTGCGCGAATTATCAATCAAATTGCCAACCCGGTCCGTTGGGATTTATGCATGGAGACGATGAAAAATCTCGGTGTGACTGCTGTGATCGAACTTCCACCTGCTGGAACTCTCATCGGTTTAGTCAAACGTGCCCTGCCCGGTATAGAAACGTTGGCGCTAAAATCACCAGCTGATCTTGATGCTGCGCGCGACCTAATTGCGCGTCACACCTCCAACATTCAAAACACGGAGAAGGTAACCCAATGATTCATGTACGCACCGGGTCGGACAGTCGCATTATGAGCGTAGGCGGATACCAACCCGCGCGTATTGTTCCTAACTCTGAAATCATCGAACGTATTGATTCGACTGATGAATGGATTCGTCAACGTACCGGAATTGAATCTCGCAGATTCGCTGCGAAAGATGAGTCAGTCTTAGATATGGCGCAGGCTGCCTGCCTTCAGGCAATCGAGCGCTCTGGGTTGAAGATTGAAGATATCGACACCGTAATCTTTGCCTCGATTACTTATCCATATCAAGCTCCGAGCGGAGCAACCGCGCTTAGCGCGCGCCTGGGAAATCCTAAAGCAGCAGCTTTTGATATTAACGCGGCATGTGCCGGATTTTGTTACGGACTCGGGATGGCCAGCGATTTCATTCGGGCTGGTTCATCCAAATATGTTCTTGTCATCGGAGTTGAAAAGTTGACCGACTTTGTCGATCCTGCGGATCGCGCCACCGCATTTATTTTTGCTGACGGAGCCGGTGCAGTCGTTGTCGGTCCATCAGACCATCCAGCAATCGGTCCGACGGTTTGGGGTGCTGATGCGGATTCGCGCGATGCGATTTTGCTCGATCCTTCGTGGCTCGAGTTCCGAGATAGTGCAACAAATGTTGCATGGCCGGTCATTTCCCAACAAGGTCAGGCTGTCTTCCGTTGGGCCGCCTATTCAGTTAGCAAAGCGGGCACCCGCGCCCTTGCAGCGGCCGGCGTGAGTCCAGATCAACTCGCCGCATTCATCCCGCATCAAGCAAATGTGCGGATCATTGAGACGATGGCTAAGGAAATGGGATTGCCTGATTCAGTGGTGATTGCCCAAGATATTCGCACGTCGGGCAATACTTCTGCCGCATCAGTGCCCCTCGCAATGGCTGCTTTGCTCAAAGATCGCCCTGAATTGAGCGGCGGATTGGCGCTACTCATCGGTTATGGCGCAGGATTGGTTTATGCAGGTCAAGTGGTAGAACTTCCATAAAACTATAATTTCAATCAGATGATACGAAACAACCTAAAGAAAGAGATATAAAAATATGGCACTTTCACAAGCCGATGTACTCGCAGGCATCAAGGAGATCGTTGAAGAAGTAGCTGGCATCCCGGCAGCTACCATCGAAATGGATAAGAACTTCACGGACGACCTAGACGTTGATTCCTTGAGCATGGTCGAAGTTGTCGTCGCCGCTGAAGAGCGCTTCGGAGTAAAAATTCCTGATGACAAGGTTTCCGACCTCGTCACTGTTGGCGACGCCGTCAACTTCATCGTCTCGGCCTCTGCCTAAGTCCTGGCATAGATTCTTCGTAAAAAATGTCTAGACGACGCGTAGTAGTTACAGGTCTCGGCGCAACAACCCCACTTGGAGGCGATGTCGCTTCCACTTGGGCCGCCGCTCTGGCAGGAAAGAGCGGCGTCAGCACCCTTCCGCACGAATGGGCTAACACCATTCCTGTAACTATCGCCGCGCGCGTGGCAGTTGATCCGAGCGAAGTTATGGAACGCGTCGAGATGCGCCGTCTTGATCGCTCGGAGCAGTTCGCAATGATCGCCTCACGTGAGGCATGGAAAGACGCGGGCGCACCGGAGGTAGATCTCGAAAGACTCGGAGTTGTGATTGCATCCGGAATCGGCGGCGTCATTACGATGCTTGATCAATACGACACTTTAAACAATAAGGGTGCCCGATTTGTAAGTCCGCACACCGTTCCGATGTTGATGCCCAATGGACCTGCGGCAAATGTCGGACTAGAACTCAAAGCGCGCGCAGGAGTACACACGCCGGTAAGTGCATGCGCATCAGGAGCTGAAGCAATCGGATATGCGATGGAGATGATCCGTAACAATCGCGCTGACATCATCGTTTCTGGTGGCGTTGAAGCCTGCGTGCATCCCCTGCCGATGGCGGGCTTTGCCGCGATGAAAGCCCTCTCGACCCGCAACGAGGATCCGACTCGCGCCTCTCGACCATACGACATCGATCGCGACGGATTTGTACTTGGCGAAGGCGGAGCAATATTAATTTTGGAAGAACTAGAACATGCAAAAGCTCGTGGGGCACGAATCTATGCAGAAATTTCCGGACAGGGGCTAACTTCTGACGGTTACCATATCGCTGCGCCAGATCCTGATGGCAACGGCGTGCGCAGAGCAATTGCTTTCGCACTCAAAGATGCTGGTCTTACTACCAGCGACATCGTTCACCTCAATGCCCACGCAACTTCCACACCGGTTGGCGATGTTGCAGAGGCC
>JACMQL010000033.1 GCA_014377015.1 Actinomycetota bacterium
AAGGGTCGCTAGAAACGCACCTAAGTGAGGTAATCAAGAACTCGCAGATTGATTTTATTATCTGCGAAATTGAATGGTTAAGCTCAAGTGAGATGATAGCTCTATTCGTTCGAGTCGCAGATAAGACTGATTGCCAAATTTATCTAGTAGATGCACTTGGAGGCCATGCTCCACGAAGAGATGTTCAACTGAGGGGTTCGAACTTGTATTCGCGCCTCGCGGAACCGCACTTGTGGCACTCAAAGGCGTTTTTCAAGAGATTGATCGACTTAGTATTTTCTGCTATTTCGCTCGTAATGCTTAGCCCCGTAATGCTATTAATTGCGGTGGGCGTAAAAATCACGAGCAAAGGGACGGCGCTCTATACGGATAAGAGAATTGGGTTGAAAGGATCCACTTTTACCTTTCCCAAATTTCGCACCATGTATCAAGGGGCGGATCAAGAGAGAAAGAGCGTGCTAGGGGTAGCAGATGAGGGTATCGCCGAGCGTTATAAAAATGATAGGCGCATTACCCCGTTTGGTAGGTTTCTGCGAAGGTATTCGCTAGATGAACTTCCGCAGTTTTGGTGTGTACTAATGGGCAGCATGTCACTGGTCGGCCCACGACCCATTCTTGTTGAGGAGTTACCTCAAATGAGCCCGGTCGACGAGCATCGCCTCATCGCTCGTCCCGGACTTACTGGCCTGTGGCAGGTCAGTGGTCGAAAAGAAACTACCTGGGATGAGCGAATGAAAATGGACTTGGAGTACGTCCAAAACTGGTCTCCAGCAATGGATACGGCGCTCCTCCTAAAGACGATCAGCGCCATTATTTCGGGCAAAGGTGCGTATTAAATGGATATCAATTGGAGCCACCTTCATCAGCTTGCTAAAGATGCGGCCACCAAGGCCTACGTCCCGTATTCGAAATTCCCAGTAGGCGTCGCCGCCCTTGTCGATGATGGGCGCTACATATCGGGTTGCAATGTCGAGAATGCCAGCTACGGACTCGGGCTTTGTGCTGAGTGCGGGCTGGTCTCTAATCTCCACCTATCGGGCGGAGGTCGCCTGGTAGCCGTTGTCTGCGTGGATGGAAAGGGAGAATTCCTGGCTGCCTGCGGAAGGTGTCGGCAACTGCTATTTGAGCATGGGGGCAACGACTTGTTGGTCATGACGCCCAGCGGACCTGAGTCGATGGCGCAACTTCTGCCGTGGGCCTTTGGTCCAGATAACTTACTTTAAGGACGCCCGGCTGCGAATGAATTCTCTGCGCATGACCTCCCTCGATTTTAAAGACCCAGATTTCATCAACAACCCTTATCCCGCTCTCAAGGAACTTCGTAGCGTGGGTGCACCCGTGTGGCATGACGAACTTGGCGTCTTTCTGGCTGCTAAGTACAACGATGCCAACGATGTTCTGCGCACGAAGACGTTGGGCCGCATCTTTGTGGCGAAGCAGCCTGCGAATGAATGGCAGGAGTTCAACTGGCTGCACTCAGATTCACTCCTTGATAGCGAGCCGCCTAAGCACACCCGTTTGCGATCCCTTGTGGCGAAGGCTTTTAACCGCCACCGTATCGAAGCGTTGCGGCCGGATATTGAGCGGCTGACTGACTCGCTTTTGGATGAGATTGCGAAGAAGAAAGATTTCGACATCATCGCTGATTACGCCGAGCCGTTGCCGGTAAAAGTGATTGCTTCACTCTTGGGATTTCCGGATTCAGATGAATATTTGTTGCGTCCATGGTCGCAAGCGATTGTGAAGATGTATGAGGTAAATCCATCACACAAGGATCAGATTGCGGCGCAAACTGCGGGACGAGAATTTGCCGAGTATGTACATGGATTGATGCTGGATCGAAAGGTGAATCCCGGAGCAGACCTCATCTCTGAATTAGCCCAAGTAGAGGAGGCTGGCGAGAAACTTTCTACGCAAGAATTAATCGCCACGTGTGTGCTGCTACTCAATGCAGGGCATGAAGCAAGTGTGAATGGATTTGGCAATGGAATTGTTGCCGCTTGGCAGCATCCGTCAGAGTGGGAGAAATTGCAGAAGCGTCCCTTTGAAGTTGCCGAGACTGCGGTAGAGGAGTTTTTGAGATTTGATGCTCCCCTGCATTACTTCGAGCGCACGGCAACTGCTGATACGCAGATTTCTGGTGTGATGGTTGCGCAAGGTCAAAAGATTGTGAGCTTGTTGGGTTCTGCTAATCGAGATGAAGAGATCTTTGCGAACTCTGATGAAATGAACGTGGAGCGAAATCCCAATCCGCATATTGGCTTTGGCGCGGGTATCCATTTCTGTCTGGGTGGTCCGCTGGCCAGACTTGAAATGAGCATTTCTTTGCCCGCACTTTTTGCCCGCTTTCCGGATGTACACCTTGTCGGAGAGCCGCTTCGACGCCCCACATTTTCACTCCGTGGTTACGAGACAATCTCAGCGAGGATCTAAATGAAAAAGAATCTTATTCTGGATGTTGATACCGGAGTCGATGATGCCTTTGCAATTCTTTTTGCGGCGCGACATCCTGAGATCAACTTGCTCGGCATCACCTGTGTGGATGGCAATACCAATTTAGAAAATGTGATTGCCAATACCCTCAAGACCCTTGATGCTGCTGGTGCGGGAGATATCCCCGTGGCGCGCGGTGCGACCCGGCCACTAATTGATGAGCCCCGGTATGCGGAATTTGTGCACGGTAGTGACGGGCTTTTGGATATGGGGATCCCGCCGTCAAAGCGCGTCCTTGATCCACGGCCAGCCGTTGAACTGATCCGCGATTTGATTGAAGGCGCTGCTGGACCTGTAACTCTTATCCCCCTTGCTCCGCTGACCAACATCGCGCTCTTCTTGCGCGCCTTTCCGGATACGGCGGCGAAATTGGAGAGAATTGTGTTGATGGGTGGCTCTGCTTCGGCAGGAAATGCGACAGCAACTGCGGAGTTCAACATTTGGCACGATCCAGAAGCTGCGGCGATTGTTTTTTCGAGCGGGATACCTATCACGATGTACGGGCTAGATGTTTTTACCCGCCTGCAACTTACGCACGATCATGGAACTGAATTGAAATCACGTGAACACGAGTGTTCGCAATTCTCGGGTGAACTAATCCAACGTTTTGTAAAACAATTTACCGCCCTTGCAGATCAATCCGAAATTACTTTAGGAGATTATGGCGCGGTGGCCACTGCAATCGCCCCGCATCTTGTCACAATGGAGAGATATCGCGTTGTGGTAGATACGACCTTTGGACCAAATCGTGGGCAGACAGTCTGCGATCGTCGCACTTTCGCTGATAGCGCCCAGGATTCAATTCATAGCAATGCACCAAGCGTTGATGTTGTAATGGACCTTGATGTTGACGCCATAACCGAGATGTGGATGAGGACGATCACACAATGAAAATGTTCAAGTCATGAACCCAACGCCCATAATTCTTGATTGCGATCCAGGACACGACGACGCCCTGGCAATCATCTTGGCTGCCTATAACCCCGCGATCGATTTGCGCGGAATCACCACTGTCTCGGGCAACGGCGGCATCGATAAAGTGACGCAGAATGCGCTGCGCGTCTGCGCCCTTGCCAAGATACAGGTGCCGGTGGCGCAAGGGTCGGGGGTTTCGTTAATGGGCTTTGCTGATGCGGCCACTGATATCCATGGCGCGAGTGCGCTCGATGGTGCGCCACTGCCTGAACCGACTTTTGAACTCAGCAAAGAAAGTGGTGTTGAACTTATCGCCCGACTCGTTGAAGAGTCAGTTGAACCCATCACGCTGGTTGCTACCGGACCGCTGACTAATATTGCGCTGTTTTTGAAGTTGTATCCGCAGTTGATCTCCAAGATTGCCCATATTGTCTTCATGGGCGGTAGCGCAGGGCGCGGAAACCGATCCCCGTATGCAGAATTCAATATCTGGATGGATCCGGAAGCCGCCGAGGTCGTGCTGCACTCAGGGTTGCCACTGACGATGTGCGGGTTGGATGTCACGCACGAAGCTCTCGTCACCACCGAGGTCTTTGCCGAGATTCAAAAGTTGGACACCCATCTATCGACCACTGTTGTCGGGCTCTTGCACTTCTTTCGCGAAAAGTACTACGAAGTCTTCGAGATGCCAGATCCCCCGCTGCACGATCCAGTTGCGATCGCAGTACTGATTGACCCCACTGTTGTCACAAGCAAATTCGTGAACGTTGAGGTCGAACTCGAAGGCGTGCACACACGTGGTGCTACGGTGGTCGACATTTTCAACAGAACACATCGAACACCGAACACAACTGTGGCGCTAAGTCTTGATGCGCCAAAATTCTGGGCGCTCATGACTGATGCGATTGAGAAAGCCGGCTTGGCTTAAATAGTCCCCGCCGCTTTATCGAAGGCGATCATTTCGCGAAGTCCTTGAACTGCGGTATCCAACAAAGTAGTGAGCGGTGGCATTGGCTCAACGCCGTGCATCGCCATGACACCGCCGGCGCGCAGGCGCAGCATTGAGGAAATTACGAAAATCGCGGAAGCCTCCATTTCGGAGCAGATCGCGCCCCCGATTTCCCACGCCTTCCAGCGATCCAGGAGATTGTGTGCCACTCCCATGCGCTCTGGCTCATGCTGACCGTAGAAAGAATCTTTGGACTGTGAAATACCGGTGCGGTATGTGGCGCCGACTTTCTGAGCGGCGCGCTGCAGGGCCTGGGTTACGTCAAGATCGGCAACGGCAGGAAACTCGATCGGCATGTAGTGCAACGTTGTTCCTTCATCGCGTATTGCGGCGGAGATGATGCCGAGTTCACCTGAGTGAATGTCCTTTTGAATTGCACCGGATGTGCCAACGCGGATGAAAGTATCGGCACCCACGCGCGCAAGTTCTTCTACTGCGATTGCTGCGGATGGACAGCCGATACCAGTGGAAGTAACCGAGACTTTTACACCATCGAGATAGCCGGTGTAAGTAACGTATTCACGGTTGGTTGCAACGTGCTTAGCATCGTCAAATAACGCTGCTATTGGCTCACATCTGCCTGGATCTCCAGGTAGGAGTACGTAACGTCCTACGTCACCTTTTTCGAGTTGGACGTGATATTGCTTTCCGCTCTGATCCATTCACTGTCTCCCTGTTCTTTGATCTGCCTTGATTAATTCGCGCAAAGCTTGAACTGCAGTTTGGATGAGTGGCTCGAGAGAGTCAATATCTCCCTCACCGTGCACCACCATGACTCCGCCTGCTCGCACTCGCAGCATGGAGGAGACGATGAAGATTGCCGAGGCTTCCATCTCAGAACAGATGGCGCCGCCGATCTGCCAAGCCTCCCAACGATCCAGCAACCGAGACGTGACACCTGAGCGCTCGGGCTCGACTTCGCCGTAGAAAGAATCCTTGGATTGAGAGATTCCGCATTCATATTGGACGCCAGTTTTACCAGCCGCGGTGCGCAGCGCGTCAACGACTTCGAGGTCTGCCACGGCAGGAAATGCCACGGGCAGGTAGTGAATTGAGGTGCCTTCGTCACGAATGGCGGCGGTGACGATGGCTAACTTTCCTGACTTCGTGCCTGGTTGCACCGCGCCTGCAGTACCTACGCGAATGAAGGTGTCGGCACCTACGCGCACCAACTCTTCAACTGCGATGGATGCTGATGGGCAGCCGATTCCCGTGGAAGTGACGGAAACTTTTACGCCATCGAGGTAGCCGGTGTAGGTAACATATTCGCGATTAGTTGCAACATGGACCGCGCCTTCGAAGTGACGGGCGATGACTTCGCAACGTCCAGGATCACCAGGCAGAAGTACGTAGCGCCCGACATCACCTTTTTTCAAATGGATGTGGTGTTGCTTTTCCTCTGTCATAGGTTGTTAATCCTCTCGATGAAGAAATCCATGAATCCTTCGACGTTTACTTTCATGGCGACCTTTGTATTTGGCGCAAAGCCCATCGCCTTGAAATGATCAACAGAAGTTTTTGCGCGCGCATGCTTTCCGGATAACTCGACAGTCATGTGATAGTCGAGCAACTCGACAAGATCAGGGCGAACCAGAATCGCTGCGGCGAGCGGATCATTAATAGCGCAGCCGTCGATGTTCTGGTACTCGTCATGGAATTCCATATAAAAACGCGTTGCATCCTCAATAAATTTGACGATTTCTGGCCTTGCGGTGGTCATACGCGCGATATGACTTTTCTGGAAAAGACATTGGTATGTCACATCAAGGGGAACAACGGTTAAGTCGAAACCGGCACGTACAACGATGTCATAGGCGTGCGGATCGCAGAAAACGTTGTACTCCGATGAAGGAGTGGCATTTCCTGGGTAATGAATGGTGCCTGCCATTGAAACAACACGCTTGATCAACGGCACAATCGAGGGGTCGCGGCGCGTTGCAAGAGCAAGGTTGGTCATTGGCCCAATGCAGAGCATCGTGATCTCATTGGGATATTTATGAATCAGATGAATGATTAAGTCAACCGCATGCTTGGGATACAACTGCGTGGAACTTCGCGGTAAAACTGCGTAGCCAAGTCCCCCATCGCCGTGCGTTTCCTCTGCGATGCCAAGTTCGCGCACGAGTGGCGTGCTGGCACCGAGTGCAACCGGAACATGAGTGAGTCGCGCGAGTTCAACAAGTTGAAGCGCGTTGGATGCGCATTTTTCGACCGTGGTGTTTCCGTGAGTAACAGTGATTGCTTGGAGTGAAATCTCGGGAGATGCAGCAAGAAGCAAAATAGCGAGTGCATCATCAATTCCTGGATCTGTATCAACAATAATGCGCTGAATACTCATGCGTTAATTTCCGACTGGTCTGTCATGTCTGCATCCTTTCCAAACAAACCTACCAACGAAATTATGGTGGCAAGTAGGGAGGAGATGATCACGAAATAAAAGCCATCCCATCCGCCAAAACTTTCCACGATAGAACCTGCGAGTGCACTGCCAATTGTGATCCCGATGGAGATGGAGGCACCGATATAGGAAAACGCTTCGTTGAGGCGATCCGACGGCACCAATTCCTTGAGCAAGGCGTTGGCTGCGATCAGTGTTGGTGAAATTGCTGCACCGGAGAGCATCACTAGATAGGCAAGTGCGCCGTAAGAGTGGATAAAAACTGGACCCAATGTCGCGGTGGTCATGAACGCCAGCGCAATGAAATATCGAACAGAGGGAAGGCTCTTCCAATGATGCATTCCGTAGAGCGCGCCGGCAACCAGGCTGCCGAGTGAGTAAAGGGCAACGAGCAGACCGCCTTGGCTGGCATGGCCCGTCTCTTTAGCCACACCCAAAATAGCCACGGTGTTGCCGCCGAAGACTCCACCGAGGGCAATAAGTGAGATCAGCAAGGGTTTGACCATGAAAATGCCGAGTAGAGCGCTGCGGCGTTTTTCGCGATTC
>JACMQL010000034.1 GCA_014377015.1 Actinomycetota bacterium
AAGCAGGTGTAGCGATTGAATATCGGCTAAACGGACGGGCATTTCGAATTGATTTCATGCTTTCGGGCAGGAACCTATCTGGGCAAGAATCTTTGGTGATCATAGAACTCAAGCAATGGACCGATGTTGCTCTATCTGATCTATCTGAGCATGTTCGCACCGTTGTCGGTGGAAACATCAGGGATCTCCCACACCCTTCTTACCAGGCTTGGAGTTACTCAAGTCATCTCAAGATGTACAACGAATACGTGTACAGCAACGAGGTGTCCGTAACAGCTTGCGCCTATCTCCACAATTGTATGGATGCAACTGTAGTAAATGAATCGCGGTACGAAGCCAAGTTGCGCGAAGTCCCAGTTTTTATCAAGGGTCAGTCTTCGGAATTGCGTGAACTGATCACCAGAAATATTTCGAAAGGCACAGGTACCGCACTTTTAGAGCGGATAGATAGCGCCGTTGTTAGGCCATCGAAACAACTGGCAGAGGCCGTCGGATCAATGCTGAGGGGTCAAGAAGAATTTGTTTTACTTGACGAACAAAAGACAGTTTTGGAAAAGATTGTGAAGGCTTCGAAAGACTCGGTAACGGGCCAAAAGCGAGTTTTGATTATTAACGGAGGGCCAGGGACTGGGAAGTCCGTTATCTCAATTAATGCATTGGCTCGGTTAACTGGCGAAAGATTGAATGCTAAATATGTTACTCCGAATGCTGCGCCTAGAGCCGTGTTTGAATCAAAACTAAAGAAGATATTCGGCAAGGCCGAGATTAAACATCTTTTTAGCGGATCTGGGTCATTCACGGAATCAGAATCTGAAAGTTTTGACACACTAATTGTGGATGAGGCTCATCGATTAAGGATGAGGTCTGGAATGTTTAAGAATCTGGGTGAAAGTCAAGTTAAAGAAATAATCAATTCCGCACATACCTCAGTGTTTTTCATAGATGAGGCACAAAAAGTTACTTGGTCGGATGTGGGTGAAATTCTGATGATCGAGGAAGTGGCCAAAGAGGCTGGGGCGTTTGTTGAGCGATTCGAGTTAACCTCGCAGTTCCGTTGTGGAGGTTCTGATGACTACATCGCTTGGTTGGATGAGACACTCGGCATCCACGCTGATGTCTCACATTATTTCTCGACCGAAAAATTTGATTTTCAGATATTTGACAGTCCTGTTGCTATGCACGAAATAATCAAAGAGAAAAACAAAGAGAACAATAAATCCCGAGTGGTTGCGGGCTACTGCTGGGATTGGATTAGTAAGGATAAGCCGAATCTTTCAGATATTTCAATCCCTGAATTTGGCTACAAAGCCACTTGGAATCTGACGTCGGACGGAGGCGAATGGATTATTAGCCCACATTCGGTGGAGGAAGTCGGATGCATTCATACTTGCCAAGGGTTAGAGGTTGATTATGTTGGCGTGATTATTGGTCCAGATTTGATCGCCAGAAATGGAGTATTAAGGACCGATCCTTTGGGGCGGGCCAAGACCGACAAATCTTTGGCTGGTTTTAAGAAGGAATTTAAGGAAGATCCCATAAAGGCAGAATTGAAAGCAGACGAATTGATTCGAAATACTTATCGCACCCTTTTGAGTCGAGGAATGAAGGGTTGTTATGTGTACTTTACGGATGCGGAAACTGCCCAGTACTTTAGGGACCACTTACCTTCATAGGAGTAGCCAATGCCTGCAGATGACCTCGTTCAATTGACGCGCGAAATAAGGCAATTTGCGGAAGCGCGAGATTGGGGGAAATTTCACACGCCTAAGAACTTAGCTATGGCCATTGCAGGCGAGGCCGGTGAATTGGCTGCCGAATTTCAATGGATGACTGCTGAGGAAAGTTCGCTTTCGTCACTTTCTGAGGAGAGTTTAGAAGCCATCAGATTCGAAATTGCTGACGTGCAGATTTACTTGATGAGGCTTGCAGACGTTCTTTCCGTTGATATTTCAGAAGTTGTACGCAACAAGATCGCGATTAATGAAACTAGATTCTCAAAGTGACTAACCAACGCTCTTCATAACCGCAATCACCTTGCCCAAGATCTCGCAGCCTCCGCCATCAGTGGGTGCGTAGGCATCATTGGCCGGGAGCAACCAGATGTGCCCTTCTGGGCGGGAGAAAGTTTTCACAGTAGCCTGACAAGCAATCAAGGCTGCCGCCATTTCACGCCTAAAAACCATTTACCAGAGGGGCTTCCCAAAGTGTGACCTACGCGATACGCTTTTGGAACGTTCAAATTCTGGACGGGAAATCTAGGAGGATCATTTTGAAGCATCGTTTACACGTTGGAGCGGTGCTTGCAGCATCGATCCTTATATTGCCTTTCGCCCAGGCGGCCCAAGCGGCTGACCCAGTCACCACTATTTCACTTGCTACCTGGGGTTCCTCTCCCTCGGAGACGGCGGCCCTGAAGGATGCGGTTGCTACTTTTGAAGCCCGTTACCCAACTATCAAGGTTGATCTGATTGTCGATACCGATCACGGCGCGCAAATGGCTGCCAAGTTCGCATCGCACACCCCACCAGATGTTTTCTACTTAGGCGCAGACGTTGCACAAGATTGGGCAAGTCAGGGAGTTTTGCTTGACCTTATGCCTTCAATTGCATCCACCAGTTTTAGCCTGGATGCATTCAATAAGAGCTATTTGAAGCCATTCCAAGTTGGCAGCGCTTTGTACGCACTTCCAAAGGATGCTAATCCGCTAGTTCTCGAGGGCAATATGACGCTTATGGCGAAAGCCGGTATCAAGAAGTTGCCTAAGACCACTGCGGAATTCGATGCTCAGGCAAAGAAGTTCTTGAAGAAGAAGATCACTCCAATGTGCGTTGATGCAGATATCAACCGACTCGGTGCATATTTCGTCGCCTTCGGTGGCGGTATTGCAGATGCCAGCGGAAAGAACTCCTTGCTCAAATCTGCTGGAACCAAGGCAGCAATGAATTGGGTTATGAATAATTACAAGACAGGTGCTTTCAGAACCCCAGCGCAGTTATCCGCTGGATGGGCTGGCGAAGCATTTGGTAAGTCCAAGTGCGCATACACAATGGAAGGCGCATGGCTTGATCCTTTCCTAAAGGATTCTTTCCCTGACGTCAGCAAGGTAATGATCAAGGCGCCTCTTCCTAAGGCAAAGCAAGCCGGATCACTTGCCTTCACCGCTGGATATGCAATCGGAAAAGAATCAGCACATCCAGCACAAGCGTGGACCTTCATTTCATACATGACAGGTGTTCGTGGCATGACAGTGTGGACCTCATACGGCGTGGCTCTTCCATCGCGTTCGGATGTAGTTACACCGCTTGGTTATGGCGTTAACGGCGCAGTTGCAAAACTTGCGACAACGGTGACGACTCCTGCTTTCGTGGGCTGGGGCAAAGTTATCGATGCCTTCAATAACGAGGCAAAGAAGCAGATTCAGGACAAGAAATTTGTTCCTGCGAAGGCTGCAGCAGCTGTTCTTGCGGCCGCATCAGCAGCTTGGCCAGCCTAAAACGTTAGAACTTATCGCCTCTTGATTGAGACGGTAAGGGCAAGTTGTTAGACCGGGAGTGAGTAAGTTTGGTCCGCGTACCTGAAATGGTCGAGGTCGCGGACCAAACTTCACTTATTTTCGCTCTCGTTGGTTTAAAACGTTAGCTCTGAATTCCCCTCGGCAAGAAGCTCAAAAAATCGTTTGCGCAAAGCGGTAGATAATTTTCAATTGTGGGAGAGGATGCGGAGCGTATGGCTACCAGCACTATTGAACGAAGTAAGCGAAAGACCAAGATCCAAGAAGCCCTGGTTGGCTGGGGATTTGTTTCGATTCCGATGGGACTCTTCTTCGTTCTGAGCATCGGTATCTTTTTTTACGCGATCTATATCTCCACCTACAACTGGGGAATCATGGGGCCGCGCGGGTTTCTTGGAATAGAGAACTACACCAAGGCCATACATGATCCGATCTTTCTCAAGGCAATCCGAAATTCAATTCTTTACGCCGCACTTGTCGTGCCGCTACAAACAATGGCCGGCTTGATTCTTGCCCTACTTGTGAACTCGAAGATCAAGGGCTCTCGCTTTTTTAGGTCATCCTTCTATTTCCCATCAGTGGCAAGTAGCGCGGCAATTACAACTTTGTTCATCTTTCTTATGGCGCCGGAAGGCCTATTTAATAAGATTTTGACCTTCTTCGGAGTTGATGTTCCGAATCTGTTTAACCAAGGAGCATGGCTCTCCGATTCTCGCACAGCGCTTTTCTCTGTCATTGGTCTTAACGCTTGGACAACAAGTGGAACCATGATGCTCTTTTACCTAGCGAATTTACAAAGTATTGATGGCTCATATACCGAAGCTGCCATCATGGATGGGGCAAGTCGTCGCCAAGTCTTTTGGTATATCACCATGCCACTTTTGAAGCCGGCTCACTTCTTTGTTGTGACCTCCGGAATGATCGGTGCCTTGCAACTATACGACCAGGCGATCTTGGCCGGTGGCGCTGATGGAAGTCCGGACTATTCGCTGATGACCATGGTGCTCTACATCTACAACGCCTGCTTTAGGCAATTTGCCTTTGGTTATGCCAGTGCGATTGGCGTGATCTTGTTCATCATTATCTTCTCGTTAACTATGTTCCAGAAGCTTATTTTTGGAAATGATGCATGGAAGGCGAATGATTAATATGGCTAAATTCAGACGTTATTTCTTTTATGGAACTCTTATTGCGTACTCGGCATTTACAATTGTGCCTTTTCTTTGGTCACTGAGCACATCTATAAAGCCGCAGGACGAGGTTTATCAATCAAATCTCATTCCACATAACCCCACCGCTCGGGCCTATGCAACTGTTTTTGGAAAGATCCAGCCCAACTTTCCTTCACTCTTTGCCAATTCACTCTTCATCGCGTGCGTTGTTGTGATTTTGCACTTGATCTTCGCCTCCCTTGCTGGGTACGCCTTCGCCAGACTTCGCTTCCCGGGACGAGATGTGCTCTTCTACTTGGTATTGGGCTCAATGATGATTCCGGATCAACTTCGCTTGGTCCCGATTTATCAGTTGATGGTCAAAATGGGGCTCATCAGTGATAGACCTTCAAACTATCTGGCAATCTTTTTGGTCAAGGCGATTTCCGCGGCGGATATTTTCCTTATGCGACAGTACTTTTTGACGATCCCGCGCGAACTTGAGGATGCGGCAAAGATAGATGGAGCAGGTCCTGTGCAGACCTTCGTTCGCATCATGCTTCCCAACGCCATGCCAGTCATGGCGACGGTGGCGATTTTGACTTTTCAAGGGACCTGGAACGATTTGTTCTGGCCCTCAATTATCTTGCAGAGCCCAAATCACTGGACGCTACCTTTCGGCATCTTACAATTTAAGGGACAGTTCTCGACCGATTGGCCGCCGATTATGGCCTTAGTGGTTCTTTCTACTTTGCCAATTCTCGCTACCTACATCTTCGGGCAGAGATACATAATTAATATGCAGCTTGGCTCATCGGTAAAGGGATAAGCATGCAAGAGAAGTCGAAGGTACAAGTGCAATCTCCTGTGCGATTTGGGTTGAGTATTTTGTGGACCTTAAATTTTAAGGCCATGCCATCTGCTCTGCTTTGGTCGTTTTCGCTCTTTGTAAGCATCCAAACGCCTTCCTTCATTGTTCGCCTTATTGCCGTGATGAGTTGTGGCATCGCGGCTTTTTTGGGCAGCCACCTCATTAGTCGGAGTTTGTTTCCCGGTTCAAAATTTTCATTGAGAGCCATTTTCCAGAACAAACTTAATGTGGGTTTGGTTGTAGTACCCGGGTTGATCTTTGCGATCACTCTTGAGAACGTCTCGCGGTACTCCGATTCGGGGCAATTTGTCAGATTGCTAATGGTCTCCAACTTTGTCGCGGCTCTTGTCGTCTGGTTATTCATTCAAGTTGTGGTCGTACCTATCCGCGTCGTATCTGGGTCGCAATTATCGTCGGCGCAGACGTGGAGTCGCGCCTTCATTTACCTTGCAGAAAAAAGAAAATCTTTGGCTGTCTCCATGGCATCTCTACTCCTTGGCTGGCCCTTGTTCTTCTTCTACTTCCTGCTCGCATTAACTTTTGCGCAGGCGATGACATTTTCAGCAGTTGAGCCTGATGATGGGGCAAAAGTTGGTAATTGATTCAGATGTAAAGGTCGGCGAGAAGGTCATCTTAGATAAGCAGGTTTTTAAGGCAGATGATCCGATATTTGATCCCACCACGCGCCCAAGTCTTGAGGCGGCTATCGGGATGATTATTGGGAGCCAGAGCGGATTTGAGATCCCTTTCGCTGCTGTGCCGTTGTCGCATCACGTGGATATGGCCGAACAAAATCTTTACCGTTGTTTATTTGGGCGGGATTCCTTGCTCATTGCAGATTTATTGAGCAAGCGCCGGCCAGAATTGCGACTCAATGTGCTCTCTTCCTTGGCTTCGGTACAGGGAGTAAACATTGATCTCTTGAGTGAAGAGGAGCCAGGGCGAATTGCGCATGAGGTGAGAAGCGCCGATGATCTCAGGGCGATTGAATTGGTTGCCAGCGCAAGTTGGAAATTTCCATATTACGGATCCGTCGATGCGACGTTGATCTGGTTGCGAATACTGCGAGATGTTGCCGTGGAAACACCGACTAATCTAGATATAGAAATAGTCGGGGTTCCATTGTGGCAACGAGCGGCCCAGGCAACTTCGTGGGTATTGAAAAGGTTAGAGACGCCTTCTGGAATTATTGAATCCCATCGAAGTAATCCCAATGGAATTTCCAATCAAGTATGGAAGGACTCGGGAGATTCCTACATGCACGCCGATGGGACTTTGGCGCGGGGAGATTCGACCGCATCAATCGAAACGGTGGGCGAGACCTACGATGCCTTGATTGCAGCTAGCCAGATTCAAGGATTAAGGCCGAGCGCGCTGTGGCCAGCGAGTGTTGAAGAATTGAAGGAGCGAGCCACCCAGGTGCAACAGCGATTGATAGAACTGATGTGGCTCGGTGATCGCTTTGCATTAGGAACCGAAAGAGATGAGCAAGGTATTCAGCGGCCATTTGATTCGCAAGCAAGTAATCAAGGAAGATTATTGGATTCGCAGATCCTGGTAGGAAATGAATTTGAGCAATATCGTCGTGCAATCGCAGATGCGGTCACTGGCCCCGAACTTTTGGGGGAAACTGGATTGCGAACGCTTTCGGCGAATCATGTCTCGTATCGCCCAGGTGGCTACCACACCGGTTCGGCCTGGCCAATGGATGGAGTTTTCGTTGCAAGAGGACTGGCGAGGCAAGGATATGGGCGTGAGGCAAGAATGTTGGCCGACAAAGTAAAGTCTGCGATTGAAAATTTCGGCGGATATCCAGAATTCTTTAGAGGTGACTGGCCCGAGAATGGCTTAATATCAACATCTGTCGTAGATATTGTTGGCGAAATTGGAGATATACAAAATCGTAGAAATAGAATCTGCCAACCTCCGCAAATAATCCAAGGATGGTCGGTTGGCGCTTATGCTTGGCTGAACGAGTTTTCTGGTTAGGAAGCAATGCCAAAGGTAGAAAGAAGCGCTTCACTTCGCGAGGTTGCGGCGCTTGCGGACGTATCTATCCAGACGGTTTCGAATGTCCTAAATGCCCCGCATATTGTTAAGTCGAAAACGCGCGAGAAAGTTTTGTGGGCGATAAATGATCTTGAGTACATTCCAAATCTATCTGCACGACGACTTCGCTCCAAAAAATCATCCTCCATTGCAGTTCGATTAGACCCAAATTTTAGCGAAGGGCAAGATTCGAAAGGTTTGGCCCCCGGCTTCATTCAGGACGAGTTCGTGTATTGCTTGGTGGAGGCGGCAAATACGCGAGGAATTAAGGTCATTGCCTATACCGTGGCGAATGGGGATTCGGAACTTTCAAAGTTAAAGACATTTATTAATTCGAGAGACGTTGACGGAATTATTTTGACAGCCACCAGAGAGAAAGATGAGCGGCTGGAATTTCTCGAGGCAAGCAACTCGCCGTTTTTAAGCTTTGGACGCCCATGGGGCGCCGCCGGGATGTTTTCGACATCAAATCCCTGGATAGACATCGACGGTCGAAGCGGCACTGCTGCGGCAACTCAAATGTTCTGGGATTCAAACAAGCGAACGATTGGTTTCATCGGCTGGGAAAATCAACAGCCTAAGGATGGAGTTGCGCGCAGTACGGGAGAGGATCGGTATCTGGGTTGGTTCGAAAAACTAAGAGAATTGAGCGGTAAATCAAGATCCGATATTTCATTGGCGACGTTTGGAGGCGAATCAATTGAAAGTGGGAGACGCGCAGCGCGCGAACTCTTGCACGCCGCACCTGAGTTGGACGCAGTTGTGTGCGTTAGCGACACGTTAGCCCTCGGGTGTTTGTTGGAATTCCAAAAGAAAGGACTTAACCACATTTTAGTTTCTGGTTTTGATAATAGTCCGGTCTCGAAAGAGTTTGGATTTTCGAGCCTGGATCAAAATTTATCCGAAGTCGCCGAGAGTGCATTGAAGGTGCTGATGGGCGCAACCGGATTTCAAATCAGGAAAGTCGATTTTAGCGCGGAGCATACAAACGCCCACATTCTCCTTGAACCGAAATTAATAGTCCGCTAACAAAACTCCGCTACCCAACGCTCCGCTAACCAACGCTCCTAATAACCGCAGTCACCTTGCCCAAGATTTTGCAAATGTTAGGAGCGAACAAATCTCATTAGCGCGCTTAAATCGTGGCTATCGGCGTCCTTGAGGGCTTGGATGTATTCATGTCGAGCGGGGCCATCTTCGTCAATATTCGAACTGCCCCAAGTGAATTCTTTTTCACCCAATATACGGAGAAGTTTGTCCGTGATGAGCCGGGCGTGGCGGCCATTTCCATTTACGAAAAGATGAATTTGGACAAGTCGATGGTGAAAGCGAGCGGTTAACAACTGTTCAACGCTCATCTGGGAACGATCCAACCAAATGTTAGCTTTCAGGATATTTTCTAGTTCTGCTCCGTCTAATTCCGATTTAACTGTGATTGCACGGGGAATGAGCCCTTCTTTTTCTTCTTCGGTAAGCGGAGTAGCGCCAGGAGGTCCAGAGAAAATATCTTCAGAACTCACTTTGAATTTTGTTTCGGATTCATGGAGTGCCAAACCTTCGGAGAATTCATCAGTTCCGTAACCAAATCCTCATAAGCTGAATCGGTAAGTTTGGTTGCCTGATCCTCAAGTTTCATTGAATGAGAAACAGTGCCCATGCTTTGGTCGACGATTTTCACTACTTGATTTCGAAGAATGCTTTCCAAACTTGAGTTTGGTATGAAGCCATATATGAATGTGCAGTCAAGGGCTTCGGCAGCGCGATTGAGCGAATCCATTCCCGCCCGCCCCTGAGATTCTGATTCTTCAAGTGTGAGCACCGATTGACGCGCGATCCCCATGCGGTTTCCAAGGTCGGCTGCGCTCATCCCGAGGGCTTCACGAATGGACTTGATCCAGCCTTGGGGTGGGACAGCAAATTCTTCCTTTTTGGGGAGTTTGTTTAACCGGTTATCGAGGGTGCGCCGGTCTCGCACTCGGGATTCTCTCTTCATGGTTGTGCTCTCGCATTGACATACTAGAGTTTGCTTTTTATAATAAAAAAAGCATAGCACAACCTGTCAGTAAATCGATGAACTACCCCACGCTCCGAATTACTGCGGTGACTTTGCCCAAGATTTCGCAATTATCTCCATCGATAGGCGCGTAGGAGCCATTGGCTGGTAACAACCAGATGTGCCCGTCTTTGCGTGAGAAAGTTTTTACAGTTGCTTCGCCATCAATCATTGCTGCCACGATCTCGCCCTTTTCGCAATTCTTTTGACTGCGAATGACGACGTAATCTCCATCGCAGATAGCCACATCAATCATTGAATCACCAATGACTTTGAGCATGAAGAGTTCGCCTTGGCCCACGATTGATTCGGGTAGCGGGAAAGTGTCTTCGATTATCTGCTCAGCAAGGAGTGGGCCACCGGCAGCGATGCGACCAACGAGTGGGACAAGACGGGTCTTATCGGCTTGCGGAGTGTTCTCAATTTCTGACGGCTCACCCGGAAGGAGAACTTCCATGGCACGCCCGCGCGAAGGATCGCGGCGGATGAAGCCCTTCTTCTCGAGGGCTTGGAGCTGATACTGGACAGAGGCAGGGGAGGCCAGGCCGGCGGCGGCACCGATTTCGCGCATGCTGGGTGGGTAGCCATTGGTAATCATGGCGGACTTGATCGCCTGCAGAATCTTGAGCTGGCGAGTGGTTAGCCCATGCTCATCGGCGGGGCCATCGGGAAGTTCGGTAATTGCGGCTGAGGTTGGGTCCAGCGTCGCCTCAGGTGTCACTTTTTTAGCCATGGTTTGAGGGTAGGGGAAGTTCATCAAATATTCAAACATCTGTTCGAATATTTCTTGCTTTTTGTCGGTGGAGTGCACTATAAATGGACTCGAACAGTTGTTCGAAAGCCAGATTTTTGGCTTCGAAACTTCCCTAAATAACTGTTTGAAGGAGTAAGACCATGAGCGCAATCGCGGTAAACACAGTGTCTAGCACTGTTTTTTCACGTACTTCGTCCTATCCGTCGCTGACTCGTAAGGGTCGCTTGGCGCGGTTCCTCGTGGTGCTTTCTCTGACTGTGGTTTTTGGGGCGGGCTTTGCGATGAAAGCTGGAGCCGGCGCGTCGGTGGCGCCTTCAGTTGGAGTTTCATATGTCACGGTCGTCGTGGCGCCAGGGGAGTCTCTCTGGTCGATTGCCTCGGCGGCGAGCGTGGGAGGCGATGTGCGCGACACGATTGACGCGATCATGAGCGCGAATTCGCTTAACTCAGCGAGCGTTCAAGCCGGACAGGTTTTGCGGGTTCCAGCGTAAAGAAACTCTCTTCCTGACTGTTCCAGCTTCTGTTATCCTTGACTTATGGTACCTAAGGTAAAGGCTAAGGAAAAGACAACACGAGCCGGACGAACAACTTCCACTCGCCTCAGCGCAAAGAATCAAATAACTATTCCTGTAGATGTAATTCGAAAGGTTGGATTCAAAGTGGGGGAGACAATTAATTGCGCAGTCGGTGAAGACGGCAAAGTAATTTTGTCTCGTCCACGTAATCCAATTCTTGAATTATCTGGAATTGGCACTGGTTTATATGACAAATTTGACCTCGAAGAAGAACGCAAATCATGGGGCGAGTAGCTCTAGATTCATCGGTACTGATTGCACTTTTGAATGACAATGATTCACACCATGATCTTGTTTACTCGCGGATTAAATCTGTAGAAAATCATTACGAAATTTCCGCGGTGACACTCATGGAGTGCTTGGTAGGGCCATTCATGGAAAGCGCTCGAGCGGCCGCGGAGATTCGACGAAAGATCGCACTGGCGATTGGCTCTATCGAATCCGTAACGGACGAGATAGCCGTGGAGGCCGCCAAAATTCGCGCAATGACAAAATTAAAGGCGCCGGATTCGATCATTTGCGCGTCAGCCAGGCTCACTGGGGCAACCCTTTGGACCCTTGATCAACGCTTGGCCAAGGCGCACAAGGGGGCGATATTGGTCGCCTGAGATATGGCGGCGGATGTATCGCGCAGGGGTCTATGGAGAAGATGTGGGTTTGTCCTAATTTGTTCTTGGGGCGACACGCCCTAGAAGAATTTAGCTGGGCAATGTGAGATAACCCTCAAGACCTCCTTTACAGTTGCCACTAGATGTAGGGGTCCAAGCGCGATATAGTTCCATAAGTAGTGGTTTTCACTACTTTCACAGGGATTATTCGGAATTCGCAATACACCCCCGTTGGACTAGTTGAGAGGAGACACGCCGCATGATTTGCCCATTTTGCCGACATGATGATTCGCGCGTAGTCGATTCTCGCCCCGCCGAAGATGGCACCCAGATTCGCCGTCGTCGCGAGTGCCCAGAGTGCGGATCACGTTTTTCCACTCAAGAGATGGCTCTGCTCAATATTGTGAAGCGATCTGGAGCCACTGAACCATTTAGCCGGGAGAAAGTTGTCGCTGGCGTACGCAAAGCCTGCCAGGGTCGCCCAGTCAATGATGATGATTTAGCTCTGCTTGCCCAGCGGGTGGAGGAGGCGCTTCGCAAGATGGGTCAGGCAGAAGTTGAGGCACAGGAAGTTGGCATGGCCATCCTCGCGCCACTTCGCGAATTAGATGAGGTTGCCTACCTGCGTTATGCCTCGGTCTACCGTAACTTTAACTCCCTTGAAGATTTCGAAGGCGAGATCGCAGTTTTGCGAGCGACGCATTCGAGCACAACACAAACAACTGGGCAAAGTAATTCCCCAATTACAGCGAACACGTCATTAAGTAATCGAACTTCCGCACTCAAAAGTTAACGCTGTAATAAGCGCGCCCGTTTTACGCACTACAAAGAATTAACACGTACTACTAAAAGAACCGGAGAAATACGAATGTCAGACACGGTTATCAACCGCCCAGGTAAAGTCACAACTAAGTCAGGTAAGGGACTTTCCATCGAACGCATTTACACAACTGCGGGAAAACATCCTTACGACGAAGTTACTTGGGAGCGCCGAGATGTTGTGCAGACCAACTGGCGTACGGGCGAGGTCGTATTCGAACAGCGCGGAGTTGAGTATCCAGATTTCTGGTCCGTCAATGCCTCCACCATCGTCACCACCAAGTACTTTCGTGGGGCAGTAGGCGCAGAGAATCGCGAGTGGTCACTCAAGCAAGTTATCGATCGCGTTGTCCTGACCTACGTCAAAGCCGGCAAGGAGTACGGCTACTTTGCAACGGATGCCGATGCCGAAGTTTTCGAGCACGAACTCACACATATGCTCTTGCACCAGATCTTCTCTTTCAACTCACCAGTCTGGTTTAACGTTGGCACCAATGCGCCGCAGCAAGTAAGTGCCTGCTTTATTCTCTCTGTCGATGACACTATGGATTCAATCCTCAACTGGTATCGCGAAGAAGGAATGATTTTCAAGGGCGGATCAGGTGCGGGGCTTAACCTCTCGCGCATTCGCTCATCCAAGGAGCTACTCAAATCCGGTGGAACCGCATCAGGTCCTGTCTCATTCATGCGTGGTGCAGATGCATCAGCAGGAACAATCAAGTCCGGTGGCGCAACACGTCGTGCGGCCAAGATGGTTGTTTTGGATATTGATCATCCAGATATCGAAGAATTCATCGAGACCAAAGTTCGTGAAGAAGACAAGATTCGCGCGCTGCGCGATGCTGGCTTTGATATGGACTTGGGTGGAAAAGACATTATTTCCGTGCAGTATCAGAACGCTAATAACTCAGTGCGCGTTACAGATTCATTTATGCGCGCGTATGAGAGTGGTTCAGACTTTGGGCTTTCAGCTCGCTCAACCGGTGAAGTTATCGAGCGCGTTGATGCGCGCGGACTTTTCCGCAAAATGGCAGAGGCTGCCTGGGCATGTGCTGACCCAGGAATTCAGTACGACGACACCATCAACGATTGGCACACCAACCCAGAGACTGGCCGCATCAATGCATCCAATCCTTGCTCTGAGTACATGTCACTCGATAACTCTTCTTGCAACCTTGCATCACTTAACTTGATGAAGTTCCTCAAGAGCGATGGTTCATTTGATGCAAAGACCTTTGGGCGCGCAGCAGAGATGATAATTACTGCGATGGATATCTCTATATGTTTCGCTGATTTCCCAACAGAGGCAATCGGTGAGACCACTCGTGCTTATCGTCAACTCGGAATCGGATATGCAAACCTGGGCGCACTGCTGATGGCATCGGGTCTTCCATATGACTCAGACGGTGGACGTGCCCTGGCTGGGGCAATCACATCATTGATGTCGGGCATCACATACAAGCGCTCGGCAGAACTCGCAGGAATCGTCGGCGCCTATGACGGCTTTGCACGCAACGCAGCGCCACATTCTCGCGTGATGCGCAAGCACGCGTCCGCTTCGATTTCTGCCAAGTCAGTCACCACCCTTGATCGCGATGTCTGGACCGAAGCCAATAAAGCTTGGGATGACAATCAACGCATCGGCGAAGCAAATGGCTGGCGCAATGCGCAGATCTCGGTACTTGCCCCAACTGGCACCATTGGCTTGATGATGGATTGCGATACCACTGGAATTGAGCCTGACTTCTCGCTCGTGAAGTTCAAGAAGCTTGTCGGTGGCGGATCAATGCAGATCGTTAACCAGACAGTTCCTGCAGCACTTCGCAAGTTGGGATATGCCGAAGAGACAATCGAGGCAATCGTTGAATTCATTGCGGCACACGGACATGTCATTGATGCACCTGGCCTCAAGCCAGAGCATTACGACGTATTTGATTGCGCATTAGGCACTCGCTCAATCGCGCCAATGGGTCACGTGCGAATGATGGCTGCTTGCCAACCATTCCTTTCTGGGGCAATCTCTAAGACCGTTAACTTGCCAGCAGATGCCACTGTTGCCGATGTTGAAGAGGTTTACTACGAAGGATGGAAGTTGGGTCTCAAAGCTCTCGCCGTCTATCGCGACAACTGCAAAGTTGGTCAGCCACTCTCTGATGGCAAGGCGAAGAAGCAGGATGCGGCAGTTGCGGCAGTCGCACCTGCAACAGCAGTTCGCAAGCGTCTTCCTAAGTCACGTCCCTCGATGACGACATCGTTCTCTGTTGGTGGCGCTGAGGGTTACATGACTTCAGGTGCGTATGCCGATGGCGCACTGGGTGAGGTATTCCTCAAGCTGGGCAAGCAAGGCTCCACACTTGCCGGTGTGATGGATGCATTCTCAATCGCGGTCTCAATCGGATTGCAGTATGGGGTTCCACTACAGACCTTCGTCGAGAAGTTCACTAACTTGCGCTTTGAGCCAAGTGGAATGACGGATGATCCAGATATCCGCATCGCGCAATCGATGATGGATTACATCTTCCGTCGCTTGGCACTGGATTACTTGCCATTTGAAACTCGCTCGGCAATCGGTCTTTACTCTGCAGCAGAGCGCGCTCGCGCGCTCGAGACAGGTGAGTACACCGAAGATCCAGTGTTGGATTCAGACGAGTTCGAACATTCAAGTGAGCCAGTAGCACTTGCAACCAAGGTTGCAACGCCAGCACCAAAACTGGTCGCAGTGAAGATCGAATCTGCACCAACGTCAGCCCAGGAGTACGGATCATCAACCGAACTAATGGAGGCAATGTCAGGCATTAAGTCTGATGCACCGCTTTGCATGACGTGTGGTGTGAAGATGCGCATGTCGGGTGCTTGCTACGTCTGTGAAGGTTGCGGCAACACATCTGGTTGTAGCTAATCTAAAAACCATAATCACAAGGAGGGCTTCTCTTAACTGAGAGGCTCTTTTTGTTTTGGTTGCCACCAAATCATCACGTAGGTCGAATTGAAGGCTATCTATTTCTTCGTGCCACTGTGCCGTATGCGCGCATGAGGCGGGGCACAACGATGTAGACGGCAAGTGGTACAACAACGATGGAGAGCACAAAGGCACGAAGCACTGGTGACCAATCTGCGGCGAATGGCTTGATTGCATAGAAGCCCAAAGTTACAAGCGGGAAGATGGCCGTCCATGTAATCATCGCGCGCACGTGAACAGTGGGCGGGGTCATGACTATTGGTGAGGTGGGAACGTGCAACGGTTTTTTGTCGTCAATTCCTAGAATTTCCAATGTAGACGTATCGTGGCTTTTCCCGAGGGCATTTGAATCTGACATGATATTTTTCCTTTCAGTAGTGAGTTATTTTGAAAAGTTTCCGGTGCGAGAATTGCTGGTTAAAAGTTTCTCGATGTCCTTTTCGAGCAGCCAACCGCTGATGGCGATGGCACTGGTACTTCCAGCACCGGCCGAGCTGATCACCTGAGCACTGGGATTTATGACGTTACCTGCAGCCCATACCCCGCTTACGCTGGTCTGACCGAATTCATCGACTTTTACAAGATTCGTATTCGAATTAATTTCGCACCCTAAAGATTTCAAGATTCGATCATTAGGTAGAAATTCCGGTCCGACAAAGGCGGCATCACATTCAAGAGTAGTCCCGTCTTCGAAAGCGACTCCCGTTAAAGAATGTGGATCACCTAAGAGCTCAGAAATCTTTGAATCGAATATCCGAATTCCCTGCGCCTCTAGTTTCTGATTTTCTAAAGGGGATAATTCAGAACCGTTTGAGAGAAAGTCAACATGATCCGAATAGCGGCGTAAAAGACCAGCCTGCTTTATCGAAAATTCCCGTGATGCACCGTTGATAACAACGATTCGCTGGTTGAGCACCTCGTATCCGTGACAGTAGGGGCAGTGATGAACCAATGTGCCCCAACGCTCTTTCACTCCGGCAATTGCGGGAATCTCATCGCTCAGGCCCGTGCCCACGAGCAAAGCTCGAGAAGTTTCGATTTGATCGTTGTCCATGTGGACTTCGAAGCCGCCAGTAGAGAGTTGCGTTACACGTGCGACTTTGCGATATTCAAAATCTGATCCGTAAGTGCGGACCTCATCCCGTCCTAGAAGTGCGAACTTTGCCGGGGCTAATCCATCACGTGTGAGATAACCATGCATGTGCTCGGCTGGCGCATTACGTGGCGCGCGGGCATCAATGATCAAGACATCGAGTTGGGCTCGTGCCAGCACAAGTCCAGCGCTGAGTCCCGCTGCTGAACCACCAATGATTATTACGTCGCGATGTTTTTTTGTCATCGTTACCACCTCCGGGTTGAACCGTCTCACTTGCCATTCCCGATCAGCAACATTTGTTGCCGAAAATGGGACAGACTGCTTGGATGGGTGAATGAGTGCAACGCCCCGTATCGAATTCGAGTTGAGCCAAATCGCCCTTCGATTGCGTAGTGCACGCGAACGGCAGGACATCACGTTGGCCGAACTCGCTGCTGCGACGAGTATTTCAAAAAGCACACTCTCGCGACTTGAATCCGGACAACGTAAACCAAGCCTGGAATTGCTCCTGCCGATATGCGCTGCCTTGGCGGTTTCATTCGACGAGATTGTTTCTCCGCCGCGCGTAGTTGATCCGCGGGTATCGCAAATATCAACTCGCGCGGATGGTCGGATTTTTGTTCCACTTTCAAAACATCAAGGGGAGCCGCAAGCTTTCAAGATCACGATCCCGGGAAAGGAAAAGGTGCCGATTCGAAACGGAAAAGTGCACGTCGGACACGAATGGTTATTCGTGCTTTCAGGTCGCTTGCGATTGATTTTAAGTGAACACGATGTGGTTCTGGGTCCTGGGGAAGCGGCAGAATTTGATACCTTGAATCCTCATTGGTTTGGCTCGGCGGACGGCGCGCCGGTTGAGATTTTAAGTATGTTCGGCAAACACGGAGAACGAATGCACGTGCGCGCGAAATCCAAACCAAAAGCACACGGTGCTCATTGAATTACTAGTTTTTGCGAAGTATCTTTCGTATTTGTTCTAGCGCAGTCTTCACTCGCGACTCGTATCCATGTGATGTCGGGTGGTAATACTCAGTGCCGACGAGCGCATCGGGCAAATACTGCTGGTGCGCAACGCCCAATTCTAAATCGTGCGGGTAAATATAAGAATCCAACTCTCGCGCAGCTTTTTCTTGTCCATCGCGGAGGGCACCAGAGTTGGGGTCACGTAAATGTGCAGGTACCGGTCCGCCCTTACCGGCGCGCAAGTCAGCGATAGCGGATTCGATTGCCAGGTATGCCGCATTTGATTTTGGTGTACACGCTAAATAAGTAACAGCTTCGGCAAGGATAATTCGCGCTTCTGGCATTCCTACGAGAGCAACCGCTTGAGCAGCCGAGACAGCAAGCCCGAGAGCTTGAGGGTCTGCGATACCGATATCTTCGCTGGCACTGATCATGACTCGACGAGCGATGAAACGTGGGTCTTCCCCCGCTTCCAGCATTCGCGCTAGATAGTGCAGTGCCGCGTCGACATCAGAACCACGAATACTTTTGATGAAAGCACTGGCGACGTCATAGTGATTGTCCCCGCCCCGGTCATAGTTTTCGATGACACGGTCAACGGCACGGCTCAAAACTTCTGTTGTGATTTCACCACTTGCAACCCCAGCTGCAGCTTCAAGATATGTGAGTGCGCGGCGCGCATCACCTGCTGCAAGTCTTACAAGCGAGTCACGCGCATCTGGAGCAATCGTTACTTCGTTCTTTAGACCACGCTCATCCGTGATTGCGCGATCGATCAACTTTGCAATATCAGTGTCAGGAATAGCGCGAAGAGTAAGAACAATCGAGCGTGAGAGCAAGGGGGAAATGATTGAAAAGGATGGATTCTCGGTGGTGGCGGCAACGAGGGTTACCCAACGATTTTCAACTCCCGGAAGCAAAGCATCTTGTTGTGCTTTGGAAAAACGATGAACTTCATCAATGAATAGGACGGTTTCTTTGCCGTCATGCTCGAGTCTTTCTTGCGCCGCAGCTAAAACTTCACGGACTTGTGCTACACCCGAACTCACTGCAGAAAGTTCGACAAAGCTACGCGAGCCGGAGTGAGCGATCATTTTAGCGAGAGTGGTTTTGCCGCTACCGGGCGGACCATAAAGAAGCACGCTGGTGATGTGTTTTTCTTCCCCATCTATCAAGCGCATAAGGGGCGAGCCAGTTTTCAGCAGGTGCTGTTGACCCAATAATTCTTGGACTGAGGCGGGGCGAAGTCGAACAGCCAAAGGCATTGTCATTTCTTCACTTTCTTTTCTCGCGCAAGAGTTTCTAGGCTGCGATTCTTTGGACCTTTCGGTGCGAAGGAACTCCAACCTTGTGTATGAAGTTGCTCAAATCTTTCAAGTAGGGCATCGAGTGCGAATTCGAATTCGAATTGATCATCACAGCCTTGCAGGTTTCCAGTGGATTTATCATGGGGTTTGGATTGTGCCATTTCGATGAGATATGGGAAGCGCTGGGCGAGTTGGTCAAACATCTTCTGAAGTTCTTGCGGAGAAACATCCGGCTGAGTCTCTGTCGGGAAGACTTCCTGCATGAAGCCCCACATGCGACTTCCAAGAGCGTGCATAACATGGTGCGTGAGATCTACCGTGAATCCACCGCTGCGAAAAATTCCGGTGAGGGAATTCATGTAGTCCAAAACAATCAGTGAGGCATGAGTACGTGTCTCGATCACGCGGGGGACCCAAGGGTGTCGCAGGAGAGCTTCGCGAGCCGACAAAATCCTTTGCCGGACGCCTTCCTTCCAAACAACATCAAGATTGGGAGGATCAATCTCGCTGACGATGACATCGACCATTGCATCTAGAAGTTCTTCTTTGTTGGCGACATGTTTGTATATGGCCATAGGAACCACGTTCAAGGCTTGGGCCAACTCGCGCATATTGAGGGAGTCGATGCCCTCTTTGTCAGCAAGGGCGATGGCGGCTCGCACAACTCGGTCAGTGTTGAGCGGCGTCCGAGGAGGTGGCGTTTTTTTGACGCGCGGTTTTGGACTTGACATGTGTACATCGTACACCTATGGTTCGACTTCTAAAGGTGTACGTCGTACACCACCGACTTTAGGAGAGCCAGATGGTTTCACCAAGCAAAACAGCCAAAACAGCCGCAATTTTCTACTTTATCTCGTGGGTGGGGTCCATTGCTGGGCTTATTTTTTACGGTCCCGTCCTTGCGAATTCGAACTACCTAACAGGGGGAGCCTCAGACAATCACATTATTATCGGCGCGCTCCTGGAGATGGTTTGCGCCTTCGCAAATATCGGAACAGGTGTCGCGCTCTTCCCAATCGTGCGCCGATATTCCGAGAGCTTGGCTCTTGGTTACGCCGCCCTGCGCACACTTGAGGCTTCGGTCATTGCAGTAGGGGTATTGCCGATTTTGGCGATTATTTCGTTAAGAATTCAGGCCGGTACCTCGGGAGTTAACGATCTTGCAACTTCAATGGTCGATTTTCACAATCTCTCTTTCATCGTCGGACCAAACCTTATCTGCGGAGTGAATACAACTGTGATGGCTTACGCACTCTATAAGTCTCGTCTTGTTGCCCGCTTCGTTCCAACCCTGGGCCTCATAGGTGGACCGTTGGTCTTCTTCTCTGGTGTATTGAAGATGTTTGATGGTGGGCAACTGAATTCAACAGCGACCGCGCTGATGGCGATTCCCGTATTCGCTTGGGAAATTTCCCTTGCTAGCCACTTGTTCTTTAAAGGTTTTCGTGCCAGTGCTCTTGCAAGACTGAACGTGAAGGTCAGCGAAGATGTCGTAGAGGATCGAGTTCTCGCAGCGGTTTAACGCAAGTCGGTGCGATTATTCTCCGTTACGCGAGAATGCAGGAAGGGCTTTCCAGAAATGGAGAGTCCTTTTTGTATTTCTAAATTATTACGCGTTGGATCTTTCGCTAACGACGGTGGCGATAGCGCTTGCGTAGTCATCAACACTGAGCGCACCGGATGCTCCGTATTTCTTATCGAAGACTGCGAAAGGAACGCCTGTAATACCAAGTTCACGTCCATATTCTTCGTCAAGGCGGACGGTGTCAGCGAAGCGATCGCTATGCAGCACGGCGAGAACATCATCTTCGGGCATGCCGGCGGCAACGCAGATACGAATCAGAGTTTCGTTTTCGTACGGACTGGATTCGCCAGCGAAATATTCGCGTTGCAAATTGTCGAATACCTCCACACTTACACCAAAAGTTTTCGCCAAGTGCATTATGCGATGAATATCAAAAGTATTTGCACTCAAGCGATTGGAACTAAAGGGCAGACCTTCGGCAATTGCCAAGTCAGCGACTCGCTTTTCCATCGCTGCAAATTGTTCAGGCGTGGCGTTGTATTTCTTGCCGATAAGTTCGGCGATCGTCTCGGGTTTGGTCGAGGCGTTGGGATCGAGTTCGAAGGAGTGTAGGACGAGCTCGATCCTGTCGGTGTGGCCGCAGGCTTTGATGGCTTTTGCCAGACGGGCTTTGCCGACGTAGCACCAGGGACAACCCATATCCGTCCAGAGGTCGATGGTAATTGAGGTGGCTGGCATTAGCTTTCCCTACTGTTGGCGGCCCTTGCGCAATTGAGAAGGTGATTGTGTGGGTGGAAGCAAGAATAGCTGCGACCGCGAGAGTAGGGGACCGATGGTTCGAAAAGCGTCCAAAACGAGGCTTAAAGGTTGCAAAAGGACTCTTTTCAGTCCTTTCTTTAAGCGACTCCTCTATCTTTGAATTAATGTATGGCTTATTATCAAGCCATGGGGGCGTCATGAGTGAAGTCGTACGGAGTACCGCCGGCTGGGAAATTGAAATCGGCCACCGAATTCGCGCCGTCCGACGCCAGTATGGGATGACTCAACAGGAGTTAGCTGACCGGGCCAATATCTCGCGTTCGACGGTCAAATACCTCGAGTCTGGTGCTGGATCCTCGTTGGCAACCTTCATCAACGTCGTACGGGCCTTGGAGTTGGATGAGGTCTTCGATCAGATATTTGGGCAAGTGTCCACCGTTTCCCCGCTGGCTGTCATTGAGTCAAAGCAAAGGTCGGCCACGAAATGAGTCCCTATAAATCCATCGAATACATCAAGGTGTGGTGCTGGGGGGAGTACGTCGGCGGATTGGTGTTGGACCCAAAGTTCAATGTTTACATTTTCGAATACACCCCGAAATGGATTGCCAGTCGCGTCGAACTTTCGCCGCTGCACATGCCACTTCGGAAAGGAACTTTTTATTTTCCGCACTTGTCTCGAGAAAGTTTTTACGGGTTGCCGGCGATGATTGCAGATTCGCTACCCGATGATTTTGGAAATGCAGTTATCGATGCTTGGCTGGCGGGCCAAGGAGTGGAAAAGAATCAAATCAGCGCACTTGATCGCCTTTCCTATGCGGGAGACCGGGCTATTGGGGCGCTCTCATTTGAGCCATCTTTAAATGACACTCCGGTCGAAGCAACTGCAATTCAGATTGCCGACATAGTTGCGCAAGCGCGCTTGCTACTGGCGCACAAGGCTCGTCAATCAGAATCGACGCACGAGACGCTTACGCAATTGATTCAGGTTGGCTCTTCGGCGGGTGGGGCAAGGGCCAAGGCGGTGGTTTTGTTCAATCCTCAAACGGAGCAAATCCGATCAGGTTATGTCAACGCCGGTGCCGGATTTGAACCATGGATATTGAAACTTGATGGAGTGACAGAAGCAGCTGACGGCTCGCAGAATTCATTAGAGAGTCCAGGACAATTCACACGCATTGAATATGCCTACTACCTGATGGCGATGGCTGCGGGAGTCGAAATGAGTGAATGCAGATTGCTCAACGAAGGATCGCGCGCTCATTTTATTACGCGCAGATTTGATCGTGATGCGAGTGGCGAGAGAATCCATCAACAATCGCTATGTGCGATGGATCAATTGGACTTTCGACTCAAAGATACGCATTCATATTCTCAATATTTCAACGTCATAAAAAACCTCGACTTGGGAATAGGCGCGCTATCACAGGGCTTCAGGCGTATGGTATTCAATGTTGTCGCAATGAATCGTGATGATCACACCAAGAATTTCGCATTCCTGCTCCCGAAAAACGGAAAGTGGCAGTTATCTCCAGCATTCGATGTGACCCACGCATTTAATCCGCAAGGTCAGTGGACGCAAAGACATCAAATGAATGTAAATTCTAAGTTCGAAGGCGTTACGCGCAGCGATTTAGAAATCATGGGAGATACATTCGGAATTCCAAAATATCGCACCGCCATCGACGAAGTTGTTGATGCAGTGAATGATTGGGCTACTTATGCCGGACAATCTGGGGTCGGCAGCATCAGTACCGAGAGAATTGCACGAGCAATTTCCGAGCATCAAATTTAAGACTAATTAAAAATTGATGTCCCGTACTTGAAGAGAATCGCCAGCGCGATCGCCGAGAAAATCGCGGTGATTATGACGGTGTCCCAGCCAGCCACAAGTCTGCGACTTAATTTTGCCGAGGTCGCGGGCTTTAAAGGTAGATAGCCTTCGAGGGCGCAGACGCGCAGCATGCTGGCGAATACTGTGATGGTGGTAATCGTGACAAGTACGCACCAAGGACAAAATGCGCCGATGACGAAATAGGACTGCGAGAAGAGCCAGAGGGCGAAGATTAATCCGAAGAGGTAGACGGCGAGCGCAGTGCGCATAAACCAGCGAGGCAGAAGCGCCCCGCCCAGGGCGGCGATGGCGACGGTGATCACCACTGGTTCGCACATCAAACCAATGAAGGCGTTAGGAAAGCCCAATAAATTGGACTGCCACGAGGCGGCGACTTTGCCACACGAAACGATGGCGTTGATATTGCAACTTAGTGCGGCGCCAGGATCCTTGGCGAGTTTGATCGCATCAATAGATAGGACGAGCGAGGCGATGAGGCTGCCAACGGAAGAAATGAGCATCGTCCAGAAAGTGCGCCGGTGGGCGATGAAGCCCTTAGGTCGATCCGGCTCTGGAAGCGAAGGGGTTTCGGTGATTGCCATTCCTTGCCCATCATCGGTAAAACGACTCTTATCGCTGGTGTCGCTCATTCATTAGATCCAATCGGCGCAGGGATTCGTTGAAGTCTACCTGCGCGGTGGTGCGTATCAGGCAACCTTGATCGAGCGCTTGGAAAGACCCAGAAAATACCCATCTATGAGAGTTTGGGGAGCAGCATCGGTTTTTACCGCGGCGCCGAGAGTAATAAACAGGGGCGTGAAATGCTCGACGGTTGGGTGTGCGTACGGCATTCCTGGAGCCAGAGTCTTGAAGTTGGCGAGGGTATCGATATCACCTGTGGCTAAAGCCTGCGCCGCCCAGGCATCGAATTCACTTGACCACGTGGGAGCTTGGGCATCGACCTGCCAGTTTCGGATATAGGGAAGGCCATGGGTCAGGAAGCCTGAACCGATAATCAGAACGCCCTCATCGCGAAGTGGCTGTAGGCGCTTGCCGATCTCCAGTAGGCGATACGGGTCTGCTGTCGGCATGGACATCTGCAAAACCGGGATGTCTGCATTGGGATACAAAACTTTGAGAGGCACCCAAGCGCCGTGATCGAGACCGCGGGTGCTCTGGCGCACCGGTTCATTGTCGGGCATGAGGGCTGCGACTTTGGCAGCGAGTTCGGAGGAATCGGGTGAGTTGTAGGTCATCTCGTAAAACTTCTGGGCAAAGCCGCCGAAGTCATAAACCAGTGGGGAATTCGCAAGCGGATTGCTTAAGGTGACGGGCTGGGATTCCCAGTGGGCCGAGACAATGAGAATGGCCGTGGGGCGCGCAATGTCAGCCGAGACGGCGCGGAGCTGGCTCGTCCACAGTGGATCATCGAGAAGCATGGGTGCCCCGTGCCCGATGTAAAGGGAGGGCATCAAAGGCGTGGATAGCGGTTTTACTGGGATCGGCGTGGTCATCATCTACCTCTCTTTCAAGGTTGAGTCTAACCCAAAGTAGTTGAAACTTCAACTACAAATCAGAAGGCTATTTAAATGACGCGGGATCAGCGATCAGACCCAACTGCGCTAATTCTGTCCATAGCTCGGCAGGAATTTCCTTGCCGAAGCGAACGGCGTTTTCGCGGGCCTGGCTCCCATCGCGCGCGCCCAGAACAACTGAGCACACGGCAGGATGAAGTTGTACGTAAGCGAGTGCGGCTTCGGGAAGACTCACGCCATATTTTTCGCACACGTCAGCGATGTTATTTACTCTGGCCAATACTTCAGTCGAGGCTGGGACATAGTTGTAATGAGAACCTGCATCAGGTCGTGGTTTGGCAAGTAGGCCAGAGTTGTACACGCCGACGTTGACGATTCCGATATTTCGCGCAAGGGCAGCAGGCAGAAGCTCTGTGAGTGATTCCTGCTCAAGCAGAGTAAATCTTCCCGCGAGCATCACGAGATCAATATCGGTTTCTTTAACAAATCTGGTCAGCATTTCGTGCTGATTCATTCCGGCACCGATTGCCTTGACGACACCTTGATCACGAAGTTCGATGAGGGCTTGAACTCCAGTGGTGGATGCGCTCTCCCAATGAGCGTCGGGATCGTGTAAGTACAAAATATCTATGTAGTCGACAGCGAGGCGCTTCAGGCTGTCCTCAAAAGAGCGCATGATGCCATCGCGTGAAAAGTCGAAGACTCGCTTTACATCGGCAGGAACAACAAATCCCTGCTCGTCCTGCTGATGCGCTGTATCTGGACTGGGCACCAGTACGCGACCAACTTTGGTGGAGATGATGATCTCTCCACGTGGCAAAGACTTAATTGCTTGGCCGACGCGGCGCTCGCCAAGGCCCAATCCGTAATGCGGGGCGACGTCGATATACCGAACTCCCGAATTCCAGGATTCCATGACGGCGTCCGTGCAGGCCTCATCTGTTGTCTCACGGAAAAGATTTCCAAATTGTGCGCAACCAAGCCCAAGTTTGGTCAGAGTAATTCGATCACGGACGGTTGAGGTTGGAATTGAACTCATCTTTCTCTCCTTAAACATTTTTGATCAGAAATTGCACATATTAACTTTTAGCCCAGAAAAGCTCCGCCGTCCATGGGAAGTTCTGCGCCGTTGATCCAACGAAGTTCATCGCTGGCGAGGGCCAAGATTCCTTGAGCGAGCCACTCGGGTTGGGCCATGAGTGCGCTGGTGGATTCTTCAGGAGTTGGTGCGTGGCCCAGATGTTTCTCGAGCCATTGAGTAATGAGAGGAGTGTGCATACCGCCAGGCATGATGGCATTCACGCGCACTCCCGCATCGCGAAATTCCAGGGCCAAACCTTTGGACATGTGGTTGAGCGCAGCCTTGAGGGAGTCGTAGAGCTGGTTTTTGAGATTGACTCGCCACGCATTCGTTGAACTTACATTGATGATGCATCCTTGAACACGCTCAAGTTGTGGGAAAGCAGCTTGCGCCATAAAAAATGGCGCTTTGAGATTTACGGCGAAAATCGCATCCCAATCCTCCTCCGTAACATCAAGAACAGATTTATGTTCGATGCGCGCTGCGCAGTTAACAACGACGTCAACGCGTCCCCATAATTCAACTGCGCGCGCAATGATCGCCTTCGCTGCCGCTTCTGGTTTGCGCAAATCTGCTGCGAAAAATGAAACGTTCAATCCGTTTGCGAGAAGTGCATCTATGAATTGGTTGCGATCATCAATGTTGGTTGCGAGCACTCGGTAACCTTTTTCGGCAAATAGTTTTACAGTCGCCCCGCCAAGGCCGGTTGTTCCGCCGGTGATTATTGCAACACGCTCGCGGTGATTGCTGCTCATGGGCCGATACTATAGGATTTTTTTCATGTCTAACGAACACTCATCCATACCTTCCCTCAATATTTCTGAATCTTTTACGCCTCCAAAGTGGGCAATAAAAGAGCGAGAAATTATCGCCACACTCAATGAGGCTGCGAAAGAATTTGTCGCTCGCTATACGCGTCCCGACGGAACTTTGATCTGGCGAAATCAGTGGGGGAGCATGGATGGCTCCGATGATCCGTATGAGGCTTTCATGAACCTTGCCCTCTTCTACTCAATGGGCGGAAGCGAAGAGGTATATGAACTCGCACGCAAGATGTGGGATTCAATCACGCAGCAGTGGACTGAGTACGGCCAGATCTATCGAGAGTTCGATGGTTATTACGACTGGATGCATCACGGTGAGGGATACCTGTACCACTATTTCTTCGGGCTGACTAAGCCAGAGTCGCTGATGGATCGCCAGCGTGCGGTGCGCTTTGCCGGCATGTACAACGGCAAGGATGAAGAAGCAAAGAATTACGATCCTGCCCATAAAATTATTACTTCACCTTTGACGGGCAGCCGCGGACCGCGCCACGTAGTGACGCACGAAGATTGGCTTACGCATCGCACAGTTTTGGATGACTATTTAGCGCCATATGAAGATATTGAGGGAAATGATTTCTCTACGATGCTCTGCAATTGGTCGGATCCGAAGATTTATGACCAGCTGATCGAGAAAATGAATCAACGCATGAACCGCGGCGATGTTCCACTCAATCTCAATGCAACATCACTCATGACCCATGCGTATATGTACACCCATGATGGAGAACTAAAAGATTGGGTTGTTGACTACCTAGACGCTTGGCGCCAACGCGCGCAGGCGAACAATGGAGTTATTCCTGACAACGTCGGCCTCACCGGGAAAATAGGCGAGTACAACGATGGCAAGTGGTGGGGCGGTTACTACGGATGGCGCTGGCCGCATGGCTTCATGACGATCATGGAACCGCTCACAAACGCGAGCATGAATGCAGTGCTGTTGACGGGGGATATGAACCAACTCGATCTCGCGCGTTCGCAATACGACCTCATTTGGTCGATGCGAAAAGAAGATGACGGAGTCGTGAAGGTTCCTCATCGCCACTTTGATGCGGGTTGGGCTGATTTTCGAATTCCTCTTCCTGGCCACATGATCTACCTTTGGACGACCTCGATGGCCGACGAAGACCTCGAGCGCATAAAGCTCATTCCACGTCAAAGCGACTGGAATGAGATCACGGTGCCAGGCGTTTCAGGTAAAGATGCAAAAACTGGTAAGTCAACCAAGCATTACATCGCAAATACTTTGCCATGGTTCCAGTTCATGCAAGGTGAGCTTCCGAATTACCCCGAAGATATTTTGGACGCCAACCTCGAATTAATCTCCAGTCAATTATTAAAGATGAGATCAACCACGGGAGATCCACGCGGTTGGGATAGTTACGATCCCGCAACTGCGGAATACGAAGTCGGTCTGGACTTAACTGTTGACGGATACCAAATCCACGCATGGCAGGAATTCAATCCTGTCTACTTCGAAGGATTAGCGCAGATGCTTACCGGGGCGCCAATGCATATTTCACACGGCGGGTTGCAGCACGGCAAGATCCGTCTCTTCGATGGACTGAAGAAGCGGTCAGGATTGCCTGATGACGTCGGTGTGATCGTAGATGCGATCTCGGCTACTTCGGTTTCTATGAAGGTTGTTAACTTGCATGAAAGCCAAGCGCGTCAACTCGTGATTCAAGCGGGCGCTTTCGGGGAGAATAACTTTACGAGCCTCACGGTCACCACGGAATCCGGAAAGAGTCAGAGTCTTGCGCTAAACAGTAAGCATTTCGCGGTTGATCTGGCCGCAGGTGCTGGTGCAACTCTGGAATTTACAGTCGAGCGTTACGTCAATAAGCCTTCGTACGAGACTCCGTGGCAGAAGATTCAAGATTGGGATCCCCTTATCGTGGGTCGCCCGTCAGCTAACTTCCGCTAACGCTAAAAGTTTTGAATCTGTCCCGACCAGTTTTTGGAGAGCCTTGCCTAAGTTAGATTCCGAAGTTTTATCCCCGGGCGGGAGAACTCGACTTCTCATCCTTGCTGGCGTGATGGGCTTCTTGATGTACGGAATGGGCTTTTGTATTCCGTTGCTCAAGCATGATCTGGGAATTTCCCGCGCCGTAGCGTCATTGCATAGCATCTTCTTCGCCATCAGCATCATAGGGATCTCCTTTGTTATCCCACGTTTAATCGCCAAGCACTCCCCGCGGGAGGTAATGCGCGCAGGGTGGGCAATCACCTTTGTCTCACTCATGGCGTACAGCATTTCTCGCTCGCTTTGGATCACCATTCCCGCCATGGCGTTAGCGGGGATCGGGGCAACCCTTTTTAATAACACCAATGCAGTAACGCTGGGTCAATCGAGTGGCATGTCTACACAGATTATGTTGCGTCAAACCGGTGTATCCACTTTATCTGGAGCGGTTGCCCCATCGATTATCTCGATCTTGATTCAGAGGGGAATTCCTTGGCAGGTGACACTTGGGACACTTTCGGTTATTGGTTGTCTGATCGCTCTCACGATTCTTCCTCCCATGCCTAATCGCTCTCCCGGACTTAAAGCTAAGGGCGAAAGGCATTGGGATAAGTCGCTGCTCATCTTGGTGGCATTTGGATTTTCAGCAGCATGCCTTGAAAGCGGCGCGGGTTCATGGGCGTTGGACTTGATGATTTCGCGCAACGTGGAACTCGCCTTGGCAACTCTGCTTGTGACCGCATTTAGTTACGGCGTCGGAACCAGTCGCCTCTTCCTATCCTTTACAAAGAACATCAGCATGAATCGTATGTGGGGTGGTTCATCCACTCTTGCTTTCGTGGGACTGATCATCATTATTGTCACGGAATCTTCCGCACTTACGTTGGCGGGTTTAATTATGGTGGCCCTGGGAGTAGGACCGCTCACTTCGATTGGGCTCGCGCGCGCCGTGGTCTCACCGAAAGGTGCTGACGAAGGACTTGTCGCCAACGTGGTTGGGGCGGGTCTATCCATTGGGATTGCGCCATGGGTGATGGGAATTGTGAGTGATGGTTACGGATTCTCGATTGCCTACATGTTCCCAGTGGTGATGCTCTTTGTTGCGACTTACTTCTACTTCGCTTCCTTCAGATCGGATAAATCAAGTACCACATGAAGATTGCGAGGTCCATGTACACCCTCTACACGTTCCAGTTCGATGTCACTTGTGGCCGATGGCCCGGAAATCCATGTCTGGTGGTCTTTCGCATTCAGTGAACGCACCGCCTCGACTACTGTGCCCACCACACTTCCTGCTGAAACGATGCATATGTGGGTATCAGGAACGAGGGATATGGCGCGGCGGCCTTGGTTTTCGCGAGAGTGATTCAAGATGATGGTGCCGGTGACGGCGATTGATACTTCACTAGCCGTGATCACTGCATCAAATTGATCGAGTTCGCCAGATGAGAGATCAACGTCGATGGTGCCTTGCGCCCACTGCGCAGGCAAACCAGATGGAATTACAATCTTTTGCAAGTCATGTTGCGCTACGAGAGCGGCGATAGTCGAGGCAACATCAGTAGTTCTGGTGAAAGTGGCTTTGTAGTCGATGATTCGGTCTTCTAACAGGTCGATCAACTGGTCGCGCGTTAGGTTTGAATCCGTGACGTAATTACGAGATGGAGTGGTTGTATCCATGCCTAACTTTGCGGCATCGATGCGCTTGAGAATATCTTCCCGCGCTGAACTCACTTTCTGCCGCCTTTCCGGATGAGGCGGGTTTTTGGAATATCTCTAAAAGCGCTCCATTTTTTCGCGACAGGAAGCACTCGTGAAATTCGTTGCATGATCTCACTGGAAAGAATCGGGGAGATCACGCCAATTACCTTTCCCAGAATCTGCAATCCCTTAGGACTAAGTGCCAGCGCAGCACCGCGCATTGCGAATTTCTCGGCAAGCTTGCCATTGGCTTTATTTTCCTTGGCTCTAAGGTGCACCAAGATTTTTGGGATATTGATTTTTACTGGACATACGTCATAACACGCACCACACAAAGTGGAGGCAAAAGGCAGAGTCTTTGCTTCGCCAGGTCCAAGCAATTGTGGGGTGATAATGGCGCCGATCGGTCCTGGATAGACGCTGTTGTAACTATGTCCGCCAGTTCGTTCGTAGACGGGGCAGACATTCATGCATGCCGAGCAGCGAATGCAAGCAAGGGCTTCGCGACCGTGCTCATCTGCCAGCGTCTGCACGCGACCGTTGTCGAGCAAGATGACGTGCCGTGATTTGGGGCCATCGCCTTTGCCTGTCCAAAAACTGGTGTATGGATTCATGCGTTCTCCAGTGGAGGAGCGGGGGAGGAGTTGCAGAAAGACTTCTAAGTCGTTCCAGGCAGGCAAGATTTTTTCGATTCCTACCACCGAAACAAGAATTTCGGGCAAGGTCAGGCACATTCGTCCATTGCCTTCTGATTCAACGACGCAGAGCGTGCCGGATTCTGCGATTGCAAAATTGGCGCCACTCACTGCCATGCGTGCGCTGAGGAAGCGGCGCCGCAGGTGCGCACGCGCAGTCATAGCTAATTCGCGCGGATTGTTGGTGAGACCATCGGGTGCTTCAGCGATTTTCTCGATGAAAAGATCGCGAATCTGATCACGATTCTTATGGATAGCCGGTACTAAAATATGTGAAGGATGCTCGTCAGCAAGTTGCACGATCAACTCTGCTAAATCAGTCTCTTTAGCTTCGATGCCTTTCTTCGCCAGAAACTCATTGAGATTGATCTCATCGGTTGTAAGAGATTTAACTTTTACAACGTCTTTGATGTTGTTTTCAAGGGCAATCTTGGCCACGATCTCGCATGCATCCGCCGAATTTCGTGCCCAGTGGACGTGACCGCCTGCCGCAGTAAACTCTGCTTCGAATCTGGCTAAATGAGTAGAAAGATTTGCCAGACTTGCCATCTTGATGTCATGTCCGGCTTGGCGTAGCTCTTCCCAGTCCGCTACCTCTGCGACGACATTGGCGCGCTTGTTACGAATTGTCGTGGTTGCGCGCGCTAGGTTATTACGAAGTTGCGTATCTTTAAGTGCCTCTTTTGCAAGAGTTGGAAAGGGCAGAGATACTCCTGAATAGCCTTTAGCCACGGCTGGCCAACACTTCTGCCAAGTGAATTACTTCAATGCGGTCCCGCTTGCGTTGCAATCCACCGCCAATATGCATCAGACACGAATTGTCGGCGCTCACCACGTACTTAGCTTTGGTGCTTTCAATGTTGGAAATTTTGTCTGCCAGCATGGCTCCGCTGACATCAGAATTTTTCACGCTAAACGTGCCACCGAATCCGCAACAACTATCGGCTGCGGGCAAGTCGATTACTTCAATTCCCGCGACCGCGTTGAGGAGTTGTTGCGGCTTATCGCCTAACTTTGCCACTCGCAAAGAATGACACGTCGTGTGAAAAGTGACGCGGTGATTAAAGGTTGCTCCAACATCGGTCACCTTGAGCACGTCCACAAGAAATTCGGAAAGGTCAAGACATTTAGCGACTAGTTCTGGTCGATCCTCATGTTCGCGCAAGGAGCCAATGCACGAAGCAGATGGGGCGACTATGTAATCGACTTTGCGGAAGTTCTTTTCTACGCGATCAAGCAGTGGCTTGGCGAGATCTGGGTATCCAGAGTTGATATGCATCTGTCCGCAGCAAACTTGCTCTGTGTCGATAATCTCCACGCCAAGTCGCTCTAACACCAGACGCGTAGCAGCAACCGTGCGCGTGAAGTAAATGGAGTTGATGCATGTAGAAAAAAGCCCGACCTTCATACGACAAACCCTAACCGATAATTAGAGCGTAGCTACCGTGTGAGCATCAATGAAGTCCCAGTCATAGTCAATGCAGAGACCTTCTCCCACCGGTGCCATGACATAACCATCTTGGATGTTGAGTTTGCTCTTGGTACCGAACTCGAAATCATCGAAGGGGAAAAGGGTTTCAAAGAATTCACAGTTAACTATGGCGAGAGAGGGATGCAATTGGATCTGCTCCATCGCGTGATAAATGGTGGTGTGAAGCTCGCACTGAACTCCGAATGCTTCAGCGACATGCGCAGTCTTCATTACGGCGGTTATTCCACCACGCCATGAGACATCGGTACGAACAATGTCGACGATGCCTTCCGCAATGCAATGGGCAGTTGAGTAATGTGCACCAGCGAGAACTTCAGTGCCGCATATCGGGATATCCAACTTCTCGCGCAATTTACGCAAGCCATTGAAATTAACATCCAAAAGAGGCTCTTCCAACCAGCGGTAGTTTAGTTTTTCCAGCTCGCGTCCAACCTTGAGCGCTTGTTCGTAGGTATAGGCAATAACTGGATCTGCCATCAGCGTGAAGTCATCACCCACAGCTTCACGCACTGCGCGATAGCAGGCGATGTCGAGTGAAACTTCTCCCGGTGGGTGGAGCTTGTAACCTTTGTAGCCCTTGGCTTTGACTTGCATCGCCTGCTCAACATATTCGGCTGGACCAGACAGGAACATGGAACTTACGTATAGCGGAACCTTTTCACGGGCCGCACCGAGCAATTTGTAAACGGGTTGGTGAGCCATCTTGCCGACGATGTCCCATGCCGCGTTATCAAATGGGGCGTAGGCATAAATCGGCACATGATTCCAACGCCGATCAAAGAGTTCGAATTCCTTCATGTTTTTGGCAGCATCAAAGGGACTGCGGCCGATGAAGAAGGGCTTCACTTGCGAAAGCGCCGCCGCGGCCGCTTTGGCATCTAACGCACCAAAACCAAATGAAGTACCGGTTACTCCATCCGAGGTTGTCATCGTGACGACGGTGAAATCGGGACGAGAGCCACCAGGGAGTTGTACGGCCGTGACCGCATCGCGGGAATTAAGTGTGTCCCCGCCTCGACAGGCGCGGATTTCGATATTGGTAATCACGGGCGCAGACATATGGGCTCCTAATCTAAAAATCCTATAGGATTAAATACTAGTCATTTATGAGTAAAAAGTGTCAAGAGCTGCGCCACAAAATTCAAATAATTTTAATCCTCATTGATTGCTTGCGCGGCGGGGGAGAAACGACGCAGAGAAGATTCAATGTGCGAGTGCATGGCAGCTTTAGCTTGC